>CAUFRO010000001.1 GCA_959027945.1 uncultured Collinsella sp.
TGTTTTATCGGAATGCCAGGCTTATCGAACATCTCGACAAATTGTGATTTGACGATGTCGTCGCAGGTGGCAAGCAAGCCGCGGTAACACCCCTTGAGCTGCTCGGCCTCAGAGAGGATGCCGGCAAGCTCGCGTTGCTTATCCAACGTCGGCAGGCTGAACTCCAGGACCCTGAGGTCCTTCCAGTTCGCCGTCGGCGAGAGCGAGCCCACGGAGACGCGGATGGCCTCATCGAGAAACACGTCCGAGCTAATGAAGAACGGGAAGAAGTCCGGATCGACAACGTCGGTTCTCGGGCGCAGCACCATGCCATGCGCCGAGAAGATGCCGTCGAACGGGGCGATGCCGACCTTCTTCTGGTAGGCCCTGCGACGACCGAACAACACGTCGCCCCTCTCCATGAGGAGCTTGTCGCCCTTCGGCGTCACCTCGGCACCCCAGCGGGTCACTTCGAGCGTGCCGGGGTCTAGGTGCTCGAGGCCGACATATCGCTCGCGGTCGCTGTCCTCGGGTTTCTTCTTCGCGGTGCTGTTCTCTGCTATTTGGTCGAACCTATACCTTGTCACGCTGCGCACCTCCGGCCGCTAAATTGTGATTTGACGACGTCATCGCAGGCTGTAAGCAGCTGCCTGTAGTGAGACCTCGTTTCTTGTGCGGTCCAGAGTATGTCGGCAAGATCTTCTTGCTTAGCGATGCTGGGAAGCTCGAATTCAAATTGCGAAAGGCTCTGCCACTTGACTCTTGGCGAGAGGGAGCCTGCCGAATTGGTGACGGCGTGCTCGAATAGGGCGTCGTTCTGGATGATGAACGGGAGCAGCCTCGGAGAGAGGTTGTCCTTGGGGGCGATGACGGTGATGTCTCCAGAGCAGATTCCGTCGAATGGGGCGACGGCCGCTTTGCGCAGGTAGGCCCTGCGACGCCCGAACAGCACCTGCCCCTTTGAGAAAGCCTTAGTGAAGGTGGTCTCGACACCTTCGTCCCAATGGGCGAGTTCGACTTCGCCGGGGTCCAGATGCTCAAGGCCGACCGTCGGCAGTTCTTGGTCTACAGGGACCTTCTGTTTGATTTCGCGGGCCACATCGCCCAGGCAAACGTGGGTCATGTTACTCACCATCGTTTTCATGCAATTTCGCAGCAATAATATCGAGCAGGGACGCGGCCTCTGTGGAGGCGGCTCTCCAGCTTTCTACCGTCTCCTCGATGCTTCTGTCGTCAGCATTTTCATCATTGGAGGGCTTCACGTACAGAGGGATGGAGAGCGAGAAGGCGTTGCCCTCGAGCTCACTAAACGATGCGTGGGATGAGAACCCTTCGATGTCCTCGTCAGATCGGTAGGCATCGACGATTCTCTTGATGTGTTGAGGCTCAAGGTAGCTTTGCGCGTTCTTGCGGGTTACCTCGGCAGAGGCATCTACGAACAGTATTTTCTTGCTTCGATTCGGCGCTTTCTCGCTGCGGCAGATGAGGATGCAGGCCTCCATGGGCGAGTTGAAGAAGAGGTTTGCGCCGAGTCCGATGACCGCCTCAACGAGATCGCTTCTCACGAGCCTTTCGCGCATCTCCGATTCCTCGTTGCGGAAGAGTACGCCATGGGGGAGGAGAATGGAGCACCTGCCTGTGTGTGGGTCCATACTCTTGAGGATGTGCTGTATGAAGGCGTAGTCTGCTCGTCCCTGCGGCGGGGTGCCGAGGAAGTTGCGGCCGTAGGGGTCCGACGCGAACGCCTCGCGGTCCCATTGTTTGATCGAGTAGGGAGGGTTAGCGAGTACCATATCGAAGGTGCGCAGCTTTCCCGCCTCGAGGAAGGCTGGGTGCCGTAGCGTGTCGTCGTTTGCGATTTCGAAGTCCTCGACGCCGTGCAGGAATAGGTTCATGCGTCCGATGGCGGAGGATAGCTGGTTGATCTCCTGTCCGTAGGCGTGAACATTGCGCCATTCCTCTCCGTGCTGTTTGAGGTGGGCAATGGAGGAGATGAGCATGCCGGCGCTGCCGCAGGTGGGGTCGTAGATGGACTCGCCGGGCCTGGGCTGGAGGATTTCGGTCATTAGGTGGACGACCGTGCGATTGGTGTAGAACTCTTGAGCGGTGTGTCCAGAATCGTCCGCAAACTTCTTGATGAGGTACTCGTAGCCCTGGCCGAGCTCGTCCTCGGGGCAATTGGCGATGGAGAGCGTTATAGCGCTGAAGTGCTCGATGAGGTCCTTGAGCAGGCGGTCGGGAAGTCGTTTCTTGTTAGTCCAGGCGGCGTCGCCGAAGATACCACGCAGCTTGGAACCGTTGGCCGTCTCGATGGCGCGGAAGGCGCCCACGATGGCCTTACCGATGTTTTCCGTGGCCTCGCGGACATCGCACCAGTGGGCGCCGTCCGGGATTGCGAAGCTGTGATTCTCGGGAAGGGCGGCGAACTCCGCATCTCCGTCAGAGGCTTCCAATGCCTCGGCGGTCTCCTCGTCGTAAACATCTGAGAGGCGCTTGAAGAATAGCAGCGGGAATATGTACTGCTTGTACGAGCCGGCATCGATGTAGGTGCGCAGCAGAACCGCCGCGTTCCATAGATGGTTGTTCAGCTCTTCCTGGGGGATTCTACTCTCCATCGACATAGCCTCCCTTTGAGAGCAGCTCAAGGAGCTTCTCCTCGGACTTCCTCGTCTGGCGAAGGAGGTCGTAGAAACGTTTCCTGGTTTCCGCCGGCGGCTCGATCTCCTCGCGCCTTCTTTCGACGTAATTGTTCGCCGAGAGCACGTAACCCTCGCGCTCTATATCATCGAGCGTCGCGATGGCGCACTTCTCTACGACGGGTTCGTAGGATTGATAGAGGGAGAGCATCTCCTGAGCGTTCTCCTCCGTGATCATGTTCTGCGCGCGCTGGGCGGTGAAGATCTCGGTACCGTCGATGATGCAGACGCGGCCCCGATGCGCCGGAGGCTTGTCATTCCGGAGGAACAGCACGCAGGCGGAGACGCCGGTGCTGTAGAAGACGCCGCTCGCGAGCGAGATCACTGCCTCGACCTTGTCTGACTTGAGCAACTCCTTGCGGATGGCACCCTCCTTGCCGCCGTGGAACAGTGCGCCCTGGGGCAGCACTACGGCGCAGCGACCGCTCTTCTCGTCCATGGAGCAGACCATATGCTGCACCCATGCGAAGTCCGCCGACTTGTCGGTGGGGACACCCCAGATGTTGCGGCCCCATGGGTCCGAGGAGAACTCTGCGGATCCCCAGTTCTTAAGGGAGAAGGGTGGATTGGCGAGGACGCAGTCGAACGACCTGAGGGTGTTCCCGGCAAGGAAGGCGGGCTCGCGCAGGGTGTCGCCCTGGGCGATGCGGAAGTCCTTCGCGCCGTGGAGATACAGGTTCATTCGCGCTATGGCGGACGTGCTGAGGTTCTTCTCTTGGCCATAGAGCTTTCCGTAAGCTAGCTTGGAGTTGTCCATCTGCCGCACGGCTTCGATGAGCATACCGCCCGTGCCGCAGGCGGGGTCATAGACGGTCTCGCCAGGTTTCGGCTCAAGCAGGGAGACCATCATCTTGACGATTTCGCGCGGGGTGTAGAACTCGCCGGCGTTCTTCTTCTGCATGTCGGCGAACTTCTTGATCAGGTATTCGTAGGCGTCGCCCATCATGTCGGCGCTGTAGTTTCTGTTGCCGAACTTCTTTGCTGAGAAGTGCTCGACGAGGTCCTTCAGGCGCTCGTCGGAGAGCTTGCCTTTGTCTGTCCAGCTCGCATCGTCGAAGCTACTGAAGAGGCCGCTGAGGGTATCGGGGTTGGCTCGTTCGATTCCTACCATGGCGTCTACGATTGCCTTGCCGACGTTTGCGCCGGTGTTGCGCACGTCCTGCCAATGGCAGCCGTCCGGCACCGCGAAGCTGTGGTTTTCGGGCAGGGCGGCGTAGTCTTCGTCTCCGTCCGACATCTCTAGAGCTTCGGTGGTCTCCTCGTCGTAGACGTCGGAGATGCGCTTGAAGAAGAGCAACGGTGTGATGTAGCTCTTGTACTCGTCCTGGTTGATGGGGCCACGCAGGATATCGCAGGCTCCGAGTAAGTGGTTTCCCAGCTCGGATTTACTTATCGGTTCTTCAGTCATTCAGGTACCTATGAGCTCAAAAATACAAATTACAGCCCTTGTGATTATACCGTCATATTTGCCGAGATAAATGAGCTGAGCATCGCCGCCCATTCAGACATCCTGCGTCTGTAAATCACAATTTGTCGAAATGTTTGGGGATGAGAAATGGGGTTTCAAGCCCCTATCGGAGTGCGTTGATTCCATTGATACCGGTAAAAGTATGAATTGCGGAGAAGGCCCACGAGGAGTTGGTGGTTTTGGGGTCCTTAAGCTGAGCGCGCTATCTTCAGGTACTTTTGTCGCCTCCGAAAACAAAGTGATTTCTAAAGACAACTTCATGTCTATAAAAGAGGTCGAAAAGGGTGACCTCTTGTTTGCACGCAAAAATACGCCTGAGCTAGTTGGCACAACCGTTTATGTTCCAAACGAAGTGAGGGGCCTTATGTTTCCCGATCTCGTCTTTCGTATGAAACCGAAGGATGTCAACGCGCTGTATTTACTTGCGTACATGAGAAGTGACCGTGGCCTCGATTTAATTCAAGGCATGGCCCACGGATCGGCAAAATCCATGGTCAACATCCCTAAAACTCAGCTGGCAAGGCTGCCGGTTCCGGTTCCTCCGCTCGAGCTCCAACAGGAGTTCGCCGACTTCGTCGCCCAGGTCGACAAATCGAAATTTAAGTTAGGTACCTGCGGTGGGATGCTTTGACATTGCGCTGGTCGACCATTGCGTACCTTAATGTGGTGTCTATTTTTTTATGGCCAAGGAGCACCTGGACTTGTTCGATGGGCATTCCTTTGTCGATTGCCTTTGTGGCAAGCGTTCTTCTGAACTTATGAGGGTGGACCCTTCCTAAATCAAGCTCGCGCCCCAGTTTTCTAAGCAGCGCCTCGACGCCGCCAATTTGTAGCCTCTCGTGTGGCGCCTTGCTCGACACGAAGAGTGCTTCCGAGCTGTCCATTCGGGTTGACAGGTAATTCTCGATATGGACTTTAGTCTTTGCGTCAAAATAGACGATGCGGTCCTTATTTCCCTTGCCGTGTACGATGCACTCACGATTGATGGTGTCGACAGAGCTCCTGTCCAACGAGACAAGTTCGCCCACACGCATGCCCGTGGAGCGCAACAGGTCGATCAGGGCAAGGTTTCGGGGCGACCCGCAGTTATCACAAAGAATCTCAACGACTTCATCGCTATACGTTTCCTTAATGGGTTGTGGGGCCTTGACCCTTTTAATGCGTCTAACCGGACTCTTGATGATATGGTCTTCATCTTCGAGCCATGAGTAGAAGCTTGAGATGATTCTTCGGACATTGTCGACGGTGACGCGACTGACGCCGGCTTTTTGCTGATAGTCGGAAAGATAGGACCTAATCTCTTCGGTTCCCAGGTCGCAGGCTGGCGTGTCGAACGATTCAAGCAGTTTATTAATGGTTGCTTCGTAGTAGGCGACAGTCCTATCCGAGCAACCTTCGAGGCGTTTCGCGGACAGAAAAAGATCGAGGAATGATTTGTTGTCACTGTCGCCGCTGTTCTCAGCTAACTGGTTTTCATCGAAAAGGCAGTGCGATAAAACCTTTTTGAGCTGGCGGTTCTGCTGCGTGGTCAGGTAGGGGAGCATGAGGCGGGTAATTTCTCTAGCCGTTTTCGTGAGATCCATGGTGGCGTCCTTCCTTGCGCGGTGGGTGGCGCTATTTCCCTTTGTTTACCCGTGCGTTATGGAAGGGATGCCGGGTGGCACTTCCGCTAGGCAGCGTCAAGGGGACCCGTGAAACCCTGCGCAGGCCTCTGCATCACTCCGGTGCGGCTTTGCCTGCAAAGCGAGATGTTCAGAAGCGTTTTCTTAGCGGGGGATGTCTTTCGGATTCTTTTGATGGGGATGTGGAAACACTGATGAAGTTTACGAATAGCGAGGTTGAGGGGTTCGCCTGTGCCCATCGCCTCTCGTGTGCGGATGGATGGTGCCGGTGGTTGTTTGAGACTGCAGTCGCGCCGACGGGATTGGTTGGGGTCGGTACAAGGCGAGCACGCCCCATGCCGTTATGGTAGATGCATCTTTGTCGATAGAGCGCTCGATTAATCTACGCGGGAGCGCTGAGAAGATCTTCCAGCATCGGGTCTACCCCGGCGGCGACCATGCCCTCGATCAGGTGCTGGGCGTGGAACCGACCAACTGTCCATGCGATTTATGAAAGCGTCTGACAAGCGCGCTCCTTGATATCAAATGCAGCTTTGCTTAGAACGATTGCCTCTGCGATGTCGGCAAATTCGTCGTGATCTCCCCATGTCTTACAGGCTTGTATCATGCCCTGGTCGATAGCATCCATAACAAAGGTGCCGGATCCGTCCGCAACGCACACGCCGTCGGCGAAGAGTTTCCAGCTGGACGGCTCACGCGAGTCGTTTCTGGGCAGCTTAATCTGTAGTACGTGCGGGCCGCCAGCAGCACAGAGCTCTTCCTCGAGCACCTGCACCGTAAAGCGCATCTGGTGGGAGAGGCTGCTCTTGACCATGGCCGAGGCATAGCCGCTCGGCTCGTCCAGAAGATGCATTCGTTTTGGCTTGGTTGCCAGGTTGTGGAAGTTGCGCTCACTGCGCACGGAGAAATTGTCCATACGGACTCCTTTCATCGATGTTGGCAGGGCCACCGTGCCTCTTGGCCGGTTGGCGTCGGGATCGTGGAGCCAACTCTCTACCCCGACTCTGGATAAAACGCGCCCGCTCCTTGCGGGCAAGAGAAAGTCTATCAACGTGTACGGACAGAAATCAAGCGCCGCCTGCGAAATGACGTGCAAGCGGCGCTTGATTTCGCCGGCTGCTGTTAGGCTTAAATTCGAAAAAGTGTCGAAATATCCCGTGTAAAAGTACGGAAAAGTGTCGTAATGCACACTTTAGAACTTCGAAAAAGTGTCGAAATGAGCACCTAACAACCGCGGAAAAGTGTATCCTAGTGCTAAAACAGCACGTAATAAGGGATGCACTTATGCTGCAGAGAAAAGCGAAAGCACAGTTTGAATCTTGGCTTGCCTCGTCGCCTAACAAGGCTCTTTTGGTCAAGGGCGCCCGACAGGTAGGAAAGTCATATCTGGTCAACGTCTTTGCAAACGAATCGTTCGAAAATGTCGTGACGTTCGACCTTATCGCCGACGCGTCCGTGCGTGATTCGTTTTTGGCGGCGAAAAGTGCGGATGACCTGCTTATGCGCATGTCTATCGCTGCGACGCAGCCGATGGTTGCGAACAAGACCGTCGTGGTTATCGACGAGGTGCAGCGATGCCCCAACGTGGTGACGTTTATCAAATACCTGGTCCAGCGCGGCGACTTTCGATACATCCTTACCGGATCGCTCCTTGGCGTTGAGCTCGAGGGCATCGATTCCCTGCCGGTGGGGTATGTCGAGCAGGTCCAGATGTACCCGCTCGACTTTGAAGAGTTTTGCTGGGCAAATGGCGTTGGTGCCAGCGTGTTTGACATGCTCAGGGGCTGTCTAAAGGATGAGGAGGAGCTCCCCGGCTACCTGTATGACCGCTTGCTCAATCTGTTCCATCAGTATGTGGTGGTGGGAGGCATGCCCGACGCGGTCAATTCCTTCTTGGCGACGCGCAATGTCGACGAGGTTCGAAACATCCACCGCGATCTTCACGCCCTGTATCGCGATGACATCGCAAAGTACGCTCCGCCCGAGCTACGCTTGGTTATTCGCGATATCTATGATTTGATTCCCAGCGAGGCCGGTTCAAAAAACAAGCGATTCAAGCTGTCGTCGATTAGCGGTGTTAAGCGTTTTTCGCAGGTGACAGACCATTTTCTTTGGCTTTCGGAGGCGGGTGTTGCGCTTCCCGTGTATAACGTGACAGCTCCGGTAGCGCCTCTTTTAATGGGGGAGCAGCGAAATCTGTTTAAGCTGTTTTACTTGGACACCGGAATGCTCATGTCCTCATATTCCAAGAAGGTTGCCCAAGGAGTTTTTGATGGAGAGGCAGAAGGCCCCTTTGGCATGAATATGGGGGCGGCATTCGAGGGCTTTGTCGCGCAAGAGCTCAAGGCCCACGGATTCAGATTGCGCTACTTTACGTCTAAAAAGGTCGGCGAGCTCGATTTTGTTGAGGAGACGCTCGATGGGGAAGTGCTTGCTATCGAGGTCAAATCGGGCAAGAGCTTTAAGTCCCACGCGGCGCTCGATAACGCACTGGCAACGAAGGGCTACGGAATCGATCGCGCCCTGGTACTTGCGGAATGTAATCTTCACCGCGATGGTGACGTGCTGTATCTACCCATCTTTATGACAGGGCTTTTGGAGCCGTAATGTGCCGCCGGCTCTTCCGGCCCTCCCTTAACCCTCGCTACTCGTCGTCCTCGTCGTTGGGGTCGCCCTTGAGGGTGTTGATGTCCAGGTACTGGTTATCGTCCTCTTTTTGCTGGGTCTCCGACTCCGCTTGGGTGGGGCCGCGGAACAGCTGGAATCCCTCAAACGCAATGACGCCGAGCAGGGCAATGACAATGGCGATAAAGGCAACCTTGACTGCCTGCGGAAATTCCGAGAAACGCAGCGCCTTTTCCTTGGCGTAATAATCGGCGAAGCGCTCTTCGCCCGTGCTTTTGGTATACGCCGGTGCGGACGCGGCCTCCGGGTCATATTCCGGTGCAGGCGTGGCAGCGTACGGATCGTTGAGATAATCGCTCGATGCGGTGCCATAATCCTCTGTCTCGATGCGACCGTTGCCAGCATAGTCATCGGAATAATCGGAATATGCCGCACCGCCCTCATAGTCCGCGGCGCCCGTGTTGGCGGCAAAAAGCGGGTTAACTGGAACATCGAGCGCCGGCATGCCGGTAGAGGTCTCGTCCAGATCGGCCGCTGCCCACGAGTCGTAGGCGACCTGATGGGCAGTGGGCTCATCGAGCCTTGTGACCGGAGGCTTGCGTGTCGCAGAAACAGGCAGCTGCTGGGCGCTGTACATAACGGTGCTGTCGGCCGATTTGCCCTGCGCCGCCGCGGCGAGAAACGCCGCCGTCTCGGACGGGTCGCTTGCGAGGTGGGGAACGGGCATGGTTGCCGGAGCAGGTGCGGGTATCGGTGCAGGCGCAGGTGCCGAAACAGGCGATTGCGCAGGTGCCGAAACAGGCGCAGGCGCGGGTGCCGCCGCGGGTTTAGGCGCGAGCGAGGGATTCGGGCTTGACGGGCGGGCCCCGCCGCCCATAAGCTCATCGGCGGTCCAGGGGCGATCGTCCATCACGTCGTCGAGGCTCAACGCAAACAGATCGTCTTCGTCTCCATCGAACATGCGGTGCACATGTCCACCAATTGCCGGAGTCACTCCGCGACCGGTGCACGATGCCTTGCTCAACGCCATTCTGTTCCACCCTTTCGAAATGCTTATCTCATCGATTATATGGAACTTGCCTTGCAGCCGAGTCTCGGATTCGTGCATTCCAGAACTCGCGCCCAAAAGGGGAGGGGCGACTGGGCGAACTTCCTACTTGTCGCTGGCCGCAGCTTTGGCCTCGTTGAGGTAGCTATAGAAGCTGTATTTAGAGATGCCAAAGAACTCGCAGGCGCGCTCGCTCGACTTGGAAATGAGGAAGGCACCGCGACGGTCGAGGTAGCCAATGGCGCGAATGCGCTCGTCTTTGGTCATGAGCGCCGCGGGCTTGCCCACAAACTGTTCGCACTCGCGTAGCAGGTCCTCGAGCAGGTCGCCGATGTTTTTGGTAATGGGCTCGGGCTCGGTGTATCCCGTTCCGCCGGTGCCGGTAAAGGCGTCGAGCGAACGTTCGAAAGCCTTCATAAGCGTAATGTCAAAGTTGATGGCCAAAATGCCGACGGGCTTGCCCTCGTCGTTGCGGATAAAGATCGTCGAGGACTTGAGCAGCTTGCCGTCGGTGGTTTTGGTGAGGTACGGCTCGCGGTCGCGTACGTCGGTGGCACCCTCGTGCATGGACTCAAACACAATGTGGCTGGGACCGTCGCCCAGCTTGCGCCCGCTTACGTGGCCGTTTTCGATCACCACGATAGAGTGGTCAACGTCCTCGGTCTCCAGGTCGTGGACGACAACTTCGCAGTTGGGGCCAAATTGGAGCGCCAGGCCGTGTGCTAGGCGCTTGTAAAACTCAATCTGTGCGGGGGTCATGGGTGCCTTCCTAAAAATTAGTTTGGGCACACTTTGCCATAAACCCCACTTGACCGCAAATAACGAAAGCGTCGCTGCGTTGTGTGACCGTTCGGCGGCGAAAAAGTACCGATTACGGCAACAAACAATTCGTTAGGTATGCCAATCAAAAAGTGTGGTAGAACATTACTAACAAACTTTTTGTTTGGCATCCACATAAAAGTTCAGCCGTGTGAATAGGATCGCGCTGAAACGCGTATGCGGGGGCCGGCAAGAGAGAACTTAAGGAGTTCACTGTATGGCCGATAAGATCCAGTGGGCGGGCAACACGATGCCCAAGAGCGATGACAAGCACTTGGGAATCATGAGTCTCGACCACGTGAAGAAGGCCCGCGCCTTCCACCAGTCGTTCCCCCAGTACACCGTCACTCCGCTTGCCCGTCTGGACGGTCAGGCTGCGCGCCTGGGCCTGTCCAACCTGTGCGTTAAGGACGAGAGCTATCGCTTTGGCCTCAACGCCTTTAAGGTCCTGGGCGGCTCGTTTGCCATGGCCAACTACATTGCCGACGAGACCGGCAAGGACGTTGCCGAGTGCACCTTCGATTACCTGACTTCCGATCAGCTTGCCAAGGACTTTGGCCAGGCTACCTTCTTTACCGCCACCGACGGCAACCATGGCCGCGGCGTGGCATGGGCTGCCAACAAGCTGGGCCAGAAGGCTGTCGTGCACATGCCCAAGGGTTCCACCAAGCCCCGCTTCGATAACATCGCCGCCGAGGGCGCCACGGTGACCATCGAAGAGGTCAACTACGACGAGTGCGTGCGCATGGCCGCCGCCGAGGCCGATGCCTGCGAGCGCGGTGTCATCGTTCAGGACACCGCCTGGGAGGGCTACGAGAAGATCCCGTCCTGGATCATGGAGGGTTACGGCACCATGGCCTCCGAGGCTGCCGAGCAGCTGCGCGAGATGGCCATCAACCGCCCGACGCACGTCTTTGTCCAGGCTGGCGTGGGTTCGCTCGCCGGCGCCGTGGTGGGTTACTTCACCAACCTGTATCCCGATAACCCGCCCACCTTTGTCGTGGTTGAGTGCGCTCCTGCCGCCTGCCTGTACAAGGGCGCTGCCGCCGGCGACGGCGACCCGCGCATCGTGGACGGCGATATGCCCTCCATCATGGCCGGTCTGTGCTGCGGCGAGCCCAACATCCTGGGCTGGGATATCCTGCGCAACCACACCACCGCCTTCGTGTCCTGCCCCGACTGGGTCACCGCTCGCGGCATGCGCACCTTGGGCGCTCCCGAGAAGGGCGACCCGCGCGTCATCTCCGGCGAGTCCGGCGCTGTGACCACCGGCCTGGTCGAGACTCTCATGCTCGATCCCGAGTACGCCGAGCTCAAGGAACTCATCGGCCTGGACAAGACGAGCTCCGTGCTCTGCTTCTCCACCGAGGGCGACACCGATCCGGATCAGTACCGTCGCATCGTTTGGGAGGGCGAGTATCCCACTTGCTAGCAGGATGACCTGTCCGGGCGGCGGAGCATATGTTTGCTCCCTGCTCGAACAGTCCTGCGCAAGACGGAAAGCACATTAAGTGCTTTCCTTTGCGTGCGGAACTCGCGACGGAGCAAACATATGCTCCGCTGCCCTACGTTAACTTGCTTGCCGGATGCTCGACCTCACGCTGCTTGGCACAAGTGATCTATCTGAAAGAAATCCACCTGTAGGTAAACCCTTGTAGAAAGGTTGACTGTAATGACTAAAGAACTCGATTTTGATGCCATTAAGGCTGCTGCGGAGTCCCACCGTGCTGATATGACGCGTTTTCTTCGCGCAATGATTAGCCATCCTTCCGAGTCCTGCGAGGAGGGCGAGGTTGTCGCTTGCATTAAGGCCGAGATGGAGGCCCTCGGTTATGACGAGGTCAAGGTTGACGGCCTGGGCAACGTTATGGGCTTTATGGGCGAGGGCGACAAGATCATCGCCATCGACTCTCACATCGACACCGTCGGCATCGGCAACATCGAGAACTGGGACGCCGATCCCTATGAGGGCTACGAGACCGACGAGATCATCTACGGCCGCGGCGGCTCCGACCAGGAGGGCGGCATGGCTTCTGCTACCTACGCTGCCAAGATGATGAAGGACATGGGCCTCATCCCCGAGGGCTACAAGATCATGGTCGTCGGTACCGTCCAGGAAGAGGACTGCGACGGCATGTGCTGGCAGTACATCTACAACAAGGACGGCATTAAGCCCGAGTTCGTCATTTCCACCGAGCCCACCGACGGCGGCATCTATCGCGGTCACCGCGGCCGTATGGAGATCCGCGTCGACGTTCACGGCACCTCCTGCCACGGCTCCGCTCCCGACCGCGGCGACAACGCCATCTACAAGATGGCCGACATCATCGCCGACGTCCGCGCCCTCAACAACAACGGCTGCGACGAGTCGACCGACATCAAGGGCCTCGTCAAGATGCTCGACCCCAAGTACAACCCTGAGCACTTCGAGGACGCCCGCTTCCTGGGCCGCGGCACCTGCACCGTCAGCCAGATCTTCTACACCAGCCCCAGCCGCTGCGCCGTGGCCGACTCCTGCGCCATCTCCATCGACCGTCGTATGACCGCCGGTGAGACCTGGGAGTCCTGCCTGGAAGAGATCCGCAACCTGCCGGCCGCCAAGAAGTACGGCGACGACGTGAAGGTCTCCATGTACATGTACGACCGTCCGTCCTGGACCGGCGAGGTCTACGAGACCGAGGCTTACTTCCCCACGTGGATCAACAAGGAGACCGCTCCGCACGTCAAGGCTCTCGTCGACGCCCACAAGGCCATGTTCGGTGACGAGCGCATCGGCTGCGAGCCCAGCATGGGCAAGCGCACCGGTCGTCCGCTGTGCGACAAGTGGACCTTCTCCACGAACTGCGTCTCCATCCAGGGCCGCTATGGCATCCCCTGCGTCGGCTTTGGCCCGGGTGCCGAGTCTCAGGCCCACGCTCCCAACGAGGTCACCTACAAGGACGACCTGGTCACCGCTGCCGCCATGTATGTGGCTGCCCTGAACCTCTACGATCCGAGCCAGGCCGATGGCGACGCCACCGTGTTCCGCGCCGGTCTGACCAACAACAAGATCGATTAGTCCCATTCTTCGATTTTGTTGAGCCGGGGGGCTGCTTGCGCCCCCGGTGCCCCCCCCTGTTGACTTGGGGCCCGCGGTCGTTATCTCCCATGCTTCCTCGACGGTGGCGGGTCCTCGTCATAGCGCTCTGCATGTTCTAGCCACACGCGCATGCCGGAGCGCATCTACCCATTACCATCATTCGCATCTTTGGAAAGGACACATACATGGACGCTAAGTTTACCGAGCTTGTCGAGCAGCTGAACGGTCTCGACTTTAAGGGTATGTACGGCAGCGACTTCCTGCACACCTGGGACAAGACCACCGATGAGCTCAAGGCTCTCTACATCGTCGCCGACGCCCTGCGTCAGCTGCGCGAGAACAACGTTTCGCCCAAGATCTTCGACTCGGGTCTGGCCGTCTCCCTGTTCCGCGACAACTCCACCCGTACGCGCTTCTCCTTCTCCAAGGCCGCCAACCTGCTCGGCCTTGAGCTGCAGGACCTGGACGAGAAGAAGTCCCAGATCGCCCACGGCGAGACCGTCCGCGAGACCGCTACCATGATCTCCTTCATGGCCGACGTCATCGGCATCCGCGACGACATGTACATCGGCAAGGGCGACGCCTACATGGCCGAGGTCTCCGAGTCTGTCCAGCAGGCCTACGAGGACGGCGTTCTGGATCACCGCCCAACGCTCATTTCCCTGCAGTCCGACTCCGATCACCCCACGCAGTCCTCTGCCGACATGCTCTACCTCATCAACGAGTTTGGCGGTCTTGAGAACCTCAAGGGCAAGAAGGTTGCCGTTACCTGGGCCTATTCGCCCTCTTACGGCAAGCCGCTGTCCTGCCCGCAGTCGCTGATCAGCCTGCTGCCCCGCTTTGGCATGGACGTCACCCTGGCTCACCCCGAGGGCTACGACCTCATGCCCGAGGTCGTCGAGCGCGCCAAGGGCTACGCCGCTGAGTCCGGCACCACCTTTAAGCAGGTCAACACCATGGCCGAGGCCTTCGAGGGCGCCGACATCGTGATCCCCAAGAGCTGGGCTCCGTTTGCCGCCATGGAGAAGCGCACCAACCTGTACGCCGAGGGCGACGACGCCGGCATCGCTGCGCTCGAGAAGGAGCTGCTCGCTCAGAACGCCACCCATCAGGATTGGTGCTCCACGACCGAGCTCATGGAGAAGACCGCCAACGGCCAGGACACCATCTTTATGCACCCGCTGCCCGCCGACATCTCCGGTGTCTCCTGCGAGCACGGCGAGGTTAACGCCGATGTCTTCGACATGCACCGCGTGGGCATGTACAAGGAGGCCAGCTACAAGCCGTACGCCATCGCAGCCATGATGTTCCTGCAGAAGGTTGCCGATCCCGCCGCTACCCTCAATGCCCTCGACGAGCGCAACACCGCCCGTTGGCTCCAGGCCTAAAGCCGGGTTGAGGTAAGCCATGTAAAGGGGGCGCTCTGCCAACCGGCGGGGGTGCCCTTTTTTGCATCGCGGGCGTGCGGGATAAGCGCTTTCGATGTGGATGCCCGCGGCGCGAGTTATGGGTACGATGGTTTCGGGGGAGGTATCACCATGAGACTTGGATGCGTCATTATGGCTTCGGGCGAGGGCAAGCGGTTTGGCTCTAACAAGATGCTTGCCGATATCTATGGCGAGCCGCTGATTGCCCGGGCCATCGATTCGGTTCCCCGGGGCTTTGACGTCGTGGTTTCGACGCGTTGGCCCGAGGTCGCTCAGATTTGCGAGGACAAGCATTGCCCGTGCGTTCTGCACGATGGCGAGCTGCGCAGCGAAAGCGTCCGTGCGGGCCTTTCGTGGGGAGTCGAACGCAACTGGAAAGGTTGCCTCTTTTTGCCGGGCGACCAGCCGCTTGTGAGCACGGACTCTTTTGAGGCCATGGTTCGCGCGTTTGACGAGCGTGGCCGCAAACATCCGGTGCGCTTGGCGTGCAACGGTGAGCCTTCGAGCCCGGTGCTCTTTCCGGCGGAACTATTCGATGCACTCATGCGTCTTGAAGGCAAGGACGGCGGGGGCTCGATTCTCAAGGACCGTACCGACGTGGTGCTGGTCGAGGCGCGTGCCTACGAGCTGTGGGATGTCGATACCGCAGAGGGACAGCGACGCATAACGGAGCATATCGCGGCCTGCTCGTATTTTGATCGCGTGGCCAACTGTATTAATCAATAAGGAGCAACATGATCATCATCAAAAACGGCGCGCTCGTGACGCCCCAGGGGCTTCGCCGCGCCGATCTTGCCATGGAGGGCGACAAGATTGTGCGGATTGCCGCGGCGATTGAGCCGGCCGAGGGCGATACCGTCGAGGACGCCGCGGGCTGCTGGGTGTTTCCCGGCTTTATCGACGGCCACACGCACATGCAGTGCTGGACTGGCATGGATTGGACAGCCGATAGCTTTGAAACCGGCACGCGTGCGGCTGCCTGCGGCGGTACGACGACCATCGTGGACTACGCGACGGCCGATCGCGGCGTGACCATGCCCGATGCCTTGGCCGAGTGGCATCGCCGTGCCGACGGAACCTGCACGGCCAACTACGCCTTTCATATGGCACTCGCCGAGTGGAATGAACGCAACCGCGCCGATCTTTCGGCTATGCGCGAGGCGGGCGTATCGTCGTTTAAGACCTACTTTGCCTACGATCATTTGCGCCTGGATGATGCCGAGACGCTCGAGGTGCTCGAGGAGCTCAAGCGTATTGGCGGCATACTGTGCGTGCATTGCGAGAACGGTACGCTGGTGAATGAGCTGCAGAAGCGCGTGTACGAGCAGGGGATTCATGGGCCCGAGGGGCATGCGCTCAGCCGCCCGGACGTGTGTGAGGCCGAAGCCGTGAGCCGCCTGCTGTATCTGGCGCACCTGGCCGGCGACGCCCCAGTCAACGTGGTGCACCTTTCGACCAAGTTGGGGCTCGGGGCCATTCGTGCTGCCAAAGCGCGCGGGCAGAAGAATATCTATGTCGAGACCTGCCCCCAATATCTGATGCTTGACGACACCTGCTATCTGGAGCAGGGCGAGGACGGCTTTGCGGGCGCCAAGTACGTGATGAGCCCGCCGCTGCGCCATGCCGGCGACCGTGCCGCGCTGCGCGAGGCGCTTGTGGCCGGCGAGATCGATACGATTGCGACCGATCATTGCAGCTTTAACCTGCACGGGCAAAAGGACCGCGGGCGCGACGATTTCCGCGCGATTCCCAACGGCGGGCCCGGCGTGGAGCATCGTCCCGTCGCGATTGCCACGAGCTTTGAGGGACAGCTGGGACCCGAGGATCTGTGCCGCTTGATGAGCGAGAACCCGGCGCGCGTGTTTGGCATGTACCCGCGCAAGGGCTGTCTTGCCGAGGGCGCCGATGCCGATGTGTGCGTGTGGGATCCCAAAGCGCGCTGGACAATCAGCGCCGCGACACAGCATCAGGCCGTGGACTACACGCCGCTCGAGGGCTTTGAGGCACATGGCCGCGCCAAGGCCGTGTTTGTGAACGGCGTGCTGGTGGCGCGCGATGGCGAGCCCACCGGAGCCCAACCCGGCCGCTACGTGCCCCGCTAGCAGCAAAGATGCCGTGTCCCCTCCGCAGTTGCGGTGAAATACGGACTGTTTGCGGCCGTTTGGCGGCCAAACAGTCCGTATTTCACCGCAACTGAGGAGATGGGGCCGGCTACTTGAGGCTGCCGGCGACGACGGGGCGGTCGAGAGCTGCCTCGAAGCGGTCGGCCATCGTGGGGTCGCTGAGCGTGTCGACTTGGTTGAGCATGACGCGTGCGGTGCTGAGTTTCAGCGCCTGCATCTCGGCATTGAGCACCATGGCGACGCGCTCGGGTGTGGCGATGTCGGTAGGCTCGCAGCCGCAACGCTCGCAAAAGAGCTCGGGGCGGTGGACGGCTTCGTTGATGGGCTTGCCGAGCCCTGAGGCGCCGGCGATCCAGACGATGTTGGCCGTGCCAGAGGGAATCACCGGCTCCCAGGCGGCGTGGGCCTTGAGCGGGAGCCGCTTGCTGCCGTCCGCCTCGGCCAGGACGTAGTCAAAGCGCTGCGCCAGCTGGTCGAGCGGCTCGGCAGGGGAGGAGAGCTTGCCCGTCTCCGGGTCCAAAACACCCGCCTGGCAGATGCCTCCGCGGCTCATGCCCGCGCATGCCTCGCAGGTGCAGCCGGGAACATGCAGGGCCCCCGGCTTCCAAGGCACGGCGTCCAAGCGACGGCTCGACCCGTCCCATGGCACGCCGGCGACGGGGAACATGCGCGTGGTGGTGCAGAGGAGCACCCTGCCGCCAGCGCGCATGAGCTCGAGACCCAGCGCCTTCAGCAAGGTCGACTTGCCACCGCTGCCGATAATCGCGGTAATGCCCGGCTCGATCTTGAGCGCCGAGGCAAGATTGCCGCTAACCGTTTCCATCTGTTCACCGCCGTATAATACTGTGATAATAAATAATCATCAGAGTAGCGGTCGAACCGCTTTTTGCTCTGCTCAAACCGTAGCACAGGGAGGTGCCCCGGGAATGCTCGTTTATGTTCGCGGCGCCGGCGATATCGCCACGGGTGTCGCTGCCCGTTTGGTGCGCGCCGGCGTGTCGGTCGTCATGGCCGATATCGCGGTTCCCACGTGCATCCGTCGCACAATCAGTTTTTGCGAGGCCATTCGCTTGGGCGAGGTCGAGGTCGAGGGCATTCGCGCCCGCTTGGCGCAGACGCCGGCTGAGGCGCTCGAGATTACCCAAGCGGGGGATGTCGCCGTGGTGGTGGACCCTCAGGCCAAGATGCTCGATGAGCTTAAACCCGCGGCTGTGGTCGACGCGATTCTGGCCAAGCGCAACCTGGGTACCACGCGCGACATGGCGCCTGCCGTTATTGCCGTGGGACCGGGCTTCACCGCGCCGGTTGACTGCGACGCCGTGGTCGAAACCATGCGCGGGCATTTCCTGGGCCGTGTCATTACCCAAGGTTCGCCCCAGCCCAACACGGGCGTGCCGGGCATTATCGCCGGCTATGGCAGGGAGCGCGTTATTCACAGCCCCGTCGCCGGCGTGTTTCGGTCCGACCGCGCAATCGGCGACATCGTGCGCGCCGGAGACGTGATTGGCTACGCGGGCGATACGCCCATACGCACGCAGATCGATGGCTGTCTGCGCGGGCTTTTGGCGAACGGCGTGCAGGTGACTGAGGGCTTTAAATGCGTCGATGTCGATCCGCGCGGCGATGCCAGCTATATCAACTACATTTCGGACAAGGCGACGTCGGTCGGCGGCGGCGTGCTCGAGGCGCTCGCCATGCTCACCGATGTCTTTAGAGGATAGAAGGCGGCAATGGAAAAGCTCGATGTTGTGAATGCGGCGCTTGCCGCCCTGCGTGCTGGCGAGACGTGCGAGCTGGTGGTCGTGGCCGGCACGGCAGGGTCGTCGCCGCGCGGCGTGGGCGCCTGGATGGCCGTCTTTGCCGACGGTAGCCAAGCGGGCACTATCGGCGGCGGCAAGATTGAGCTCTTTGCGCTGGACGAGGCGCGCGAGCTGCTGGCCGGGGGTAAATCGCGTCTGGTCCGCTACACCATGGGCGGCGAGAACTCCGATACCGGCATGATCTGCGGCGGAGCCATCTGCCTGTGCTACCTACATCTGGATGCGACCCAGGCACCGTTGTTCCAGGAAATTGCCGACGTCTTGGTCTATCGGCGCATCGGCGACTTCGTCATCGACTTTGAACCGTTTATCGCGAGCGCGCTCGAGGGCGATGTGGCCGAGTACCATGGCGAGGCATCGCGCCATACCATTGCGGGCTGCCCCGGGCTTTCACTGGTGGAGGAGGGGAGTAACGTCACCTACACTAACGCCGCCTCCGAGATTCCCGCGGCGCACGTCGAGACGCTCTGCCCCGAGGGCCTGACCTACATCTTTGGCTGCGGACACGTGGGCGCCGCGACGGCGCGCGTGCTCACGGCGGCGGGCTTTGCCGTCGTGGCCTGCGATGACCGCCCCGGCACGTTGACGCCCGAATGGGTGCCCGGTGTCTACGATCGTCGCCTGGTCGATTACAAGAACCTGAGCGAGCTGTGTCCCATCGGTCCGCGCGACTTGGTGGTCGTCGCCACGGCGGGTCACAAGTCCGATATCGACGTGGTGATTCAGGCCATGCGTGCCAAGCCTGCCTACCTGGGCTGTCTGGGTTCGCGCCGCAAGACGGCCTTTGTGCGCGCCCGCCTGGAGCAGGAAGGCTTTACGCAGGACCAGATCGACGAGCTGCACCTTCCGATCGGCGTTGCCATCGAGGCCGAGGACCCCGAGGAGATCGCCATCTCCATCGCCGCCGAGATGATCCACCTGCGCCGCACCAAACTCGTCCCCCGCAAGCGCTAATCGCATCCCCACCAATAAGTTGCGGTGAAATACGGATTGTTTAAGCCTGTTAGGCCGCCAAACAGTCCCTATTTCACCGCAACAGCTTTTTGGGACCCATTTGTGCGGGGGAGTTGTGGAGTTGTGCAGGCAGACGAGGTTTTTCTGGAAATACACTCCCGATGCGCGTATAGTACCGATTGTTTTGTCGGCTCCTGCTGTGTCGAGTCCAAACCGCAAAATGCCATGAGCGGCGCGGATGCAGCCAGGAGGCACGAGGACAACCCATCGTGGCCACGCCCCGTGCTTAAAACCCCAAGAAGGAGTGAACAATGGCAGAAGAGAAGTATGTGCCGCGTCTGAAGACCAAGTACAACAACGAGGTCAAGCAGCAGCTTCAGGACAAGTTCCAGTACGAGAACGTCATGATGATCCCCAAGTTTGAGAAGATTGTCGTGAACATGGGTGTCGGCGAGGCCGCTACCGATTCCAAGGCCATCGACGGTGCCGTGCGCGACCTGCGCGCCATCACCGGCCAGCAGCCGATGATCACCCGTGCCCGCAAGTCCATCGCTACCTTCCGCCTGCGCGCTGGTATGCCGATCGGCTGCAAGGTTACCCTGCGTGGCGACCGTATGTGGGAGTTCTTCGATCGTCTGACCTCCGTCGCGATCCCCCGTATCCGCGACTTCCGCGGCATCTCCGCCAAGAGCTTCGACGGCCGTGGTAACTTCTCCATGGGCGTCACCGAGCAGCTCATCTTCCCCGAGATCGACTTCGACTCCGTCGATCACCAGCGCGGTATGGACATCACTTTCGTGACCACCGCCAATACCGATGAGGAGGCCAAGGCCCTTCTGGACGCCTTCGGTTTCCCGTTCAAGAAATAGGTTCACCTGCCCTATAAGTGCCGTTCCCACAAGGGGGCGGCGCTTGGGGCGAACAATACTCTATGTGAGGAGGATATAAGTGGCTAAGACATCGATGATCGTCAAGTGCAATCGCAAGCAGAAGTTCTCTACTCGTGAGTACACGCGCTGCCAGCGCTGCGGCCGTCCGCACTCTGTGTACCGCAAGTTCGGCCTGTGCCGTGTCTGCTTCCGCGAGCTTGCACTCAAGGGCGAGCTTCCCGGCGTTAAGAAGGCCAGCTGGTAAGTCACTACCAGCGTTTCAAGCATCAGTTTGGAACAGGGAAAACGCGCTAAAAAGGCTTTGCCGTTAAGGGCGGCGAAGAACCAAGAGCACGTGTTCATCAAGAACGAAGGAGAATCTGTATGAACCTTACAGACCCGATCGCAGATATGCTTACGCGCATCCGTAACGCTAACTCTGTGAACAAGGCCACGGTCTCCATGCCGAGCAGCAAGAAGCTCGTCGAGATCGCTCGTGTTCTGCACGAGGAGGGCTACATCGAGGGCTACGATGTCGAGGACACCGTTCCCCAGAAGACTCTGCACATCACGCTTAAGTATGGTCCCAAGAAGGCTAAGGTCATCAACGGCATCCGCCGCATTTCCAAGCCGGGCCTGCGTAAGTACACCGGCGTTGCCGACATGCCCCGCGTCCGCGGTGGCCTTGGTACCGCCATTATTTCCACCAGCCATGGCGTCATGACCGACCGCGATGCTCGCAAGCACAACGTCGGCGGCGAGATCATCGCTTACGTCTGGTAATTCGCTCGGTAGGTAGAAGGAAAGGAGATCACCGTGTCTCGTATCGGTAATAAGCCTGTCCAGATTCCCGCCGGAGTCGAAGTGGCAGTCAACGGCAACAACGTTGTCGTCAAGGGCCCCAAGGGCCAGCTCGAGCTCGATGTCTATGAGAAGCTCGCTATCAACGTCGAGGACAACGTCCTCACCGTTTCCCGTCCCGACGACGAGCGTGAGACCCGTGCCCGCCACGGCCTCACCCGTGCCCTCATCCACAACATGGTTGTTGGCGTTTCCGAGGGCTTCGAGAAGAAGCTCGAGCTCGCCGGCGTCGGTTACCGCGTGCAGCAGAAGGGCAAGAACCTCGAGTTCTCCCTGGGCTTCTCGCACCCCGTGATCGTCGAGGCTCCCGAGGGCATCACCTTCGAGGTTCCCGACAACACCCACGTGAACGTCAAGGGTATCAACAAGCAGCAGGTCGGTCAGATCGCCGCTGAGATCCGCGGCCATCGTCCTCCCGAGCCTTACAAGGGCAAGGGTATCCACTACGTTGGCGAGCACATCCGCCGCAAGCTGGGTAAGGCCGCCAAGTAGTCGTAACCGACTCACTCGCATAAGACCAGCACCCCGTCAGGTGCTGGCAAGATCAACCTTTTTAGGAGTTTACGTATGAACAAGCATAAGGCGAAGCTGGAAGGCCTCAAGCGTCGTCAGCGTCGTGTTCGCGGCAAGGTCTCGGGTACCGCCGAGCGTCCGCGTCTTCGCGTGACCCGTACTAACGCCAACATCTATGCCCAGATCATCGACGACAGCAAGGGCTCCAGCCTGACGCTCGTCTCCGCCTCGACCCTCGAGGCCGAGTTCAAGGGCACCCACACCTCGAACAAGGAGGCTGCGGAGAAGGTCGGTCAGCTCGTTGGCAAGCGCGCCATCGAGGCCGGCATCACCAAGGTCGCCTTCGATCGCGGTGGCCGTATCTACCATGGCCGCGTCAAGGCCCTCGCCGACGGTGCTCGTGCCGCCGGTCTCGAGTTCTAGGAGGTATGTAGCACATGGCTCGTAATCAGAAGCAGCAGCGCGAGGCCTCCGAGTTCGAGGAGCGCGTCGTTTACATCAACCGCGTGTCGAAGACCGTCAAGGGTGGTCGTCGCATGAGCCTCGTCGCTCTCGTCGTCGTTGGCGACGGCAAGGGCAACGTCGGCGTTGGCATGGGCAAGTCCGCTGAGGTGCCCATGGCCATCTCCAAGGCGTCTCTCGATGCCAAGAAGAACATGTTCCACGTGCCGGTGACCGATCAGGGCACCATTCCGCACGAGGTTCTCGGTCACTTTGGTGCCGGCCGCATCATCATCAAGCCCGCTGTCGAGGGTACCGGCGTTATCGCCGGCGGCGCTGTGCGTCCCCTCTTCGAGCTTGCTGGCATCAAGAACGTCCTGTCCAAGTCCCTCGGTACCGACAACGGCCTCAACATCATCAAGGCTGCCGTCGAGGGCCTCAAGGAGCTCTCCAGCCCTGAGGACGTCGCGGCTCGCCGTGGCCTGACGGTCTCCGAGATGTTCGTCGGTAAGGAGAACTAAGCATGGCTGACACCATCAAGATCAAGCAGGTCCGCAGCACCAACGGTTGCAAGCAGGACCAGGTCCGTACTGTCCGTGCCCTCGGTCTCCACAGGATCCGCGAGGTTCGCGAGATTGCTGACAACGAGTCCGTCCGCGGCATGATCTTCAAGGTCAAGCACCTTGTCGAGATTGTAGAGGAGTAGCAAATGCAGCTTCACGATCTTACTCCCGCGCCCGGTTCCACCAAGAACCGCAAGCGCGTCGGCCGTGGCAATTCTTCGGGTCACGGCACCACTTCTGGCCGCGGTCAGAAGGGCCAGGGTTCCCGCTCTGGCGGCACCAAGGGTGCCGGCTTCGAGGGTGGCCAGACTCCGCTGGCTATGCGCCTGCCCAAGCTTCCGGGCTTCCGCAACCCCCGTCGTATCGAGTACACCGCTGTTAACGTCGAGCGTCTCGAGCGCAAGTTCGAGGATGGCGCTGTAATCGACGGTGCCGCTCTTAAGGCCGCTCGCATCACCAAGAGCGAGTTCGAGCCCGTCAAGGTGCTCGGCAATGGTGAGCTCACCAAGAAGTTCACGGTCAAGGTCGACAAGGTCAGCGCTTCTGCGCAGGCCAAGATCGAGGCCGCCGGCGGAAAGGTCGAGCTGCCGTGCTAAATGGTCTTAAGAATGCTTTCCGCATCAAAGAATTGCGCGAAAAGATTCTTTTTACCATAGCTATGCTCGTCGTGTACCGCATTGGTGCGCACGTTCCTGTGCCCGGCATTCCCTTCCAGGGGATGCTGGGCCTTTTCTCGACCGATAACAATTCGGTCGCCGCAGGTGCTATGGCCCTCCTGAATCTTTTCTCTGGCGGCGCGTTGAGCTATGTTTCGGTGTTTTCGCTGGGCATCATGCCTTACATCACCAGCTCGATCATCCTCCAGATGCTCCAGGCCGTTGTGCCTTCCCTGCATGAGCTTGCCCGCGAGGGCGAGGTCGGTCAGACCAAGATTACGCAGTATTCGCGTTACCTCACCTTGGCTCTGGCAATCCTCAACTCCGTGGGTTACCTCTTCCTCTTTAAGAGCTTCGGCATCAGCTTCAATGGCGCCGGCGCTCCCGAGATCATCTTCGACCTCATGATCGTCGGTACGCTCACCGCGGGCGCCATGCTGATCATGTGGATTGGTGAGCTCATCACCCAGCGCGGTATCGGCAATGGCATGTCGCTGATCATCTTTGCGAACATCATGGCTGGTCTGCCGCAGGCGATCTTCTCCAGCACCGAGGGCAATGCCGGTGGCATCATCACCATGGTGATCATCTGCGCCATCATCCTGCTGGTTATCCCGCTGATTGTTTTCCTTGAGCGCGGCCAGCGCCGCATCCCGGTCTCCTACGCCAAACGCGTCGTGGGCCGTCGCATGATGGGTGGCCAGACCACCTATCTGCCCATCAAGGTCAACACCGCGGGTGTCGTGCCGATCATCTTCGCTTCGGCGCTGCTGTACTTCCCGGCTCAGATTGCCGTGTTCTTCCCCGGCATCGGCTGGATTCAGGCAGTTGCCTCCGCGCTTTCGACCGGTTGGCTCAACTGGGTGCTTAACGTTGTCCTCATCGTGTTCTTCGCGTACTTCTACACCTCCATGGTGTTCAACCCCGATGACACGGCCGACAACCTTAAGAAGCAGGGCGGCTTTATTCCGGGCGTGCGTCCGGGTAGGGCTACCGCGGCCTACATCAAGAACGCGCTCAACAAGATCACGCTTCCCAGCGCTGTCTTTTTGGCGCTCATCGCCATCGTGCCTTCGATCATCTTCTCCTTCACGGGTAACCATCTGATCCAGGCATTTGGCGGCACGTCCATCCTCATCATGGTCGGCGTCGTGCTCGACACGGTCGATAAGCTCGAAGGCCAGATCAAGATGTATGATTACGATGGATTCTTTAAATAGGCTAGAGGAGGATTGCTCATGAACCTCGTATTGCTCGGAGCTCCGGGTGCCGGTAAGGGCACCGTCGCACAGGAGCTCGTCGCCGAGTTTGGCGTCGCTCACATTTCCACGGGCGACCTGCTGCGTGCTGCCGTTAAGGGTGGCACCGAGCTTGGTATTCAGGCTAAGAAGTACATGGACGCTGGCGAGCTCGTTCCCGACCAGCTCGTGATCGACCTTGTCAAGGAGCGCCTTGCCGCCGACGACGCCCAGCAGGGCTTCATCCTCGACGGCTTCCCGCGCAACACCGCCCAGGCTGTGACGCTCGATTCCGAGCTCTCCGCCATGGGTCGTGAGATTGATTGCGCCCTTCTGGTCGATGTGGCCCCCGAGGTTATCATCGATCGTCTGTCTTCGCGTCGCACCTGCCGCGCCTGCGGTTACACCGGCACCGCCGCCGATGTCACCTGCCCCAAGTGCGGTGGCGAGATGTATCAGCGCGACGACGACAAGCCCGAGACCATCAAGAACCGTCTCGACGTCTACGAGAAGTCCACGAGCCCGCTCGTCGACTACTATCGTGGCCAGGGTCTGCTCAAGTCGGTCAACGGTGACCAGGCTCGCGAGACCGTGTACGGGGATGTCAAAGAGGCTCTCGGTCTATGATCAAGATTAAGTCTGCAACGCAAATCGAGCAGATGAAGAAGGCAGGAGCGCTATCTAAGATGGCGCTCCGCCACGTTGGGGCCATGGTTCGTCCCGGCGTTTCGACCTTTGAGCTCGATCAGCTCGCGGAGCAGATTATCCGCATGCATGGCGGCACCCCGGCCTTTAAGGGTTACGGCGGGTTCCCCGGAACCATTTGCGCATCGATCAACGATGCCGTTGTCCACGGTATTCCCAACCCCGACATGATCCTGCGCGATGGCGATATCATTTCCATCGATACGGGAGCCGTTGTCGACGGTTGGGTCGGCGATAACGCTTGGACGTTTTTTGTCGGCACACCCACGCCCGAGGCCAAGGCCCTGTGCGAGGTTACGCGCGATTGCCTTAAGGCTGCCATCGAGCAGGCTGTTCCCGGTAACCATATCGGGGACGTCGGTTATGCCGTTCAGTCCCTCGCTGAGTCTCACGGTTACGGCGTGCTTCGCGACTATGTGGGCCATGGCATTGGCCGCGTGATGCACGAGGACCCCAACGTTCCTAACTATGGAAAGAAGGGGAGGGGCGTTCGCCTCCAGGCCGGCATGGTCATTGCCATCGAGCCGATGGTTACGATGGGTTCCAACCATGTGAGCACGGGCTCCGACGGTTGGATTGTTACGACCAACGACCACCTGCCCGCCGCGCACTACGAGAACACCGTCGCCATTACCAATGACGGTCCGGTGATTATCACCACCGACGCGCAAGGTGCTTGGTGTTCGCTCCAAGGCGGAGAAATGTAACAAGTTCCATTTAGTTGTGGAGCCATTACGAAGTTATTACGATGCGTGCATACGTGTTGTAGAATACTCAATCGCTGTCGTTTTCTAGAGAAAGATGATTGCTTGTGAAGAAGGAAGACGCAATTGAGCTCGAGGGTACGGTAAAGGAACCGCTGCCCAACGCCATGTTTAAGGTCGAGCTCGAGAACGGTCATTCGGTTCTGTGCAACATTTCTGGCAAGATCCGAATGAATTACATCCGTATTCTCCCCGGTGACAGGGTTGTCGTGGAGCTTTCCCCGTACGACCTGACCCGCGGCCGCATCACCTATCGCTACAAATAGCGGCACGCATACACGCACTCCATTTCCGACTGCAGGCTTAGCTCAACCTACGGTCGGATTGTGTGTGAAGACCAGCCATAGTTTTAAACGCCTGCGGCTGGGCGAGTAGATAGTAGGGAAGTAGTTTGAGCGCTACCGAAAGGAAGAACGATGAAGGTACGTCCTTCGGTCAAGAAGATGTGCGATAAGTGCAAAATCATTAGGCGCCATGGCAAGGTCCTCGTTATTTGCGAGAACCCCCGTCATAAGCAGCGTCAGGGTTAAGAGAGGAGACTACGTTGGCCCGTATTAATGGTGTCGACCTCCCGCGTGAGAAGCGCGTTGAGATCGGTCTGACCTACATTTACGGCATCGGCCGCACCACTGCGACGAAGATCTGCGTCGAGTGCAACGTTAACGTGGATACGCGCGTTAAGGACCTCACCGAGGATGAGGTTAACGCCATCCGCGATTATATCGATAAGAACCAGATCATGGTTGAGGGCGACCTCCGCCGTGAGCGCAACCAGAACGTCAAGCGCCTTATGGACATCGGCTGCAACCGCGGCCTTCGTCACCGCAAGGGCCTCCCGGTCCGCGGCCAGCGCACCCACACTAACGCTCGTACCCGCAAGGGCCCGAAGCGTCAGATCGGTGCTAAGAAGAAGAAATAAGGAGCGCTAGATAGATGGCTACTGCTAAGAAGAACGTTCGCGCTGCCCGTCTGAAGCGCGCGGACCGTAAGAACATTTCCGTGGGCCAGGCTCACATTCGTTCTACGTTCAACAACACGATCGTTTCGATCACCGATCCCCAGGGCAACGTCATTTCCTGGAAGTCGGCTGGCCAGGTGGGCTTCAAGGGCTCCCGTAAGTCCACGCCGTTCGCTGCCCAGATGGCTGCCGAGGCTGCTGCCAAGCAGGCCATGGAGCACGGTATGAAGAAGGTTTCCGTCTTCGTCAAGGGCCCCGGCTCCGGTCGTGAGACCGCCATCCGCTCCCTCCAGGCTGCTGGCCTCGAGGTCTCGAGCATCCAGGACAAGACCCCCATCCCGCACAACGGCTGCCGCCCCAAGAAGCGTCGCCGCGTGTAACTGAAAGGATCGTATCAATATGGCAATCGACAGGACTCCTGTTCTTAAGCGCTGCCGTCAGCTCGGGATCGATCCCGCTGAGCTCGGTTACAGCAGCAAGAAGGAATCTATCCGTCAGCCCAAGCGCCGTCGCAAGGAATCTGAGTACGGCATGCAGCTGCGCGAGAAGCAGAAGGTCAAGTTCATCTATGGCGTTCTGGAGAAGCAGTTCCACGGCTACTTCAACAAGGCACGCAAGATGAACGGCGTCACCGGTGAGAACCTCATGATCATCCTTGAGTCTCGCCTCGACAACGTCGTCTTCCGTCTTGGCTTCGCCCGCACCCGCAAAGAGGCTCGTCAGTCCGTCCGTCACGGTCACTTCACCGTGAACGGCAAGCGCGTGGACATCCCGTCCTACCGCGTCAAGGCCGGCGACGTCGTCGCTGTCGGCGAGAAGTTCCGTGACCTCCTCCCCATCAAGGAGGCCCTGATTTCCTCCGAGCGCTTTGAGGTCCCTGGCTGGCTCGAGGTCGATATCGAGAAGCTCTCTGGTAACGTGCTCGCTCTGCCGACGCGTGAGCAGATCAGCGGTGATATCAACGAGCAGCTCATCGTCGAGCTCTACTCTAAGTAGTCCATCCGGGCTGCTGAGGCTGGAGGTAATACATGTCAGAATTCATTAGGCCTCAGGTTCAGGTCGAAGAGATCAACGAGACGTCTGCTCGTGTCTCCGTCGAGCCGCTCGAGCGTGGTTACGGCGATACGCTGGGTAACTCCCTTCGTCGCGTTCTTCTGTCCTCGCTCGAGGGTGCCGCCGTCGAGGCTATTCAGATCGATGGTGCGCAGCACGAGTTCATGACCATCCCTAACATGGTCGAGGATGTCACCGACATCGTCCTGAATGTCAAGGGTCTTGTCTTCAGGGCTCTCGGCACGACCGACGAGGCGACCGCCACCATCTCGGTTGACGGCCCCTGCGAGGTCACCGGTGCGGACTTCTTTATTCCGTCCGAGTTTGAGCTGGTCAACCCCGAGCAGCACATCGCTACGCTCACCGAGGGTGGCCATCTCACCATGAGCATGCGCATCGGCTATGGCCGCGGCTATGTTTCTGGCGAGGCCAACAAGCGTGACAACGATCCCATCGGTGTGATCCACGTCGACTCGCTGTACTCGCCGGTTTCCCGTTGCGCCAAGCTCGTTGAGGCTTGCCGTGTCGGTCAGCACACCGACTACGACCGCCTTGTCCTCGAGATCGAGACCAACGGCTCCATCGCCCCGCGCGACGCCGTGGTCCAGGCTGCCAATATCATCAACCAGCATATGGCCGCCTTTATGAACCTTGCCGAGACCCCCGAGGTCGAGGAGGAGGCTTCGATCTTCGCTCCCGAGGTTACCAACGACAACGCCGAGCTGGACAAGCAGATCGAGGATCTGGACCTTTCCGTCCGTTCCTACAACTGCCTTAAGCGCGCCAGCATTCACTCGGTCCGTCAGCTCGTTGAGTTCTCGGAGAACGATCTGCTCAACATCCGTAACTTCGGTGTTAAGTCGATCGAGGAAGTGAAGGACAAGCTTGAGTCCATGGGCCTGAGCCTGAAGGCTTAATGCTTCGCATATTTGAGGAGAAACTAGACCATGCGTCACAACGTTAAGAAGGGCCTGAAGCTCGGCACCGATGCGAGCCACACCAAGGCCATGAAGAAGAGCCTTGCTAAGGCCCTCTTCGAGAACGACCGCATCAAGACCACCGAGACCCGCGCTAAGGCGCTGCGTTCGGTCGTCGACCCGATCATCACTTGGGCCAAGAAGGGCGACCTGCACTCTCGTCGTCTGGCTATCGCCAAGCTCGGCGATAAGCAGCTCGTTGCCGAGATTTTCGACAAGGCTGCTCAGGGTATGTGGCAGGACCGCAACGGCGGTTACACCCGCATCATGAAGCTCGGCAACCGTAAGGGCGACAACGCTCCCATCGTTATCATGGAGCTCGTCACCGAGCCTTGCACGCCTAAGGCCAAGAAGGCTGCTCCGGCCCCCAAGAAGGCCGCTGCTCCCAAGAAGGTCGAGGCTGTCGAGGAGACTGCTGCCGAGGAGAGCGCTGAGTAGACATTCCGTCTGCATAGGCTATATTCGAGGGGTACGTTCGCGTACCCCTCTTTTTTTGTCGCGATACCGTTGCTTGTTTGTTGGGAGCGCCCATGACTGCGCCGTCTGATTTCAATTCGATTTCCGAGCTTGACGCCACACTCGTATTTCGCGTGGCCTATGATGGCTCGTCGTATAGCGGATTTGCCGAGCAGCCGGGACAGACGACGGCTGCGGGTGAGCTACGTCGAGCCATTGAGACGCTGCTTCGCCGCCCGATCGATCTGACGTGTGCGGGGCGTACCGATGCCGGCGTGCATGCCGTGGCTCAGTATATCAGCGTGCCCGTAACGGACGCTGAGCTCGCTTGTACGCGCCGTAGGTGGCTGCGGGCTATGGATGCCCTGCTGCCCAAAGATATCGCCATAAACGAGGTCTACAAGGCCCGTAAAGGCTTTTCTGCGCGTTTTGACGCGCATTCCCGTACGTATACATACCGTATTGCCGATCGCGATGCGCGCCCCGTGCTGTCCCGCGGCGCCGTGTGGTGGCATCGCTATCCCTTGGATGTTGAGGCTATGTCTGCTGCCTGCCCCGCGCTGCTGGGCGAGCAGGACTTTAAAAGCTTTTGCAAGGTTGCCTCGGCCGTTGGCAAGCCCACGCATCGCTGCGTGATGCGTGCCGAATTTGGCCATGAGGTTGCGTTTGGCGAGGACATCCTGACGTTTACCATCGAGGGCAATGCGTTTCTGCATTCGATGGTCCGTACGATCGTGGGCACGCTTGTCGAGATTGGCATGCATCGCCGTGAACCCGAGTGGATGCGCGAGGTTATCGATGCTTGCGACCGTACCGCTGCGGGCCCCACGGCTCCTGCCTGCGGCCTTACGTTTATGGGCGTGGATTACGATCCCGCCGAGCTTGTCGTGCTCGACTAGGGGAGGGCTCGACGTGTCGTGCGTCGACACCTGTCATCTGTGGGCTGCGCGTGTGCAACATCTGTTCTTGGCGTGCAGTGCAACCGGTGTCTCATTGCTTTTATTGCCGGGGTGTACCATGAACCACGTTTTGATTCATTGCTGTCGAGAGGACGGATAATTTGGTTCGACGTGGCTCGCATCCGCGACTTTCGGTGATCCTTGTGGTAGAAGGTTCGCCCAGCTATGCGATGCGTGCGCTCGAGAGTATCCAGAACCAAGACCTCTACGATTTGCAGATTGTCGTTGTCTGTCGCGATACTGCGCCCGGTGTGCGCCATTCGCTTCAAGTTGCTGCCGACAGGGACATCCATATTGATTTGATTGACGTCGAGGACGCGACGCGCGGCGCGTGGCTTCGTGCCGGTTTTGCTGCCTCGCGCGGCTCTCAAATCATCGCCATGAACGCCGATGAGTGGTTTGCTCCGCAATCCCTTTCCAAGATGGTCGATATCGCGTGCGATACTGCGGCAGACATAGTGTTCCCCACGGTGTCGCTCGACCGCTATGATGCACATCGAGAGCGCCATTCGCGCGTCTTGGATGCTACTCATATTTCCATTGATAGCAAATCTTCGATGGTGGCCGGGTTGCCTCAGTTGATTTTGGGCGGCTTGGTTGCTCAAGTCTCTGGCGTGATGTATAGCCGTCCGCTGTTTGAGGCATGCCTCTTGTGCGACAAGGCGTTTCGCACAGTTGGGTTTATGGCATGCGCGCTCTCGCAGGCGCAGCGCGTCTCCGGATGCGGCGACGCTTGTTTCCACGCGGCGGCACCTAAGCTTACAGATGCCTTTGATCCCACCATGTATGCCAAGGTATCCGATGACACCCGGGCGCTCGACGAGCTTACGGACTCACTCTCGGAAGCAGATAGCGGTGGTCGGCTCAAGCTGGCAAGCCAAAAGTTCTACTTTGCCGGACTGGTCGCCTGCATCGAGAATTTGTGTCTGAGCCCGCATGGGGTGTCGTCAATCGAGCGTTCCGCCCGCATGCGTGATATGCTCGAGGCGCCTCGAACCCGTCAGATGGTCGCCGCGCTCAAGGACAACCATCGGGGACTCGGTCTGTTGTTTGGGCCGATCGCCAGCGCTAAGCCCGCGCGCTGCGTGATGTGTACGCATCTGGCAGCTTTTCTTAATCGGACGGGCGCAAAACCCGCCTAAACGGCTCATTACGAAACAAACTTGCATAGAATTGTTTCGAAATGCGTTCTTATACACAAAAGCCTTCAAATAGCGTTAAACTATTCAATCACTGATTGATTGTCTCCGCCATCTTTTGGAGAGAGGGTTTGTATGGCTAAAAAACGCAATGGGCGCCAGGATGCCATTAGAGATATTGTGCGCAATAAGGATGTCCGCACGCAGCGCGTGCTGGTCGATGAGCTCCGTGCTATGGGCTTTGATTGCACGCAGGCGACTGTCTCTCGCGATATTGCCGATATGGGGCTGCGTAAGCTCCCTGAGGGCATCTATGTTCTGGCAGAGGACCTGCACCTGCAGCGTATGGTTTCCGAGCTCGTAACGGGCGTTCTGCGTACCGATAATCTGGTTATGATCAAGGCTCAGCCTGGCACGGCTTCCGGCATCGCCGCCGCCGTTGATGCGGCAGAGTTGCCCGATGTGCTTGGCTCGCTTGCCGGCAACGATACGATTTTGGTTATTGCCCAGACGGCCGAGGACGGCGAGCGTCTCGAGGCGCTGATCAATAAGCTGAGCAATTCTCGCAAGTAGGCGTGCGGGTCGTGCGCTCGGCATTGTGTGCGCTGACATAGTGGCTTGTAAGGGGCATCGACGTTGGTCGGTACCCCTTTTTGTTTGCCGGTATAAAGACCGCCCGCCAGGTCGCTTCAAACTAAAAGGCCCCGAGCAGTTCAATAAGCTGCTCGGGGCCTTGTTGGCTTTAGTCGCGTACTTCTTAGCCGACCGTATCGTCAGGCGTGGGCGAGGGGTCGGGAGTGGGCGTAGGCGTAGGCGTGCCGCCATCGCCACCGGTCGAACCACCAGTGGAGCCGCCCGTCGAGCCACCGGTCGTACCGGTGCCGCCGGTGGTGTCGCCGCCCGTGGTCTCGGTGGTCGTGGTCGTCGTGGTAGTCGTTGTGGTGGTTTCCTCTTCGTCCTCGTTTTCGTCCTTGTCGTCGTTCTCCGTCTTCTTGGTGTTGTTGGTGCCGTAGAACTTCCAGACGCTGTTGTTCTTGTAGGTGGGCGCCGTTCCGGTCGCAAACTCCTCGCGCTCGGTACCGGTCAGAACGGTGTTCATAAATCGCTTAAAGACAGGCAGGTTGGTGCTGTCGCCCAGCAGGTCCGTGCCGTATTTTTGGATGGGGATCTCGCCCGCGGAATAGCCGGTCCACAGGGCGCACGCCAGCTGCGGGGTATAGCCGCAGAACCACAGGTTAGTGGTGTTGTCGGTGGTGCCCGTCTTGCCGGCATAGGGCTGGTTGACGCTCAGGGCACCGGCAGCACCCGTACCGCCGCCCTGCATGACGCCGGACAGAACATCGGTGACCGCGGCGGCCTCGCCCTCGGTAAGCACCTGTGAGGGATTGTCCGTGTGCTGGTACAGCACCGAACCGGTACGAGAGTCAATCTCGGTGATGGCGATCGGCTGGCGATAGTAGCCGCCGTTGGCAAACGTCGCGTAGGCGGCGGCCATCTCGAGCGGCGAGATCGAGCCGGTGCCGAGCGTCATGACGGGAACGTCCTCGATGTTGTCCTTGGCGGGATCGATGCCGAGCTTTTTGACGAGTGAGATGATCTTGCTGTTGCCGACGGCTTCCGCCACCTGGATGTAGCCGGTGTTGGAGGAGTATGCCGTTGCCTGCTTAAGCGTGATGTTGCCATAGCTATGGCTGTCGTAGTTTTGGACCTCGGTCGTGGTGCCCTTAGCCTTGAGCGGCGAATTGCAGTTGAGGGTGACGTTGGGGTTCATGCCGTTTTGGATGGCGGTTGCCAGCGTAAAGGCCTTAAAGGTGGAGCCGACGGGACGCTTGGCCGTGGCATGGTTTACGTGGTTCTCGTCGGCGTTGTAGTCGTAGCCGCCCACCATGCACTTGATGTAGCCGGTCTTGGGGTCGACGACGACCATGCCCATATCCAGGCCGTCGAGTGAGAGCGTGTCGAGCTGCTGGCGGACGGCATTCTCTGCCACCTGCTGCATCGTGGGGTCGATGGTGGTCTTGACGGTCAGACCGCCCTTAAAGAGCACGTCGGTCGAGAACTCCTGCTCCAGCAGCTGCTTAACATAGGCGACAAAGTAGGGCTGCGAGTATACGTCGACGCCGCTGCCCGAAATCTCGGTCACGTTGAGGGTGATGGGCTCGGCCTGTGCGGCATCGTGCTCCTCCTGCGTAATGTGGCCCAGGCGCAGCATGTTGTCGAGGACCTTGTTGCGGCGAGACAGTGCCAGATCGGGATTGACCGTGGGGTCGTACTGCGAAGGCGAGTTGGGAAGGCCGATCAACAGTGCGGCTTCGCTCAGGGTGAGGTCGGCGGCGCTCTTGGACAGGTAGGTCTCGGCTGCGGCCTCGATGCCGTAGGCGCCGTGGCCGTAATAGATGGTGTTGAGGTACATCATGAGGATCTCGTCTTTGGAGTACATGTCCTCCATCTTTACGGCGATGTAGGCCTCGCGCACCTTACGCTCGATGGTCGAGTCGAACTGCTCCTCCTGCAGGATGGTGTTGCGCACCAGCTGCTGGGTGATAGTCGAGGCGCCTTCGTGCCCGCCGCCGAGGGTTGCCACCGCAGCACGCGCGATACCCCACAGGTCGATACCGCCGTGCTCGTAGAAGCGCTCGTCCTCGACGTCAACGGTGCCCTGCAGCACGTAGGGGGAGACCTCGTCCTTGGTGATGGACTTGCGGTTTTGCGTGTAGAAGCTTGCGATCTTGTTGCCGTTGCAGTCGACGATCTCGGTGGGCTCGCTCACCAGATACGCGTTGGCGTCGGTGTAGTCGGGCAGATCGGACAGCCAGCGGTTGACGTTGCCGACCATGCCGATGCCAAATGCCACGCCCGCAATCAGCAGAAAGCCCAAAAACGAGAGCAGGATTATGGGCAGGGCATGCGTCTTTGAACGGCTGCGTCCCTGTCGTTGGCGAGGACCCATATATTGACCTCCAGGTATGTCGTGCCGGACGGTGGATGTGCCGTCGGGGCAGGATGGACATAAGTTATTACACGATAAACCAAACGGGGCGCGCGATGCCTCGTGTATGCTGGAAGACGGCATTTTTCAGAGTGAATGCATACCTTGGTAAGGAGTTTGTCGATGGCGATTCGGACGATGGGGCCGAGCGGACAATACGAGACTGGATTGGATGCTGCTGGTGCGGCGCTGCCCGAGTTGCTGGCGCCGGCGGGCGGGCTCGACCAGATGCTTGCGGCCATCGCCGCGGGTGCCGATGCCATCTATGCGGGGTTGGGCGGCTTTAACGCCCGTGTGAGCGCCCATGGCTTTACGGATAACGAGTTTGCGCGCGGCTGCGCCGTGGCGCATGCCCATGGCGTGCGTGTGTACGTAACGCTCAACGTGTTCGTGTTTGACGATGAGTTGTCCGACGCGGTGGTGTTGGGAGCTCATGCACTGGAGCTGGGCGCCGATGCTCTGATTGTCGCCGATGCCGGGTTGGCCTGCGCGCTGCGCGCGGCGATTCCCGGGGTCGAGATTCACCTGTCCACGCAGGCGGGCGTTCATAGCGAAGGCGCCGTGCGGCTTGCCGCCGATGAGCTGGGGGTCGAGCGCGTGACGACGGCACGCGAGCTGACGGTCGACGAGATTGCGGCGCTATGTGCCACGGGTGTGCCCATCGAGGTATTCTGCCACGGTGCGATTTGCATCGGCTATTCGGGGGCGTGCGAGTTCTCGGCCCTGCGGCGTGGGCGCTCGGCGATGCGCGGCGACTGCACGCAGCCGTGCCGTCTGGCGTACGACCTGGTGGACGAGGCGGGGCAGAGCGTTGTCGCCGTCGAGGGAGATCGCCTGCTGTGCCCGCGCGACTATCTGGGTATTGCGCATCTGCCCGAGCTTGTAGATGCCGGCGTGGCGTCGCTCAAGATCGAGGGGCGCATGAAGAACCCCGATTACGTATTCAACGTGGTGCGGGTGTGGCGCCGGGCACTCGATATGCTGTGCGACGGCGCGTGGGACCCCGATGCCGTGGAAGAGCTTGAGCGCGAGCTGGGAAGGTCGTTTAACCGCGGGTTTACCGACGCGTATTTGCGAGGCCGCTCGGGTGCGGAGCTTATGAGTTTTGAACGCGCAATTAACCAGGGCGTGCGCGTGGGGCGTTTGGTCGCTGTGGGCCACGAAGAGGTGACCGTTGAGCTCGACGCCGCCGTGGCGGCGGGTGACACGCTCGAGATTCGGTTCTATCCGGGTGTCGACGCGCGTCCCGATGCGCCCAAGCGCTGGCCGCAGGTGCCCTGCCCGGTGGATGCAGCAGCGGGGAAGCGCATCGTCGTGCATTGCAAGCGTAAGGTGGACGCGGGCTGCGAGGTGTACCTGATTCGCAGCGCCGGCGTGTTGGATCAGACGGCGGCGGTGTTGGAGCGCATGCGGGCCGAGGCGGATGCGATTGCGCCCGTTGAGCGTGCCGTTGAAGTGCTGCCCTTTGAGGGCGTTGCGGTGGATGGCGGTGCATCGACGGAGTTGGTGGAGTGCGCGGTTCCCACTCGCATGGTTTTTGCTTGGCAGCTGATGGATGCCGACCCGCGCGGAGAACTCGATTTGTCCGACGCCGTTGTGGTGCTTGACGAGGTGTGCCGCGCGAGTGACGCTGACTGGACCCGCTCACTGATGCAGCGTGCCGGGCGCGTCGTCTGCCGCAACCTGGGGCAGGTGGCGATCGCTCGCGAGCTGGGCGTGACGTTTGACGTGGCGGCGCCGGTGTTCTGCGCGAATCGGGCCACGCTTACCTGGCTGCGCGGATTCGGTGCGGGGCGGGTGTACTTGCCGGCCGAGTTGCTCGGCAATGATGCGGAGCGTATTGCCGAGCTGGCTGCTGAACCCGGCGTCTTGGGTCCGGTCGACGCCGACCGTCCCGAGCTTATGGTGTGCGAGCACTGCCTGCTGACCGCCGAGGGCGTCTGCGTCACCGATGCGACGGGACAGGTTCGTTGCCGCGACTGCTTGCGTCGTCGGCAGGTACGCTATCTGGTCGAGCGTGACGGTACACGTCTGCCAGTTGCCATTGACGCATGCGGCAGGACGAGGATTTTCCTGTCGTAGGTGCCGCGTCGCGTCAGTTTGTTATCATAAGAGAGTTTATGGACTTCCAGCACCGCCGTTTTCGGCGAGGGTGCTATAGAAAAAGGAGGATACCCAATGCTGTCTGTTGACGAGCAAATGCGTATCATCACCTCGGGCGCCGCGCAGATCGTTCCCGAGGCCGACCTTCGCAAGAAGCTTGAGAAGGGCGAGCCCCTCAACATCAAGCTCGGCGTCGATCCCACCAGCCCCGACCTGCACCTGGGCCACGCCGTGCCCCTGCGCAAGATGCGTCAGTTCCAGGACCTGGGCCACAACGTCACCCTCATCATCGGCAACGGCACCGCGCTGATCGGCGACCCTTCGGGCAAGAATTCCACCCGTCCGCAGCTTTCGCAGGAGCAGATTGAGGCCAATGCCGAGACCTACGTGAGCCAGGCCATGAAGATCCTGGATCCCGAGAAGACCACCATCGTGCACAACGGCGACTGGATCCTTTCGATGGACCTGGCCGGCCTGCTGCAGGTGTGCTCCAAGTTCACCGTCGCCCGCATTCTTGAGCGCGACGACTTTACCAAGCGCTACCAGTCTCAGACGCCGATCGCCCTGCATGAGTTCCTGTATCCCGTGATGCAGGCTTTCGACTCCGTGCAGATCAAGGCCGACGTGGAGATGGGCGGCACCGATCAGCTCTTCAACCTGCTCGCTGGCCGTGAGCTCATGGAGAAGATGGGCATGGAGCCGCAGATCGCGCTCACCATGCCGCTGCTCGAGGGTACCGACGGCGTGCGCAAGATGTCCAAGTCATACGGCAACTACATCGGCCTGACCGACGCTCCCAAGGATATGTTCGGCAAGACCATGTCCATCCCCGATGAGATGATCGGCAAGTACTACCGCCTGGCGAGCTCGCTCACCCCGGCCGAGGTCGACAAGATCGACGCTGCCCTGGCCGATGGTTCTGCCGACCCCTACGAGCTCAAGCGCGCTCTGGGTCGCGACCTGTGCGACACCTACCACGGCGTCGGTGCCGGCGACGAGGCTCAGGCCGAGTTCGACCGCGTGTTCAAGGAGGGCCAGCTTGCCGACTTCCCCGAGAAGCACGTTGAGCTGACCGTCAACGACGAGGGCCAGATCTACCTCGCAGGCCTGCTTAAGGACCTGGGCCTTTCGGCGAGCGCCGGCCAGGCCCGTCGCGACATTGACGGTGGCGGCGTCAAGATCAACGGCAAGGCGGTGGCTCCCAAGAGCTATAACATCGATCCCAGCGCCCTCAAGCTGGGCGACACCCTCTCCGTAGGCAAGCGCAAGGGCTTTAAGTTGGTCTAACGAGCGAGTTGACCTCACAAGTGCAATAAGGCCGCAGCCGGGAATCCCGACTGCGGCCTTTTAGTTACGCGGTTTTACCAAACCGCGTAACGGCTCGACGCTGCAAACCCGCCAGAGCGGCAATCTGCCTTTCAACTTCGGCGGCATGACCAAAAGATCAATGCCGCCTCGTTTCAAGGCACCTTGCTCGCTCTGGCGGGTTTTCGCTGACTTTGCCAAGGCATCGGCGCCGCCGTTGTTGGTACTTGGGGACGTTCCTTATGTGCCGGCACCTGGGGACACTCCTTGTCATTGGTGCAAAGCAACCTCTCCTCATTGCACCAAATGGCGTGTGCCGTTAAGCGGAAGGGGTGTTAGCGGGGCCTTCTTTTGGGCATACAATTGCTATTGGCTTGCTGCGGTGAAGGCTCGTCCGCTCCGCAGTTATTTCTACCGTTAAAGGAGTATGTATGTCCGTTGAGGTCATGAGGTCCGTGATTGATGCAGCCGAGGGCCGCGTGCCCGTCGACACGCTGTTTGCCAATGCGCAGATTGTCGACGTATATGGCCAGCGCGTGGCGCCCGGTAGCGTTGCCGTCAAGGACGGCGTAATCGTCGGCGTGCTCTACGACGGTCGCGACGATGCCGCTGGCACCTATGAGGCGACCGAGGTCATTGACTGCCAGGGCCGCTATCTCGCCCCCGGCTTTATCGACGGACATCTGCACATTGAGTCCTCGAACATCCGTCCCGCCGAGTATGCGCGCATGGCGGCGACGCGCGGCACCACCACTGCCATTGCCGACAGCCACGAGATCGCCAACGTTTCCGGCCTGGACGGCCTGCGCTTTATGATCGAGGATGGCCGCCGCGCACCCATCTCCATCAAGTACATGATGCCTTCGTGCGTGCCCGCGCTGCCCGACGAGCAGGCCGGTGCCGTTATTTCGGCTGCCGATATGCAGGCGTTTTTTGCCGAGCATCCAGGCGATGTCTTTGGTCTGGGCGAAATGATGAACCTGCCGGGCGTCTTTATGGCCGACCCCGAGACCTGTGCTCGCATCGATGCTGCCAACCAGACGCCGTCCAAGCAGGTCGACGGCCATGCGCCGCTCGTTGCCGGTAAGGACCTCAACGCCTATGCCGCAGCGGGCATTATCGCCGACCACGAGTCGACGATTCCCGAGGAGGCGCTCGACAAGCTATCCCGCGGCATGTATGTGATGCTGCGTGAGGGCACGTGCAGCCACGACTTGGCCAATTTGTCCCCGATGCTGCTGGAGAATCCCGCGCGCGCCCGCCGCTGCTGCTTTGCGACTGACGACCGCGCCCCTTCCGATGCGCTTGCGACCGGCATGATCGACAATGCCTGCCGCGTGGCGATTGAGGCCGGTGTCGACCCCGTGGTCGCTATCTCCATGGCGTCCCTCTCCACGGCCGAGGCGTTTGGCCTGGACCACGGTTGCCGCGACCCGCACGAACTGCGTGGCGCCATCGCCCCGGGCAAGCGTGCCGACCTGCTGGTACTCAACGACCTGACGTTTGCCACAGCTCCGCATCGCGTGTATGCCGCCGGCGCGCTCGTGGCACAGGACGGCACTTTTGTGGGCGAGGTTGCGCCCGAGACCGCCGAGGTCGCAGCGCTTGCCGATGAGCTGCGTGCTTCCGTTAAGCTGCCGAAGCTATCGCTCGACGTGTTCGACTATGCCTTTAAGCCGGGCGAGGCCGTGATCGACGTGGTGCCGGGCAAGGCCATCACGAGCATGGCTCGTCCCGAGAATGCCGAGGGCCTGCGCCGCATTATGCTGATCGAGCGTCACGGTCGCGGCGTGTCGCTGCAGGCCGAGGGCGCCGATGGCGACGGTCCCGCCGGCATGGGGCTCGTCGGCAAGCATATCGGCCGTGGCTGGGTGCGCGGCTTTACCATCACGGGCGGTGCCATCGCCTCGACGATTGGCCACGATTCGCACAACGTGTGCGTCGTGGGCGATAACGCTGCCGATATGATGGCTGCCGTCGAGGCTGTTGGCCAGGGCGGCCACGTGCTGGTGCGCAACGGCGAGGTCGTGGCGCGTATTCCGCTGGCGCTTGGTGGTCTGATGAGCGAGGGCACGGCCGAGGATGTCGCCGCACAGCACGACGACTTTATGGTCAAGGCGCGCGCCATGGGTATCGAGCCGCCGCTCGACCCCATCATGGGCATCATCTTCCTGCCCCTGCCGGTCATCCCGACGCTCCGCATCCGCCCCGAGGGCATGTTCGACGTCACGACCTTCACCTACGCCGACTAGTCATCGGGGACGTTCTTAAACGACTAGTCATCGGGGACACTCTTTGACGTGTTGCCTGGCGCTGCGACTGTGGGACCCCTGGTGCGCGTGAGCTATTTGCTAGGTCCTTGTAACGTTTGCGCCCGCGGAGTCTTACCTGAGCTCCCTTTGGGTACGTTGGAATTGGATACACGTTCGATTCCAATAAGCCCGAAGGGAGCTTTTCTATGTTTAAACTGATTGCATCCGATATGGACGGCACGCTGCTTGACGAAAACGGCCAGGTGCCTCCCGAGACCTACGAACTGATTTTGGCGCTACGCGAGCATGGCGTGCATTTTGCCGCATCGTCAGGTCGTCGCTACGATCGCCTGTGCGAGTTCTTTGCGCCCGTTCGTGACAAGATGGACTTTGTCGCAGCTAACGGTGCCCAGGTCTACGCTGACGGCAAGATGGTAGACCGTGAGGTGTATTCGCACCTGGCGATTCGAAAGCTCGCCCAGGCCGTCGGGACGTTTCCCAATCTGCATCTTGCGCTCTTTGACCGAACCAAATCCTTCTTGCTCGATGACGAGTGCAAGTTCGTACGCGAGGTCGATAAGGACCTTCCCAATGCCGAGCGCATTTGGGAACTGCCCGATCCCAGCGTAAATATCATCAAGGCGAGTATCTTTTGCGATGACTGTGCCGTTATGGACAGTGCGTACGTGCTACAGCGAGAACTCGGTCAGCTCTTTACCTTTGCGCCTTCGGGCAACGCGTGGATCGATGCCATGCAGCCCGGTGTGTCGAAGGCCTCGGGCATCGCACAGCTTGCGGAGCATTACGGCATTGGACGCGACGAGATCATGGCGTTTGGCGACTCGATGAACGACTACGAGATCATTCGCTTTGTCGGCACGGGCTGCGCGATGGAAAACGCGCGTCCGGCGCTCAAAGCGGTGGCCGATCGCGTGGTGGGGCGCAACCGCGACCACGCTGTCCAGCAAGAACTCCGCCGTGTTCTGGAGGGCCTCGCCTAATCTGGCAGTTAGGGACGTTCCTTTTCTGCCGGCGGCCGGGGACAGTCCTTGCGGCGTCCCGCGAAGAGTGTCCCCAACGACTAGTCATTCAAGAACGTCCCCAATGACTAGTCGTTTAAGAACGTCCCCAATGACTACCCCCAACGACTAGGCGAGGGCGGCCATGATGGTGCGGGCGACGCCGTCGTGGTCGTTGTCGTATTCGGTGATGGCGTCGGCCGCCTCGCGGTCCTCGGACTCGGCGTTGATCATGGCCATGCCGTGGCCCGCTGCCTGCAGCATGGGGATGTCGTTGATGTTGTCGCCGAACGCCCAGGCGTCGGCGAGAGACTCGCCCAGATGCTCGCATAGCCACGTGAGGGCCGTTCCCTTGGTGGCACCCTCGCCCATAACCTCGATATTCATGGCGTACGAACGCGTGACCTCGATCCCGCCGAGCGAATCAAGCGCAGCCGCGATGGCGTCGCGATCGGCCGGCTCGTGCCAGTACATGGCGATGCGTTCGAGTGTCTCGACCTCGTCGATCTTGCTGTCGATATCCATGTCGATCGGTGTTCGTGTGCGCTTGAGCGAAGCCGCGATGTGGGGGTCGCCGCCACAGAACTCGTCTAGGCGCGTGTAGAGCGAGCGGGGGAGGAAGCACTGCCCGTCCGCGAAGATATCGAAGGTAACGTCATGGCCGGCGGCAATGCTATGGACGCGGTGGGCGATGGCGCGGTCGAGCGGTCGGCTCAAAATGCGCGTAGCACGTGAGGTATCCGTGGGTGTACCGTCGTCGAGCTGCCAGACGCTGGCGCCGTTGGCACAGACGGCATAGTGCACGGCGGGGTGGGCGAGGATGGGCTCAAAGACGCCCGAAAGCGGGCGCCCTGTGCAGGGCACAAACTCAATACCGCGGCGCGCAAGCTCGTCGAGCATCGCCCAGGTGGCGTCGCTCATCTGCTTATCACTCGTCAGCAGCGTTCCATCCATATCGGAAAACACAATCATTCGTTGCAGCCCTTTCTGCTGGCATAAAAAGCGTGGCCGAGGGCGGTGATGCCCTGGCCACGCTCGAGTTCTATAACGGTCCGCGTCCTAGCGGTCGGCGAGCGGCTTGTACTCCAGCGGCTCGATCACCGGACGATAGGCGGGGCGGATGATACGGTGCGCGCAGAAGAGCTCTTCCATGCGGTGCGCCGACCAGCCGGCCATGCGGGCGACGGCGAATAGCGGCGTAAAGAGCGTCTCGGGCACGCCGAGCATCTTGTAGATAAAGCCCGTGTACAGGTCGATGTTGGCGCAGATGGGCTTGGTCATGCCGTGGTCGCGCATGACCTGGGGTGCCAGGCGCTCGATACGCTCGATGAGTGCGAACTCTTCGCCCAAGTCCTTCTTGGCTGCCAGTGAGCGCGCGTAACGGCGGCAGACCTCGGCGCGCGGGTCGCTGAGCGTATAGACGGCGTGGCCCATGCCGTAGATGAGGCCCGTGCCGTCGAAGGCCTGCTTGTCGAGGATCTTGCCCAGGTAGGCCGCGACCTCGTCCTCGTCCTCCCAGTTGGAGACATGCGCGCGGATGTCCTCGTGCATAGACACGACCTTGGCATTGGCGCCGCCGTGGCGCGGGCCCTTGAGCGAGCCGATAGCCGCGGCGTAGGCGGAATACGGGTCGGTGGCCGAAGACGACAGCACGCGGCAAGCGAAGGTAGAGTTGTTGCCGCCGCCGTGCTCGGCATGCAGCATGAGCATAACGTCGAGCAGCATCGCCTCATCGCGGGTGAACGCCATGCCGCCGCGCAGGACCTGTAGGATGGTCTCGGCGGTGGAGAGACCGGGCGTAGGGTGCGGCACGTGAACCTCGGAGCCGCGAAGCTTGGCGACCGAGGCCATGTGTGCGAAGGCGGCAATGCGCGGGAGACGTGCGAGCATGGAAATGGCGACGTCGATTTCGTGCTCGGGCGTGATCACGTCTGGTTCGGCATCGAAGGCGTAGAGCAGCAGCACGGCGCGCTGGAGCACGTTCATGATGCTCGACGACACCGTGGTCATGGGGAACTCTTTGACGTACTCGTCGCTCAGATGTCTAAAGGCACCCAGGCGCTCGCAGAAGCCGTCGAGCTCTTCCTTGTTGGGCAGCGAACCCGTGATAAGCAGATAGGCGACTTCCTCGTAGCCGTAGCGATTCTCGGCCTGGGCATTGTTGACCAGATCCTCGATGCTGTAGCCGCGAAGCGTGAGCTTGCCCTGATCGGGCACGACCTTTCCGTCGACCTTGTTGTAGCCGTGCACATCCGAGATACGAGTGAGGCCCGCGACCACGCCCGAGCCGTCGGCATTGCGCAGGCCGCGCTTGACATTGTGCTCGACAAACAGGTCCTCGTCATAAGGGTCGGTCGGCAGGCCGTGGTAGAGGCTTTCGCTCTCAGGCGAAATCTGGCGGCTCGCTTCGTAGTCCAGAACCAGGCGGCTCAGGTGATCGTCAAAGCGGTAATAGATTTTCTTGGCGTCGTAGGCCATGCGCGCTCCTCTCCGGGCCGTGTGGGGGCGGCGTGCTTGGGTGCAGATGCGCCAGCCTGTTTCCACACGGCCTGTTCGCTACAGGCGGTACATAAAGTTAAAGACGTCCTCGCGCTGGATGGACACGTTGACGCCCGAAAGCTCACCGGCCTCGGCCAGCGCCTTCTGCAGCTCGGCGAAGTCGAGCTTGGACTCGGCAGTGTCGGCCAGCATGGTCATGGTGAAGATGTCCTCGATAATAGACTGCGTAATGTCGCGGATGTCGACGTTGGCCTCGCCCAGAACACGGGTGACGCCGGCGACGATGCCGGGGCGGTTCTTGCCAAGGACGGTGATGACGATACGGGAGGACGAGATCTCGGCCATGGGAAACCCTTTCGCGTGGTTGCGGCGCGCGGGGCGCTCCGCTACGGTACAGTGTTCATCATTGTACCTGTCTGGCGCAAAAAAGGCGCGCTCGCTGCGGCGTTACATGCCTGCAACATGAGCGTAAGGGGGAAGGCCGTACGGGGAAGAGCCGTCTGGCGCGTGTCCGGCTCGTGTTGGGTTGATTTCCGATCTCAGCCGAACACATTGAGCGGACAGGCCGTTCCCGCAGTCAGCCGAACGCCTCCGACGGCTGATTCCGAACTGGAAGCGGAGGGCATCCCCGCCCTTCGGTAGGGGATACCGCTCCGCGGCGCATGCCGCGGGCGGCGCCCCTATCGGACCACCGTGACCTCAGTTGGGATGGGCCCAGCACTGCCGCGTACTCGGTGAGCTAGAGCCAACTGTTCGTCTTCACGTCGCGTATGGCGATATTTCGGTCGTCCGGCTCGGTGATGCCGTAGCCGAACGCCTGGAGCGTCTCGATGGACTCCTGGATCCTCTGTTGGAACATGGGACCCGGATCGACCCTCGGCCCGAGGTGCCCGCGCCAAAGGCACGGCGTGGCGCGCAGCATGTTATGGATTTTGGAGATGGGCTCGATGTCGGCGTAGACGTTGAGCGTCGCCATGGCGTCCTTGTGGCCGAGGATCGATTGGAGCGCCTTGATATCGCCGCCTTGGCGGATCCACTGCGTTGCGAACGTGTGGCGAAGGCCGTGGAACGTGATCAGCTCGTCGTTGGTGCCCATGAGGCCGTTGGTCTCCGAGAACGTCTTGAACGCCCTGCGGATATAGCTTGTCGTCGCGAAGGTCGCGCCCGGCTCCGACAGGATGTAGCAGTCCCCGATCTCGACCGCCCCGGTAAGGCCGCGCAAGCGCAGCTTTCCGCAGTCGATCTCGTGGGTCTCCTTCAGGAAGGGGAGTAGGCCGACCGGGTCGATGGGGATACCCCTGGCGTCATGGGTCTTGGTGTCCTTGATGAACGAACCCATTCCCTTCGCGTACGCCACCGAGTGTCTGATCGAGATCAGGCCCGTCTCGAAATCCACATCGCACTACCGAAGGCCGCAGACCTCGCCGATTCGCATCCCCGTGTGCAGGGCGAGTACGACCGCCCTCTAATCCTCGGCGGACCAATCGAGTCCGAACTCCTTTCGGGCATCCTCTTCGCTCATGACTTCGAGAAGGTCTCCAGGTTGGCAACGAAGGGCGAGGCATAGCTGCTCGAGCGTGTTGAAACGAATGCCGCGAATATGCCCTTTTTTAATACGGGACAGGTTCACGGGCGTGGTTCCAATCCTTTCGGCAAGTTCGTTCGAGGAAATCTTTCGCTCGGCCATGATCTTGTCGAGGCGAACAATTACGGGCATGACGTTTCCTTACGCAATCTCGTCGGAGTCGAGGTACAGCTCCCGAGCGTATAGGAAGAGCTGGGAAAGCATGAACAGGACGATGCCGAGAACCAGAGAGGTCCAGTCGAATGATGAAGCGATCTCCTGGGCGCCGACGGCCCCCTCGCCGCCAAACATCGAAACGGAGGTTTCGAGTGAGCCGGCGTAGAGGCTGGTGGCAGCTTGAACAATGAAGAGAATGCCGAGCACCTTCAAGCACGTCGCAGACCCTTTCTTGAAGGGGTCTGCGCTCTTGATCGTCCACACGAGAACGGCGCTGAGGATGGTCGTAGCGATACCGATGACGGCAGGGGCCAATGTCGAGATCGCAAGGGCTGGATACGCGGGGGAGTCTGCAATCACAGGGTTGTCGAGCACTTCGATTGCTGGCTTTAAGGAGAACGCCACTTGTGCGATGGCGGTGACGCAAAGGGCCGCAGAGGCTATCGCACATGCGATGCGGAAGGAATGAAGCCGGGGAGTGCGATTGTCGGAACTCATAATAACCTCCGAAGAATTTAAAAAACTCAGGTTACTTTTTAACAGTTTATGTTAAATTGACTTTGCCGGCAAGTAATCACAGCATGCTGCAACCGTAACCCCGCGCATCGGGCTGAATCGTGTTGAAACGAGCTGGTGATACGTATGTTCAAAATCTCGAAGGTGATCTTTAGGTCGCTCCTCTCCTCTAGGTCGCTCCGTGTTGCCGTTGCTGCGTTGATGGTTCTTTGTGCTTTGCCAGTCTTCAGGAGTGCGGCTGGCATCGACGGACGGGTTGAATACCTCGAGTCGGGAATAACCCGCGTTGAGCAGGAATTGTCAGCATCCTATGCGGACGCGCTTGTGAATGCGGGAGAGGAGGGCGTCTATACCTCTTCATCAAGCATGCCTGCACTTCTGTACCCTCTTGACACGGGGCGACTTATCTTGGCGCCGCTCTCTCCTCTGCTTCCGTTTCTGCAGATATCGGACGGAGGGTACTCCTTTTATGACGGATCGAAGGAATACTTGCTATGGGTCGCAACGGCCGTTGCCGTCTCGTTCCTTGCCGCGCGCCTTAACAAACGTGGAAAGCTCATCATCCAGGCACCGATGGGTGAGCCGGGTAGGCTTGTTGCATCGAGCGTATGGGCGAGTGCTTTTGCAATGCTTGCCGTCTTCGCCATCAATCTTCCAGGGATAATCACCGCGCTCGTGAAGAATGGCCCGGGCTCGCCGTTCTATCCGATAGGCTACATTCAATTTGCGACTCCGGTTATCAAACCGGCTTGGCTGGTGTTCGCGCAGACGACCATCTTGCAATTCTTGATGGCGGCGTTCATTTCGCTCGTCGTTCACCTTGCCGTGAAGATTGCCAATAGCCCTGCGCTTGGAATCGTGTTCGTATGTGCCCTGATGGGGGTGACGATGGTTCCCGGGTATTACGGAAGATCCATGGCTTTACGTGAATTCGCCCTGTTAAATCCCCTTACGTATGCAAACACCGAGTTGACCGTAGGCGCCTATAGCCCGTACCCGACAACGCAGATAGTGAATCTGCCCGGACTTTGCTTCGAGCGTGGCGCGATTACCCTCGTATGCGCAATCGGGATCGAGGTGCTGGCAATTAGCCTGCTTTGCGTTGCTGGAAAGAGCGGCTGCGCGCGCCCGATGCCCCCGATTTGTCTTGAGAGAGGTTCCTTCACCGCATCGAGAGCGGCAACTCGTTCGAGCGCTTGTGCCTCCGCCGTTGCATACGTAAGAACGATGGGGAAACTGCTCCTGCATTCTCCTGCCCTCGCCGTATGCGCGATTGCAATGTCGACGACGATGCTGGCCCCGGCTCTGGTCGAGGTGTTTCCTGACGCTGATGACGTTTCCGCTGTTCGGTATAGGGATGGGGAGCTCCGTTCAATAGATCGGTATCTAGAGCAGGACGCTGCGAATATGGATGTCGAGGGCAAAACGGCCCTGGAAGACATGCGAGATGCTCTTTCGGGTTTTGTGTACGCGCCTACGCCTGCGGAGGGGTTTCGAAGCCTTGCGACGTACGAGCGCGCTCGAGGCGAACTGGGCGCGGCAGATGCGACCCTCCTGCAATCGATCGGAATCGAGTCGGAGACTCCTTCTCGTGCGGAGGCGCGCGCCCTTCTGCTCGAGTCGATCGCGAGCTTGCCGGACCCCAAGGTTTACGAGTTAAGTACGAAGATGCCCCCATTAATCCTCCTTTCGTATTTCCAGGCAGCGCTTCCTTCCTTGTTTTGGCTGTTGCCCGTGGTTGTCACATCGCTTGCGTGCACCCACCTGCAGTGCCGTTCCCTTCTGGTTTTCCAAGTCCCCGCAACAGCGCATGTGCGTTTTCTGACGGCTGTTGCGTTGTCTCTCCTGCTTGGCTTGACGCTGCTTTTGGTGTCGATGGTTCCCGCTGCAGTTGTGTCCGCGATTAAGAACGGTGCGGGTGGATCGGAGTATCCCGTCGCTCTCATTCGAGCGGGGGCTTCGACAACGTCCATGGTGGGGGAGGCGGTGTTGCGTAGCGTTCCGTTGCTGGTCATGGCATACGGCGTGATTTCCGTCGTCGCTGCGTTGACAGCAGCGATTAGCCGCAGCCCCGTTGTCACCGGAGTGGTTTGCGCGGTTCTCTTGGTGTTGGGTTCGTTGAGCGCTCATGTTGAAAGCGCGGGCATGGGCGCCGCGCTGCTGGCTCCATTCGCCTCGTTTGATCCCGCTTCCCAGGTGGGGACGATTGGGTTCCTTGGGCGAGGGACGAACGCGATGCCTTTTGGAGAGGTCGTCGGCGCATCGGGCGCTCTGCTGGTGGTCTCGGGCGCCGTATCTCCGTTGTTGGTGCGCCTGGGTGTTCCGAAGATCGAAAGGGGATGATCTCGATGATTGACCTTCAAACGCTGACGATCTCTTATGGAAAGAAGGTGCTCGTAGATTCGGTGAACGCTGAGTTTGCCCCGGGTACGGTCTACGGTCTCGTCGCTCCGAACGGGCATGGAAAGACGACGTTGCTGCGTGCGATGGCAGGTTTGCCGGGTCCTCGCGTGGACGGGAGCATCGTTCTGGATGAGGTGCAGGGTACGGGTGCGAGAGAGGTCCGTTCTATGATCTTCTATGCACCTGGTGAGGGAACGCCGCTGTATCCCGGATTGCGTGCGGAAGATCACCTCAAGATGGTTTGCGATATGTGGCCGCATGCTCGTGATATCGAGGAGGTAGTGGAGCAAACGCAGATAGGCGAGTTCGCGAAGATGAGGATCCGCGCTCTGAGCCAGGGTATGAAGCAGCAGCTTACCTTGGCGATTGCGTATGCGACGGGTGCGCGGTACCTCCTGTTGGATGAACCCATGAACGCGCTCGATCCCAGCAGGGTGGACTTGCATTCCGGGATTCTCAGGAAGCTGGCCGATTCTGGTACGTGCATCATCATGTCATCCCACATCTTGGATTCGGTCGATAGACTGTGCGATGAGATTCTGTTTTTGAAGGATGGGAGGCTCATTAGAAGCATTCCGCAAGATGATGCTGCGCCGAAGTCTCCCGGATCCCATTTCGCAAGGCCTGCCGGACGCGCCGAGGGTGCGCTAAGCGCGTATCGGCGGCTCTACGGAGAGGGCGGGTAGAAATGCAAGTTAATAATCTATGTGGTCGATATGCCGTTAAACCCGCGTATCGATACCGCTCAGCCATTCGCCTCGCCCCCGTCGCACGCATCTTCATCCGGTCTGTTACTTTTAATCTAACAATTCTTTGAGGAACGTAGGTGCTTCTGAATGTACTGTCGACTTCTTCTCAAACTAATCCTAAGAGACAGGGCCGTATGGATCTCCACGCTCGTTCTCGCCGCAGCCTTCTCCATCCCCATCGCGTTCAATTCACCCATCTACGGCCCCTTCTTTATGAAGCAGGGCATGCAGGGCTTTGTCGACGCATTCAATACGCGCGCACCCCAGGCCGGCGGCATAGACCTATCGCCAGAGCAGCAAGCTGACGCGGAGCTTGCAAGATACGCGAACGCCGCCCTCGCCGCTCAAACCGACGCCGCCTTTCTCGATTCTGCCGAGAGCTACTACGCGCTCATGGGCGAAGGCTTCCAATCCGGGTCCATCGTGGGAGACCGAGAGACCAATGACGCAGACCTCGCGTATTGCCGCGCTCTGAGCAGCTCCGGCATCACGGATATCCCGGCCTCCGCAAGCGACCTGCCATTCCTTTCCTTCCTGCCTTACGCCATTGCCACGGCGCCGTCTTTCCTTCCCTTCATCCCCTTCCTTCTCTCGTCGATACTCGTGCTCGGCGCCACAAGGCCCGGGACCCTGGCGGCAAAGGCGCCCGTGCCCAAATTCCGGCGCCTTGTCCAGATCGTGTTCTCGATAATTGGCGCGGGGACCGCGATGCTCCTCGCCGGCCTTGCGCCCGGGAGTATTTACGCCTTGGTCCTAAACGGCTTCGGGCAAATCGGGTACCCGATCGCCTTCTTCCATGACGGCGCGCTTACCGCCACGACCGCGGGAAACGTCTTCACTACCCTGCTTCTCGCGCTGCTTGCGGGCGGAACCTTGATATCCGTTTGTTCCGTCGTCCTATCGACCGCAACGAGGCGCGTCTTCGCGGGCCCCCTTACCTCAGCGCTGCTTGTCGCGGCCCCGGCATTCCCGTTACTGTCCGATTCGGCACTGGAGCATAGCGCCGCGCTCAATCTCCTGCCGCTGGGCGTGTTCTCGCCTATCGAGGCCACGGGCTACGTAGGATGCTTCCCGACGGAATTCATTGGCTCCGGTTCAGGCAGCGCATCGATGCTTGCCGTGGCCCTGGCATACGTCGCGGTCCTTTTCGCGGTCGGCGCCGTCGTGACACGTTCGCCCAAACAGGCTGGACCCGCTAAAAAGCACCATGGTCTCGAGCTTCTGGACGCGAGCGTGGGATACGGGAGCACGACGATACTTTCAATCGGGTCGCTTTTCCTGAGCCCGGGAACGGCGGCTGGGCTCGTCGCTCCCAACGGCTCGGGGAAAACCACCCTTCTTGAAGCGCTGTCGGGCCAATTTCCCACCCGCATCCGCTCGGGAAGCCTGGTGGCAGACGGAATCTGCCAACGTCGATCAGCCGAATTCGCAGAACTCGTCTACCTGAGCTCTTCAGGCGGCGCGGATCTCTACCCCACGCTATCGGCCATCGAGCACCTTGCTTTCGTTAGGGAGGCGTGGAAATCAGCCGCCGACATCGACTCGCTCTGCAACTCCCTCGGAATCTCCCCATATCTCGACAAGCCGACCCGTAAACTCTCGACAGGAATGAAGCAGCAGGTAAAGCTTGCCATGGCGATATCGACCGGTTGCCCGTACCTTATCCTCGATGAACCGCTGAACGGCCTCGATCCGGGAAAGCGGAAAACCTCCTGCGACGCGATGCGCAGCGAGGTGGCGCGGGGACGCAGCGTGCTCATTTCAAGCCATCTACTCGACGACCTGGCAGACCTCACCAGCTCGTTCTACTTCATCGAGGCCGGAACGCTCGTGGAAAAGATCAAGTCGTCCTCGCAAACACTCAAACAGGAATACCTCGATACATACGAGAGATGAATGTGGGGGAGTGTTCGGATGAAGTTGATATTTAAGGTCCAGCTCGTGTTGTGCCGAAAAGACCGTGAACCTTTTGTGGGACACGCGGCGCCGTGGTACCATAGCCGAGTTTGTTGTCTTGGTCGGAAACCAAGACGCCTTATGCGCTGATCGGTAACCAGCGCCTGACCAATAAGGAGTCCTACCATGAAGCAGGGTATCCATCCCCAGTATGTCGAGTGCACGGTGACGTGCTCCTGCGGCAACACCTTCAAGACGCACGCTACCGTGTCCGAGATGAAGGTTGAGCTTTGCAACGAGTGCCACCCGTTCTACACCGGCCAGCAGAAGTTCGTCGACACCGGTGGACGCGTCCAGCGCTTCGCCGACAAGTTCGGTGGCGCCGCTGCCGCCCAGCTCAAGAAGGCCGAGGAGGCCAAGGCTGCCAAGGCTGCCAAGGCTGCTGAGGCCGAGGCCGCTCGCAAGGCCGCCGCTGAGGCTAAGGCTGCCGAGAAGGCTAAGCGTGCCGCTAAGTTCGCCGAGGAGGCTGCCAAGCAGGCCGCCGAGGCTCCCGCAGAGGCTCCCGTCGAGGAGGCCGCTGCCGAGGCCGAGACCACCGAGGCTGCTGAGTAAATAGCTCGCCGCGGAATCACTCGCATTCATGGCATGAGGGCCGTGCATCCATTTGGGTGCGCGGCCCTTTTCTTTTTATTGGTGCAAGCTAACCTGTCCCCGTGGCACCAAATGGCAGAGAGACGGCGTTTGCTCAGATAAAACTTGCCAAAATAAACCTGTCCCATTGTGGCAGGTTGGTCATAGTTATTACGTGGCGGTCGAGGTCGACCGTATAGGCCGCGTCCTGTTTGGCTAAAGTACATTTATCTGTGTTTAACTCGCCCGAGGCTGCATGGCGTGGGCGATGGCCAAAAAGGAAAACCACATGGGATTCATGTCAAAGCTGCTGTCCTTTGGATCCGATAAGGACCTTAAGCGCTACTACAAGATCGTCGATCAGATCAACGGTCTTGAGCCCCAGTTTGAGAAGATGACCGAGGAAGAGCTCCGCGCCCAGACCGATAAGTTCCGTGAGCGTTACGCCAACGGCGAGTCGCTCGACGACATGCTCCCCGAGGCTTTTGCCACCGTGCGTGAGGCTTCCAAGCGCATCACGGGCATGCGTCACTTTGACGTGCAGCTCATTGGCGCCATGGCACTGCACGAGGGGCATATCGCCGAGATGAAGACCGGCGAAGGCAAGACCCTGGTCTCCACGCTGGCCGGCTACCTCAACGCTATTGCCGGCAAGGGTGTACACGTCGTTACCGTCAACGATTACCTGGCCAAGCGCGACTCCGAGTGGATGGGCCGCATCTACAAGTACCTGGGAATGACCGTCGGTCTGCTCCAGAACAACATGCCGCTCGAGCTCAAGCGTCCGGCCTACCAGGCCGACGTCACCTACGGCACCAACTCCGAGTTCGGTTTCGATTACCTGCGCGACAACATGGTCACTCGCCCCGAGCAGCGCGTGCAGCGCGGCCACCATTACGCCATCGTCGACGAGGTCGACTCCATCCTGATCGACGAGGCCAGAACGCCGCTGATCATCTCGGGCGCCGGCACCAAGTCCGCTAGCACCTACAAGGACTTCGCGCGTGCCGTGCGCGGCTTGGAGCGCGGCGAGGACGTGTCGCACGACATGCTCACCGCCACCGAGGATGTCGAGCCCACGGGCGACTACGTCATGGATGAGGCCAAGCACACCATCGCCGCCACCGAGCGCGGCCTTAAGAAGATTGAGCGCCGCCTGGGTATCGATGACATCTATGCCGATCTCTCCGGCCAGCTGGTCAACCACCTGCAGCAGGCGCTGAAGGCCCAGTACATGTTCCACCGCGACAAGCAGTACGTGGTCACCAACGGCGAGGTTAAGATCGTCGACGAGTTCACCGGCCGCATCATGGAAGGCCGCCGCTACTCCGAGGGTCTGCACCAGGCCATCGAGGCCAAAGAGGGCGTGCTCGTGCGCGAGGAGAACCAGACCCTTGCCACCATCACCCTGCAGAACTACTTCCGCCTGTATGACAAGCTCTCCGGCATGACCGGTACGGCGCTCACCGAGGATGCCGAGTTCCGCGAGATTTACAAGCTGCCTGTCGAGGTCATCCCCTCCAATAAGCCCGTTCAGCGTGTTGACCACGAGGACCTGGTGTACCGCACCATCCAGGCCAAGTACAACGCCGTTGCCGACGACGTCGAGCGACGTCACGCCAAGGGCCAGCCGGTCCTGGTGGGCACCGTCTCTATCGAGAGCTCCGAGAAGCTGTCCGCCGCCCTCACTAAGCGCGGTATCGCGCATGAGGTCCTTAACGCCAAACACCACGAGCGTGAGGCCCATATCGTGGCCCAGGCTGGTCGCTATGGCGCCGTGACCATCGCTACCAACATGGCCGGCCGTGGTACCGACATCTTGCTGGGCGGCAACCCCGACGAGCTGGTGCGCGAGCGCCTTGAGTACGAGGGCCTGACCATGGAGGACGTGACGCCCGAGCAGCTCGAGCAGTTTAACGCCGAGGCCAAGGAGACCTGCAAGGCCGAGCGCGAGCGCGTGCTTGCTGCGGGCGGCCTGACCGTCATCGGCACCGAGCGCCACGAGTCCCGCCGTATCGACAACCAGCTGCGCGGCCGTTCCGGCCGTCAGGGCGATCCGGGCGAGACCCAGTTCTATCTGTCGCTCGAGGACGATCTGATGCGCCTGTTCGGTGGCGACAAGATGGACCGCGTCTCCAAGATGATGGTCACCGCCGACATGGGCGACGACATGCCCATCCAGCACAAGATCATCTCCAAGGCCGTCGAGAGCGCACAGCACAAGGTCGAGAGCATTAACTTCTCCATGCGCAAGAGCGTGCTTGAGTACGACGACGTTATGAACAAGCAGCGTCAGGTGATTTACGCCGAGCGCAACAAGATTCTGGACGGCAAGGACCTGACCGACCACATTACCGAGGTCATGCACGACACCGTGTACCGCTGCGTGCAGGAGTTCTGCACCAAGGACAGCCACGAGGGCGAGCGCGACCTGGACGGCCTGCGCAAATGGGTCGTGGAGCTGACCGGCCACATCGATACGCCCGAGTTCCCCGACGAGGACTTTGAGGCCCTGGCCGCCGACGTCTTGGCATATGTCGAGAAGTGCTACAACACAAAGGCCGAGCGTCTGGGCGAGGACCTGATGCGTGAGCTCAACACCCAGGTTATGCTGCGCGTCATCGACACCCGCTGGATGAACTACCTGCAGGAGATGGACTACCTTAAGACCGGTATCGGCCTGCGCGGCTTTGGCCAGCGCGACCCGCTGGTCGAGTACAAGACCGAGGCCTACAGCGCGTTCCAGATGCTCGTCGACACCATGTACGAGGATTACCTGCGCACCGTCTTGCGCATCGAGATCAAGGCTGCCCCGCGTGCCGTGGAGCACAAGGAGGAGCCCGCGCTCGAGGGCGCCCAGTTCTCGGGTCCTGCCGAGGTCGATGGCGACAACGGCGATTCCGTGCTTCGTAAGCAGGCACAGGTGCAGGCCCGCACGGCTGTCCAGGGTGGACCGGCTGCCGTCAACAATGGTGGCAAGGTGACCACCTATCGCAAGTCCGAGAGCGACGATCCGTACGTCAACGTCGGCCGCAACGATCCGTGCCCCTGCGGTAGCGGTAAGAAGTTTAAGCACTGCCACGGCAGGAATCGTTAATGGCAGAGGCTTTAGAGGTAACGCCCGCCGAGCTGGACGCGTTTGCGGACCGGCTCGGCGAGGTCGAGTCGTATCTCCATCTGGACGAGAAGCGCACCCGCGTGACCGAGCTCGAGGCCAAAAGCGTGGCTCCCGGCTTTTGGGATGACGCCGATGCCGCCCGCGCCACCATGGAGGAGATCGCGCGCGCTAAGGAGGATATCGCTGCCGTGGATACCGCGCGCGGCGAGCTTTCCGATGCCCGCGCGGCGCTGGAACTTGCCGAGGAGATGGGGGATGGCCCCGACGCCGCTGCATTGCGCGAGGAAGCTGCCGCTACGGCAGAGCGCCTTGCCCGTGCCATCGACGAGCTTGAGCTTTCGAGCTGGTTTACCGGTGAGTTCGATCACGGCGATGCCATTGTGACCATCAAGCCCGGACAGGGTGGCCTGGAGGCCCAGGACTGGACCTTCATGCTCTTTAAGATGTACATGAAGTACTGTCAGCGCCGCGGCTGGAAGGTCACCATCAACGACTGTCCCGCGGCCGAAGTCATCGGCATCGACCGCGCGACCTTTACCGTCGAGGGCAAGGACGCGTTCGGTATGCTGCGCGCCGAGGCCGGTGTACACCGCTTGGTGCGCATTAGCCCCACCGACGACAAGAAGCGTCGCCAGACCACGTTTGCCGGCGTCGAGGTCATCCCCGTGCTGCCCGACGATATCGATATCGAGATCAGCCCCGACGATATCCGCGTGGACGTGTACCACGCGAGCGGCCCGGGCGGTCAGGGCGTCAACACCACCGACTCCGCCGTGCGCGTGACGCATTTTCCCAGCGGCATTGTGGTCACCTGCCAAAATGAGCGCAGTCAGATTCAAAACAAGGCCGCGTGCATGCAAATCCTTAAGGCTCGCCTGTACGAGATTGAGCTCGAGAAGCGCGCCGAGGCGCTCGATGAGATTCGCGGACCTAAGACCACGATTGGTTTTGGCAACCAGATTCGCAGCTACGTGCTCTACCCGTACCAGATGGTCAAAGACCTGCGTTCGGGTGTGGAGACCAGCAACGTCGAGGCCGTTCTTGACGATGGTGACCTGGATCCGTTTGTGATCGGCTACCATCGTTGGGCAACCGGCAATGCCGATGCGGAAACGCCGGACGCATAAGTCGCTGGATGGCTTCGGCCGTGGCAAAACCCATCGGTTGGACGGGTTCGCATCCAGAATAAACCCAGCACAGGGGTGGTTTTTGTCCGGCGAATCGCTAGAATCGAATAGAGTAAGAAGTTCAAAGCGCATCCGTTTGGGTGCGCTTTTTTGAGGGAGGTAGCATGGCATATCGTCTGGACATCAAGCGCATTCTTTCGATGAACTTCTTCCACGACCTGCCCCAGATTATGCTGGGGTGCGCCCTGGCAGCCGTCGCGACCGACCTGTTTTTGATCCCTAATGGCCTCGCTGCCGGCGGCGTTACAGGTCTTGCCACCATTATCCAGGCGGTCGGCGCCTCGCACGGCGTGTCGCTTCCCGTCGGCATCCAGACTATCGTGATGAACGCCTTGCTGCTGCTGGTGGTTATGCGCGCGGGCGGTATGTTCTATGTGGTGCAGACGGCGACGGGCTTTGTGCTGCTGGGCTTTTTCACCGACCTGTTTGCCCCGTTTGTGGCACCGCTAGCCCATGCCGACCTGATGCTGCCGGCCATGTGGGGCGGTATCGTTACGGGCATTGGCTACGGCATGGTGCTGCGTGCCGGCGCCAATACCGGTGGTTCTGACACCATCGGCCAGATTATCTCGCGCAATACGTCACTGCCGGTGGGCTCAACCGTCATGGCGATCGATGTTGCCGTGTGCGCCTTGTCGGCCCCGGTGTTCTCGATCGAAAACGCGCTGTACGCCGGCCTTTCGATGGTCATTAGTGGTTATGTGATCGATGCCGTGGTCGATGGCGGCAACAAGCGCCGTATGGTGCTCATCATCTCGGACAATTTCCCCGATATTGCGGCCGACATCATGTACGGCCTGGGCCGCGGCTGCACCAAGTTTAGGGCGACCGGCATGTATTCGGGCGCCGAGAAGCCGGTGATCATGGTGATTGTGAGCCGTCGTGAGCTCAACACCCTTAAGACCATCGTGCGCGAACGCGATCCGCACGCCATCGTGACCGTTGCCGATGTCACGGAAACCTTCGGCGAGGGCTTTAAGGACATCAGCGCGTAGGATTGAGCGGGACCGCATCCAAAAGACGTTCACATTGATAAACCGTTTCATCAGGGCGTCTGCCTGCTCAATTGTTCAAATACTGATAAAAACTCTGGTAAAGCCTTCACTTTCCCGCATAATGGATGGCGTACGTGCATCGCGGCCGGGCTGGGACTACCTTCTGTGCCGTGCGCATCTTGTCTAAAGAGGATGAAAGGAAGGCACAATGAGCGACGAAGAGCTCAAAAAGGTTGCCAACGAGGTAAGGAAGGGCATCGTCACCGGCGTGCACGCTGCCAAGTCCGGCCATCCGGGCGGTTCGCTCGGCGCTGCCGACATCATGACCTATCTGTACTTTGAGGAAATGAACGTCGACCCGGCCGATCCCCGCAAGGCCGACCGCGATCGCTTTGTGCTTTCCAAGGGCCACTGCGCGCCTGGTCTGTACGCCGTGCTCGCCGAGCGCGGGTTCTTCCCCAAGGAGGATCTCGAGACGCTGCGCCACATCGGCAGCCACCTGCAGGGTCATCCCAACATGAACGACACCCCGGGTGTCGACATGTCCACCGGTTCGCTCGGCCAAGGCATCTCCGCCGCCGTCGGGATGGCGCTCGCCGCCAAGCACTGGGGCGATGACTATCGTACCTACGCCCTGCTGGGTGACGGCGAGAGCGAGGAGGGCCAGGTCTGGGAGGCGGCCATGTTTGCCGGCAACCAGCAGCTCGACAACCTCTGCGTGATCGTCGACCACAACGGCCTGCAGATCGACGGCCCCGTCGAGGAGGTCAACGACCCCATGCCGCTCGCCGACAAGTTCCGCGCCTTCAAGTTCCACGTGGTGGAGCTCGCCGACGGCAACGACTTCGACCAGATCCGCGCCGCCTTCGCCGAGGCCCGAGCCACCAAGGGCAAGCCGACCGCCATTATCGCCGAGACCATGAAGGGCAAGGGCGTCTCCTTTATGGAGAACCAGGTGGGCTGGCACGGTAAGGCCCCCAACGATGAACAGTTTGAGCAGGCCATGGCAGAGCTCACGGCCGCCGGAGAGGAGCTCTAGGATGGCAGACGTCAAGAAAATCGCCACGCGCGTAAGCTACGGCGAGGCCCTCGTCGAGCTCGCCAACGAGCACGATGACTTTGTGGTCCTCGACGCCGACCTGGCCGCCGCCACGCAGACCGGCAAGTTCAAGGCGGCCTGCCCCGACCGCTTCTTCGATGTGGGCATTGCCGAGAGCAACCTGATGGGTGTTGCCGCCGGTATCGCAACCACCGGCCGCGTCGCCTTCGCGAGCACCTTTGCCATGTTCGCCGCTGGCCGCGCCTTTGAGCAGGTCCGCAACTCCATCGGCTACCCGCACCTTAACGTTAAGATTGGTGCCACGCACGCCGGCATCTCGGTGGGCGAGGACGGCGCTACTCACCAGTGCTGCGAGGATATCGCCCTGATGCGTGTCATCCCCGGCATGACCGTGATCGTTCCCGCCGACGACGTCGAGGCTCGTGCCGTGACGCGTGCCGCCTACGAGTGCGACGGCCCCGTCTACATGCGCTTTGCCCGCCTGGCCTCGCCGGTCATCAACGACCCCGAGACCTACAAGTTCGAGGTTGGCAAGGGCATCATCATGCGCGAGGGTGCCGACGTCACCATCATCGCCTGCGGCCTGATGGTCGGCGAGGCCCTCGAGGCTGCCGAGCAGCTCGCTGCCGAGGGCATCGATGCCGAGGTCATCAACATGCACACCATCAAGCCCATCGACGCCGACCTGATCGTCAAGAGCGCCACCAAGACCGGCCACGTCGTGACCGTCGAGGAGCACTCCGTGATCGGTGGCCTGGGCAGCGCCGTCGCCGACGTCCTGTGCGAGCAGTGCCCGACGCCGCTTAAGAAGATCGGCGTCAATGACACCTTTGGCGAGTCCGGCCCGGGTGCCGAGCTCCTGCACAAGTACGGCCTGGACGCCGCCAACATCGTGGCAACCACCAAGGAGTTCTTGGCGTAAGGCGGTCTGCTTTGGCCTTAACTTGAGAGCCGCTTTTCGCATTGGGCAATGAACAAGCCGGGGCGCCTTCCATATGGAGGGCACTCCGGCTTTGTGTTTGGAGACGGCAGGGAAAGAAGCTAGAGAGGTTTTACGGTCGGGGCCAGGGCGCAGTTGCGCAACATTCAGCCCTAAACCCTAACAGCCAGAGGCGAATCGGAGAGGATTTCGCCCTGAAATGCGATGGCATGCATCCACTCGAAGGCTCGCTGATTCACGCATCCTTGGCGGCAACGGCCCTCCTTGACATCATCAGGCAACCTGATGGCGTTTGAACGTCCTTATCGCGAGAGCAATGCCCGTCGCGAAAAGCAGGAGGTAGAAAGCGGCGAGGAACACGGGCAGCTCGACCACGACAGGGCCTATGGCATACGAGACCATGCCGAAGAGGTTGAGGGGGTTCAGTGCGTCGTAGGGGAACAGGTAGATGACGCGGTTCGCGATGCTGCTCGTCATCGTCGGCACGAAGATCGGAATCAAGATGAGAGCGACGCCGACTGCGAGGATTCCCATGGGGCTGTCTATCTTGGCTGACAGTGCGAGCACTATCCCAAGGAGGGCGAGGGTTGCGAGATACCCGACGAGGCAGCATATGAGGGCGGCGGCTGACAGGCTTATGCCGTAGGTGCATGTGATGTTGTAGATCTGGATGGGTAGACCTGCGCCGTCGGCTCCGTAGAAGACGAGCGTTATTGCCAGGAAGACGAGTGTGAAGACCCAGTATATGGCGCTTGCCGCGATCATAGAGGCCGCCGCCTTCGCGCGCCCGAGCCTTGATTTGCCGAACTTGGTGGACAGCAGGATGGCGTCGGTTTTGGCCCGGTACTCCCCGTTGAACACCGATGCGCACGTTATCACGACTGCGAGCATCGCGAATATGAGGAACTGGGCGAGGTTGAGGAAGTCCTCCCATCCTCCTGCGTATCCGTACTCGATGGGCGTTTGCATGCCTTGCGCCCTCTCGCTCCAGAACGCCCTCTCATCGTCGTTGTACGAGAGGGCCCCGTTCGCGTCGAGCCCGGAGGCTATCTTCGAGCGGACTCGCCCGTAGAGGTCGACGGTGCCAGTCGTGTCGATAGCGGCTGCCGCGGACACGGGCATCTGGTAGCCTTGCATCCAAGGGCTTGTCAGCAGCGCCATGAGGGCGCCGTTCTTCGCGCTGAACTCCCAGTACTCGTTCGCCTTCTCCCCGTAGGGCTTCCTGTCCGTCCTGTACTCTTCCTTGACCTCGCCGTCCGGACCGACGAACTCCTTGAACTCGCGGAGCGCCTCGGTGGCCTCCTCGTCGGTGATGGGGCCTGCGAGCGCTTCCGTGTTTGCCTTTATCTGGGCGATGGCGGCAGTGCCTTCGAATTCGGTGCCCATCTCCTTGGGGTCGAGGGCGTACTGGGACGTTATGTTGAAGAAGGCTATGACCGCGACCAGCGCCAGGACGGCTGCTATGGAAACCTGCGAGACGCGCCTTGAGAGCATCTTCTTGAGCTCGTATCTGATGAGGCTACCCACGGCGCGCTCCTTTCCTGCGTGCGATTGCGTCCCGTCCCGCTTCCGCTTTCGTCCGCGAAACCGGCAGGCCCCCGGACTGCTCCTGGAAGAGGTAGAGGTAGACGTCCTCCAGCGTCGGCTCCACGGCGCGCGCGCTCGGATGCGGGCGCTGCTGCGCCACCACGCGAACAATGGCAGAGCCGTCCTGGGCGTAGTGGATGTTGCCCACCGTGAGCGATGCCGACATGGCGTCTGCCTCCCTCGGGGCGACAGTGCACTCCCAGACGCATCCCCTGATGTCCCCTGTGATCTCGTCGACCGTGCCCGTCGTGATGATGCCGCCAGCGCGCATCACGAGGATCTCGTCGGCGATGTACTCCACATCAGAGACGATGTGCGTGGAAAGGATGACGATCTTGTCTTGGGCGAGAGAGGATATGAGGTTGCGGAAGCGGACGCGCTCCTTGGGGTCGAGCCCTGCGGTGGGCTCGTCGAGCACGAGGACAGACGGGTCGTTGAGCACCGCCTGGGCGATGCCGAGCCGCTGCTTCATGCCGCCGGAGAAGGTCTTGACCTTCCGCTTTGCGGCCTCTGCGAGACCGACAACTCCCAGGAGTTCGCGCGTACGCACTTTCGCCTGCTGCGCGGTGAGCCCCTTGAGCGATGCCAGGTACATCATGAAATCGCAGGCCGTGAAGTCCGGGTAGTAGCCGAAGTCCTGGGGCAGGTACCCGAGGCGCGCCCGATAGCCGTCGCCAAGCTGGTCTATGGGGGTGCCCCCGAACAACACGCTTCCCGATGTCGGCCTCATGACGTCGCATATCATGCGCATGAGCGTGGTCTTGCCTGCGCCGTTGGCCCCGAGTAGGCCGTAGACGCCGGGCGTGAAGCTGAAGCTCACGCGGTCGACGGCGATATGGCTGCCGAACTGCTTGGTGAGCCTGTCAAGCCTGAGTTCCATGTTCGTTCCTTGTCCTTCGTTCGATGTTGCAGGCATGCAGGAGGAGAGCTAGAGCGCCGCCTTTGACGGGCGTGGCGAGAGGCCGCCTGAGACGCAGCGTATGAGCCTTGACGCCTCCAGGGCGGCGAGCGCCATGGAGGCCATGAGCGCCGTGACCCATACGGCGAGAGACGCGCCCTCGTACCAGAGGGGGAACGCCGTGCTCAGCAGCCAGAGCGCTGCGAGTACGGACATCGCAGGGGCGACGCTGGCGACGAGCGAGTTGCCCGGCAGACGGCGCGCCGCATAGAAGCAGGCGGCACACGAGCAGAAGAACGGCGTGCATGCGTACAGCAGTACGCGAAGCGCGTCGATCCCCGCGAGCGTTGGCACTGCCGCAACGGAGAGCGTAATCCAAAGCACGTCGGCAAGGCCGAAAAGCAAAAGCCTGCTCGCCAACACTTGCACGCAGCTGAACCGGCACGAGTACTCCATCTCGCAGACGCGGGTCTCGAAGCTCTTGAATACCGATGGTGCCGCTATGGCAACCGAGAGGGCCGATGCCGCCATGACGACGACGGGACTTCCCGAGCGCGGGCCGATCACGCCGACGAGAACGAGCATGCATGCCAGAAGCGCGATCTGGAGCATCCATGCCCAGGGACGCACGAACCGGACCTGGCTCGCGACGAACCGCCAGAGCGGGATGTAATCCGCCTCCCTCGCGCCTCCGCAGGCGCGAGCCGCCTCTGCTTCCACGAGCAGCAAGGTGCGCTTGCGCGCCGAGGCATCGGGGGATGCCGCGTCGGCGGCGTAGTAGCTCCTCAGCGCATCCTTTAGCTTCGAGTCATCCATTGCCTTCTCCCATCAGTTCCTTGAGCCTGCTGAGCGCGCGCCGCTCGATTCGATAGAGAGCGAACCTCGACTTCCCCGTCACGGCGGAGATATCGGACATAGGCAGGTCCTGGCCGTAGCGAAGCTCGATGACCTCGCGCTCCTCTTCCGTAAGGCGGGCGAGGGCACCCGCCATGGTCAGCCGTCCGTCCATGTCTGCATGCCGCACGTCAGGAATTGTCTGCACATCGTCCTCGTCCAAGGCACCAACCGGTCTCTGACCTCGGTAGAAGTCGGCACAGACATTGCGCGCGCAGGCGTAGAGATACGCAAGGGGCTTTCCATGCTCGGCGTATAGCGCATCGCTCCGCACGAGCCGAAGGAACACCTCCTGCGTCACGTCTTGGGCATCCTCTTTCGAGGGGAGCCTTCGCGCGCAGTAGCGGTATACCTTGTCGTAGTGCTCCTCTGCGAAGCGCCCTACCAAAGAGTCGTTCTCGCGGCCTGGCGCGTCCGCCCTGCCGTTGCTGCCGTATGGAAAGCTATGCATTCTCTTCCCTCACCTCCTATAGGGCATAACGTGGTTTGGCGCCGGGATGTGCGCGGAATTTTGATATTTACGTCCCATTTTGTATCCATGCGGCAGCCCTGTGAGTGGCGGGCATTTCACTGAATTCCAGCATGTCAGGGATGATGGCTGGGATATTAATGGGGTTAGGGTGCATCCAGAGCTTATTGCATCGGGCGGCTTGAGCGTTTTCGGAGAAGAGATTGGGCGGTTTATGCGAGAGTATTTAAGAGGTGGCACCGCTCATTAGAAAACCCTAACGTCAGACGAGTATCAGTCTGAGTGGTCTAGGTACAGAATTAAATTGATCTTAAAAGTCAATATTGACCTCAGAGGTCAATTGCAATATCCTTCTATCAAAGGAGGTGGCGATGGATATCGAATATGCAAGCAAGTCGCTGGAGAAGAGCCTTAAGGATCAGAGGGCGATAACGAGGAACTACGGCAAGATAGCCAAGAACCTCATTCATCGTCTTTCCGATCTGCGGGTTGCGAATGACCTTTCGCAGATTACCCATCTGCCGCCGCCGCGCAGGCACAAGCTGACCGGCAACTTTGAGGGCTGTTGGGGAATCGACCTCAGCAAGAACATGAGACTGGTCATCCGTCCCGTCGGGGAGTTTGACCCGGATGACCTTACGACGATCACCAGCGTCTGCATCGTGGATATTCAGGACTACCACTGAGCTAGGAGAGGAGAAGATAGCTATGAGTGATTTCATCGTCGCGCCCGGCGAGATCATCAAGGAATACCTTGATGCGCGCGGTTTGACCCAAAAGGAAGTTTCGAAGCGTACCGGCGTGAGCGAGCGCCACCTCTCCCAGCTTCTGAACGGGAAGACCAGGCTTACCGAGGACATGGCGCTGAAGCTTGAGAAGGTCATGCCCGACGTTCCCGCGAGTTTTTGGCTTAACTATGAGGTCAAGTATCAGGAGTACCTTGCCCGCGAACGCGAGGAGGCGCATCTGGAGGAGCTTGACCTTAAGGAGATCGCCAAGAGGTTTCATTTCAAGGAGGTCTTTCCGCGAACGAGCATGTCTTTGGTTGAGCAAGCTGCGGCTATGCTGAAGATTCTGGGCGTTTCGGATTTTGACCGCTACATGACTGCAATTCCCGGCGGGATGGAGTTCATGCAGGATGGTGGCAATTCGGAGGCTGTTGCCGTTTGGCTCGGGCTCTGCAAAGAGGAGATTGAGACTCAGAATAAGGATTTAAGCGATACTCAATACTCTAGAGAGCTGCTTGAGTCGTCGCTTGGTCGTTTGAAGAAGATTGCCCTGAATCCAGATGTAAACGGTTCTATCAAGAGCGCACGCAAGCTTCTGAACAGGTGTGGAGTTTACCTAGTTGAGCATGAAGCTATCTCGAACGCTAAAGTACGTGGCGTGTTGACAACCTACTTGGGTCATCCTGCTATTTTCATCAGCAAGCGATACAAGACTCATGATCATGTCTGGTTTACGGTCGTGCATGAGCTTGCACACCTCTTGTTTCATTACGACCCCAAGCAGCAAATCGTGTCGATGGAAGAACTTGCAAGCGAAGAGCATAAGGACGAAGAGGCCAATGCGTTCGCAAGGCGTTTCTTCGTAGACCTGGACGAGTATGAGAGCTTTGTTGCAGCCGGTCATTTTACTGAGGGAAGAATCAGGGAATTCTCGTCCAGCCAGAGGGTGGATCCGGGTATTACGGTCGGCTTTCTTCAGCATGATGGATGCATCGGGTTTGACGCTTTCTCTAATCTTAAGTCCGCTTGTTAGTAGGTGACGCCCCATGTATGTCCTCACACTAAAGAATCGCCTAAATGAGTTCAGGGCCGTACAAAGGCTGCGGGAGCTCGGACTTTTAGACGAAGGGCTTCTGCCTTTGGTCGAGGTGGTTAAGAAGGACGTTGCCTTTGATAAGCTGGTCGATCCCTCAACGGGTGAGTACGTCAAGGTCAACAAGCCATATAAAAGTGGAAAGAGCAAAGGTCAGCCCCGTATGTGCACGGTAGATGATCTTGAGACTGAGCGCGATGTCACCTTGGATAACATTAGTGATGCCTTTGCCGGTAAAAAGGTGTTGGTCGACTTCTTCCGCTGCTATATGCCCAAATACAAAGGCGCCGACCCCTCAAAATGCAAGCTTGTTCTTAAAATGAGCAACGACTTGGCGTTTTACGAGGAGGCGGTTAAGCGGCTTGCCGACTATCGAGATCTCATCCCGGTCATCTCGGTGATTGACGAGCTGTCCAACCTCTCACCAAAATCCTTGGAAGCTTTGATTTTGGAGCTAAGGAAGACTTCTTCAAATAAACCAGTCGCCATCCGGATATCGACATATGAGGGGTACGAGCACATCTTGTCTGACCTTTTGGGGCCGGATGACTACTTGATTTACGACATCAACGAGACCCCGCCCGCTTCTCGTATCGAAGAGTTTGACGAGTTGGCTGACCTTCATATTGCGGCGCACTCTGTCCTACTGTGTTCGCCGCGCAAACGCGATGACGGGAACAAGGTGTACGAAGATGGCTGTTTCATCGACAATAGCCACATTCGTGACTTTTCCGAATATGGTTTCGAAGGCGTCGGCGACTATGCCGGGCTTCGTGATTCCTTACCGCCCCGTCCGGGCGCGGGGGCCACTGGACGTGCTCTTGCCCTTTTTTATGACGGTTCATCAAATACCTTCAAAAGGTATATCAATCCAGACGTGAAGAAAGGCCAATCCGGCTACGACGATGTCGTAAAACAGATACTTGCAGACAGGGGCGAGCTGGAAAGACGTGCTGGCGAATGCGCCGTACTGTCTGAAATAGCTGATCATGCCGCAGCCGGAAACTATGGCGGTTGGCAGACTTGGATTGTGTACACCGTTGTTCGCTACGTGCAGCAGCTCTACCTCGCCCACGGTAACAGCTACAACCTCTAGTACACAATCTCCGGCTCTAGTCTGTTGCGGTAGAACCATTCGTAGTCAATACCGAAGACCTGCGGCTTTACTTTGCAGAAGTGCTCCCAGTAGGCACCGTAGCGTTGCTTGAGATAGGCCTTAAACAGCCGATTGATTTTGGCTTGGCTGTTCTCGGCAAGACACTCTTGAATGATGGCGGGCTTTGACATGCCCCCGCCGTCGATGCCGAAGGTCTCGCAGAGGGCGCGCTTGGGCATGACCGCGAGCTGCTTTTCGGAGTCCAGGTTGGTGCTTTTGATGGCTTTGCGCTGTGCCTTGAAGTGATAGGAGCCGTCCCTTGCGTCCTGGCTGTAGGAGTAAATCCCACAGGCCTCGGGGACGTAGCTTGGCAGTTCTTGCCAACGCTTGTCGGACGTCACGACGTAGACGGTCTCGAACACGTCGAAGTAGTCGCTCAACTGGCCCTCGAGACGATCGAACGTGTCGAGGTCGGTCTTGATCTCGTAGGCGGCGCTGTGGCCGTTGACCTTACACATGTCCACGCGGCTGTTGCCGATGGGAAGCTCGAAGATGGAGATGTTCGCGGGGCTCAGCGGAAAGAGGACCCTATCGATGAAATTGGCCTTGATGGTGGCTTCGTTCGGGTAATAACCCATCACCAAGTCGTTGATGGTCCTTCGGGCCGCGTATTTGGAGTCGAGCGCGGGGGCGAAGTCGCCGAGGACGTCTTGGATGATGGAGATGAGCTTGGATTCGGAGAGAACAGTCGAGTATGAATCGTAGAGCCGCTTTGCAGTCTCCCTCAACTCTATGTCATCAAGTAGCATGGTCTCCATCGTTACCTCCGATGGGAATTTTACCATGATGGCCCAAAAACGCTTCTTAAGTTCGGTGTGTGTAACCCAGTGGGACGTATTTCTTCGGGCACTGCCGCCTTGCGGCTCCGATGCGCGGTTGACTTTTTGACGCCCGCCTAGGCTGCTCTTGATGAGTAACCAGGCGGGCATCTTGTTGTGCTTGCCGTACGAGCGGAAAGGCGGTTCTCGTGAAGGAGGGCTCGAATGGCGGGCAAGCGGACGAGGCGCAGCAGCAAGAGGCGGGCTCGGAAGACGCGCAGGAGCAAGGGGAAGTGACGGCCCTGGGCGGAGCCGGCGACGACTACCAGGCGATGCTTGCGAAGCGGGACGAGCGGATCGCGGAGTTTGAGGCACAGGTGGCCGATGCCTCCGCTTCCAAGGAGGCTGCCGAGGCGCTTCGCGGTGAGATCGAGGCGGTGAAGACCGCCGCTACGGACGAGCGCGTGGAGTACGAGCTGCGCCTCGTGGGCGCTCGCAGCGTAACGGCGGCCAAGGCTCTGCTCGCGGATCACGGCGGCGACGTGGTGGCGCTCAAGGTGTCGCGCCACGTGGGCGACGGCGTGGAGAGCGGGCCAACGCCGGCGGCCCGCGCCGTGCTGGCGGAGCTTAGCGGCGCGGGGATCGCATTCTGCGGGGTGGCGTGATGCCGGGGCGGCGCCGATGCGGCGGTCGCTTCTGCCGGACGCGATGAGCGTGCGGGTGCCGTTGGAGGACGGGTTCATACGGCTCGGCGCGGGTCGTAAGGCGCGTGCGTCCCATGTAATGGGGGAAACCGCAGCCAGCGATGCTTGGTGTGTGGCGGATATGCGAGGGGGTGGCAGGCGGAAAGGGAGCTTATTCACTTTCCCAAACCGCTCTGGTCATTTGAACGAGGCGCGATCTCTTTGAGCTTCTTGGGAGTCGGGGGCGCAGGTTCAGTGCGACAGAGCTGATATGTGCTCACGTTCCGCGCAAAGTTGCCGGATTGTCGATATGAGGAGAATGCCAGACGGGCTTATCGAGGAAACCGGCCTGCTATACGTCGGCGTCACTCGCGCTCGAAAGGCGGTATATGCCTCCGCCTCGATGCAACGCAGGACAAAGTTGGGGGACTATCAGGCCACCTGTCCCTCTTGTCTAATGCCTATTCCGGGTATTGCGCCTGTGAGCTGGGCGGTGATGGATACGGAGAGCTGACTTCTGGTGCTACGAGACGTGTCTGCTATGGCCGTGAGAGCCGGTCAGTGTTCCATATCGGGTCCAAAAAGTAAGAAAAATGCGGCTGAAGGTACAGGTACCCGCAGCCGCTAAAAGCCCTAGGGCTTTTCACAATGATTGAAGTATGCCCGATTGAGGCGGACGGGGGAAGCGCTTGGAAAGCGCGGACCATCCATCAGAGGAGTTCGGATGAAGTTGATATTCATGGCGGCCGACGGGAATCCAAGGTGCGCCATGCTTCTTATGTGCAGCAAAGCTAATGCTGCTAAAATACAAAGCGCTCATGTAGTTTAAACGCACGACGATAAGGAGCACCAGTGGGTAACCACTTCCGTACCTCCGGTGCGGGCGATGATGCCCCCAAGACGCAGCCAGGCGTCCAGGGCAGTCGTTTCGCCACTCCGGATTCAGAGGGCCAGCATGTCGATCAGGCCCCCGTTCAGCCGGCAGATCAGGCACAGCCGGCGTCAGATCCCTTTGCCTACAATCCCACCAATGATGTCGAGCTTTCCGAGGCCGCGGGTTTTGAGCCCGTGCAGAAGGTGACCGCTCGCGTGGCTCAGCCTCAGACAGATGCCGCCGCACCGCAGCCTGCCATGGCCGGCATCCCCGACCCTATGGCTCCTGCGACGCCCGCGCCGCAGCCCGCGCAGTCCGGCCTTTTTGCCGCTATTCCCGACCCCACGCAGCCCGCTGCGCCGGTGGTCGAGCGCGATCAGGCCGCCGAGGTCGCAAGTCTCGACAACGCGCTCAACAACCCCGATTTTACGTCGGTGTTCGCGCCCATCGACCCGCAGGCGAGCCGCAAGAAGATGGCCAAGCAGGCCGGTGTCGAGCCCGTCATCCTTATGGAGCATGTCACCAAGATCTATCCGGCACAGCCCAACAAGCCTGCACTCGACGACATCAACATCGAGATCTATCCGGGCGAGTTCGTCTTCCTGGTCGGTCACTCCGGCTCGGGTAAGACCACGCTGCTGTCGACGCTCAACCGCGACGTCAAGCCGACGAGCGGCCGCATCCTGGTTGCCGGTCAGGACCTCATGAAGATCAAGAACCGCAAGGTTCCGTTCCTGCGCCGTCAGATTGGCGCCGTGTTCCAGGACTTTAAGCTTCTGCCGCAAAAGACCGCCTACGAAAACGTGGCGTTTGCCCTGCAGTGCATCGGCAAGCCCAAGGGCGTCATTCGCAGCCAGGTGCCCGAGGTCCTGCGTCTGGTCGGTCTGGCCGATCAGATGGACTCTTTGCCCGACCAGCTTTCCGGTGGCGAGCAGCAGCGCGTTGCCGTCGCCCGCGCTATGGTCAACCGCCCGCCGCTGTTGATCTGCGACGAGCCGACGGGCAATCTCGACCCGGCGATTTCGCTGGGCATCATGAAGCTGCTCGAGCGCATTAACCGCACCGGCACGACCGTGATCGTGGCTACGCACGACCGCGAGATGGTCGATAGCATGCACCGTCGCGTGATCGCCCTCGAGGGCGGCCACGTTATCCGCGACCAGGAGAGAGGAGGTTACGGCAACTATGGCACCAACTAACGTGGGCTACTCCTTCAAGGAGGCAATCAGCCACTTCTTCCGTAACTGGACCACCTCGCTCGGCGCCGTCATCACGATTTTCCTTTCGCTGTTTATCATCGGCCTCTTCATCATGGGCTCCGCGATGCTGAACTCCGTGATCGGCACCGTCGAGGATCAGGTTGTCATCAACGCGTTCATCAGCGATGACGCCGATCAGGCCGATGTTCAGGCTTTTGAGGCCGAGCTCAAGACGTGGAGTAACGTCAAGTCCGTGACCTACAAGGACAAGGACGACGCGCTGGCCGAGTATACGAGCAAGATGTCGGGCAACGCCGACGCCACCATGAGCGCGCTCGATGGCCAGAACCCGCTGCCGGCTTCGTTTGCAATTGAGATGGACGATTCGTCCAAGGTCGAGAGCACGGCAGAGAAGCTCAAGAAGGACGCCGATTTCCAGAAGATCGCAGATGATGGCGACGTCAACGCGAGCGTGCTGTACGGCCAAGAGGAAGTGAGCCGCCTGTTCCAGGTGACCAACTACATCCGCATTGCTGCCGTGGTACTCGTCGGCCTGCTGACCTTTATCGCGTTCATCTTTATCAACAACACGATTCGCCTGTCCATCACGGCGCGTCGTCGCGAGATCGCGATTATGCGACTGGTCGGCGCCAGCAACGGCTTCATTCGCGGCCCGTTTATCACCGAGGGTGTGCTGCAGGCCATTTTGGGCTCGCTGCTTTCCATCGGCGTGCTGGAGCTGCTGCGCAACCTGATGATTCCGCGTCTGCAGGAGAGCATCGGCTGGATGTCGTTTGCCCTGCCGATGCAGTACTACCTGGTGACCTATGCTGCGCTGATCCTGGTCGGCGTGATTATCGGTCTCTTTGGTTCTGCCATCGCCATGCGCCGCTACCTGCGCGTGTAGGCATGCCTGGAATTCATTCCTTCCAACGGGTCGTCTCTCTTGGGGCGGCCCGTTTTTTGATGCCTATGCGACGGCAGGATCGCGAATCATTTGGGTAGACTCTTTGGAGTCCGCAATCGATAGTAAGGAGGCGCCATGGGGCGCAACAACAAGCATAAGCACGGTGCCCGCAACAAGCGTGGACCGGTGCGCAGCGAGCGCCGCCCGAGCCTGACCGGACGCGTGCAGCTCCATGAGCACAGTGCCTATGTCATAACCGAGAACGGCGACTACAAGGTTATGGGTCGCGGTAAGCGCGAGATTATGGACGGCGATACCGTCGCCGTGAGCATTAAGAACAGCCCACATGGTGAGCGTCGTGCCGTGATTGAGGGAGTCGTCGAGCGCGCTGCCATCAGTGTGGTGGGCACGTACCAGACGGCCGGTCCGCTCGGCGTGATCGAGCCACTCGATTCGCGTCTCAAGGCCGATTTCTTTATTTTGCCCGAGGACACCTCGGCCGAGCGCTTGGGCGTTCATCCCGGTGACGCTGTGGTCGCACGCATTCTGACCTATCCGACGCGCTTGGAATCGGGCACGGTGACCATCGAGCGCCGCATTGGCGGCGATGATGCGCCCGACTTGGGCGTTCAGTATGTGATGGCGCGTTATGGCTATACCGACAGCTATCCCGAGGCGGCGCTTGCCGAGGCCGAGGGCCTTTCGCTCGATGTGACCGCGGCGCTCAAAGATCCGCTTCGACGCGATCTGCGCGACCGCTTTATCATCACGATCGACCCGGTCGACGCTCGCGACTTTGACGATGCCATTTCGCTGGAGCGCACGCCCGATGGCGGCTATAAGCTGGGCGTCCACATCGCCGATGTCTCGCACTATGTGGCTTGGGACGGGCATATCGATCTTGAGGCGCGCCATCGCACGACATCGGTGTATCTGGCCGATCGCGTGCTGCCCATGCTGCCCGAGCGCTTATCGAACGACCTGTGCTCGCTTCGTCCCGACGAGGACCGTCTGGCGTTTACCGTCGATATTGAACTCGATGCGCGGGGCCGCGTTCGCCACTACGATCCCTATCCCAGTGTGATTCGCTCGCGCGTGCGCATGGACTACGACGGCGCCGAGGCGCTGTTGGTACGTGCCGGCGCGGTGGAGTATGGGGTGCTGGAGGGTGCCGCCGAGGATGTTGCAGCTGTAGAGACTTCGCGTGAGGAGGCACTCGAGCGCGGGCTTGCGTGCGAGGAGGCCGCCCGCGGCTACAACGTCGACCTCGGCGATTTCCTTGTCGCCGCCAACGAACTCGCCGAACTCCGCCGTCGTATTCGTCGCGCCCGCGGCTCAGTCGATTTTGACACGGCCGAGATTCGTGCTCTGTTGGATGAGGACGGAGTACCCGTGCAGATTGTGGCGCGTGAGCGTTCGTGCGCCACGTCGCTTATCGAGGAAGTCATGCTGCTCGCCAACGAGTGCGTTGCAGAGTGGCTGGCAGACCGTGATATAGAGGCCTGCTATCGCGTGCATGAGGATCCGAGCCCCGATAGCCTGCACGGTGCCGCCGTTGCGCTGGCGCAGCTAGGCATCATCGACGATCGCCGTGCTGCCGGTATTGCCCTAGGGAGCCCCGATGAGCTGCAGGCTGCAGTCGATGCTGCCGCCGGTACGGCCAACGCACCGCTCGTTAACACGCTGCTTCTGCGCAGCATGCAGCGCGCGCTGTACAAGCCGCGCAACGAGGGCCACTTTGCGCTCGCCGCGCCGTGCTACTGTCACTTTACGAGCCCCATCCGTCGCTACCCCGATCTGGTGGTGCACCGCGTGCTCAAGCTGCAGCTGGCATACGAGCGGCTGGGCGGCAAGGACGCCCTGGTCCGCACGCCGCGCCTGATCGGTAAGGGGCGCGAGTCGCTGCCGCGCATTCTGCCCCAGATTTGTCGTGCCTGCAGCGATGCCGAGCGCGCGGCCGACGCTGCCAGCCATGCGACGCAAAAGATCAAGATCGCTCAGTACTATGAGGATCGTCTGGGCGAGCGCTATGCCGGAACGGTCTCATGGGTCAGCAGTATGGGCCTGTTCGTACGCTTGGACCTGACACAGGTCGAAGGCTTGGTTTCGATCAAGAGCCTGGGCAACGAGTGGTTCGAGTTCGACGAGGATGCGCTTACGCTGACGGGCGCCGACACGGGGACTCGCTATGAACTGGGCCAGCGCGTGATTATCGAGGTCTCGCGCGTCAATACCACGCGCGGGCACTTGGACTTTAAGCTAATCCATTAGCCAAATCACGACTCGTGGCGGGAGAACGGAGGGCGGTCTTTCGGGGCCGCCCTCCGCGTTTGGATCGTGACTACCTTGCCGTCTGCTCGGCTGCCCGCTTACCTGCTATTTGAGAGGTAAAACCTACCAAAATAAACCTGTCCCTTTTTGGCAGGTTTACAAGAAAGCGGGGATGAGATGGCGACGGTGTACGGTTATGCGCGGGTGAGCTCGCGCGATCAGAATCTGAACCGGCAGCTGGATGCGCTGGGCGCCTATGGCGTGGGCTCGGCGAATATTTATGCCGACCATGCGAGCGGCAAGGACTTCGACCGCCCGCGGTATCGCGAGCTGCTGCACGTCCTGGGAGACGGGGACGTGCTGGTGGTGCTTTCTATCGACCGACTTGGCCGTAATTACTCCGAGATTCTTGAGGAATGGCGACGCATTACCAAGGATCTCGGGGTTGCCATTGTGGTGTTGGACATGCCATTGCTTGACACGCGCGCTAGGGCCAGCGGCGCGCCGGATGTGACCAACACCCTGATTGCCGATATTGTGCTGCAACTGCTGAGCTACGTGGCGCAGGTGGAGCGCGAGAATATCCATCGGCGCCAGGCGGAGGGAATTGCAGCGGCGCGGGCGCGAGGGGTTCGTTTCGGTCGACCTCGCAAGCCGTGCCCTCCTCAGTTTGAGCTGGTGCGCGATAGCTATGAGGCAGGCGATATTACCCGCAGCCAGGCAGCAAAGTGCCTGGGCGTGTGCGTGGGGACGTTCGATCGCTGGATGCGCGAGGCGGGGTAGGGGTTTGCGTCGCTTTGTCGCTTCCTGTTGCGATTCAAATTTTGATACGGTGACGATGCCATTTGGGGCTACACTCGCTGATATTCAAAAAAAGGAGGTAGGCCCTTGGCGCGCGTAAAACAAATAATCGGATGGACCGCAATTGTTCTGTTCGTTGCAACGCTGGCGGGCATCTGGGTGCTGACGGAGCAAAATGCGGTGGAGACGTCGTTGCTGAGCGAGTCTACCGCGCGTGTGGTGGAGGGCCAGGCTACGGGCGTTCAGGCTGTCGATGCCACGGGTGAAGCTCAGGCGGAGAACGGAATGACCGGGGGCACCGATTCGGCTGCCTCGAATGTCCGGTCTGGCCGACTTGCTTCCATTCGCATGTGGGTGGGCACGAACGTCCGTCGCGTTGCCCATACCGTAGAGTTTTTCTTCGTCGGATTATTCGCCTCCGTGGTCGTGGTTTGCTTTTCCAGGCGTCCGTGGAGCGTATGCTCCCGTTGCGTGCCCGTATTGCTCTTTTGCGCCGCCTGCTCCGTTGGCGATCAGGTACATAAGATCTTTGTTCCCGGCAGGCATTTCGACGTTATCGATTTAGGATTCGATGCTGCGGGCTATGTCACCGCCATGCTGTTGGTATTGCTGGCAGCGGCGTTGGTGCGCCATGCGACTCGGCCGATCGGCGCCCATGCGAGGCGCTAGCCGGTAACAAACCCGTTTCTGATAATGCGACCTTGTTGAATTATTTTGTGTCGCGCGTATTTCCGAGCGGTCGGATTTGAGGGGCGAGCGGTAGAACGCTCGCCCTTTGTGCGCCACGATGCGGCACAATGTACCGTAAAAGCTGTTTATATCCGGTACGAATCGTTCGTTGGTCTTTAATTCTTCTCAACGGAGGTGTTTGGGATGGCAAACGGATTGCTTTTGCGGCTTCGCGAGCGTGAGCTCAGCGCGAGCCCGGCGGAACGCAATGTCATCGCATATGTAAGCGCTCATCCGCACGAGGTGGTCGGGCTGTCCGTCCGTGGTCTTGCCGATGCCACGTTCTCCTCGCCCTCGAGCATTTTGCGCTTTTGCAAGCGCTTGAGTTTTGCGGGCTACAAGGAGTTCCAGCGCGAACTGATTGCCGAGCTGGCGCTCTTGGGTGACAAGAAAGACGTTGCCCTCGAGGACATCTCCATGGATGACAGCGTCGAACGTATCGTGGGGAAGGTGATGAAAAGCAACGTGCGCACGATCGAAGCGACGGCGCGAACGCTCGATTACACCGTCTTGGAGCGATGTGCGGCCTATCTTAAGCGGGCACGCGCGGTCAATCTGTTCGGTATCGGTGCCTCTCGTTTGGTCGCGCACGATCTGGCGCAAAAGCTCATGCGTGTCGACAAAGAGTGCCATCTGTACGACGACTGGCATGATCAGCTCTTGTGTGCCAAGAACATGCATGAGGGCGATATGGCAATCGCCTTTAGCTACTCGGGCTTGACGCAAGAGGTGCTGGACTGCACCGCCGAGGCCCAACGTCACAACTGTCCCGTTGTGGCCGTGACCAAAGTAGATGGATCATCCAAGCTTGCCACCATGGCCGATGCCGTGCTCGGCGTCGCAGCGAGTGAGCCCTTGGTCCGCAGCGGTGCCATGGCTTCGCGTATGGCTCAGCTTATGGTTGTCGATGCCCTGTACGCTGCTTACGTTGCCAGCGACTACGAACGAGCGACGCATGTCATTAAGCAAAACTACATCGAGAAACAGGAAAGATGAGGTGAATGAAATGCTCGATTTAACAAAATTCACGACCGAACAGCGTAATCAAAGGTCAATGGACCTCGATACGATGACATCGCTGCAAATCGTCACGACGATGAACGATGAGGATCTTCGTGCCGTCCAGTCGGTCACAAAAGTGTTGCCCCAGGTTGCCACAGCAATCGACTGGGCTGCTGAGGCACTCGAGCGCGGCGGGCGCGTCTTTTACATGGGCGCAGGCACCAGCGGTCGTCTGGGCGTACTCGACGCTTCGGAGTGTCCGCCCACGTTTGGCGTGTCACCCGATCTGATTGTCGGGCTCATTGCCGGAGGCGAGACGGCGTTTATCAAGGCTGTCGAAGGTGCCGAAGACAGCGAGGAGCTTGGCGCGAGCGACCTGCGGGGGCGTGGGCTCTCGGACAAGGATCTTGTCGTTGGCCTGGCGGCAAGCGGTCGTACTCCCTATGTGGTGGGCGGCCTTGTGTACGCCAAGGCAACTGGGTGCAAGACGATCGCAATTGCCTGCAACCAAGGGTCGAAGATCGGGGAGAGCGCAGATCTTGCCATTGAACCCGTGCCCGGTCCCGAGGTACTGACCGGCTCAACGAGGCTCAAGGCGGGAACGGTTCAAAAGCTCATTCTCAACATGATTTCGACCGGTGCCATGGTCAAGATCGGCAAGGTATACCAAAACCTGATGGTCGATGTGCAGCAGACGAACGAGAAGTTGGTGGTGCGCGGCCAGAACATCGTGATGGAGGCGACCGGCTGCACGCGCGAGTGCGCTATTCAGGCGCTTGCAGATGCCGGCGGCCACGTAAAAACCGCTATTGTCTCGGTACTGCTGGACTGCGATGCCGAGCAGGCTGCGGTAGCTCTTGAGCGAGCGCGAGGCCATGTCCGTGCTGCGGTGAGTGGCCATGAGAAGAGCAATGCCGATGCCCAATAGGTGCGCGGCGTGAGCTGATATGACATCCAGACGAGATACCCAATACAAGGAGGAGTTATGACGAACAAAGAGCTGGCTCAAAAGCTGCTGGACCTTTTGGGCGGTAAAGACAACGTGCTGGCAAACGCGGCGTGCATGACGCGCCTGCGCGTGACCGTCAAAGACACGGGCAGCGTCGACACGGAGGGCATTAAGGCACTCGACGGCGTGATGGGCCTGGTCGAGGACGACACGATGCAGATCGTGCTGGGGCCGGGCAAGGTGAATAAGGTGCTCGAAGAGTTCTCCAAGCTCACCGGCCTTGCGAAAGGCGTTGCTGACGAGAGCGTGGTTGACGCTGCGGCCACAAACAAGGCCGCGCAGAAGGCCAAGTACGAGTCCAAACCGGTTCAGGCCTTCCTTAAGAAGATTTCCAACGTCTTCGTCGCTCTGCTTCCCGGCATCATTGCGGCTGGCCTCATTAACGGTATCTGCAACGTCATCAATGTCTCGACGGCGGGTGCGCTTGCGGGCGAGTGGTGGTATCAGGGCATTCGTTCCATGGGTTGGGCACTCTTCGCCTATCTGCCCATTTTGGTGGGCTATAACGCGGCGCGCGAGTTTGGTGGCTCCGCTGCACTGGGCGGTATCGCCGGCATGATGTGCATCGCCAACAGTGCCATGCCCCTGCTTGCGCCTGGCGCTGCTGATCCTGCCACTGCCATTCTGCTGCCGCTCACCAATGCGCAGTACAACCCCGCAGCGGGCGGTATGATCGCGGCTCTCATCGCTGGTGCGTTTTTCGCCTGGATGGAGCGTCAGATTCGCAAGGTCATGCCTAACGCGCTCGATACGTTCCTGTCCCCGCTGCTGGTGCTCATCATCGGCGCCTTTGCTCTGATGCTCGTCATCCAGCCGGTTGGCGCATGGCTGACGACTGCCATCTTTAGCGTTTTGACCTTTATCTTCGAGAAGCTGGGCGTCCTGGGTGGCTATATCCTGTCGGCAGGCTTCTTGCCGCTGGTTTCCGTCGGCCTGCATCAGGCGCTCACGCCGATCCACGCTATGCTCAACGATCCCGACGGTGCTACCAAGGGCATCAATTACTTGCTTCCCATCCTTATGATGGCTGGCGGCGGCCAGGTCGGTGCCGGTCTGGCGCTGTACTTTAAGACCAAGAACGCCAGGCTCAAGAAGTACGTCGCAGAGTCCATTCCCGTTGGAATCCTCGGTGTGGGCGAGCCTCTGATGTATGCCGTTACGCTGCCGCTCGTTCGTCCGTTTGTGACGGCCTGCCTGGGTGCCGGATTTGGCGGCGCGCTCGCGGCGCTGCTTCACATCGGCACGGTTTCTCAGGGCGTTTCCGGTCTGTTTGGCCTGCTGATCGTCGTTCCTGGCCAGCAGCTCGGCTACGTTGCCGCTATGCTGCTTGCCTATGCCGCCGGCTTTGTCCTGACGTGGTTCTTTGGCGTCGACGAGCAGAAGATCAACGAGTTCTTTGGCGAATAGTTTGATATCGCGAGCCGTGTTGCTCAGGGCTCGCGGCGCGCGGCAGATTTCTTGATGCTATGGTTGTGCCGGCGGGGCTAACTGCTCCGCCGGCCTTTTTAAAGGAGCGTTGAAACGTGAAAACGGGTATTTCGATTTATCTTTCCAGCCCTCTGCAGGATATTGAGCGGACAATTGAGCGTGGTGCCGCGGCGGGTGCGCGCTATGCGTTCACCTCGCTGCATATTCCCGAGGATGGGGGAGCGGCGTATGCCGATAAGGTCCGTCATGTGCTGTCGCTGCTTTCCGCCCGCGGCATTGCGCTCATTGCCGATGTGGGGCCTCGCACGTGCGATTTGCTCGGGCTTGAGCGCATCGAGGACCTGCGCGATCTGGGGTTGGAATACCTTCGTTTGGACTATGGCTTTAGCGCCCAGCGGGTCGCGGAGCTGTCCGGTGTATTTCGCATTGTGGTCAATGCATCGACGGTGAGTTCTGATGAAATCGCATCGTGGCGTGAGGCCGGTGCCGATGTGACTCGTTTTGCCGCCTGCCACAATTTTTACCCCAAGCCTTATACCGGTTTAGCTCTGGAGGACATTGCTCGGGTGAATCTTCGTCTTGCGGCGCTTGGATTCGAAATCATGGCTTTTGTGCCGGGTGATGCCAACGTTCGCGGGCCGGTATTCGAGGGACTGCCGACGGTCGAGGCACAGCGCGGTCGCGCGTCAAAGGTTGCTCTCAATATGCTTGAGCTTGCACATGGCGCCGATTGCGACATTGTGTTGGCCGGCGACCCCGATCTTTCCGATGCGGGCTGGACGCAGTTTGCTCATGTTTCCGCCGGATACGTGGACCTGCAATGCGAGCTTGAGCCCGGTTATGCCTATGTACGTGGGCAGATTCATCACGACCGACCCGATTCGAGCACCCTCATCTTTAGGTCTCAGGAGTCGCGTACGACGCTTAAGCCGGATTCCGTGCCGATGGATGCCGGTGCCGGCCTGTCACGAAAGACGGGGTCGATCGCTGTGAGCAATAGCGGCTATGGGCGCTACGAAGGCGAGCTTGAGATTGCGCGGGTCGATCTTCCCGGTGACGAGCGCATGAACGTTGCGGGCCATATCACGCCCGAGGCAATGGAGCTGCTGCCGTTCATCAAACGCGGATTCGGAGTACGGTTCGTTTAGCGTGTGACCCGTGGGCTACAATTGGCCCATCATGCGAAGGCGCCTCGTGTGGCGTGTGCCTGCGTTGGCCGATCTATATTCGGAGGATTTCCATGACCGTACTGTTTGTTGAATATCCCAAGTGCTCGACCTGTAAGAAGGCCAAGGCATGGCTGGACGAACACGGGGTAGAGTATATCGACCGCGATATCGTTTTGGATAATCCCACGGCTGATGAGCTTGCGACCTGGATTGCTCGTTCGGGGCTGCCGGTGCGGCGCTTCTTTAATTCGTCGGGCATGAAATATCGAGAGCTGGGCCTGAAGGCGCGTCTGGATGCGGGCATGACGGATCGGGAGTGCTACGAGCTGCTGGCGACCGACGGCATGCTGGTCAAGCGTCCGCTGCTGGTGGGCGACGACTTTGCGATTCCCGGCTTTAGGGAATCGGCTTGGGCCGAGGCGTTGCTGTAGCGGCTGCGGAAAGTGCGACCCGTTTTGAGTGCTCAGGGTGGGACGTGTTTTCCATCGGCGGGCTCGCTCGGCTCAATCCTTGAGCTGCGCCCATTCGTGCGGATCGTAGACCTTTACGTGCTTGTTGGGCTTGCCGCTCCAGTACTCCTCGTCCATAAAGGGCAGATATGCCTGAACGCCGGGGCAGATAAAGGGGATCCGCTGCTGTTGCAGTCGCTCGCGCTGGCGCTGCTCCAGGTGCGCCTCGGATATGACGGTCGGCATACCGGACAGCTCGACGAGGCTTGCCTGGATTCGCTTAAGGTCGGGGAGTCCCGCGTGCCATGACATCCGCATGATCAAAAAGGATGCACGGCGGTATTTTGCCTGCATCACCGTGATGGCGGGGCGCAGAGTGGGATGGATTTTGTCCCGTTCGGGCCAAAGGTCAGCAGTGATCTCGAGGCCCAGGGTCTCCCATAGGTAATCAAGCTCTTCGTCCATGGCGCCTCGATATCTACGTGATCATTGATACTTCGATTGTGTTGCCTGGTGCTATCGTTTTCGCGGTAGAATCTGCCAACGGTTGACGGCTACCGCTCGCGGCGTTTTGCCCTTCGTGTGCAGCGGTCGACTTCACAGGTCCTTCACGTGTTGGCCGTATTTGACTGAATTTCAAAAAAGTCAAAATTGGGGCTTGCGTCACGGCCGGACTTCCCGTATATTTCTTTCTTGCGCAAAGGCACAGCCGAGCGCAGCGATGCAGTCATTGGGATGTCGTCTAATGGCAGGACAGCGGATTCTGGTTCCGTCAATGGGGGTTCGACTCCCTCCATCCCAGCCATTGCATTTGCTACATATGGCCCGTTCGTCTAGCGGTTTAGGACGCCGCCCTCTCAAGGCGGAGATCACCAGTTCGAATCTGGTACGGGCTACCAAAATTGAACGCCCGGGCCTCGTAAGAGACCCGGGTTTTGTGTATTGACCGATATTTAAGGCGCGCGTTGAGTCTGCCGCCCGGACCGAGGAGTTGTCATGGACCTGCCTATCAGCTTGGAAGACATCACGTATGCCGAGAACTATCTGGCGCAGGGCGACCTGGCTACGGCGACGCCGCTGCTTGAGCGTCTGGTGGAGCTCGCCGAGGAGTATATCGACGCTGAGTGCAAGACGGAGGAGAAGCGCCAGTACTTTAGCTTCGACAGCAAGTTTGAGCGCCTGGCCTATCGCCGCGTGGAGAAGGATCCGCGCGAGCTGGTGCAGGTCGAGGTTCCCTTTGACCGCCTGTACTCCGACATGGCGTTTGCCTACATTCGCCAGCAGGATTATGTGAGCGCTCGCAATGCCCTGATGCAGGCCGTGCGCTGGGATCCCATGAACTGCAACTATCGCTTGGATTTGGCTGAGCTGTTCCGCGCGCTCGAGGACAAGCAGGAGTGGGCATCGCTTTCGTATTCGGTGTTGGAGCGTGCGAGCGACGGCAAGTGCGCCGCTCGCGCCTACACCAATTTGGGTCAGTACTTCTTGGAGCCCGAGACCGAGAACATTTCGGCTGCCGTGGGCTGCGCGCGTCTGGCGCTGCGCCTGGCGCCCAATGATGCGCATACGACGCGCCTGCTCAACAAGATCCATACCGCCTATCCGGATGCCGCCGATGAGAGCGACGATCATGTGATGGGCGAGCTGGCCCTGCAAGGCGTGCCGACCTCACCTTCGGCCGAGATTGCGATCTGCCTGATTATGTGCGCGACCGACGCCGCAAACGACGGCGACAAGCGTGAGGCGACGCGTCTGACGGTCCGCGCCCGAGACCTGGTGGGCGAGGAGGCCTGTGCGGCGATTATCAAACTGGTGCGCGAGAGCGATGCCGAGCTCAACGCCGAGCGCAAGGCAAAGCGCGAGGCGGCGGGCTCAAACGCCGAAGGTGCCGAGGAGGCCGGCGATGCCCAGTAAGCGCGAGCGCAAGCTCATCTCCAAGAATCGCTCGGCTCATCACGAGTACTTTATCGATGAGACGTTTGAGTGCGGCATTGAGCTGAGCGGCACCGAGGTCAAGTCGATTCGCGAGCGTGCCTGCCAGATCACCGACACCTTTGCGCTCATCCGTGGCGGTGAGTGCTGGCTCGTGGGCTTGCATATCCACCCCTATAGCCACGGTGGCGTGTGGAATCGCGATCCCGACCGCCGTCGACGTCTGCTGCTGCACCGCAAGGAGATTGATTTTCTCGACGGCAAGCTACGCAATCGCGGCTATGCGCTGGTGCCGCTGGAGCTCTACTTTAATACCGATGGCCGCGTAAAGCTGCTGCTTGGTCTGGGCCGCGGTAAGAAGCTCTACGACAAGCGCGAGGATATGGCCAAGCGTGATGTCCAGCGCGAGATTGACCGCGCCCTCAAGGAGCGCAACCGCTAGGCGCTCGACCTGCAGGGACGGTGGGACAAAAACTACTGATAACTTTGTCCCACCTCGACTTCAGCTGTCTCATCTTTCTTACTGTTCTGACACATATGCCCCAAAGGCGGCATCCGTTAGGGGTGCCGCCTTTTTTGTGGGTACATACATCCATGAGGTTCCAACCCGGGTTAGGGGAGTGATCGTTATGGACAAAACTGCGTTCTTTACCATGCCGAGCGGCCTGTACGTGGTGAGCGCCGCGGCAGACGGGCTGCGCGCCGGCTGCGTCATCAACACGGCGGTGCAGGTGACGTCCATGCCGCCGCGCATTTCGGTTGCCGTAAACAAGGACAACGTCACCTCGGGTGTCATCGCATCGGCCAAGGCGTTTGCGCTGACCGTGATCGATCAGACGGCCGACATGCTCTACATCGGTAACTTTGGGTTCCGCACCAGCAGCGACTACGACAAGTTTGCCAAGTACGAGACCCGCGAGACGGCTCTGGGCATGCCCTATGTGCCCGAGCATGCGGCAGCGCTGTTTAGCTGCCGTTTGATTGACACCGTGGACGTGGGTACGCACCTGCTGTTTATCGGCGAGGTCGAGGACGCCGAGCGCCTGAGCGACGAGACACCGCTTACCTACGATTACTACCACAAGGTCCTGAAGGGCAAGACGCCGCCCAAGGCATCTTCGTATCAGGGATAGAAATGCTCTAAAAACACTTGCATTATATTATTGAGAACCTATACTAATAAGCGAAGTACATCAGCAGTCACGTTCGAGAGGAGAACATCATGGCTGAGGAGAAGAAGACCTATAAGTTTGTGTGCACCGTTTGCGGTTACGAGGTCGAGGTCGACACGCCCGAGCTGCCCGAGGACTACGTGTGCCCGGTGTGCGGCGTCGGTCCCGATGAGTTTGAGCTCGTCGAGGAGTAGCTCGTCGGCACGCGGCTCACGGCAACATATAGCTCTGTCCAAGGGTCCCGGTCGGATATCCCGGCCGGGACCCTTTTCCTCCGCCCCCAAGGGATCACGGTTGCTGTTGGCCGATCCTGTCTGTTGTGAGTCCGGCCGACCTTTTGTCTTAATCTGTAACGTCTAACGGCTCAAAACGGGTCTTCCTGTTACAGATCGAGACAAACCAAAACCGTCCGGCAGAAGGTCTCAACCTGTAACATCTAACGGTGGAAATTGGGTCCACTTGTTACAGATTGAGACAAACGGAGCTGTCCTTCGGAATGATCTCGATCTGTAACATCTAGACATCAAAAGCGGGTCTAGATGTTACAGATCGAGACGTTTGCCTGGGTAGGTGCCCCGTCCCATTACATCCCTGTCAACAACACGACATCGAGAATCGTCACGATGGCACCAATCCCTACGAGCAGCGCGTTGAGTGGACGCGAGTTGGCGAATTTGCCCATGACGCGGGGTGAACTGGTGAGCCGTATGAGCACAAAGACCGTAATCGGCAGTTGAAGCGACAGCAGTGCCTGACTCCAGATGAGACCTTCAAAAGGATTTGGGACGACTAGGCACGCCGTCACTGCGCCGACGAAACAGGCCGCCACCCCGATCGAGGAATGTCGGTCGTGTATGTCGTATTCCTCGTCGAACATGCCCGCGGTGATGGTGCCCGCCGCCATACCCGCCGTCACACTACTCGAGAGGCCCGCAAACAGCAGCGCCACGGCAAAGATGGTCGAGCTTGCCGGGCCCAGAATGGGGGAGAGCGTGGCCGCTGCGACGGCGAGGTCGTCTACGACTATGCCGTGCGCAAAGAAGGTCGTTGCGGCCAGGATGACCATGGCCGAGTTGATTGCCCAGCCCACGCCCATCGAAAAGAGCGTGTCGAAGAGCTCGTAGCGCAGACGTTCTTCGATAACCTGCTCGCCTTGGCCTTCGAAGTGCATGGATTGGATGACCTCGGAGTGTAGAAAGAGGTTGTGGGGCATAACGACCGCACCCAGGACACTCACGATAATCGCGGCAGAGCCAGTGGGCATACTGGGCGTGATCCAGCTTGCGGCGGCTTGCGGCCAGTCGACCTTGACTAGTGCAAGCTCGGCCAAAAACGAGAGTCCTACCACGCCGACGAAGGCGATGATCCAGCGCTCGGCACGCTTGTAGGAGTTCGTCATGAGCATTGCCATCGATGCCGCGGCCACGATGACGCAGCCGGCGCGCACGGGCAGTCCAAAGAGCATCTGGAGCGCGATCGCGCCGCCCAGGACCTCGGCCATAGCGGTGGCGATGGTCGCGAGGTAGGCACTGGCGAGCACCGTGCGTCCAACGAAACGGGGGAGGTAGCGCGTCGTGGCTTCGGCAAGACAGGCGCCCGTTGCGATACCCAGGTGTGCAGCGTTGTGCTGCAACACGATGAGCATAATCGTGGACAGCGTGACCACCCACAGCAGCGCGTAGCCAAATTGCGAGCCCGCGGCCATATTTGAGGCCCAGTTGCCCGGATCGATAAAGCCGACGGTCACGAGCAGCCCGGGGCCGATATGCCGCGCAATGTCTAGGCCTCCGTGACCACCGGTGCGTTGGGAGCCAAAGTGTTGTTTGAGATGGTTGAGCATGGTGAGCTCCTGCGTGCCGTTTGTTTGACGCCGCAAAGGATACCCGTTTTAAGCTAAAAAGTTAACCAAGACTAACAAAATTGTTGCATTTGAATGGGATGGTGAAGGGGGATTGCTGAAATGTCTTGATCTGTAACAACTAGGGATGGAAATTGGGTCTTCCTGTTACAGATTGAGATGTTTGAAGCGGTGAGCTTACAGGCCGAACTTGGGGCCTATGTTGTCGCCCTTGAGGTCGGCGGTGTCCACTCGTAGGGCGTGCGTTACGCGATTGTTTCGAAACGGGTGGGAAACACAACGGGTCGGCGATGCTCCTAGTATGCCTATTCAACTGACTGTCTAAATATCTAGGGGAGGATCGCGATGCAGGCAGATTCCGCTCAGCAGCAGGGCCTTTATCGCCCCGAATTCGACCACGATGCATGTGGCATCGGCGCGCTTGCCGATATCAACGGTGAGCGCCATCACCAGATTCTGGACGATGCGCTGTCCATTCTGGTCAACTTGGAGCACCGCGGCGGCACGGGACTCGAGAAGAACACCGGCGACGGCGCCGGCATCCTGTTCCAGGTTCCGCATCACTTTTTCCGTAAAGAGGCTCAAAAGTGCGGCCAGATTCTGCCGGCAGAGGGCGACTATGGCGTGGCCATGCTGTTCTTCCCGCAGGACGACAAGGGCGTAGAGGATGCCCGCCGCGTGTTTGAGGAGGGCTGCGCCGAGGCCGGCGTGCCGCTGCTCTTTTGGCGCGAGGTGCCCGTCGACCCGCACGACCTGGGCGAGACGGCTCGCGCCTGCATGCCCACTATCCTGCAGGCCTTCCTGGGCCGTCCGGACGACACGCCCGCCGGCGATGCCTTCGAGCGTCGCCTGTACGTGTGCCGCCGCACTATCGAGAAGAAGGCCGACGCCGAGTTTGCCCTGCGCGACAAGATCTTCTATGTGTGCTCCATGAGCTCGCGCACCATCGTGTACAAGGGCATGCTGGTCGCCACGCAGATGCGCCGCTTCTTCATCGACCTCAACGACGCCGCCGTCAAAACGGCCGTGGCGCTCGTCCACTCGCGCTACTCCACCAACACCACGCCCAGCTGGGAGCGTGCGCACCCCAACCGCTTTATCATTCACAACGGCGAGATCAATACCCTCAAGGGCAACGTCAACTGGATTCGCGCCCGCGAACCCAACCTGTACAGCCCCGTGCTGCAGCACGATCTTGAGCGCGTGATGCCCATCATCAACCGCGAGGGTTCCGACTCCGCGATTCTGGACAACGTGCTCGAATTCTTGGTCATGAACGGTCGCCCGCTCACGCGTGCCGCGTCCATGTTGCTGCCCGAGCCGTGGGACCACAACGATAGCCTGAGTGAGGAGCGCCGCGCCTACGACGCTTACCAGTCCATGCTCATGGAGCCGTGGGACGGTCCTGCCGCTATCGCCTTTACCGACGGCCGTACCCTGGGCGCCGCCCTCGACCGTAACGGCCTGCGCCCGGCTCGCTACTACGTGACGCGCGACGGCCGCTTTATGCTGGCGAGCGAGGTGGGCACCATCGAGGTGCGCCCCGAGAACATCCTGACGAGCGGCTGCTTGGGACCGGGTCAGATGCTCGAGGTCGACTTTGCCCGCGGCCGCGTGATCTACAACGACGAGCTGCGCGCCCGTTACGCCAAGGAAAAGCCCTACCGTGATTGGATTGCCGAGGAGACGCTGACCGTCGACGCGCTCGATGAACCCGCCGCGCCCGCGTCCGCCGAGGATGCCGAGGTGCCCGCCGCTGTGCGCATGGCCAAGCTCGGCTACCACTGGGATGACGTCGACGAGGTCGTGCGTCCTATGGCCCAGCAGGGCAAGGCCCCGCTCGCCTCGATGGGCATCGACGCGCCGCTGGCTTGCCTGTCCAAGAAGACGCGTTCGTTCTTTGACTACTTCTATCAGCTGTTCGCTCAGGTCACGAACCCGCCCATCGACGCCCTTCGCGAGCACATGGTGACTTCGACCACGCTCTACCTGGGCAACCACGGCAACCTGCTCGAGGATTCCCGCACGGCCTGTCAGCTGGTGCGCCTGGAGCGCCCGTTGCTCAACGAGGAGGAGTTCGACCGCATCTGCGCCATCGACCGCGTGGGCTTTAAGACTCGCCGCTTCCGTGCCGTCTACCGCCGCGACGCCGGCGAGGGCGCACTGCAGGCTGCGCTCAAGCAGCTTGCCGAGGACGTTGAGGCCGCGGTCCGCAACGGCGTGAACATCGTGGTGCTGAGCGATCGTGCCGCTGCGGGCGAGGTGCCCGTGCCGTCGCTGCTTGCCGTGGGCTGCGTGCACAACCACCTGATCCGCGCCGGCGTGCGTACCTTTGCCGACATCGTGGTGGAGTGCGGCGACGCCGTGTCCCCGCATGACTTTGCGGCACTGGTGGGCTACTCCGCGAGCGGCATCTATCCGTACAACGCACATGCGTGCATCCGCGATCTGGCGGCACGCGGCGATTTGGACGTGACGGCCGAGCAGGGCATCGCCAACTACAACAAGGCTGCGACCGCCGGCATCGTCTCCATCATGTCCAAGATGGGCATCTCCACGGTGCAGAGCTACCATTCGGCGCAGATCTTCGAGGCCGTGGGCTTTACGCCGGAGTTCGTCAACGCGTACTTCGCCGGCACGGTGAGCCGTGTGGGCGGTATGGGTGTCGAGGACGTTGAGCGCGAGCAAAACGAACGCTACGACGCCGCGCTCGCCATCCTTAAGAGTCCTGCTCCCGATCAGCTGCCCACACTGGGCCTGACCAAGTGGCGCCCGTTCGGTGGTGAGGATCACCTGATCGACCCCCAGACCGTCTACCTGCTGCAGACCGCCTGCCGCGAGGACAGCTACGACACCTTTAAGGAGTACAGCGCCCGCCTGCACCGCACCGGCCGTGCCGTGCGCCTGCGCGACTTGCTCGACTTTGATGCCAGCGGACGCACGCCGGTTTCGCTCGACGAGGTGGAGCCCGCGCTCAATATCGTCCGCCGCTTTAACACCGGCGCCATGTCGTACGGTTCCATTAGCAAAGAGGCGCACGAGTGCATGGCCATCGCCATGAACCGCCTGCATGGCCGTTCCAACTCGGGCGAGGGCGGCGAGGACCCGCGTCGCGAGACCCCGCTGGCCAACGGCGACTCCAAGAACTCCGCCATCAAGCAGGTGGCAAGCGCGCGCTTTGGCGTGACGAGCCGCTACCTGTGCAGCGCCTTTGAGATTCAGATCAAGATGGCCCAGGGCGCCAAGCCCGGCGAGGGCGGCCACCTGCCCGGCAAGAAGGTCTATCCCTGGATCGCCGAGGTCCGTCAGTCCACGCCCGGCATCGGCCTGATCTCGCCTCCGCCGCACCACGACATCTACTCCATCGAGGACCTGGCAGAGCTGATCTTTGACCTTAAGAACGCCAACCCCGGCGCGCGCGTGTCGGTCAAGCTGGTCAGCGAGGCCGGCGTCGGCACCATCGCCACTGGTGTGGCCAAGGGCGCTGCCGACAAGATCTTGATCAGCGGTCATAACGGCGGCTCGGGTGCCGCGGCGCGCGATTCCATTTGGCACGCCGGCCTGCCGTTGGAGCTCGGCCTTGCCGAGGCCCAGCAGACGTTGCTGCAAAACGGTCTGCGCTCCCGCGTGGTGCTCGAGGCCGACGGCAAGCTCATGGACGGCACCGATGTTGCCGTCGCCTGCTTGCTGGGCGCCGAGGAGTTTGGCTTCGCGACCATGCCGCTCATCTCCATGGGCTGCCTCATGCAGCGCGATTGCCAGCAGGATACCTGCCCGGCCGGCATCGCTACGCAAAACTGCCGCCTGCGTCGCGGCTTCCGCGGCAAGCCCGAGCACGTCGAGCACTTTATGCTCTTTGTTGCCGAGCAGCTGCGCGAGGTCATGGCGAGCCTGGGCTTCCGCACCGTCGACGAGATGGTCGGCCATCCCGAGTGCTTGCGCCAGATCGAGGTCCCGGGCAACCGCAAGGCCAACCTGCTCGATCTGTCGCCCGTGCTGGCGAGCGCGACCTGTGAGTTCGGTGCCCATATCCCGGGTGCCGACGGTCGCCACTTCCTGCCGCAGATGGCCGCGGACAGCGAGCTCGACAAGACGCTCGACTCCACGTTGTTTGTGCCCTATACGGCCGATGCCCGTGCGCACCTGCGTCCGATTCGCTTCCGCGCCGATATCGCCAACGTCAACCGTTGCGTGGGCACCATCTTGGGCAACGCGGTGACCAAGGCGCATCCCGAGGGTCTGCCCGCCGGTTCCATCACCATCGATTGCGATGGTTCGGCCGGTCAGAGCTTTGGCGCCTTCCTGCCGCGCGGCATTACGCTCAACGTGTGCGGCGACGCCAACGACTACTTTGGCAAGGGCCTTTCGGGCGGCGAGGTGTCGGTGCGCCCCAACCCGCATGCGACCTACAAGTTCGACGAGAACATCATCGTGGGCAACGTTGCGTTCTTTGGTGCCACGAGCGGACGCGGCTTCATTAACGGCCTTGCCGGCCAGCGTTTTGCCGTGCGCAACTCCGGTGCCACCGTGGTGGTCGAGGGCTGCGGCAACCATGGCTGCGAGTACATGACGGGCGGTCTGGCGCTCATCCTGGGCGAGGTCGGGCAGAATTTTGCCGCCGGCATGACAGGCGGCGTGGCCTACGTCTTTGACCAGTACGGCACGCTCGATGCCCGCGTGAACCACGAGAGCGTTGAGCTCAAGGTCCCGACGGCCGGCGAGCTGGCGCAGATTCGCGAGCTCATCCAGGAGCACGTGGACGTGACGCAGAGCCCGCGCGGCATTAAGCTGCTCTACAGCTTTGAGACGATGAGCAAACACTTTGTGAAGGTCATTCCGACCGAGTACGAGCGCGTGCTGGCGATTGTCGCCGCCGCCGAGGCCGTCGGCAAGACGCATGCGCAGGCCGAGGAGCTGGCGTTTGACATTGTGACCGGTCGCGCGAGTGACGCGGATGTTGCTCGCTTCGATGTTGCGGGCGGTGCTGCGGGTGCTGCGTCCGTGGCTGCCAGCTCTGTTGCTTCGACCAAGAAGGAGGCGTAAGTGCCATGGGTAAGCCCGGTGCTTTTCTTGATATCGATCGCGTGACCCATGAGCTGCGCCCCGTGGAGGAGCGCAGCCGCGATTTCGATCCGCTGTACGTGGAGCTCGACGACGACGCGCGCCGTGCCCAGGCGAGTCGCTGCATGATGTGCGGTGTGGCGTTTTGTCAGATGGGCGCGAGCTTTGGCAAGGCACGTCCGAGCGGCTGTCCGCTGCACAACCTGATTCCCGAGTGGAACGAGCTGGTGTACCGCGGCCGTTGGGACGAGGCTGCCGAGCGCCTGTCACTCACCTCGCCCATGCCCGAGTTCACGAGTCGCGTGTGCCCGGCGCTGTGCGAGGCCGCATGCAACCTGGGCTCGGTCGATGGCCAGCCCACGACGATTCACGACAATGAGCGCGCGATCAGCGACCATGAGTGGGCCAACGGCGGTCCGCGCCGCTTTGAGCCGGCAGGGGAGGGCGCACCCACGGTTGCCGTGGTGGGCTCCGGTCCTGCTGGTCTGGTGGCAGCATGGGAGCTTGCGCGTCGCGGTGCCCGCGTGACGGTGTTTGAGCGTGACGACCGCCCGGGCGGCCTGCTCATGTACGGCATTCCCAACATGAAGCTCGAGAAGTCCGTGGTCGAGCGTCGCGTGGCGCTCATGCGCGAGCTGGGCATTGTGTTCGAGCTGAGTGCCGACGTGAGCGATCCCAAGGTTACCGCCAAGCTCGACGACTTTGACGCCGTCGTGGTGGCTGCCGGCGCCCGTGCTCCGCGTGGGCTTTCGGCTGCGAACATTGATGCCCCGGGCGTGGTGTATGCCGTGGACTACCTGACGGCTTCGACCGTCTCGGTGCTCGATGGCGGCGACCCCGCGGTGAACGCGCGCGGCCTGGACGTTGTGGTCATTGGCGGCGGCGATACCGGTAACGACTGCGTGGGCACCGCGGTACGTCAGGGTGCGCGCAGCGTGCGCCAGTTTGAGTTCTTGCCGGCGGCGCCTGATGCGCGCGCGGCGAGCAACCCCTGGCCGCAGTGGCCCAACGTGAAGAAGACCGATTACGGCCAGCAGGAGGCCATCGCTACCATGGGCGGCGAGATGCGCGCTTGGGGTGTGGATACGATCGAGGTACTGTTGGACAAGAAGGGCGCGGCCGCGGGCCTGCGCGTGGTCGATCTGGATTGGTCGGCTGGCAAGCCCGAGCGCATCGCGGGTTCCGAGCACGAGGTGCCGGCCCAGCTGGTGCTTATCGCCTGCGGTTTTACGGGCCCGGAGCACGGTGTGTTCGATGCAGTGAGCGTGCCTGTTGCCACCGCTGGTCGTCCGCTGCCGGTGATGGCTGCCGAGGGCTCGCACCTTGCGGCCCGTGTCGACGGCGTCGCCGCGGATGCCGCGCCGGTGTATGTGGCGGGTGATGCTCGCAACGGCAGCTCGCTCGTGGTGAACGCCATGGCCGATGCCCTGGCCTGCGCAGCCGAAGTCGCCGATGCGCTGGAGCTGTAAAGTAGTCATTTAAGAACGTCCCCAATGACTAGTCATTTTTTTGTCTAGTCGTTGGGGACACTCTTTGCGAGCGATTTGCTCGTTTGTCGACGTACGGGTGTTCATTTGTCGACTTCTTGGGCTGTGGTCACCTGTTGTTTCTGTGGTGGCTGTGGGTATCTGGCTCTAAAGGGCGGGTTTGCCGTCTATGTTTACCTGCGGTTTTGTTGCGGTGCGCATTTTCGATCAAGCTTTTCGTCAAGTGTTTGGTCAGCATCTGGTTTGCAGCCGGAGGCCTATTTTGCCCGCGCTGGTCGTGGCCGACCACCCTCCTCGTAAGCTCAAATTGAGGTCTATCAGTTTGAGGAGGATGCCATGACTGACCACGCTTTAGACCGAGCGCAGCTAGCCGAAGCCGTCGGCAACGATATTGCCGACATGGCCCATTTTTGGATGCTGCGGAAGTTCCAGTTTTTGGAGCCGGCGCGCGAACAGTTCGAGATCATTGTCGACCCGTGGCTCAGCTATTACACCGAGCCTTCGCAAAACGAAATCATGGCCTACAACATGGCATTTACCGATTGGCTGCTCTTCGAGCGCCCCTATCGCCATGGCAAGACGCTGCTCGAGCTGTATGTTGAAGAGCCGCCGACATCGCTTTCGCCTGCCTCGCTCAAGCGGCTCGAGCAGGTACGCGACACGCAGTATTTCTCGCGCTTTGGCATTTTGGACAAGGATCCTGCGACTGGTATGGTCGCGCTGAAGGACACGCGCGCCGACCGTCGCTTTGATGTCTACGACCCGCATATCGTGCAAAAGGAGCATTGGAGCGACGGAGCGATTGCGGTGCGCCTCGCCTGCGTCGACGATGTCTGGCTGACGGCGGGACAACTCTATCTGTATGACATCGCACGCCTGAGTGACACGGCGGTCGATGGGCCTGGTGCGGTGCATCCGGAGGACCTGCAGGATGGCTTTGACACCTCGTGCATCAGCTTCTTTTTGCGTCTGGTCCGCGACATCATGGGCGCCCAGGGGCGGTACGTAAAGTCGCTCAACATCTACGAGCAGGAGTGGGAGTAAGGGATGGGCTGTCGCAGCGCCGCCGCGTGTCTATTTGTCTCGATCTGTAACGTTTAGGGACAAAAAACCGGTCTACCTGTTACAGATCGAGACGAATGCTTGGGCGCTGCTGATTTGTCTAAATCTGTAACGTTTAGGGCCCTGGAGAACGTCTAACTGTTACAGATCGAGACGTTTGGCACCTGGTTGGGGGAATGTCTCAATCTGTAACATCTACAGGCCAAAACTCGACCTACCTGTTACAAATTGAGACAAAGGTTGGACGCGGTGTCGAAAGATCTCGATCTGTAACATCTAGCGGCCAAAAATCGGTCTTCCTGTTACAGATCAAGACATTTGTCAGCGGAGGCAACGGTGACGATGGTCCATTTGTCTGACGTGGTGGTGATGAAAGTGTCTAATACCGTTCTCAAACACAAACATGCGACTCGCAACACGTTGGCGCGGAACAGGATGCTCGCGCGGCTCACGGAGGCGACCGAGCAAGGTACGCTGCTCGCAACGCATGACAATACCGAGCTCATGTGGTTGCGACGCCATGTTGGAACCGACGATATTGCGGAGCCCGAGCCGTACCTGTTCTGTTTTCAGCATGATTGGGATGCATTGACGCTGACGGAGCGAGCACTGAGGACTATCAGAGGGCTTGCGGAATTTCATCCCGATTGGGCGTTTTGGGGATATGACGCCGCACTGATATGGGGTCTGGAGGTGCCGAATGATCTGCTCGGGCCGCGTTATCTTGTTAAGACAGGTTGCTCGGTGCCGCTGAGTGCAGGATGTCGGCTGTTGCGTCCGCAGGCGGCGGGTGCGCTTGAACAAGTCGACGGCGTGTGGGCGACGCCGTTTTGGCGCACGGTAGATGATTGCTTGCTGCGTGCGCCGTTCTCCTACGGGTTGGCGATTGCCGATTCTGCACTGCGGGCGAAAGGCGTATCGCGTGGGGATTTGTGCGAGCGCCTCCGCGTCGATTGTAAGGGTAGGCGAGGGTATCGCAGGGCACAGGTGATTGCGTCGTATGCGGACGGGCTGTCCGAAAACGGCGGCGAGTCTCGGTTCCGAGCGTTCTTTATTGCGTACGGCTTTCCGGTTCCGGAGCTGCAGGTGGAGTTTCGCGACCCGCTCGATCCGAGCCAGGTGTTTCGCGTCGACTATTTTTGGCGGCTCGAGAACGGGACGTGTGTCATCGGCGAGCTCGACGGAAAGGGGAAGTACACCTTGCAGAACGGCGAGGGTCGGGAGTCGGTCGACCCATTCGTGGCAGAACGTCAACGGGAGTCCCATCTGACAATGCTCGGGCATAAGGTGCTTCGGTTTACGTTTAACGAACTCAAAGACCCGGGGAAGCTGGTCGAGAAAATGAGGCTGGCGGGTATTCCGCGACGGGCTGATTTGGCTGAGGAATGGAGATGCCGGTGGTATGGGCGCTGAGAGGTTTTGTCTCAATCTGTAACGTTTAGAGGTTATTTGAGCTCGTAACTGTTACAGATCGAGACAAACCGGTGAAACGTCGACCGAATGTCTCGATCTGTAACATCAAGGGGCCCAATAACCCTGTACCTGTTACAGTTCGAGACATTCCCCTGATGTTGCTGGGATGGGGCTGCAACGTATTCCGTCCCCCACATCCCCTCTTCCCTCCGTTAACCGATATGTTTGACTTTAGTTCGCTGCATTAGGTGATAATGGACAAATGTTCAAGTTAATTGCGAGGGAGGAGCTCGATATGGCGTCTGCCGATCGTTCCACGTTGTTTATCAATGCGACCGTCTTGGATGGTTCGGAGCATATGGAGCCGCAACCCGATATGGCCGTGACTGTTGAGCGCGGTGTCATCACGTGGATGGGGCCGAGTGCTGTGGCGCAGGCACCTGCAGGTGCCGAGGTCATCGACCTGGCAGGTGCGTATCTCATGCCCGGTCTCATCAATATGCATGTGCATCTGTGCGGTTCGGGCAAGCCGGTTTCGGCGGGCGATGCGGGCGCGCTGATGAAGAAGCTCGATAATCCCGTGGGGCGCGCCATCGTGCGCCATATTCTTAAGGGCAGCGCCCAACAACAACTGGCAAGCGGCGTGACCACGGTGCGCGGCGCGGGCGACCCACTGTTTGCCGACATCGCCGTTCGTAATGCCATCGACGCCGGCAAGTATCAAGGTCCTCGCCTGGTGGCGCCGGGAACGGGCGTCACGGTGCCGGGCGGCCATGGTGCGGGCTTGTTCGCCCAGGTGGCCAACAGTCCCGCCGAGGCAGCCGAACAGGTGCGCGACCTGTATGCGCGTGGTGCCGACGTCATTAAGCTGTTCGTGACGGGCGGCGTGTTCGACGCTACCGAGGTGGGCGAGCCGGGCGTGCTGCGCATGCCGGTCGAGGTTGCCGCGGCGGCGTGCAAGGCTGCGCACGAGGTGAGTCTGCCGGTTATGGCCCATGTCGAGAGTACCGAGGGCGTGAAGGCCGCGCTTGAGGCCGGCGTTGACACGATTGAGCACGGCGCTCCGTTGACGCCCGAGATTCTGGAGCTGTACCGTGGCGCCGCGGGCACGCAACTCGAGGGGCGTGCGCCCAGTGTTACCTGCACTATCAGCCCGGCGCTGCCGTTTGTATTGCTCGACCCGAAAAAGACCCATTCGACCGATACGCAAAAGAAGAACGGCGATATCGTGTGCTCGGGCATTATCGAGAGCGCCCGTGCCGCACTGGAAGCTGGCGTTAAGGTGGGCCTGGGTACGGACTCGAGCTGCCCGTTCGTGACGCAGTACGACATGTGGCGTGAGGTGGCCTATTTTGCCAAGTATGTCGGCGTGAGCAACGCCTTCGCACTGCATACGGCTACGCAAGTCAACGCCGAGCTGCTGGGGCTGGACGGCGAGACTGGCACGATCGAGTGCGGCAAGGCCGCCGATATCTTGGTGACGCGCGAGAACCCGCTCGATGACCTGTGCGCTCTGCGTGAGCCGATGCACGTGATGTGTCGCGGCGATCTGGTGTGCAAACTCAAGGTGAAGCGCATCCCCGAGGTGGATGCCGAGCTCGACGCGATTATGGCCATGCCAGCCGAAGCGCTGGCTGAGGAGCTGGCCCGCGACGGCGTAGCATAGGTGTGACAAAGGGACAGCTCCGTTGTCGCATACAAAAAGCCGAGGTCTCAGCGCGAGGCCTCGGCTTTTATTTGTCCTATGGTATGGCGGCTAGGAGCGCGTCTCCATCTTGGCGTGGCACTTGGGGCAGGTGACGCGGATCTTGCCCTTGCCCTTGGGGACGGAGAGCATCTGGCCGCAGTTGGGGCACTTGAGATAGGCCGTGGTCTTGCGGCCCTTCCACATCTTCTTGGCCGTGCGCTTGGCACGCTCAAAGTCTTCCTTACTGGTGCCGGCCGCGCGTGAGGTGCTGGCCGCTGCGGTTCCGCCGCCCAAGCTGGCGACGAATTTGCCCAGGCAGGGGACGTTTGCAGTCGCGGCGACAAAGGCCTCGTTCTCCTTGTGACGTGCGTCGATATTTTTGGACAGGCCGCGCAGCACGCCAATCACGATTACGGCGATGGCAATCCAGCTGAGCCACTGGATGCGGGCTATCGATCCGATCATCGCGATGACGATGCCGGCAAAACCCATCACGATGGTGAGTTCATCGGCACCATTGCGACCCTTCATAAAGTCATTCATGCAAATTGCCTTTCGTTCGATATGCTGCACGCCTTTATACCCGATTTAGAGCAAGGGGGACAGGTTAATCTGCACCAATGTGGTGCAAACATACCTGTCCCCGGAATACCAAGACGGTGCAAACGTACCTGTCCCCAATGCCCCAATTACTTGGAGAGTTTGTCGACGACGCGTTCGATTTCGGCGAGTTTGGCGGCTTTGAGGTCTTCGTCGCCCGATTCGATTGCCGAAGTCACGCAGCCCTCGATATGCGCCTTGAGCACGTCGGCGTTAATGCGCGCGAGGAGCGCCTGTGTGGCCATGAGCTGCGTGGAGATATCGACGCAGTAGCGGTCCTCCTCGACCATCCGCAGGATGCCGTCGATCTGACCGCGTGCCGTCTTGAGCATGCGGGTCACCGATTTATGGTCTGCCATCATGGCGGGTCCTCGTTTCTGGTCGATCTTCCGGATGTCCCCGTCAGTTGCGGTGAAATAGTTCTTGTTTGCAGGCTTGAAGCGCTAAAACAGGAACTATTTCACCGCAACTTCTGAAGGGTTGGTTGAGTGGCGGTTGCTGAGCGGCTATGTCAGCCGGCAGTGGTGCCTGTTGGTGCGGCAGCTGCTACGCGGCGGTCACAGACAGGGCGTGGAATTTCTCGCCCGCGGCCTCGACAGCGGCGGCGAGTTGCTCGGCGGTTACGGTGTCGGCGCACTCCACCTGGACGGTCTGAGTCTCGTGGTCGGCGTCGGCGTCGGTTACGCCCGCAACGTTGAGCAGCGCGGTCTCGACGGTGGCGTCGCAGTGGCCGCACATAAGGCCAGACGTTTTAACGATGTAGTTCATGATTATCTCCTTTTCGTTGAGTACCTAAAGTTGCGGTGGAATACGGACTAAATAGCGGTTTAGCTAAGCATGTTACGCCTTATTTCACCGCAACTGATGGTTTAAAGGTTCGCAGGCGCAGAGCGTTGCTTACGACACATACGCTCGACAGGCTCATGGCCGCAGCGCCAAACATCGGCGAGAGCTGCCATCCGGTGAGCGGGAAGAACACGCCCGCCGCCAGCGGAATGCCGATGCCGTTGTAGAACAGCGCCCAGAACAGGTCCTGCTTGATGTTGCGGATCGTGGCGCGCGAAAGCTCGATGGCCCGCGCAACATCCATGAGGTCACTGCGCATGAGCACCACATCAGCCCCTTCTTTGGCGATGTCGGCGCCGGTGCCGACAGCAAGGCCCACGTCGGCGCGCGCCAGGGCGGGGGAGTCATTGATGCCGTCGCCCACCATGGCGACCTTGCTGCCCGCATCCTGCAGATTGCGCACGTGGCGCTCCTTGTCGGCGGGGAGGACGTCGGCGATGACCTGCTTGCTGTTCAGTCCCACGCGGCGGGCGATGGCCTCGGCCGTCACGCGGTTGTCGCCGGTGAGCATGCGCACGTCGACGCCAAGCGAGCGCAGTGCGGCGATGGCCCCGGCGCTCGTCTCCTTGACCTCGTCAGCCACGGCAATGGTGCCGGCAAGCTCGCCGTTCTTGGCAAAGAACAGCGGCGTCTTGCCCTCGGCGGCAAATTGTTCGGCAAGACCCGCGGGCACGGCAACGCCCAGCTCGTCCATCAGGCGTACGTTGCCGGCTGCAATGGCGTTTTGCCCCTCGCGCGCCGTAACGCCTCGTCCGGGCACGGCGGCAAAGTCCTCGACCATGCGCGCGACGATCCCACGTGTCTCGCACTCGGCCATAATCGCCTCGGCCAGCGGGTGCTCGCTTGAGCGTTCCAGCGCGGCGGCCAACTTGAGCAGCGCCTTTTCGCTCATGGCGGGCGAGCCGTCAGCGCGCGTGGCTACCACGATATCGGTCACGGCAGGCTTGCCGCGGGTGACCGTGCCCGTCTTATCGAGCACCACGGTGCCCACGCTGCGCAGGTTCTCCAGCGCCTCGGCGCTCTTAAAGAGAATGCCCATCTCGGCGCCCTTGCCGGTGCCGACCATAATGGCGACGGGCGTGGCCAGGCCCAGCGCGCACGGGCAGCTGATCACCAGCACGGCGACGGCGGAGGTAAGCGCTTCGTTGACGCTTCCGGTCAGCACCATCCACGCCACAAAAGTCACGGCCGAGATCGCGAATACTACGGGCACGAACACGCCGGCGACCTTGTCGGCCATGCGGGCGATGGGCGCCTTGGTGGCGTTGGCGTCCTCGACGAGCTGGATAATCTTGGCGAGCGACGTGTCGGCGCCCACACGCGTGGCGCGGAAGGTAAACGAGCCCGTGCGGTTGACCGTGGCCGCATTGACAGTGTCGCCGGCGGTCTTCTCCACGGGGATGGACTCGCCGGTGAGCGCGCTCTCGTCCACGGCCGAGCTGCCCTCGAGCACCACGCCATCGACGGGGATGGACTCGCCGGGGCGCACGCGCAGGACCTGGCCGGGAAGGATGGCGTCGACATCGACGGTGGTTTCGGTGCCGTCCTCTGCCACGACGGTCGCGGTCTTGGGCGCCAAGTCGATGAGCGCCTCGATGGCGCCGCCGGTCTTGGATTTGCTGCGCGTCTCGAGATATTTGCCCACGGTGACGAGCGACAGGATTGTGCCGGCGCTCTCAAAATACAGGTTGTCCATGCCCGTCATCATGGCCTCGTGGACCTGACCCGCGGCTAGCTGGTCGGCCATGATGAACATGGCATAGAGCGACCAGGCGATGGAAGCAGTGGCACCCACGGCAATAAGGGCGTCCATGGTAGGCGCGCCGTGCGTAAGCGATTTAAACCCGTTGATAAAGTATGCGTCGTTGACGTAGGCGATGGGAATGAGCAGGACGAGCTCGGTGAGCGCGAGCGTCATGCTGTGGGTGTGGTCGGTGAAGACGCCGGGCAGTGGCCAACCGAGCATGTGCCCCATGCCTATGTAGAACAGTGGGATGAGGAATACGATCGAGACGATGAGGCGGGTGCGCATGGCAGAGGCGGCGGCCTCCAACTTTTTGGTCGGCGACTCCATATGGGCGGCGCCGGACCTGGTTTGCGCACTTCCGCTTTGGACAGCGTCGGTGCCCGTGCTGATGGGCGAGGCTGAGTAGCCCGCGCGGTCGACAGCGGTGCAGATGTCGTCGGGGGAGACCTGCGCAGGGTCGTAGTCCACCAGCATAGAGCCGGCGAGCAGATTGACCGCGACGCTTTGGACGCCGTCGAGTTTGCTCACGGCACGGTCCACGTGCGCCTGGCAGGCGGCGCACGTCATGCCGCCCACATCGAATTTATCTTGAGCCATGGCTTCTCCTTTCTGTGGTTCGGTATTGGAATTGTTAACCTGCCGATACTATACACCCATACCCCCTGGGGGTGGCTGCTCAATCGGCGGTCGTCTTTGCCAAACATCTCGATCTGTAACATCTAGACCGGTTTTTGGGTTCTAACTGTTACAGATCGAGACAATTGCCGGGGAGGGGTCTCGTCACGGCAAGACGCCAGCCGCCTAGATACAGAACCCGGGGATCACGCAGGTTCGCTTGTTTGGCTTTTCCGCAGGCGTTGCGTACGTAAAGACGTCGCCGTCGTGCCCCACGCGGTTCATATAGAGTGCGCCTTCGCTCTCCGATGTGTCGGGACTCGCCGTTCGTTCCCACCAACAGGTGTCCTTGCCCTTCCACTGGCGGACCATCGTCCCGTTCGTGGAATACGGGCTCACCTTGAGCTCGCGGAAGAGCTGATACTCCTTGCCCTCGCCGTTGTAGATGTCTGCCAGGTAGTGATAGCCCTCGGCAAACGAATCGGGCGGTTGCGTACCGCACAGCTCGACCATGGCGGGCAGCCAAAGGGTTGCGGGCAACTCGCTCAGACACGATGCACTGTTGGCGGCGCCCACATTGTTCGAGACCTTCTTGACCCCTTTAATGAGCGCGCGCAACTCGTTGGGTAGCAGCTTAAGGCCGTCGCCGTTGAGCCATCCCCGCAGCTCGCAATCTGCCCAGCCGGCGCTCGACGGTTCAGCCGCAGCGTTGCGCTCGGCAATACCCGCGTCGAACATAAACGTCAGCCCGGCCTTGCCCGTCCCGTCCAGAAGCTCATCGTGGCGGATGCCCACAAGCTGCGCGCCAACCTGCAGTCCGTTGGTGAGCGTGACACGCTTGGTGCACGGATAGGGGATATGCCCATCAGCGTCGAGCAGGTGGTAGCGCTTGGCAATCTCGCGTGCCTCGCTACGGGTCTCGGCGGCCTTAATCTTGAGCGAAATCTCCTGCAGCTGGTCCCAAGTGTAGTCGTCAAGCGAACCGCGGATGCCGTCCAGGTAGTCGGGGATGCCAAAGCCATGGGTTGCCGCCCCGATAACGCTGAGCCCCGCAACGGCTGCGATAGCGCCGCCGATAATAAAGCGGCGGCGGGTCATGGCATCGTGGCGGGCCTGATTCAGGATCTCTCGTGCGCGCTCGCCGGCGACGTCGACCTTAAGGTGCGTGCCAGAATCGATATCAATCGCGGCCTCGTCTCCTGTGCCTTCGCGGCCCTCGGATTCGGCATCGGTGAGGTATGCCGAGAGCACCTCGAGCATCTGCTGCTCGGTGGGACGATCGCACTGCTCGACTGAGAGACCCTTCACGATGATTTGGACGAGCGCTTCATCGCCCTCGCAGCGCGGCTCGAGCGGTGCCGGCTTGGTCTTGGTCTTTACGAGATAGAACGAGCCGGTTGCAGCGGCGTCCGTCGACTCAAAGTCAAACGGTTTGCGACCGCTGTAGAGCTGGTACAGAATGCTCGAAAGCGCATAGACGTCGATTGCCGGCGAACGGCGAAGGGCCGCGATGCCTTCGATATCCTGCGTGAGCATCTCGGGCGCGGCGTATGCGGGCGTGGCAAAGCGCCAGATGTCGGCGCGCCGGGTGATCGTGTCGTCGCCGAGAGCCATGGTCGCGGAGCCCATGTCGATGAGGCAGGGGTCAAAGGAACAATCGGCAATCTGCTGCTCGAGTGTTCGGCTGGTGGTGCGGAACATGATATTGGCAGGCGATAGGTCGCGATGGATGACCGGATTCACGAGGCCTTGGGTCATCAAGAGCGCACGAAGCACGGCGTTTCCGACGGCGGCGACCATCTGGGTGGTCAGCCCGCCCGAGGCGTCGTGCGGAAGCAGGGGCAGCGCCTGCTTGAGCGAGGTGCCCTCGACCCACTCCATGAGGATGAGAGGGTCATCCTCGCACGATCCGTAGCCATAGACGCGCGGAAATCCGCGCAGGTGCGAGACGGTACACAGATGACGGTACTCCTCGAACAGCGCGGCGGTGCTGGCCAGGTGCGCTGCCGATTGCTCGGCGGAGCGGTCGGGGGCTTGGCCGGAAAGGATGGCATTGTCCTTGAGTAGCTTGACGGCAAAGACCTCGCCGCTCGTGTTGGTCGCGCGCAGCACGTGCCCGATGTTGCCGTTGTTGCGGTGGGCCGTCTGGAGAATAAGCGTCATAAACCGACGCTTGGCGTCGTCCTCGGCGCTGGGGTCGACCGCCACGGCGGTATCGAACGTATCGAGACGGACGAGTTTGTCGCCATAGGCGCTATCGGTAGTATCCATGGCGTTCCTTTGTCTGGCATGGGTTGCCGCACGTTTACGCGAGCAGTGCGGATATCGGTAAAGTACCATGATAGCCGCACTGCCCACGTATACCGCTGAGCATTGTCGTTTACGACGCAGAAGGTAGAAGACGAAAGACGGACGGCGACCGTCTTTCGATCGCCGTCCGCGCTAGTCCACAATGACAAGGAATGTCGTGTAGAGACCCAGATGGAGCCTGTCGCTGTTTTCGATTTCCACTGGGGGATAGATCTTGCCGGGCTCGCGTAGGTCGCGCGGCGGCTCGATTACGATATCGCCGTCGCCCGCGCCCGATTCGAGCACCGTGCCGTTGGTCGATCCAAGGCCCTGGGCGTACCAGTGCTCACCCTCAAGCCAAATGCGAAGATGTTCGCGCGATGCGTCGGCGCCCACATCGGTGATGCTGGGCGAGGTTTTGGGCAAGGATCCAATTACCGTGCCACGCGGATCGCGTGTGAGGGGATGGATTTGCATGTCGACGCAGTTGTCGGCATGTGTCCTGAGCAGACCGAGGTTGGGAGCGACGGCGTGCGGCTGATCCAGACTGCCCATAAAGCCACGTCCGACGGTAGTTTCGGTGGTGCCAAAGTGCCCACCCGTCTTGCTGTCGCAAAAGCGCTCGACGGTGGCCACGCCCTGAACGGGATCGGCGAGCGCCCCCGTTGCCACAAAGAGCATAAGGTAAAGCGTGCTTTTCTCACGCACGGCATTGCCGTCAAAGTTGTCGATGCGATTGAGGGCATTTGCATATAGGCGGCTGTCCAGCTTGTAGCTGGCGAGAGCCGACATCATTTCGTTGGCGGCCGGACCGCGATAGTGCTCGGCGATTGCCCGATAGGCGGACTCGCCGCCGCCGAGCTTGCTGCAGATTGCCGCGGAAAGGTTGAGCGTGGTGACGGTAAAGTCGCTGTAGATGGCGGGCGCGCACTGGTCAGGCTTGCGATGGACGATGTAACGGGTGAGATACGAGCGGTTGGAAGAGCATTTCTCGAGCAGGGTACTGCCGAGATAAGAGTTTCCATTGATGAGCATTCGGGCGATCTCGAGATGTTTAAGACCGCCGAACGAGCGGATATCGTTATAGAGGACCGAGCAAGGCGTCTCTGCTGCCACGGATACCTCCTTTGATTGCTTCCTAGCCAATATGGCGATAGGAATTAATGGCTCCCGGTGGGCGACATATTAAATGGCTGCGCAATATACAGCGTAACCAAAGCAACATTATAGGCCACATGTTCGAAATTGCAGGAAGACTGAGAGATTTGGTTTGGACTGGACGGAAATCCCCCTCTGTCTTGTTCTGTAACATTTGGACCCGGTTTTGCCCTGCATCTGTTACAGATTGAGACAATCGGCCAGGCCCGCCCCGTCCGCCTCGTCATCTGTGGTTTACGTGGGGGCATACGGAGTGCGGGTATACTAACCGGCGGCGAATCTGCTCCATCGCTTAGAGCTGCTGCGTCTGGACGGCGCGTGATAGGGCTGCCAAAGCGATCGCCAGCGTGCTGAGCAACGTCCTCTCTGTGCGCACCTGTTTTTGTATGTATTAGCGCACTACCAAGCACGCCCGCGCGGCCGCATGCCGTGCCCATTGCGCGTGCAGATAAGGAACAACAACATATGCGTAATTCTGTATCCGACGTCACGGACGCCGAGATTCTGGACGAGGCCCGCGAGGCCATGACCCAGGCTGCCTTCGATGCCGCCGATGAGGCCAATGCTGCCCAGACCGTCGAGTCCGCTACCGAGAGCCTGCCCGCCTTTGACGAGCTGGGCCTTTCGGACGAGATGCTTCGTGCTATCGAGAACCTAGGCTACACGGCGCCCACGCCTGTCCAGGCTGGCTCGATCCCCGTGGTGCTCGAGGGCCGCGACCTGCTTGCCGCTGCTCAGACCGGCACCGGCAAGACGGCCGCCTTCTTGCTGCCGACCATGAACAACCTGGAGCACATCGCTCCGCCCAAGCCCGTGCGCGAGCGTGGCGGTCGCAACCGCCGTCGCGGCGCCAAGAAGCCCGAGGGCAACGGTCGCGGTCCCTTGATGCTCGTCATCACCCCCACGCGCGAGCTTGCCCAGCAGATCGACGAGGTCGCGAGCAAGATTGCCGACGTCACTGGCCATGTCGCCGTGACCGTCGTGGGCGGCGTGAGCTACAAGCCGCAGACCGCGGCGCTCAAGTACGGCTGTGACATCCTGGTCGCTACGCCGGGCCGTCTGGTTGACCTGATCGAGCAGGGCGCCTGCCACCTGGACGAGGTCAAGGTGCTGGTGCTGGACGAGGCCGACCGCATGCTCGACATGGGCTTTTTGCCCGCCGTCCGCCGCATTGTGCGCGAGACGCCGGCCGAGCGTCAGACGCTGCTGTTCTCGGCCACGCTCGACGAGGAGGCCGTGGGCGAGATCACCGACCTGGTGAGCGACCCGGCACGCGTGGAGATCGCGCCCGCCACGTCGACCGCCGACACCGTCGACCAGTTTGTATTCCCGGTGTCCATCGAGGCCAAGAACAATCTGCTGCCCGAGTTCCTCAAGAAGGAGGGCCCGGAGCGCACCATCGTCTTTATGCGCACCAAGCACCGCGCCGACAGCTGCTGCCGTCGTCTGGAGCGCAAGGGCATCAAGGCCGCCGCGATTCACGGCAACCGCAGCCAGGCTCAGCGCGAGCGTGCCCTTTCGGCCTTCCGCGACGGTACCGTCGACGTGTTGGTGGCAACCGACGTGCTCGCCCGCGGCATCGACATCAGCGACGTGCGCTACGTCGTGAACTTTGACGTGCCGGCCGAGCCGACCGACTACATCCACCGTATTGGCCGTACGGGCCGCGCCGGCGAGCTGGGCTGGGCCATCACGTTTGTGACCGAGCAGGATGTCGATGAGTTCTACGAGATCGAGAAGCTCATGGACAAGACCGCCGACATCTACGAGGCCGGCGACCTGCATGTGGGCCCCAATCCGCCCGCGGTTGACCCCGAGCGCGATCCTGCGGCCTTTAAGGTGAAGAAGAAGACCAAGCGCGGCAAGTCCAAGAGCAAGAAGAAGCTTGAGCAGGCGCGTCGCGACGGCAAACGCAACGGCGACGATTACGGTGATGTGGCCGGTCGTTCCAACCGCGGTCGAGACGAGCGTCGCGGCGACGGTGAGCGTCCGAGCCGTCCCAAGCGCGGCGGCAAGACCCGCGTGCGCGAGGGCGTTCAGGCTCGCGTGGACGAGGCTGTGGAGAGCGTGGCCCGCGAGGTGGCTGCCGAGGAGCGCGGCGGTGCTGGTGTCGTTGAGCAGGCCCCGCGCGGCAACCGTGCCGAGCGCCGTGCCAAGCAGTTCCAGGGCGAGGCGCATCGCCGTCGCCGCGAGGACGAGGACCGCGGCGGTCGTCGCCGTGTTGAGCGCGAGGACGAGGGCCGTGGCTCGCGTGGCGGCAAGCGTGGTTCGGGCGATCGTCGTCGTTCCGGTCGCGATGGCGAGCGCGGCGGCCGTGATGAGCGCCGTGGCGGCGAGGGCCGCGGTTCGCGTGGCGAGCGTGGTACTCGCGGCGGCGAGTCCCGTGGCGGCAAGCGCTTTGATGAGCGCGGTGGCCGTGGCGGCGAGCATCGCGAGGGCACTCGTGGCAATGGCAGCCGCAGCGGTGCTGGCCGCTCTAACGAGTCGCGCGATCGCCGCGATCCGCGTGCCAGCCGCGATCGCCGCGATGACTGGCGCAACTACGACGATACCCGCGAGGAGCGTCGTGGCGGCTATCGTGGCGGGCGTGGCGGCAACCAGGCCGGCTCCCGCGGCGGCCGTGCCGGCGGTCGCGATAATCGTGGTAGCTATGGCAATAGTCGTGGCGGCAAGCGCGGCGGCAGCTCCCGTCGCCCCGGTGACGGCGGCGGCAAGCGCAAGTAACATACGCATCGCCCGCTAGAGAGAGGTGAACCAAGGGCCCCGAGCAACTACGCTCGGGGCCCTTTTTGTTTGCCGTATCCGATCGCTAGTTCAAATGTGATTTCCTCGGGAATGCATCTAGAGGATGCCGTGGGCCTGTTTCCTACCATGCGGCAATGGGTCCCATGGGGTGCGCCGTGCATTTTTTGGAGTATTCTGCAGTTCGAGTTGTCTGCATATGATTTGACGTCGCCAACGGTGGCTTTCGGATATCCCTAGCGAGCGTTCTGAGTCAGATTTCGTCGTTTTCCGGAGCAGGGGCGCGTCATTCTCGCCATGTCGGAACCCAAAATGACGCAGCGCCCTAAAGGTTTGCCCGCTCGGGGTATTGCTGGCGCGGTCACGTTGCAGAATACTCCGTTTTTTGCACGGGCCAGGATGGGGTACCTCGGGAGAACACGGCGGTATCCCGTAAATATATACAATCTGTACCGTAATTTATACAAAACGAAGAGGCAGACAGCGTAGGGTTGGTGCATTGGGGTGCTTGATGCACCAAAATGGGGATCCCACGTGCCGTATACTCTGGCTGGATGTGAAAACGGCTTGACGCGTTGCCAGACGTAGGGGGAGGGTGTCTCGATGAGCGTATTCGAAATTGTGTTTAGTCCGACGGGTGGAACGCAGAAGGTGTCTGGCCTTGTGGCCGGGGCACTGGACAAGAATACCGTTACCGTCGATCTGACCGATAGCGGGCTAGATTTCAGCGCTGTCTCGATGACTGAGGACGACGTGGCCGTAATCTCTGTGCCGGCGTATGCCGGTAGAATCCCGGCTGTGGTGGCTGACCGGTTGGGCATGGTTCACGGCAACGGAGCGCGGGCCGTTCTGGTGTGCGTCTACGGAAACCGCGCGTTTGAGGACACGCTCGTAGAGCTGGAGGACGTTGCGAAGCATGCGGGATTCCGGGTGATCGCGGCAGTTGCGGCCATTGCAGAACATTCCATTGCGCGACAGTTTGCTGCCGATCGTCCGGATGCGCAGGATGCGGCGCAGCTTGCTGAGTTTGCTCAGCAAATTCAGCAAAAGCTGTTGGCTGAGGATGCGTCCGAGCCCTCTATCCCCGGCAATCGTCCTTATAAACAAGCTGGAGGTCACCGCATGGCGCCCGAGGCAACAGAGGATTGCGTCTCCTGCGGTGCATGCGCCGCGGCGTGCCCCGTTTGTGCTATCGACAAGGGTGACTCCAAACGAGCAGCTGGCGAGGCGTGCATCTCCTGCATGCGCTGCATCGCCGTATGTCCGCGAGGTGCTCGCAAGCTTGATTCCAGCAAACTATCCGCTGTTTCCCAGATGCTGAGCAAGGTTTGCGTCGTGCGGAAGGAATGCGAGCTTTTCATCTAGCGCATACGAAATTGGCGCAATGGGGCCAGGTTAATCTGCACCGACCTGGTGCAAACAAACCTGTCCCCAATGCACCAGAGCAAGGGGTGTCCCCGGGTGCCGGCAGAAAAGGAACGTCCCTAAGTACCGCATAAATACCGTTTATCGGAGAAAAAATACCGTTCGCCGGTCATAATGATTGTTCCGGCTTTGGGCTTGTCTACAATAACCCCCGTAAAAGAAATGCGGAAGGTTACCGAGTCCCCTCGGACGTGGGCCTAACCAATGTCTTTGATCGCGAGCGTCTCAATGGGCGCATTCGATTGATTTTGGTTGGGCTATATTTATGAAGGGACATGTCACCATGGGTTTCTTTTCTCGCCTAATGGGTGGCTCGGATAAGCAGACGACTGCGGCTTCCGAGTTCGAAATCCTCGCTCCCGTTTCCGGCGAGCTTGTTCATCTAGAAAATACCAATGACCCCGCTTTTAGCAGCCGTGCAGTGGGCGATGGCGTTGCCGTGGTTCCCCAAGAGGGAACGGTGTGCGCTCCTGTTTCCGGCACCGTCGCGGCGCTGTTTCCGACTGAGCACGCGCTGGGCATCATGTCCGACGACAGCTCTGCTCAGGTGATGCTGCATATCGGAATCGACACTGTTAAACTTGAGGGCAAGGGCTTCCATGCGCTTGTTGCCCAGGGTGATCACGTTGACGCGGGCCAGCCCCTCGTCGAGGTCGATTTCGACGTGGTTCGCGCTGCCGGTTTCGATCCTACGGTCTTCGTTATCGTGTGCGAGCGTTCGGAGAACTCGACTCTTCGCGAGCATGCTTCCGGCCCTGTTGCTGTTAAAGAGCCTGTCGTTTGGCTTTCCGAGTAAATTCTTGTGGTGGGTACCGTGGTTATCAAGCGAGTTTTTAACAACAACGTCGCAATGGTCACTTCGGACGATGGCTCCGAGCTCATCGTCATCGGTCGAGGCCTCTGCTTCGGCCGTCATGCCGGCGATGCCATCGATGAGGCATCAGTCGAAAAGACCTACGCGTTGCAGGAGGGAACTTCTCAGGATTCGCGTACGATTGACCGCTTGGCACATCTTTTGGAGTCCATCCCCACCGTCAACCTCGTGATTTCCGAGGAAATCGTTCAGATGCTTCGTCGAGAGCTCAATGTCGACATCAACGATAAGATTCTCATCGCTCTCGCAGACCATATCAGCCTTGCTTTGGAGCGCGAGCGCAAGGGCGTCCCCTGTGAGAATCCGTTGCTGCTCGAGATCCAGCAGTTCTATCGCAAGGAGTATGCGCTTGCGGGCCGTGCGCTGCAGATTATCAAGGAGTACATGGGCATCCAGATGAGCGAGGAGGAGCAGGGTTTCATTACCTTGCATATCGTCAACGCCACCATGCCGCAGCGCTCTGACCGCCTGATTGTTTCGGTCCAGCTTGTTCGCGACGTGCTTGCGATTGTTTCCAAGCGCTATGCTACGACCCTCGATGACACCTCGCTGCCTTACGAACGTTTCGTTCGTCACCTGCAGTTTTTCGCACAGCGAGCGCTCGATCCTACGGCCGGGCAAATCAACGGAGACGCGCTGTTCCGAATCGAAGAAACGGCGTATCCGCGTGCATTCTCGTGTGCGGATGCCATAGCCGCCCACTTGTCGTCTACCTATAACGTTGTCGTTACCGATGCCGAGAAGAGTTATCTCGCATATCACATTGTTAACCTGCTTGGAGAACCTGGTCTCTAGGCATAACGTGCCCACACATCGATCGATATAAGGCAAGGCTCACGGTCTTGTCCAGGGCACATCTGTCTTAATTTGCGGAAAAGGAAGGGGAGTACCGCTATGACCGCAAAAAAGAAGTTCAATTTCAAAGCGCCGTTGGAGGTGTTCGCGAAGTCGATCGTCCAGCCGATGATGTATCTCTCGGTTGCCGGCATCCTGCTCATCGTGGGCATCATTCTGACCAACAAGACCATCTGCGCTTTGGTCCCCGTACTGGGCTCCGGTCCGTTCCAGCTTGTGGGCGCCGTTGTCTATCAGTCGCTGATGTTTATCATCAACAACCTCTCGATTCTGTTCTGCGTGGGCATCGCCGGCGCCATGGCAAAGAAGAACAAGGGCCATGCTTCGCTGATCGCCCTGATGTCGTTCTTCCTGTTCCTGCAGGCTAACAACATCGTGCTCAACGCCACCGGCTCTCTTGCCGATGCGAGCGGCATGCTCGGTCTTACCGGAACCGGCCAGGCCACCGTTATGGGCATCCAGGTACTCGATACCGGCGTGTTTGGTGGCATCATCCTTGGTTGCATCACCGGTGCCGTGTTCAACAAGTACTCGAACAAGCAGTTCCCCATTGCCCTTTCGATGTTCTCGGGCGTTCGCTTTCCGTTCCTGATCATGATCATCATTTCCTGGATCATGGGCGCTGGCTTCTGCATCGTTTGGCCTCCGGTTCAGGGTGCCATCTCCTCCGTTGCCGGCATCATTAAGGAGTCGGGCAACATCGGTCTGTTTATCTACGGCATGCTCAACAAGCTGCTCGTTCCCACCGGTCTGCACCACCTCATCTACACCCCGTTCCAGTTCTCCGATGTGGGCGGCACCCTTACGCTGGGTGATCAGGTTATCGCCGGCGCCTATCCCATCCGTGTTGCCGAGATGGCAATGACGGGTCAGCCCTTCTCCGATAGCACCTACTTCAACAGCTATACCTTCAACAACCTGTGGCCCTACATCGGCATCGGTCTCGCCTTTATCGTCACCGCTTACAAGGGGAACAAGGACAAGACCAAAGCCGTTATCATCCCGCTGATCATCACCGCCGTGCTCTCCTGCGTGACCGAGCCCATGGACTTCCTCTTTGTCTTTGCCGCTCCCGTGCTCTTTGTCGTTCACTCGGTTCTTTCCGGCATCTTCCTGGTTCTGCTCAAGGTTCTCTCCGTGCCCGCTTCGACTGCAGGCGGCATCATCAACATCGTGGTTTCCAACCTGGTCCTCGGTGTCGACAAGACCAACTGGCCGGTTATGCTCGTGCTCGGAGTCGTCAACGCCGCTCTGTACTTCTTCCTCTTCACCTTCCTTATTAAGAAGCTCAACCTCCACACGCCTGGTCGCGAGGAGGAGTCCGAGCTCGCCGAGTCCGTTGCCGAGGGCGAGGCCGCCGCGTCTGTCGCGGTGAAGCAGGGCGCTGTTGCCGCAGCTCCCGCAGAGGGCGTCGATGCAGGTATTGCCGACCTGGTCGCAGGTCTTGGTGGCAAGGACAACATCGAGGAGCTCGAGAACTGCTTTACGCGTCTTCGCGTGAACGTTAAGAACCCGGACCTCATCAATGAGGGCCTCATCAACCACGTGCCCAACAGCGGCATCAACCGCAACGGCAATAATATCCAGATCATCTTTGGCATGAAGGTCGCCGAGATGCGCGACAAGGTCGAAAACGCAATTGAGAAGGAGCAGTAAACAATGATCATTACTCTGTGTGGTGGCGGATCCACCTTTACCCCCGGCATCGTCAAGTCCATCGCCCTGCGCAAGGACGAGCTCGATGTTGACGAGATTCGTCTGTACGACATCAACGAGGAGCGCCAGCGCAAGATCGGCGTGCTCGTGGACTGGATTTTGCACGAGGACCTCGGCCTGGACATCAAGCTCACGGTGACCACCGACAAAAAGACGGCTTTTACCGACGCCAGCTTCGTGTTTGCCCAGATGCGCGTGGGCGGCTACGCCATGCGCGAGCAGGACGAGAAGATTCCGCTGCGTCACGGCTGCGTGGGTCAGGAGACTTGCGGTTGCGGCGGCCTTGCCTACGGCATGCGCACTATCTTCCCCATGGTCGAGCTGATCGATGACGTTGAGAAGTACGCCAAGAAGGACTACTGGATTCTCAACTACTCCAACCCTGCCGCCATCGTCTCCGAGGGCTGCCGCGTGCTGCGTCCCAACGCTCGCATCATCAACATCTGCGACATGCCGATCGCAATCATCGACGTGGTTTGCGCCGCGCTCGATATCGACAAGAAGGATGTCGAGTACGATTACTTCGGCCTCAACCACTTTGGTTGGTTCACCTCGATTCGCCACAAGGGCGAGGAGGTGCTCCCGCAGCTGCGCGAGTACATCAAGGAGCATGAGATCCTGCTGCCCGATTCCTACCTCAAGGGCATGGGCTCGCTCATGGCAAAGAAGCCCGAGGAGGCCACCGACGAGCACCCCGAGCAGAATCGCCACACTAAGGGCAGCTGGTACTACGTCTGGAAGGGCGAGTACGAGATCCTGGAGTGCTTCCCGGAGTACCTGCCCAACACGTATCTGAACTACTACCTGCAGCAGAAGGAGTTCGTCGAGCATTCCAACCCCGAGCGCACCCGTGCTAACGAGGTTGAGGAGACGCGCGAGAAGAACCTCTTCGACGGCATCGACCACTACGAGAAGACCGGCGAGATCGACGAGAGCACGTTCTATGCGGGCAGCCACGGCGACTGGATTGCCGACCTGGCTATCGCTCTGAAGAACGATACCAAGCAGCGCTTCCTGGTCATTTGCGAGAACAAGGGCGCTATCCCCAACATGCCCTACGACGCTATGGTCGAGCTGCCTGCCTACATTGGCAAGAACGGCCCCGAGGTCATCAGCCGTGACAACATTCCTCTGTTCCAGCAAGGCCTCATGATGCAGCAGCTGAACTCCGAGAAGCTCGTGGTCGAGGCCACGATCGAGGGTTCGTACGAGAAGGCGCTCAAGGCCTTCACGCTCAACAAGACCGTGCCGTCGATGAAGGTCGCCAAGGAAGTTCTCGACGACATGATCGAGGCCAACAAGGGTTACTGGCCCGAGCTTAAGTAAAAGCAACAGGGTCGCTGGCCGCATACCATGAGCAATGCCCCGTCCACGTGATTGCGTGGGCGGGGCATTGTCATTTGGTAACGCGTTTTACCAAATATGGCATTTATCTGCGGTAATGTTCTATTTCACCGCTGAGGGTGACATTTCATGCCGCCTGCCGAACTGCGTGGAGACCTAACAACTTTTTAGGTCAGTGTTGTGCGTGTAGCAATTTCGCCCGGCCTCGCCTCCGGGCTGCCATGTGAGAGGGGATCTTATGGCTCGACTGCACGTAATGGAACGCAGCCACGCTCAGGCCGTCATGGACGACCTGCACGATGCGCTCGGACGTCGTCTGGCGGTGAGTTCGCTCGCCCCGTGTCCCGTTGAGTTTACGGCAGCGCTCGTCAACCTGTGCTCCACCCAGAGCTGCGGCAAGTGCACGCCCTGCCGCGTGGGCCTGAGCGCGCTGGGCGATCTGCTCGCCGATGTGCTCGAGGGCCGCGCCGACGAGTCCACGCTCAATCTGATCGAGCGCACCGCCCGCACCATCTATCTTTCGAGCGATTGCGCCATCGGTTACGAGGCCGGCGCCATGGCGCTTACGGCTATCCGCGGTTTCCGTGACGATTTTGAGCACCACATCCGCGAGCACTCCTGTGGCTTTGACCGCGAGGCCCGCGTCCCGTGCGTCTCGGGCTGTCCGGCGCATGTCGACATTCCCGGTTACATTTCGCTCGTCGAGGCCGGCCGCTATGCCGATGCCGTCAAGGTCATCCGCAAGAATAACCCGCTGCCGCTCGTTTGCGGCCTGGTGTGCGAGCATCCCTGCGAGATGCATTGCCGCCGTGGCATGGTCGACGACCCCATGAACATCCTCGCCCTCAAGCGTTTTGCCGTTGAGCACAGTGACCTCAACGACCACAAGCCGCATGTAGTGGACAACACCGGTAAGCGCGTCTCCGTGATCGGCGGCGGCCCGGCTGGCCTTTCCTGTGCCTACTACCTGGCCGTGATGGGCCACAAGGTGACCATTTTTGAGCAGCGCCACCACTTGGGCGGCATGCTGCGCTACGGCATCCCCAGCTATCGTCTGCCGCGCGAGCGCCTGCAGGCCGAGATCGACTGGATCTTGAGCGCCGGCATCGACGTTGAGCTCGATCACTCCGTCAACGGCGAGGAACTTGCCCGCCTGCGCGACGAGTTCGATGCCGTCTACCTGGCCATTGGCGCCCACAGCGATAAGAAGCTCGGCCTTCCGGGCGAGGAAGCGCTCGGCGTGGAGTCGGCCGTCAAGATGCTGCGCGCCATCGGCGACGACGAGCTGCCCGACCTGAGCGGCCAGCGCGTGTGCGTCATCGGCGGCGGCAACGTGGCCATGGACGTGGCGCGCTCCGCCGTGCGCTGCGGTGCCGAAAAGGTGAGCATCGTCTACCGCCGTCGCATCTGCGACATGACGGCCCAGGACGCCGAGATCGCCGGCGCCCAGGCCGAGGGCTGCGAGGTGCTGGAGCTGACGGCCCCGCTCGCCATCGAGACGGGCGAGGACGGTCGCGTGAGCGGCCTGCGCGTGCAGCCGCAGATTATCGGCGAGCCCCGTCGTGGGCGTCCGGCCCCGCGTGCCGCCGCCACGCCCGAGCGCGTCATTCCCTGCGAGCGCGTGTTTGTGGCCATTGGCCAGGACATCGATTCCAAGCCGTTTGAGGAGATGGGCATTGCCTGCAAGTGGGGCTGCGTGGTCACCGACTCGGACGGTGCCGTGCCCAACTTCGACGGCCTCTTTAGCGGCGGCGACTGCCAGACCGGCCCCGCCACCGTTATCCGCGCCATCAACGCCGGCCGCGTGGCTTCGGCAAATATCGACCGCTACCTGGGCTTCGACCACAAGATCAAGCTCGACGTGGAGCTGCCGACCGTCCAGTTTAAGGGCAAGCACGAGTGCGGCCGCTGCGAGCTGGGCGAGCGCGAGGCCGGCGAGCGTATTCACGATTGGAATCTGGTCGAGCAGGGTCTCACCGAGCAGGAGGCGCGCCAGGAGGCGAGCCGCTGCCTGCGTTGCGATCACTTTGGCTTTGGCGCGTTCCGCGGAGGGAGGAACCTGGAATGGTAGAGCCCAACAACACCACCGTCAGCGACAACACCGAAAACGGAGCGCATAACATGGTCAAGCTCACTATCGATAATTGCGAGGTCGTGGTTCCCGAGCACACCACGATCCTGGATGCGGCCAAGTCCGTCAGCATCCAGATTCCCACCCTGTGCTACCTGCGCGATCTAAACGAGATCGGCGGCTGCCGCGTATGCGTGGTCGAGGTTGAGGGCTGCGACCAGCTGGTTGCCGCCTGCAACAACTACGTGCTCGACGGCATGGTGGTCCACACCAACAGCCCCAAGGTCCGCGAGGCGCGTCGCACCAACGTGCAGCTGCTGCTGTCCCAGCACGACTCGCGCTGTACGAGCTGCGTGCGCAGTGGTAACTGCAACCTGCAGACCATCGCCAACGACCTGGGTATCTTCTATCTGCCGTACGAGCAGCACCTGGCGCGCGAGGGCTGGGACTTCGATTTCCCCATCATCCGCGATAACGACAAGTGCATCAAATGCATGCGCTGCATCAAGGTGTGCGAGAGCGTGCAGGGCTTAGGGATTTGGGACCTGACCAACCGCGCCACGCATACCGCCGTGGGCACCCGCGGGCGTGCGCCGATCGGCAAGACCGATTGCGTCGCGTGCGGTCAGTGCATCACGCATTGCCCGACGGGCGCCCTGCGCGAGCGTGACGATACCGAGACCGTGTTCGACGCCATCGCCGATCCCGACAAGATCGTACTGGTGCAGATTGCGCCGGCCGTGCGTAGCGCCTGGGGCGAGGAGCTCGGCATTCCGCGCGAGGAGGCCACCGTTGAGCGCCTGGCTTGCGCCCTGCGCCGCGTTGGCTTTGAGTACGTGTTCGACACCGATTTCTCGGCCGACCTCACCATTATGGAGGAGGGCTCCGAACTGCTCGAGCGCCTAGGGAAGGCCGTCAAGGGCGAGGGCGACACCCACGGCTGGCCCATGTTCACGAGCTGCTGCCCGGGCTGGGCGCGCTTTGTGAAGGCACGTTACCCCGAGTTTGTCGACAGCCTGTCCACGTCAAAGTCGCCGCAGCAGATGTTCGGCGCCATCGCCAAGACCTACTACGCCAAGGTGCTGGGCGTGGAGCCCGAGCGTCTGTTCGTGGTGTCCGTTATGCCGTGCACGGCCAAGAAGGCCGAGTGTGCGCTGCCGAGCATGATGGGCGAGGGCGGCGCGCCCGACGTGGACGTTGCGCTGACGGTGCGCGAGATGGTGCGCATGATCCGCGCGAGCCACGTGAGCGTGGACACGCTTACCGAGGAGCCGCTTGATACGCCGCTGGGCTTTGGCACGGGCGCGGGTGTGATCTTTGGCGCCACGGGCGGCGTGATGGAGGCCGCCGTGCGCTCGGCCTATTACCTGGTGACGGGCAAGAACCCCGACGCCGACTTCTTCACCGACGTGCGCGGTCTGGACGGCTGGAAGGAAGCAGTGGCCGATATCGAGGGCACCAGGGTGCACGTCGCCGTGGCGCACGGACTGGGCAATGCCGCCCGCCTGCTCGACGCGATTCGCGACGGTTGCGTGAGCTATGACTTTGTCGAGGTCATGGCGTGTCCTGGCGGCTGCGTCGGTGGCGGCGGTCAGCCCATCCACGACGGCTGCGAGCTGGCAGCTGAGCGCGGCCAGGTGCTGTGGGGCCTGGATGCCGCTGCGGACATTCGCTTCTCGCACGAGAATCCCGATGTCCAGGCGTGCTACCGCGAGTTCTTGGGCGAGCCGCTCTCGCCGCTGGCCGAGGAGCTGCTGCATACCGACCATCACGCCTGGTCGATGCCTAACGAGGGGGCGTGCTAGCGATGCGCGCGTTTGATTTTGAGATGTCGCGCCGGGGGTTTGCCTCGGCGCTCGCCGCGGGCGCTCTGTCGCTTGCGCTCGTGGGCTGTGGCGGCGGGGCTGCCGGTGCCGGGTCCGCCGCGGGCTCGGCTGCCACGGACGGCGCCGGTGCTGCTGCAGAGCCGGTCGAGGTACACGTCGCCTCGCTCAAGGGGCCGACCTCGATTGGCCTGGTGCAGTTTATGGACCAGGCTGCCGATGGCGAGACGGACAATGAGTTCGACTTTGCGATCAACACTGCCGCCGACGAGATTGTGCCCAAGGTCATTCAGGGCGATATCGACATTGCCCTGGTGCCCGCCAACGTGGCGAGCGTGCTCTACAACAAGACCGAGGGCGCGGTGCAGGTCATCGACATCAACACGCTGGGCGTGCTGAACGTTGTGACGGGCGACGCGAGTGTGGCCTCGTTTGGCGATCTGGCGGGCCATACCGTCTACATGACGGGCAAGGGCACCACGCCGGAGTACGTCATGAACTACCTGCTGGAGCGCGCGGGCCTGACCGGCCAGGTGACGCTCGAGTTTAAGAGCGAGCCCACCGAGGTGCTGTCGGCCCTGCTTGCCGACCCGTCCGCCGTGGGCGTGCTGCCGGAGCCGTTCAAGACCGCTGCCATCGCAAAGAGCGAAGGCAAACTGTCGGCGCCGGTGAGCCTGACCGATGTGTGGGACGAGCTGGCAGGTGACACGGGTTCGCGCTTGCTGACGGGCGTGACCGTGGTGCGCCGCGCGTTTGCCGAGGAACATCCCGAGGCCGTGGCGGAATTCCTGAGCTGCCATGAGGCGAGCGTGAAGGCTGTCAATGCGGCGCCGTCAGACTGGGCGCAGGCCGTGGTCGATGCGGGCATCGTGGATAACGCCACGATTGCCGAAAAGGCGATTCCCGGGTGCATGCTCGTGTGCCAGACGGGGAAGGATATGAAGGCGGCACTTAGCGGGTATCTGCAGGTGCTGTCCGACGCGGACGCGAGTGCCGTGGGTGGCAAGCTCCCGGCTGATGATTTCTACTACATGGAGTAGCCCGTGCATGCGTTTGCTCGACAAATGACAGAGCGTATGAAGGCGGTGGCGGCAGCAGGTGCCGTCGCCGCCTTTTGGCTTGCCGTGTGGGTGCTGGTGGCGGCGTTGGTAGCGCAGCCGCTGATCTTGCCGGGGCCGGGTGCTGTTGCCTTGGCGCTGCTGCGCCTGGTGTGCGATGACGGTACCTGGGTGATTTTGGCGGGCTCGGGCGCGCGAATATTGGGCGGACTGGTGTTTGCCGCGGTGTGTGGCGGCGTGCTTGCCGGGATTTCGTCACGGTCGCGGGCGTTTGCGCGCCTGGTGGCTCCGGCGCTGTCGTTTGTAAAGGCGACACCGGTTGCCTGCGTGGTGGTCCTGCTGCTCATTTGGTTGGGGTCGGCGCGCGTGAGCATCGCCGCGGTCTTTTTGATGGCACTTCCAGGCGTGTATTTTTCGCTGGTCGAGGGCTTGGCGCAAGTGGATAAGCCGCTGAAGCAGATGTTCCGCCTGCATGGCGTGCGGGGCTGGCGACTGTTTTGCGCCCACACCTGGCGCGAAGTCCTGCCGTTTGTGCTTTCGTGCGCCCGCGCCGTGATTGGCATGAGCTGGAAGGCCGGTGTGGCGGCGGAGCTGATCGGCATGGCGACGGGCACCGTGGGCGAACGCATCTATCAGGCGAAGCTGCTCATCGAGACGGCTGACCTACTGGCTTGGACCGTGCTAGTCGTGGCGGCATCGTGGGCATGCGAGCGTGTGCTGGTGTGGTTGCTGCGGGCTTCGGGACCCGCGGCGTGGCGTGCGGCCGTGCGGGCGCACGGGCATGGGCTGCGCGGGCGTGCGAGGGCTGCGGGCGATGGCGCTGCGGCGGAGCTTGCGCTTGCCGTGGGCGATCGTGCGCCCTGGGCGCCGGCGCTGGATGGTCTGGTGCTCAACGTGCCCGCGGGTGGGCGTATCTGTGTGATGGGCGCTTCGGGCATGGGCAAGTCGACGCTGCTTTCGTTGGCAGCGGGGGAGTGCGCGCCGTGCTCGATGGTGTTTCAGGATGCACGCTTGGTCGAGTCCGCCGCGGCGCTGGATAACGTGCTAGTGTGCGCCGATGCACGCGTGGACGCCTCGAGTGCTGCGGCCCTGTTGCGCCTGCTGGTGCCGGGGGTCGATGTACATGCTCGCGTGGCCGAGCTTTCGGGCGGGCAGCGCCGTCGCGTCGAGATCGCTCGAGCCCTGCTGTGCCCGGGCGGCGCGGTGATTCTTGACGAGCCCTTTACCGGTTTAGATACCGCTGCGCGCGACGCATGCGCCGAGGTCGTGCTCGACTTGCTCGACGGCCGTATGCTGCTGCTTGCATCGCACGATGTCGCCGACGCTCAGGCCCTCGATATCTCGGCCATCATCACGCTCTAAATACTAACTCAGCAACAAAATGATCCGTTTTCCTCCGTCCCCATGGGGTCGGTTGTGGTATTCTATCTGCGGGGTAATACTTAGGGATACTAAGTAATACCAACGCCGCAGAAACAAACTCCGGATGCGGGCCAATCGGGTTGCCTTCACAGCCCGTCGCCCAGCCGCGTGGCCCGCATCTATCCGCACCACCGTCGTTTCAAAAAGGAAGCGCCATGGCAGAACACATGACCCCGGTTGTCGCGAAGGTCTTGCCCGAGGAAAAGGCGGCCTTCGCGGCGGCAACCCAGCTCGTGGGCACCACGCCGTCCAACGCCATCCGTATGTTTATCGCTGCGTTCAATCGCTGCGGCACCTTCCCGTTCGACATCTCACCCAACGGGGCCTTTGGCACTGCGCCCGATTCTCATCAATAAGTGATCCGTTTTCCTCCGTCCCCATGGGATCAGCTCTTTGCCGAGTTGTGGTAGAACTAGGGGACGGTTCTTGAGGAGGCTGGCATGCTCAACGCGTTGGTGTGGACACTTGCTTGTTTAGGCGTTGTCGCGGCAGATATTGCCCTGAGCGTGGTTTTGTTTTCCGCTCTGGGTGTCGCGTCGGTGTTCATGGGCTTTCCGATTGACGACCTCGATATTCAACTGCTTCAGGCTGCCGCGCAGACGGCGTCGTTTTTGATGGCACTGCTGTGGTGGCGTTATCTGTGGCCGCGTTCGTTTATGGCACGCTGGCAGGGCGAGCGCCCGCTTGGCGGGGGAGCGGGCAAGGCATGGAGGCGTATCGCCTGCGTTATCGTGATCGGTCTGGCCCTGCAGGTGGTCGTTGGCTACGTGACCGACGCCGCGCTGTCGCTATTGCCCGAGGCGGCGGCCGATTACAGCGAACTTGTCGAGGAGACGGGCATGGGCGACACGAGCTATCTAGCCGTCCTGACCACGGTGCCCGGCGCTCCGTTTTGCGAGGAGCTGCTGGTGCGCGGCATCATTTTTGAGTTTTCGCTCCGAGCGTTTAACCCGCAATGCCGTCCGCTCTGGAAGCGCCGGCGTCGTGCGAGCGCACAGGACGGCGCCATGGTGCCCTGGGCGGCGCCGGACAAGCGGGGCATCGCCGCGGCGATTGTGCTGCAGGCGGCCATCTTTGGCTTTATGCATATGAACTGGGTGCAAGGTTGCTACGCCGGCGCCGCCGGCCTCATCTTTGGCTGGGTACTCGTGACCACCGGAAAGCTCCGCTACACGATCCTGCTGCATTTTGCCTTTAACGCCGGGTCGTATCTCATGACGTTGCTCTGGTTTGTGAACACGCCGTTCGACGTGGCAATTACGGTCGCTATCGCCGGCGTCATCCTCGTTGAGGCAATGCGCTCACTGCGCCACGCGTGTGGGATGGACGCAGCGAGCGCACCGCTGCCCTAGTTGCGGCGTCCGCCGCCGTTGGCGCCCTGTCGTCCCTGGGCCGCGCGATTGCGACCGGCAGTGTTCTGTGCGCGTGACATGCCGCCGTGGCCCTTGCTGCCCTTGGGTCCCTTGCCAGCGCCGCCGCCATGCGGTTTGCCGCCCTTCTTGCCGGTGCCATGCCCACCGCCGGCCGATGTCTCGCCCGGGCGCGGGGGCACGGGACGAATCAGGCAATGCTTGGTGTAGCCGATCAGGTCGCGACGGCCGGCTTTTTCCAGCGCCTCGCGCACAAGCTTGTAGTTTTCGGGCTTGCGATACTGGATGAGCGCACGCTGCATGGCCTTTTCGTGCGGGTCGCGTGCGACATAGATTGGCTGCATGGTGCGCGGGTCCACGCCGGTGTAGTACATGCAGGTCGACATGGTGGACGGGGTGGGGTAGAAGTCCTGCACCTGCTCGGGCATGTAGCCCATGTCGCGCACGGCTTCGGCAAGGTCCACGGCTTCCTTCATCGTCGAGCCGGGGTGGCTCGAGATTAGATACGGCACTACGTACTGCTTGAGTCCGTATTCGCGGTTCAAGCGTTCAAATTTGCGGCAGAACGCATCGTAGACGGCGCGGCTCGGCTTGCCCATCACGGACAGCACCGCGTCACTCACATGCTCGGGCGCTACGCGCAGCTGGCCCGAAACGTGGTGCTCCAGCAGCTCGCGCAAAAACTCGTCCGAGGCATCGGCCATGGTGTAGTCGAAGCGGATGCCGCTGCGGACGAAGACCTTCTTGACGCCCGGCAGCTGGCGCAGGTCGCGCAGCAGCTGCGTGTAGCCGCTCTCGTCGACGACCATGTTCTTGCACACGCTCGGCCACAGACAGCGCTTGTTCTTGCACACGCCGTGCTTGAGCTGCTTGTCACAGGCAGGGCGGCTAAAGTTGGCCGTCGGCCCGCCCACGTCGTTGATATAGCCCTTAAACTCGGGGTCGTGCGTGAGCAGCTCGGCTTCGCGCATGATCGAGTCGTGGCTGCGCATCTGCAGCACGCGACCCTGGTGGAAGGTGAGCGCGCAAAACGAGCACTCGCCAAAGCACCCGCGGTTGGAGCTGATCGAAAACTTGATTTCGGCAAAGGCCGGCACGCCGCCTGCAGCATCGTAGTCGGGATGCCAGTCACGTGCGTAGGGGAGTTCGGCCACCTCGTCCATCTCATCGGTGGTGAGCGTCGCCGACGGCGGGTTCTGCACTACATAGACGCTGTTGGGGTAGGGCTCTACCAGGCGGTGTCCGGTGATGGGGTCCATATTCTGCTGCTGCACGTTAAAGCTGCGCGCGTAGTTGAGCCTGTCGGCGGCAAGGTCGTCCCAGCTGGGCAGCAGGTCGTAGTCGTAGACCTCGTCGAGCGAGCCCGTGCGGTAGACGGTGCCGTTGATATAGGTGATCTGATCGACGGGCAGCCCCGCGTCGAGCGCGTCGGCAATCTCGACAATCGCGTGCTCGCCCATGCCGTAGATGAGGATGTCGGCGCCCGAGTCGAGTAGTACCGAGCGCTTGAGCTTGTCCTGCCAGTAGTCGTAGTGGGCCAGGCGGCGCAGGCTTGCCTCGATGCCGCCGATGATGATGGGGGCATCCTTGAATGTCTGGCGGATGAGGTTGCCGTAGACCGTGACGGCACGATTGGGGCGGTGCCCCTCCTCGCCGCCGGGGGTATAGGCGTCGGTGTGGCGGCGGTGCTTGGTCACCGAATAGTGGTTGACCATGGAGTCCATGTTGCCGGCGCTGACGAGAAAGCCCAGGCGCGGCTCGCCGAGCACCGTGATGCTGGCGGGGTCGGTCCAGTCGGGCTGGCAGATAATGCCCACTTTATAGCCGTGCGCGTCGAGTACGCGGCTGATGATGGCCATACCAAAGCTGGGGTGGTCCACGTAGGCGTCGCCGCAGATGTAGACAAAGTCACACTGGTCCCAGCCGCGCGCATCCATGTCGGCGCGGCTGACGGGGAGGAATTTGTCGCGGCCCGGGCGCCAGGGGCGGGCGGGCGCTGCAGAGGCATGCGTGGGTCGCGAGCCCTGCGCCTTACCGCCGCGCTTTTGCTGCTGGCCCTGTTTGCCCTGCTGACTGCGCTGGTTGTTCTGAGCGTGCTGAGGCTTTTTTGCCACGATCCCTCCCGGTGTTTGTATGCTGCACGTAATTGTAACCAGTCTTTTTGGGACGGGGCTAAAAAGACTGGTGGAGTACATGAGCTGGCGGATCGGCGCGTCGGTGCGGGTGCCGTTTGTTTCCAGACTGTGTATCCCTGTGTCGAAGGGGTCGTCTCGCGCGCACGCCATGTTGTCAATGGGTTACAGTATGAACGGCGGCTATGTTTCCGCCAACGCACGAGAGAGTCGTCAACAAGGAGGATGCACGACGATGCAGCGTGCCAAACAGATATCGGAGTCTATTGAGCTGGGCATCATCTTGGCGCTCGCCGGTGGCTTTATGGACGTGTATTCGTACATTGGGCGCGACCATGTTTTCGCAAACGCGCAGACGGGCAACATCCTGCTCGTGGGCGTGAGCATCTCGGAGGGCAATTGGGCACTGGCGGGACGCTATTTCTTCCCCGTGGTGTCGTTTGCTGTGGGCATTATGCTTGCCGACCTGGTACACGAACGGTTTGGCAGCGTGATTCACTGGCGTCAGGTGACGGTGTTCTTTGAAGCCGTCATTTTGCTGGGCGTGAGCTTTATTCCCGGTGGCGGTTACAACCTGCTCGCCAACTGCCTCACCTCGTTTGCCTGCGGCATGCAGGTCGAGAGCTTCCGCAAGATCCACGGTCACGGCATCGCTACGACCATGTGCATCGGCAACTTGCGCAACGCGCTGCAAAACGTGGACGATTACATCATCACCCACAGGCGTGGCTTTTTGGAAAACGGCCTGCTGTACTTTGGCGTGATCTTTACCTTTGTGTTTGGCGCCGTGCTGGGCAATTGGTGTATTGAGCGCATGGGCCTGCACGCCATCGTCGTGGCGAGCTTGCTGCTGTTTGTCGCGTTTGCCATCATGTTCATCGACCGCGAGCGCGACTTGCGCTTTCGCTGGAAGCGCGCCTGCGAAGATTGGAAAGACGCCTGCCAAAAATAGTGGCAGGATGCGGCAAGGGGGCAGTCCCTTTGTCAGATAGATTGATAATGGGGAGGGGACGGCCATCTCGGCCGCCCCTTTTTTGGAGTCTTAAGCGCTAAGGTGCATGTTTGTAATGACAAGATTTGACGTCAGTGAAGCGTGCTGCGTGAGGCTATAGAATAAAAATGTCATCTTTCTAGCTATAATTATTAGTTGAGGGGATGGACATATGCCAGAGCTTTTTATTCAAAATAAGACGACAGTAATCAAGTTGATGGCGCTCTGCATTTTATCTGCCCTGGTGGAGCTGTCTGTTGTTAAAGCTGAATCGTTGATAATAGACTATGGCCTGCTTCGCTCTAATTATCGTAACGTTTTATACATTGGGTTAGGCCTGCTAGTATTGCTCTCAGTTGAGCTGGTGACAAACCTGTTCAGATCAAAATATGCGGAGCAATTGGCTTCCGATGGCGCTAACTGCTTCTATAGATTGCTTGCCCGCCATGCTTTAGAGCGGCCCTTAGTTTTAGCAAAAGACAGTGACTACCTGTTATCGCGCATTGAAGAGGCTGGGAACCTACAGCCGATGATTGGAATATTTACAACTGCGTTTCTTCCGTGCCTAGTGACGGGCTTGGTATCGTTTGTGGCGCTATCTAATATCTCTTTGTTGCTTTTGATTCCTGTTTGTGTTTCGGCATTGTTTATTTCGCTTCTATATCCGTTCGCTCTTAGTAAGCTATCGACTAAGAGCGAAAAGGCATTGGAGGCCCAGGCGAGGGGTTCTGCTTATTTAGCCCAACTAATTAATTGTCGACTTTACATTCGTATTTCTCGTTCAATTAACTTGGAATTGCTTCGCTATAAAAAGATGCTTAAAGCCTGCAGGAACTCTCGAGTTGAGGAGAGTGTCTTTGCGAGATTGGCAACTGAAATAGTTGACGCTGGCAACATCATTACTGGCTTGCTTTCAGTTCTGCTGCTTATTTTCCTTGTGTCAAAGCGCGGGCTGACGGTCGGGATTGCGGTGCAGAGTTATCAACTTGTGCTTCTATGCTATTCTCCTTTTCCTCTTGTTCTGAATTGTTGGGCTCAGCTTCAGCCGTCGTTTAGATCGTTGCACCGTGTCTTGGAATTACGTCGTCTTTTGGAAGCTGAAAAACCTAATTTGATATGCTTCGATCACGCCGATCGAATTAGTTGGAAAGGAATCAGTCTCTCGTTTTCGTCGAACGAAACTAATGAGAGGATAACAATTCCAGATTGCACGATACAGGCACCTTGTCTGGTTTTAGTAAGCGGCCCTAATGCATGTGGTAAATCTTCATTTCTGGAAGTATTGAATGGATTATTGTCGCCAGTTGCTGGCAGACTGTGTGTTAATGAGTCTACTGTCATTTTCGATGGTTCGACTTTAATCCAGCTACCCTGCGCAACTATGCCGCAAAGACATTTGATAATGGGGGGAACTTTCAGGAAGGCTCTTTACTATGGTCTTGTAGATATTGACTCTGAAAAACTCATCTATCTTTTGAAGGGTTTTAGCCTCGATAAATTATTTGAAGCAAATCCCATCATTGGAGCTAGGGGACACAATTTGTCTGGCGGAGAACTGGCTTCTCTATTACTTTGTAGGGCCTTTCTGAGCAGTTATTCTATTATTATTTTGGATGAGCCTTGCAACAATTTAGATAATGCTTCGATATCCTTTTTGAAGGTGGTGGTTGCACAGGAGATGAAAGAGCGAATCGTCATCATTGCGGATCATGGACATGGTTTCGAACAATTTGCAGACTATGTAATACAGTTTCAGGAGCTAGAAAAAACTATCTAGCTCCTGAACGTTGCTACGAACTGCTTTTTGCGATTTATTCGAGATGCTCTTCAATCCGAGCCCTCAGAAGGGCAATGGCTGTGGGTATTCCAACTGCGGCGGCTAATTCGGCTTTATCCAAAACCTGTATGCTAAAGCACGATCGTTTATCACATTGAAGGACGATAACTGAAGATAGCTTCACTTCCCGTTGGCTGAATATATCGTAATCTCCAAATAGGAAGTTACCTTTTATTGTGTAATTCGGTATGTTCGTTATGCACTTCATCTCAAGTCTGTTTAGGCCATAATCGAACACCGCAACTTCCTTGTGTTCGATGATGAGCGCAACCCTGGGCATGTTACTAAAACCACCGTCGACGACAGTAAAGAGTTTTTCATTTGCATCGTCATAAACGGTATATTTTAGACTCAATAGCTGTCCTAGTGGACCCGTGAACCCATGTCTTTTGATATTGAGGTTGTCTCCAGCTGGGTTGATGAGAACTAAATCATGCGGATAAGGGTTACCTTCAATTGAGATTCGATATTCGTTTGTAGTCGTCTTGCTCGATTTAGGACCAGTAGCCACCACGCGTCATCGCCTCGATCGAATTGGAACCGACTTCTGCTTCGTGCGGAGAATTGCGCAGTATGTTGCAGTACATGCAGCTGCAATAACCGCATGGGCAATTTCTAATAAAATGAATGACGCTATTTACTGCATGCATGTTAAATGGACGAATACTTCTCATGATTTGCCTCCCATTGTTCGATTGTTTCTGACTGTTCTATTACCTTCTTCACCTCCTCAACACTGTTGAACCCTAGGTTTTCAATCGACGAGTACTCAACGTAAACAGAAAACCTGCTTTCAAGATAAATTAGCAGTCGAACTAAATCTGATGAGGACAAGTTGAATGGCGGGTCGGTCAATTGCTGATTTCTTAGATTTTGGTCAAATTGAGTCAAATCCAAATCTCTAATATTGCTTATCGCTTTTTCGATTTCTGCATAGATGGTTTCATCTTTACAATATGCTGTCATTTCAGCACCCCAATATCGAAATCAAACAACTCGTTCTCGATTGTTTTGCAGCATAGTAATGATTCTTCTGGATCTAAGCTGGCTGAGAAACAGGGCATTCCTCTTAGTCGAAGTTCTCTTGCTGCTTGAATAGCTTTATCGCTAGATGAATAGCTTATTTGAAATCTATGCGTCTCCAACCCTTCCGTGGCGTCAAGTACTTCGTTTGTAATTTCAAATTGAACTTTCTCTGCTTGCGTAAGCGTTTCAATTACGGGCATGAGCCCAAGCATTATGTCGTAGTCGGCTATCGTGTATGGGATATTGATAATGGCCAAGTCAGGGCAGAAAGCTCGACATGCAGCAATCGATCCTAATCCGTAATCACCGAAAATGTGGTCGTCGTATTTCATAAGCACATTGGGCATTTCCAATAGAGCTAGGTCGGATTTATCATTCTCAATGATGAGGTTGATTTGCTCATTCATTTTGATGACGGCGGATTGGCCACCATCAAAACTAAGGGTGTTGCAGCCCCAGATTTCATCTAAAGGATTGAAGCTCAAAGCGCATAGATTGGGATGGTGCTTTCTCATCTCGCTAACGATGCTACTAAACGTAATTGTTGAATCGGCGGGTGTATATAGATTCCCGACAACAATTTTTGGTATCAGGGCTAATTCCTGCATGTCGCTTTTGCTAGACTCGATTTGTTCAGTGGCGAGTTGGCTGACAACCTTCTTATTTACAGAATGAGCATAGGTTTCAGCGTGTTTACTAAATTCTATGAGTCCTGCGGCGCTTTCTTTCGTCGATAAAACGACAACCAGGTCTGATTCATCGATTGTCGTTACATAGTTAATTCGATTTCTTATGCCAATTTCTTTGCAATTAACAAGGTTGGCAACATCTACGCCGTCCGGTAGAATGCCGCATGGCGTTGATACCCGGATATTGTAGCCAATTCCTAGCAATCCAATTAGAAGAGGATAGTCAGCTCTCGTGAAAGATATAAGTCCAATTGTCTTCATGATTTTTATCGCTTGTTCCTTTTAAGAGCCGTTGTAATGGACACTTCGTGTCTATGAAGCTCAAAGCGAAGTATTTTCTGATTAAGTCGATCAAAGGCAATTCGTTTTGAGTTGTCGCATGCTGTTCGCTTGTAATCAGGGCTAATTACTCCTTTGCAATCTGCGCTTTTAATGCATTGAGTGCACAGCTGAAATGCCCAACATTTTTTACATGAATCGCTGGTCAGCTTTGAAACATTGATTATCTTTTCAATTTGACCTAAATCAAATCCTGAATCCAATGTACCGATATACATGTCCTTGGTTGTTTCGCTGACTTTTTCGCAAGGAAGAAGCGCTCCTGCTGTTGTCACAAATAGACGCGTAACTCCTGGCTCGCATGGACCACCGGGTATAGCTTTTGTTGGGATGTTCGAAGGTGTAAATCGCTTAATGTTTTGGTTGATGCTTGCAAGCGTATATGAAGCGAGCCTATCGCTGCGGTTTCCTTTTTCGATCTTGCGCTCGTCCATAATTCTTGCTTTAAATAAGGCGTAATTCAGTTGACTTGAGAACTTGTCATTGTAGGGGGCGATACGTCCGTTGCGTTCCAAGTAGTTGAATTGAACATCGCAAGCCTCGATATCCTTATCATTTATAAAGGAAGAGACTGTTTTATAGATGTTGTTCGTGTCGACTACGGCATTAAAATGAATATATTTGTTGCGTTCAGGATGGTTGTCTAAAATCATATGAACATTGTCTATAACTGCTTGGTATGAGGACTTACCATTAGCGTAATGCCTAGACTTATCATGGATTTGCTGCGGCCCGTCAAGACTGATTAACAAATAGAATTCATGCCCAGAATCGAAGAAGAATTTAACCATATCTTCAGATAAAAGAGAGCAATTGGTTGTAATTCGAAATGAGATGTGTTTTCCTTCAAATACCTGTTCTGCATATTGAGTAATTAGCTTAATTTCACTAAATCGAAGGAGAGGTTCTCCTCCATAAAATGCAACGACCGGGTTTGGGTTGTCAATCGAGTGCATCTTAAAGAATTCGATTGCATGTTTAGCCGTCGAAACAGACATGGAGTTATGACTGTGGGTTCTGTTGTATAAGGAGTTTTCGGAATAGATACAGTAATCACATCGGAAATTGCAAGATTGAGTCAGCTGAAGGGTTATCATCCGTAAATTTCTTTCCAGCTTAACTTTCAAAAGGTCAATTGATGGATAAGCGATATCCTGCAATGGCGAATCGCAGCAGTAGCCACATGATTGTAGTAACTGGAATTCTTGGTCTGTTTTATAGGAGGCGGGGCAAACTTCGCCTGCCTGGACTTCTGAGATGTAATTGAAGAGATCTTTGCTTACTGCAAGTATCTCGTTTCGATTGGCATCATAAATGTAGTGGCCCAAGAGGGTCTTTATGGGTAGAACTAACATCTCTACCGCCTCTTTCATTTCACTAATGTTATTTAGTGAACTAAGATGTTTACTAAAAGGTATCCATTTATAAACATATTGTCAAACATATATTGCTAAAACAGAAACAATTTATAGACTGAGTTGGTCGTATTCTTTGGACGATTGCTCCTATAATCTAGCCTTCGCTGCTGTCGGGAGGGAAGGGCTAGGACTCCGTTATTATATTGAAACGCTTTAACCTTTTTGACGTTCTCACGTGTTTTTTGTTTCAAAAGCGTTAGGATGGGACTCATAGCGTGGGGCGTAATGGGTGCCCCGCACACGATGGGAGGCTATCAATGGCTAATCGTTTCGTTCTCAATACCATCTCTTATCATGGTTCCGGCGCCATCAAGGAGATCACCGGCGAGCTCCAGCGTCGCGGCTACAAGAAGATCTTCGTCTGCTCCGACCCCGATCTGGTCAAGTTTGGCGTTACCGCCAAGGTGACCGACGAGCTCGACGCCGCCGGCATCGCTTGGAGCCTCTACTCCGAGATCAAGCCCAACCCCACCATCCAGAACGTCAAGGACGGCGTCGAGGCCTTTAAGGCCGCCGAGGCTGACGCTATCGTGACCATCGGTGGCGGCTCCTCCATGGACACTGCTAAGGCCATCGGCATCATCATCAACAACCCCGAGTTCGCCGATGTCCGCAGCCTCGAGGGCGTTGCTCCCACTAAGAACCACGCCGTGTTCACCATCGCCGTGCCGACGACCGCCGGTACCGCTGCCGAGGTGACCATCAACTACGTCATCACCGACCCCGAGAAGGTCCGCAAGTTCGTGTGCGTCGACACCAACGACGCCCCCGAGGTCGCCGTCGTCGACCCCGACATGATGGCTTCCATGCCCGCCGGCCTGACCGCCTCCACCGGCATGGACGCTCTGACCCACGCCATCGAGGGCTATACCACCAAGGGCGCTTGGGAGCTCTCCGACATGTTCCACTTTGAGGCCATCAAGCTGATCAGCGAGAACCTACGCGACTCCGTTGCCGAGGCCAAGTCCGGCCAGCCCGGCTCCGGCCGCGAGGGCATGGCCCTTGGCCAGTATGTCGCCGGCATGGGCTTCTCCAATGTTGGCCTGGGCATCGACCACGCCATGGCTCACACCCTGTCCGCTCACTACGACACCCCGCACGGCGTCGCTTGCGCCATGCTGCTGCCGATCGCCATGGAGTTCAACAAGCCGGTTTGCGCCGAGCGTCTGGCCAAGGTTGCCGTCGCCATGGGCGTTGACACCACGGGCATGAGCACCGACGAGGCTGCCGACGCCGCTATCGCCGCCGTCAAGCAGCTTTCCGCCGACGTGAATATCCCGCACGTCTGCGAGGCCATGAAGGCTGACGAGATCGAGGTCCTGGCCAAGGACGCCATGGCCGACGCTTGTTTCCCGGGTAACCCGCGCGAGGCAACGCTCGACGACGTCATCGAGCTCTTCAAGAAGATCTGCCCGGCTGCCTAGCCCAGTTTGGTGGTCCTTCGCCCGTAGGTGTATGGTCTTTTGACGTGCCGCTGGCCCCGCCGTGCTACGCACGGCGGGGCTTTTTGTGCTGCGTCGATGCCCTGAGACGGACAAAACCAAGGCGTACTGCCCGCTGCGGATAGGTGGTGCACTTCCCTGCGTGCATTTTTGGGAGTATTCAACAAACTCTTAAAAATGCATAACGTTGTGAATGGGCCGAGTGGCCCGCAGGCGCCCATCGACAGCCATTGTGGGCGGGCTATCGATGAGTGGAGGGGGTTGTTACTGAGTTTCTGCTTTGCGACGACCTGCAACACTGCTGTAACCGCGTCGTTTTGTCGTTCGTGATGGGGCCGTTGGGGCCCACGGTGCTGAATACTCCGTTTTTTGCACGGTCCAAGGTGGGGCACCCTGAGACGAAGCAAAAAGATGCCTCATTTCTATGCAAATACCAATAGGATTTATGCAAGATTGAGATTGTAAACCGTGCACGTGCACAAAACCGGTGCGGGGACGTCTGGAGGCGGCTCGGCTCCTAGGGCATTGCACGTGCAGAACGGTTAAAATCGGGACTCGGTCTTAGTTTTACTTGGAAGGATGCATATGACTTCTAATATTGATGCTTCTCTAGAGGAGACGCTCTCCTATATCGCAGGACAGCTTAAGACGCTGACTTCTATTGCCTCCCCTACCGGCTATACCCGTGCGGCGACTGATTATCTAATGGAAACATTGCGCGATATGGGGTTTGGGCCTGAGCGTTCTAATAAGGGTAACGTGCTCGTTGAGCTTGGCGGCGAGGGCGAGCCGCTCGTACTGGCGAGCCATGTCGATACCCTAGGCGCCATGGTGCGTTCCATTAAGGACAATGGCCGCCTGCGCCCCACGACGCTCGGTGGGCATCAGTGGTCTACGGCCGATGGCGAGAACTGCACCGTCTACACGCGCGACGGCAATGTCTACACGGGCGTGGTTCTTAACACCGAGCCTTCGGCGCACGTGGCCGACGAGCCGGTCAAGACCATCGAGAAGAACATGGAGATCTTGCTCGACGAGAACGTCGACAGCAAGGACGATGTGCTCGAGCTGGGTATTCAGACCGGCGACATCATCGCTATGGATCCTCGCACGACGGTGACGGAGAGCGGCTACATTAAGAGCCGCTTCCTGGATGACAAGCTATCGGCCGCCATTTTGTTGGGCTTGGCGCGCGCTGTCGCCGACGGCGAGTTGACCCTTTCGCGCAAGGTATCGCTGCTCTTTACGGTGTACGAGGAGGTCGGCCACGGCGGTGCCTTTGTGCCGGCCGACACGCGTGAGATGATCAGCGTGGACATGGGCTGCGTGGGCGACGACCTGGGCTGCACCGAGCGCATGGTTTCGATTTGCGCCAAGGATTCGGGCGGTCCGTACAACTACGACCTGGTAACCACGCTGTCCAACATCGCGCGCGAGCTGGAGCTCGATTACGCCATCGATGTGTACCCGCACTACGGCTCCGACGTCGAGGCCACGCTCTCGGCCGGCTACGACATTCGCCATGGTCTGATCGGCCCCGGCGTGTACGCGAGCCACAACTACGAGCGCAGCCACATCGACGGCGTGCGCAATACCTACGAGCTGGTCCGCGCCTACGTACAGCGCTAACGATGCAGCGGCCTCGGCTGATACGGCAGTACCGACCGAGGCCGTCCTCTCTAAGTTGCGGTGAAATAGGGACTGTTTGGCGGTTTTAAACGCTTAAACAGTCCCTATTTCACCGCAACTTATGAAGGGGATGGGACTACTTGATGGCGGCAGTAACGGTGCCGCCGCCGAGGACGATGTCGCCGCGGTAGACTACAACGGCTTGGCCGGGGGCGATGGCGCGCTGCGGGTCGTCAAAAGTTAGCAGCATTTGCCCGTCTTCGCCGCGCGCAAGGGTCGCTGCCTGGTCTTTCTGACGGTAGCGGTACTTGGCGCCCACGCGAATGCCGCCGGCATCGAGTTCTGCCTCCATGCGGTCGGCAGGGGCACTCCAGATCCAGTCGTTGGCCGTGAGTGCTGTGGCCGTTAGGTCCTCGGCCTCGCCCAGATGCACGGTGTTGTTGGCGGCATCGACGCCCGTCACATACACGGGATGCGCCATCGCGACGCCCAAGCCCTTGCGCTGGCCGATGGTATAGCGCAACGCGCCGTTATGGCGTCCGACCACGCTGCCGTCGCGCCACACAATGTCGCCCGGTGCAGCGGGATGTCCGCAGCGGCGCTCGATATAGCCCGCGTAGTCACCGTCTGGAATAAAGCAGATGTCCTCGCTTTCGGCCTTCTGGGCGTTGGTAAAGCCTTGCTCGGCGGCTATGCGGCGCACGTCGCGCTCTTTGTCTAGGCCTGCCAGCGGAAAGATCGTGTGCGCCAGGCGCTCCTGCGTAAGCGAATATAAAAAGTAGCTCTGGTCCTTTTTGGGATCTTCGCCGCGATGCAGCTGCCAGGTGCCGTCTACTGTCTGGCTTGTTTTGGCGTAATGACCCGTTGCGATGTAGTCGCAGCCCATGTCCAGCGCCGCACCGAGCAACGCGCCAAACTTTATGTGGCGGTTGCAGATGATGCACGGGTTGGGCGTCAGCCCCTCCTGGTAGGCGTTCACAAAGCGCTCGATAACGCTGTGGTCGAAGGTCTGCTGCAAGTCGAGCACATGGTGGGGTATCCCCAGACGCTCGGCGACGGCCTTCGCATCGGCGATGTCGCGGTCGACCTTACTCATGCCCGTGGCGGGATCGGGCGCGGGGCAGGTGAGGCGCATGGTGGCGCCGACGCATTCGTAGCCCTGGCGCTTGAGCAGATAAGCAGTCACGCTGGAATCGACGCCGCCGCTCATGGCGACGAGCACGCGCTTGTTGTGCATGGGGAGGTTCTCCTTGGTGGCATGTGGCCAAAAAAGAAAAGCGGCGCGGGAGGCTGGTTCCGCGCCGCAGACATTGTAGCAAGTTCGGACGTTTCGTGGGACACCCTGTTGGGATGAGCCCAGACTGCCGGGAGAGAGGAGACCGGCTCGTCCGTGGGCTCAACCTATGGGCGACAGGCCCTAGTCCTGGAAGAGCGCCGTGGACAGGTAGCGCTCGCCGGTGTCGGCAAGCAGGGCCACGATGGTCTTGCCCTCGTTCTCGGGGCGCTTGGCCAGCTGCAGCGCGGCCCACACGGCGGCGCCGGACGAAATGCCCACGAGCACGCCCTCCTTGTGGCCCACGGCGCGGCCGGTGGCAAAGGCGTCGTCGTTCTCGACGGGGATGATTTCGTCGTAGACTTGGGTGTCGAGGACGTCGGGCACAAAGCCGGCGCCGATACCCTGGATCTTGTGCGGGCCGGCCTGGCCCTTGGAGAGCACCGGGGAGGTGGCGGGCTCGACGGCGACGACCTGAATCTCGGGGTTTTGTTCCTTGAGGAACTCGCCCACGCCGGTCACGGTGCCGCCGGTGCCGACGCCGGCGACGAAGATGTCGACCTTGCCGTCGGTGTCCTCCCAGATCTCGGGGCCGGTCGTGGCCTTGTGGATGGCGGGGTTGGCGGGGTTCACAAACTGGCCGGCGATAATGCTGTTGGGGGTCTCCTTCTGCAGTTCCTCGGCCTTGGCGATGGCGCCCTTCATGCCCTTGGAGCCGTCGGTGAGCACGAGCTGTGCGCCATATGCCTGCATAAGCTTGCGGCGCTCGACGGACATGGTCTCGGGCATGGTAATGATCACCTTGTAGCCGCGAGCCGCCGCCACCGAGGCGATGCCGACGCCGGTGTTGCCGCTCGTGGGCTCGATGATGGTGTAGCCGCCGCCGCGCACGAGCTTGCCGGCCTTCTCGGCCTCGTCGATCATGTTCTTGGCGACGCGGTCTTTGACGGACCCGGCGGGGTTGAAGTATTCCAGCTTGACGAGCACGCGGGCCTTGAGGTCCTCATCGGCCTCAAAGTGAGTGAGCTCCAGGAGCGGGGTGTGGCCGATAAGCTGATCGATGGACGCGTAAACCTTGCTCATGATGAACCTCCAAAGTGTTCAAATGACTGGATACCGTGTGGTTTTACGGTGTGTGTAGCAACGAAACCCACAAACCTTATAGGTTGTTCGTTTTGCTGTTGGCAAGCATAGTAGACAGTAAAGCCTAGTAACGCAATAGGAAATAGAAGATTATTACGAGTCGATTAACCATCTTGACCGGAACGGGTATTTTCAAAACAAATTGTTCGGCTAGAATTTCTACGGACTAAATGACCGAAAGGCAGCACTATACATGTTGGTTTCTACTAAGGGCAGATATGCCCTGCGCGTTATGGTCGACCTGGCCGAGCACCAGGCAGCCGGTCGCATCCCGCTCAAAGAGATCGCGGCGCGCCAGGGGATTTCCGAGAAATATCTGGAGAACATCTTGGCTACGCTCGTGCGCGCCAACATGCTTTCGGGTATGCGTGGCAAGGGCGGCGGCTATGTGCTCACGCGCCCGCCCGAGCAGTACACGGTGGGCGAGATCTTGCGCCTGACCGAGGGCAGTCTGGCGCCGGTCGCCTGCCTGGATGGCGACTGCAAGGGCTGCTCGCGTTCGGATGAGTGTCCCACGCTCGACGTGTGGAAGAACCTGGACAAGCTCATCAACGACTACCTCGACGGTGTGACGCTCGATCAACTAGTCGCTCCCAACCATGGCTACGACTACGTCATCTAACCCACACCTGCATTTGGGGACGGGGTGGAAATGGTAGATTCTCTCGCCCTTTGAGACTTGAAAAATAAGAAGGCCGTCCATTTTTGCGATGGGCGGCCTTCGTTTTGGGCTGTTGAGACGGACACGGTCGGAATGGCCGTTTTAGTCCTCGGCGATGCTGTCGAGGATGCTGCGCGTGATGGACACCAGGATGCTGCCCATAAAGGCCGATCCAAAGCTGGCGATGGAGATGCCGACGCCCAGCAGGTTGACCGACAGGTAGCTCGCGAGCTCAAGCATAAAGCTGTTGACGACAAGCTGGAAAATGCCCAGCGTAATGATCGTGAGCGGCAGCGAGATGACCGTGAGGAACGGTTTGACGAACGAATCGACAATGTTCAGGAACAGTCCCACAAAGGCAAAGCAGACCCAGGTCTCGGCAAAGCCGAAGGGTTGGATACCGGGGACGAGGAACGTGGCGATCGCGATGGCGATCGAGGTGAAGAGCCAGTTAAGCATAAAGCGCATGGCGTGAATCCTTTCTTGCGCCGGGATTGCTGGCGTCGCGTGAAGCGGCTTACGGCGGCGACCTGGATGGTTGCGCGGGCGCGCCGCGGTGTTTGGGCGCCCATTGTCTCAAATATTCGTGGAGCTTACGTGCGCATATGGTTTCTAAACGGCGTTCGTCCTGAAAAACGCGCCGCTGGCAGAGAGTCTTGTCGCTTTAGTTTGGTGGTGTGCTACACTGCTACGGGCAAAAGCCACAGGCGTTGCCCTATTGCATAGAACGGGCGAACGATGCCCGATGTCAGTATCAACTTCGATGCCTTTTGGCGGGTTTGGCGGTGATCGATGAATATCGAGAACATGTTTGACAAGCCTGATGTCAAGCAGCTGGTCCACGCATTTAGCCTTTTGGACGACGAGAAGGATATCCAAGCGTTTTTGACCGATATCTGCACGCCGCGCGAGATTTGCGACCTTTCTCAGCGTTTGCAGGTTGCGCGCTATTTGGACGAGGGCGAGCCTTATGTTGAGGTTCAGGCCCGTACCGGCGCTTCGTCCACCACGGTGAGCCGCGTTTCAAAGGCGCTGAACGGCGAGTACGGTGGCTACCGCAAGATCCTCATCAAACTGGAGGATGGCGAGTAGGCCAGCGGCAAAAATAAATTGCGCAGAACCGTCCCTTCGGGGGCGGTTTTTTGATCCCTCGGGGACGGGGGAAACGGATCACCGGGTTAGACTGACCCCCTCGTTGATCCGTTTTCCTCCGTCCCCAAGGGATCAAATCTGTTGGCGTGGGGCAAATCTGTCCGCGTGGGCGGGTAGGATGGATGCATTGATTATTGCGAACGGTTTGAGTGGAGGACCATGCCTGTTCGAATCTATACCACCAATACCGGTACGGACTTGAGCGATGCCGAGGCGGCGTTGCTCGCCGACCTGGTTGCCCGCCACGGGCGTGCTGTATTGCTGGCGCCCTCGTTTGCCGAGCTCGACGTGTGCCGTCACGATGCTGCGGTTGCTGGCGCCTCGCTGGGCGTTGACTACAAAACCCCAGCGTCGTGGCTCCGCTCGCTGTGGGAGCTTATGGGCGATGGCCGCAGCTTCGTCGACAACATGCAGCGCCAGATGCTGTTCTCGGACATGATCGCCCGTCGCGACGATGCCGACCTGCAGCCGCTTTCGCGCAGTCAGGGTACGGTGCGCATGCTCGCGCGCATGGCCCGCGATGTGCTGTCGGGCGTAGCGGGAACGACGGCCGAGCGATGCCGTGCCAACAATTGCCGGCCCGATCCCAAGAGCGACGCCGAGGCTCGCGTGTTCGAGCTGTTGAGTGCCTATGCGAGCGGCTTGGACCGTCGAGGCATGGTCGAGTCCTGCGAGGCTGCTGACCTTATGGCCGACGCTTTGGCCGACAGCCTACCGGCGTGCGCCCGCGCGGTATGTGTGCGCGGCGTCACGTCGTTTACGCACGGCCTGCTCGAGTTGCTGTCCGCCGTGGCAAACAACGGGGGAGAGGTCGTTGTGCTGCTTGCCCGCGAGCAGGCGGCAATGCGCGAGGACCTGGCTGCTGCCTTTGATGCCCGCGGTGTGCTGTTTGAGGCCGCGCCGCTGGGGGAGGGTGCCGCCGCGCCCCAGACTGCCTTCAAGTCCGCCGCTCAGCCTGCCTTTATAGAGGTTGCCGGCCCTCACGCCCGTGCCCACGCCTATGTGGATGCAATCGATGAGCTGGTAAAAACGTGTGAGGACGTCGCGGTCGACGGCGGTGCCACGGCGTCCGCGGACGCCGTGCGCGTGCTCGTGGTGTCTGCCCGGGCGCCCCAGCTGTTCGGTGAACTCGCTGCCCGTTTGGCGGCGCGTCACATTGCTGCTGAGACAATCGAGTTCACGGCGTTTTCCCAATCCATCGCGGGCAGGCAGTTCACGGCGCTCGCCAATCTGATCGAGCGCATGAAGGCCGCCGACGAGGGCACCGCCTCCAAGACCGAGTGGTGGCCCGCGCCGGAGCTTACCGACTGGATTTACAGTCCGCTTTCGGGTGCCGACGCCGCCAGCGCGCGCACCTTCGACAAGAACATGCGCCTGTCGCGCGGCAAGACCGCCATGGCCGTCAAAAGCCTGCTGCAGAGCGTGCAGGGCCAGGTCAGGGGCACGCGCAAGGCCGCCAGCGATGAGAACTGGTTTAAGAACGTGCCGTGCGTGGTCTCGGACGTGTTCCAAGCGCTGTGGCGCGACAAACCCGTGACGGCGCTCAAGGCAATGCTCGCCGTCGCCGAGGCGTTGCCCGATCGCGCCCTTGGAGGCTTTGACGGTCAGGCTCGTCGCCAGGCGGAGACCGCCCTACTGCGACATGCCATCGACATCCTTATGAACGACGCCCGCGCGCTCGACGTGTCGCAGGCCGCGACCGTGCCGGTTCTCGACGGCGTTCGAACCAAGGTGGACAAGCGCAGTACCGCCTACGATTACGAGACCTATGAGGTCGATCGCACACCACGAGCACAAGTGCGCTTCGCGTCGCTTGCCGATGCGTCGGTTCTTCGCCCTGGCAGCTACGATGCCGTGCTGTTTGCCGACGTCGACCTGGACAGTTATCCGCTCTCACATGAGGAGGGCCCGCTGGCCACGCTGACGGCAGAGTTGGATCGCAACGGTGTGACGCTTGAGCCCGCGGCCCTGCTGCGTGTGCGCTTTGGCCGCGCGATGCAGGCCGCGCGCGGTCCGGTTGCGCTTGCCCGCGTGACGCACGATCGCCAGGCACGCGAGTGCTACCCGGCTGCCGTGTGGACCGAGCTGCGGGCGCACGCCGAGACTGCCGGCGCCGCCCAGGTGACATGCGTGGGCGAGGGCGGTATCGTCGCCGATTTTGATCCAGCGGCCGGCGAGGGCATCGAGTGCAAGCGCGTCGCGTGCGAGGCTCCTCAGCATTTGAGTGAGGCGGCTGTGCCGTACCTGGTCCTGCGCCGCCGCGATGGCGAGGACGAGAACGCGCCGCTCGTGCCGCGCCTGACGTCCGCCTCGCAGATTGAGGCGTACTCGACATGCCCGCTGTGCTGGTTCGTGTCGTATCGCGTGAAGCCCCAGTCCATCGACGCGGGCTTTGGCAACATGGAGAAGGGCAACTTTGTCCACGACGTGCTGGAGCACCTGCATGCCCGCCTGCCCCAGGAGGGCATGGAACGCGTGACGCCCGAGAATCTGCCGCGCGCTCAGGAGCTGCTGCGCGAGGTCTTTGACGAGACGTTGGCCGAGCACGCCGGCAAGCGAGGCACGGAGGGCCCGCTGGTGCCGCTTTCTGCGGTGGAGGAGCGCCAGGTGGCCGAGATTTTGCCGCAGCTGGAGGGCGTGCTTGCCTACGAGTCCGAGGCACTTGCCCCCTTTGCCCCGCGCTACCTGGAGTTCGCCTTCAACGAGCTCAAGGTCGAGTATGCCGGTTGGCCGCTTGGCGGGCGCATCGACCGCGTGGACGTGGACGCCGAGAATCGTGCCGTGGTGATCGACTACAAGCATCGCACGGGCGTTGAGGAGTTTAAGCTCGCCGACCCCACGGTGCGCGACGAGGAATCGGGTACGGCGCCCATCGACGATCCGCGCTGGTTGCCGCCCCATACCCAAACGCTCATCTACGCGCAGGCCATGCGCCGGGCGCTGGATTTGGACACCCGCGCGGCGCTCTACTTTTCGACCAAGGGCGGCAAGCCGGCGCTGCGAGGCGCCGCGAGTGCCGAGCTGCTCGAGGAAGAGCGCGGCGACGGTCGCATCCCGGGCCTCAAGAAGGGCTTTCCGGGCGAGGGCGGCAGCATGGACTTCGACGCCCTGCTCGATCGTGTGGAGGCCGGCATCGCCGAGCGCCTGCGCGAGCTCGAGGCGGGCAACGTTGCCGCCGTCGACCCGATGTCGGCTCAGGCCGCGCATGCGCGCTGCTCGTATAACCACGAAGGAACGTTTGTAAGGAGGGACGTGTAGACCATGGATCTTTCGACTTTGATGCCGCAACAGCTGCGGATCGTCAAAACGCTCGACCGTCCGCTGTTTGTCTCGGCGGGCGCCGGTTCGGGCAAGACCTTTACCCTTACGCGCCGCATCGTCTACGCGCTCTCGCCCGAGTCTGGTCCGTTCGTTGAGCATCTGGACCAGGTGCTCGCCATTACCTTTACCAAAGATGCCGCGGCCGAGATCCGTGACCGCGTGCGCCGCGCGCTCATCGACGAGGGCATGGACGAGGAGGCTCTGACCGTCGACGATGCGTGGATCTCGACCATTCACGGCATGTGTTCGCGCATCCTGCGCGCGCATGCGCTGGAGCTGGGCATCGACCCCGAGTTCACGGTGCTCACCGATACCGACGAGCTTATGGACCAGGCTGTTGAGCATGTGCTGGCCCGCGCGACGGCGCCCGATGCCGCCCCCGAGCTCGCGGCATCGCTCAAGGCCCTCTACGCCTGGTATCCCATGGCGGGCGAGGGCGGCCCCTTTGGCGCCGGCACCACCATCAAGGGCCTGGTGCGCGAGCTGCTGGAGCTCTCGAGCCAGCTGCCGGGCGGTATGGACGACGTGCGCGTGGCGCGCGGCCAGGCCGATACCTCGGCACTTGCCGATGCCTATCGCGCGGCGCTGGGCGTAAGCAAGGCCGCGACCGAGAAGGCACAGATGGCGCTCGATGCCATCGATGCATTCGAGGCCAGCGGCAAGACCATGGCCGATGCGGCGCGACTCATGATGTCGTGCACCATGCCGCGCGCGAGCAAGGCGTTCCCCAAGGAGCAGGTCGAGCTGCTCAAGGCCGAGGCTGCCGATGCATTTATCAATATCGCGCTGGCCTGCGGTGGTCCCGCGCTCGATGCGCTGGTGGGCTTGGCCCGCTCTGTAGAGGCCGAGTATCGCGCGCTGAAGGCCGGCCAGTCTGCCCTCGACAACAACGACCTGCTGCGCATGGCCTACGAGGCCCTGCGCGATTACCCGGCCATTCGCGCTGCGTACGAGGGCCGCTTTAAGATGGTCATGATCGATGAGTTTCAGGATACCGACCAGATGCAGGTCGATCTGATCCGCTACCTGACGGGTGCGGGGGAGCGCGCGCTGTGTACCGTGGGCGATGCGCAGCAGTCGATCTATCGCTTCCGCGGCGCCGAGGTCGAGGTCTTCCGTCGCCAGGAGCGCAAAGTGGGATCGACGGCGGCGTCCGAGACGGTTGCCACGCTGGATGTCCCCACCGGCGAGCTCGTCAAGCTCGTGCGCAACTTCCGCAGTCACGACGAGGTACTGCGTTACGTGGCACGCGTCTTCGACGGCGATGACGGCGGCCTGATGCAGGGCTTTTTGGATCTTGAGGCGAGCGACGGCCGCAAGGACACGCTGGTGGCAGATGCCTCGCGTCGCCAGGCCCTCTTTGTTGCCGGCGGCAGCACGCAGGAGCGCACACAGGCCAAGGCCCGTGCAATCGCGGAGCGATTCCGCGCGCTTGCCGATGCCGGCCAGCCCCAGGGCGGCATGGTGCTGCTGCTGGGTCGCATGACCAACGCAGACGTCTACGCACAGGCCTTCCGCGACCAGGGGCTCGACTGCGTCATCGCGGGCGGCTCGGTCTTTGCCCAAGCCGCCGAGGTGCAGACGGTGCGCGCCCTGGTTTGTGCGCTCGCCAATCCGGCCGATACGGCGCAGGGCCTTATGCCGCTGCTGGCCTCGCCGATGTTTGCGCTCGGCGCCCAGGAGTTCCTAGCGCTGGCGACCAAGCTCGACGAGCAGACGGGGGAGACCTCGCGCAGGAATATCGACGTGGGCATCATGAGCGATTCCGATGTGCCGGGCCTGCAAGACCTGCCGCTCGTGACGCGCGCCCGCGAGGTACTGCGGTATGCGCTTCGTCGCGTGGGCCGCGATTCGTTCGCAGCCATCGCGCGCGACGTGGTCAACGCCTCCGGCTGGTTTGTGCGTCTGGCACAGCGTGGTCCCGAGGGCAAGGCCATTGCCGCCAACGTGCTCAAGGCGCTCGACGCTGTGGCCGAGGCGGAGGCCGAGTTCGGCAACTCGCCGCGTTCCATCGCGCTTGCCTTCGATCGCTTCCTGGCGGGCAAGGAAGCCCCGGGTGCCCTCAACGAGGAGGGCGACGGCGCGGTGCGCATCATGACGGTGCACGCATCCAAGGGCCTGGAATATCCGGTCGTGGCGGTCGCCGAGTGCTTTGGCGTGCGCAAATCGTCCGGTGCGGCTCAGATGGGGCGTGTCGAGGGCGGGGCGCAGGTCGTGGCACTGCCTGCACGCTTCGACGGCGTTAAGCTCGCCGACGGAACCTTTGTGAAGGGCGACGACGTTAAAAAGCAGTTTGAGCATGCGTTTAAGGGCAAGGGCACGTCGCTATGGCTGCCGCCGGAGCTCATGGAGGACGTCTGCGCGACGGGTTCTCCCGCTGAGGCATTTGCTCGCCTGCGCAACGACGACCTGCAGCTTTCGCTCGAAGAGCGGGCTCGTTTGCTCTATGTCGCCATGACGCGTGCGCGCGAGCTGGTGATCTTGGCGATGGATGCCGGCGTGAGCCGTGGCAAGGTGACGGCGCCGACCTTCGACGTCGAGACCGATCTGACCTACGACGTGCTGCGACGTATTTTGCCGACCGACGCTCTGGACATGCCACAGCTCGATAGTGATTGTTTGACGTTCGACAACTCCAAGCCGGGCGACTACGAGCTCATTTCGCTCGCGGACTTTACCTTTGGCGAGCAGGCGTTTGAGGCCAACGCTTCGCTGGATGCCGAGGGCAGGCTTGTCCGCGGCGATGCGGAGCCGGAGGGCGCCGGTGCAGATGCCCGCGCCGCCGTTCCCGGTCCTGCCGACCCTGAGCCCGATGCGTTTGAGCTCGTGTATCCCCAGGCGGTGGGCGTGCGAATGGGCATCTGCCCGTATCCGGCGCGCGATTCGTACAGCTACTCGTCAATTGCAGCGGCGCTGCATGCCGAGTCCGAGGACCGTGCTGCCGAGACGCACGTGCCCATGGACGAGGCCGGCGATGATGCGGAGTCGGATGGTTCCGAGATGACGGATGCAGACGTGGCCGCCGTTGAGCCCGCCGGCAACCCCATGGCGCTGGGCTCGGCGTTCCATGCCGCCTGCCAGTGGCTGATCGAGATGGGTGCCGATGCGCTGCCCGCCGCGCGTGCCGATGCACTGGCGCGTCTGTGGTGCCTGACGCCGGAGCAGCGCGAACGCTTCGACGTTGCTCTGGACCGCTGGCTCAAGTCGGCCGTTCGTGCCGACCTGCTCGCGTGGCCGTGCGTTCGCGCCGAGGTGCCGTTCTTTTCGCTGGGCTGCGAGGGCGAGGACATCGCTCGCTACGGTGCATATGCCGAGGGCGCCATCGACGCTTTGGCGACGAACCCGGCCGATCCGTCACGCGCGCTGGTCATCGACTACAAGACGGGCGGCACGCCGGATGAGACGCCGGAACAGTTGCAGGAGAAGCACGTCCTGCAGGCGCGCGTCTACGCTGATGTTCTACACAAGGCGGGCTTTGAGGCCGTGACCGTCAAGTTCGTCCGCGTGGAACAGGCCGATCCGACTCTCTTCGTCAATCCCGCCGAGCCCCAAGTAGTCACCTACAATCTCTAGCCCTCAGATAACTTGCGGTGGAATAGTTCCTGTATTGCGGCCCAGATGGCCCAAGCGGGAACTATTTCACCGCAACTGCAAGAGGAGCCGTGTGGGTTTGGCTAGGTTCGGGTGCTGTCCGTGCCGTGGGGTAAAATCGTTCAGTCAGAACACGAACCCGCATCGGAGCTCATCACATGGCATTCGTCCATCTGCACAATCACACTGTTTTCTCCATGCTCGACGGCGCAACCCGTATCCAGGATATGGTCAACCGCGCCGTTGAGCTGGGCATGCCCGCCGTCGCCATTACCGACCATGGCTACATGTACGGCGTGCCCGACCTGGCGCTGGCCTGCGACGCCGTCAACCACAACACGCCCGAGTACAAAACCTGGAGTCACGACAAGGCCTTCTTAGAAAAGGACCGCCGCGACGAGCTGGTGGAGCCCGATCCCGAGGAAAACCCCCGCGAGCATGCCCAGTATGTGAAGGACATGGCCATGTGGGACGAGAAGGGCAACATCGACGAGCTCAAGCCGCCCCTGGTCATCAAGCCCATCTTTGGGTGCGAGGTCTACTTTACGCCGGACGAGACGCTCGCCCGCGACCATAAGCCCGAGCTCTACCACATGATCCTTCTGGCCAAGGACCAGGAGGGCTACGTCAACCTGATGCAGACGGTCTCCGAGGCCGCCGTGCAGGGCTTTTACTACAAGCCGCGCGTGACGCTCGACAACCTGCGCCGTCATGCCAAGGGCATGATCTGCACCAGCGCCTGTATCGCGGGCATTATTCCCAAGTACATCGACCGCGGTGACATGGAGGGCGCCATCAAGTGGGCCGAGACCTTCCGCGACACCTTCGACCCCGGCGACTTCTACATCGAGATCCAGGAACACGGCATTACCACCGATAACGGCCTGACCGACGAGCAGATGGACCGCACGCTCATCGATATCGCCAAACAGGTGGGCGTCAAGGTCATCGCCACCAACGACTTCCACTACCTGCGCCGCGAGGACGCTCCCGTGCAGGACGTCATCATGTGCATTGGCATGAACGCCAAAGTCGACGACCCCAACCGCATGCGTATGACCGGCTCGGAGTTTTACATGAAGACCGAGGAGGAGATGCGGGCGATGTTCCCGTATTGCCCCGAGGCCTGCGACAACACGCTCGAGATCGCCGACAAGTGCTACGTGGAGCTCGACTGGGACTCCATCATCCTGCCGCGCTTCCCGTTGCTCGATCCCGGCGAGACGCACGAGAGCCAGTTCCGCCGCGAGTGCGAGAAGGGCCTGCGCCAGCACTACGGTGACGACTGGGCCACGCGCGAGATCGGCGGAGTCAACATCAAAGAGCGCTTTGAGTACGAATACAAGGTCATCTGCGACAAGGGCTTTGCCGCCTACTTCCTCATCGTTGCCGAGTACGTGCAATGGGCCAAGGACAACGGCATCGGCGTCGGCCCCGGCCGTGGTTCTGCCGCCGGCGCTATCGTCGCCTACGCCATGAACATCACCGCGTTCGACCCGCTCGAGAACGGCCTGATGTTTGAGAGGTTCCTCTCCCCGCAGCGTACCGAGATGCCCGATATCGATATGGACTTCGACGATGAGCGGCGCCTCGAGGTCGTGGAGCACGTTCGCCAGCTCTACGGCCCCGAGAAGGTCACCCACGTCATCACCTACTCGACCATCAAGGCCAAGCAGGCCATCAATGATGCCGCGCGCGTCCTGGACTACCCGGTCTACATGGGCCAGCGCCTGTCCAAGATGGTCTCGAGCGACCCCAAGGTCAAGCTCAAGCAGGTGCTCGACAAACAACCCGGCAAAGAAGATCTGTTTAACCCCGATTTTGCCGAGGCCTATAAAAAGGACGACGACGCTCGCCGCATCATCGACACGGCGCTCTCGATCGAGGGCCTCACCCGTGGCGAGGGCGTGCACGCGTGCGCCGTTCTGATCTGCCGTGACCCCGTCAACGAACACGTGCCCACCAAGCTCGACACCAAGGGCGGCGTCGAGATTACCCAGTACGAGGGCCATACCGTTGCCGACATGGGCTTGCTCAAGATGGACTTCTTGGGCCTGCGCACGCTGACGGTTATCTCCAAGGCCAAGGCAAACATCAAAAAGAACTTCGGCATCGACATCAAAGAGGAAGAGATCCCCTTTGACGATCCCGAGATCTTTAAGCTCATGGGCTCCGGTCATACCGCCGGCGTCTTCCAGGTCGAGTCCGCCGGCATGACGGCCACGATCAAGAACATGAAGCCCACCGAGTACAAGCACGTCGTGGCATTGATCGCCCTGTACCGCCCGGGCCCGCTGGGCGCCGGCATGGTCTCGTCCTACATCAACCGTATGAACGGCAAGGAGCCGGCCGTCTCCTACGACGACCGTCTGGACGACATCCTGGGTGAAACCTACGGCACCATGGTCTACCAGGAGCAGGTTATGCTCATCTCCGTCGAGATGTGCGGCTTCTCCAAGGGCGAATCGGACTCGCGTATCCGTAAGCCCGTGGCTAAGAAAAAGATTAAGCTGCTCACGTCGACGGTGCTCCACTGGGAGGATGGCTCGGACGAGACCACCTACGACCACTGGATGAACGGCGCTATCAAGAACAACTACACGCGCGAGGTCGCCCAGAAGATTTGGGACGATGTTCTCGAGTTCGCGTCCTACGCCTTCAACAAGTCGCACTCCGCCGGCTACGCCATCCTGGTTATGCAGACGGCATGGCTCAAGGCGCACTATCCGCACGAGTACATGGCGGCCGTTCTGACGTCCTACACGGGCAAGACCGACAAGATCGTGCACTACGTCTCGGCATGCCGTCACGACGGCATCCCCGTGCTTTCGCCAGATGTCAACGAGTCCGGCACCGAGTTCACGGCTACCAAGGAAGGCGTGCGCTTTGGTCTGGCCGGCATCCGCGGCGTGGGCACCGGCGTGGCGCAGGCGATTATCGCCGAGCGCGAGGCGGGCGGCCCGTTTAAGACGCTGCACGACTTTGTCGAGCGCGTGGACTCGAGCCAGGCCAACCGCCGCGTGATCGAATCGCTGATCAAGGCAGGTGCCTTCGACTCCACGGGCTATCCGCGCCGCCAGATGATGCACTTTGTGGACAAGAACAACCCCGAGAACATCATCGACGCCGCGATAAAGCGCCAGAAGGACCGCGCGAGCGGCCAGACCTCGTTCTTCGACATGTTTGGTGATGTTGAGGGCTCGGGTTTCGAGGTCAGCGTGCCCGATCCGGACGGCCAGGAATGGGACCGCCACCTTAAGCTGAGCCAGGAGAAAGAGGTTCTGGGCATCTATGTCTCGGACCACCCACTGCGCCCGTTTGAGTATGCGCTCAGCAAAGCGCGCGACTTCTCGTTCTCGCAGATCGACACCGGCTACGAAGTTCAGAATCCTACGGGCGGCACCATCAACCAGGAGATTCCCGAGGGCAAAGCGCTGTGGTGGGCCGGCATGGTCTCGAGCGTGTCCAAGCGCGTGACCAAAAACGGCGACCCCATGGGCATCGTGCAGCTCGAGGACATGGAAGGCGAGGCCACCGTCGTCGTGTTCCCCAAGACCTATAAAGAGGCCGAGGGGTACCTGTACGGCGAGGTCGATCCCGAGACCGGTGCGCAGCTGTCCGACGCCTTTGTGCGCATCAAGGGCAAACTCGAGCGCTCTGACCGCGGCGACCAGATCATCGCGCAGGAGATCGTGCCGCTTGAGCTCAACGAGGAGAACAACAAGCCCAAGGTCTTTGAGGTCATGGTGCCCAACAGCCGCTTTAGCCAGGGCAATATGGCGCGCCTGGCCACGGTGCTCACCACCAACCCGGGCGGCGACCGCGTGGAGATCTTTATTGAGCAAGTCGACGGGCGCGTGCTGCGTGCTGAGGTGCCGGCCAAGGTCAATGCACGCTCGATTCCGCTGCTGGCAGAGGCAAAGGCCATCGTGGGTAATCAAGGCCGCGTGACGGTGATCTAAGATGATTTTTCTGGGACGGGGATTAAAAAATCATTTTGGGTGACGCGCGGCGGAAGACCAGTTTTTCTGGGATGGGAATGATTTTCTCATCCCCGTCCCAGAAAAATCATTTGGCATGTGAGATTGGAGGAAGTGATGGCGCAGGGGACGTTTGTGCAGGCGCTCCGGAAAGAGGCGGCGCTGAGCGGCACCTTTATGAAGGGGCGTTCGCTCATGCTCAACGGTGCCGTGCTGTCGATCGAGGACAGCGGCTCGCGCTTCTCCAAAAACGTGACGGTTGAGGGCTCGGTGCGCGGTTCGCGCGGCGACCTGTACAAGACGCACGTGGCGCTCGACATGGACGAGCACGAGGTGATCGACTACGACTGCGATTGCCCCGCTGCCTATCGCTACCCCGGCATGTGCAAGCACGCTATTGCCACGGCTCTGGCGTATTTGGATGCCAGCGGCGCCGAGCCCGTCGAAGGTTTGCGCACGCCGGTCCGCACGTTTACGGCGCAGCCGAAACAGCCCGCGCGCACCGCGCCCAAAGCGCCGGCCGTCAATCCCAACTTTCCCTTTCCGGCGCCCGTCCCCACGAGTCCCAGCCTCATGGCGGCGCTCTCCGATCTTTCGGACGCGCGCATGGATGAGCTGGCGAGCATGCGCCGCAAGCTCGCCGACAGTGTGGATCCCGATGCCCCCAAGGCGGTGTTGGAGCCCTCGCTGGTGCCGTATTACAATCCACTGTTTGCCGACCGCTTTAGCTGGGCGCTCGAGCTTCGCATTCGCTGTGGATCGGTCTCCTACGTGGTCAAGGACATCGACGGCATGGCCGATGCCTACGTGCGCGGCGGCACCTTCTCGTACGGCAAGAAGCTCACGTTTGTCCATACGCCCGAAGCCTTCGAAGACGTGTCGACAAAGCTGCTCAACCTTGTCGTGACGACAGTTGCCTATCTCGATGACATCACAAGCTCGCGTTCGGCGTCGTACGACTTTGCCCGCAGTGGTTTTGTCGCCGAGCGTCAGTTGCCGCTGTCCGAGCATAGCATCGTATATGTGCTGGACCTGCTGCGCGGCCAGACCATCTCCTTTGAGCCCGCCTGGTCGCGGGGGACGACGACGCATCGCACCTATGACGTGGCGGTTGAGGTGCCTCCGGAAGGGGAAGACGAGGCTCTGTGTAAGCGCCCACCGCTCCTTGCCGCCAAAATTGCGCCGGCGGCTGGTGGCAGCTACGATCTGCGCCTGCCGGCCGATGCATACTGCTTTGCTTCGGGCGACGTTGCCTATCTGGTCGACACCCGCCGTGCGCGCCGCGCCGATGTGGCGTTTTCCCAGCATGCGGCGCCGTTCCTATCGCGCTTGCTGCCCTGTCGCACGCCGGTCCATATCGCTGTCGACCAGGTGGGGGAGTTCTGTCGTATGGCGCTGCCCATTTTGCGCGACTACACCGACCTTACCGCGCCCGCTGCGCTCGATACCGTGGCGCCCGAGCCGAGCTTTGCCATGGCAATCGGTGTCGACGACGGGCTCGTGACCTGCAAGATTACGGTTTCCTACGGCGACTGGTCGGCAGATCTCTTTAGCCTGGGTGCTCCGGGAAGCCCCTTCGAAGAACAGCGCCCGGGCGTGCCGCCGCGCGACGAGATAGCAGAGTTTCGCGTTATGGACACGGCGGCCCTGTATTTCGACTTTTACGAGGGCGGCCTGGCGTTTGAGGAGCGCGACGACGAGAGCTTGTTCCGCCTGCTGACCGAGGGCCTGTCCGCCCTGTCCGAGCTGGGCGAGGTCATGCTCAGCGACCGCCTACGCCAGATCTCGGTGCGCCCTGCGCCCAAGCTTTCGGTGCGTGCCACCGTCAAGAGCAACCTGCTCGATGTTGAACTGGGCGCGAGCGGTCTTTCGGCGGCAGATCTTGCCATCTACCTCGACTCCTACAAGCGTCACCAGACGTTTGCGCGTCTCACGTCCGGCGACATCATTCGCCTGGACGAGGGCGCCCGGGCCGCGTTTGGCCTTGCCGAGGACCTGGGTGTCGATGCTGTCGACCTGCTCGACGGCGTGTCGCTCCCCGCGTCGAGTACCCTGTTCGTCGACAGCATGCTTGCGCGCACGCCGGCGCTTGAGGCCGATCGCGACGCTGCGTTCCGCCGTACCGTCGAGCGCCTGGACACGCTCGGCAAGATGGACTTTACGGTACCCGCCTCGCTCAAGGCCACGCTGCGTGGCTACCAGGCCGACGGCTACCAGTGGCTCGGCTCGCTTGAGCATCTGGGCCTCGGCGGTATCTTGGCCGACGATATGGGCCTGGGCAAAACGCTCCAGATGATCGCGCATATCCTGGCGCGCGTGGAAGCGGGGGACATTAAGCCCACGCTTGTGGTGTGCCCTGCGTCGCTTGTGTACAACTGGACCGCCGAGCTGGAGCGCTTTGCCCCGTCGCTCGATGTGTGCGCCATCGTGGGCGCCAAGGCGCAGCGTCGCGTACAGATTGCCGGCGTGGCCGAGCATAACGTGGTCGTGACGTCGTATGACCTTATGCGGCGCGATATCGACGAGTACGTCGAGCAGGACTTTGCCCGTGTGGTGCTCGATGAGGCCCAGTACATTAAAAACCCGCTCACCCAGGTGGCGCGCGCCGCAAAGCGCTTGCCTGCCGGCGTGCGCTTTGCCCTGACGGGCACGCCCATCGAAAACCGCTTGTCCGAGCTCTGGAGCATCTTCGACTTTTTGATGCCGGGCCTGCTGGGTACGCGTGAATCGTTTGCAAAGCGCTTCGAAAGCCCGGTCGAGCATGCCGAGGGCGACAGTGCCGCCCGCCTGCAAGCACTCGTGTCGCCGTTTGTGCTTCGCCGTGTCAAGGAAGACGTGGTGGCCGATCTGCCCGAAAAGATCGAGGACACTGTCATGGCGCAGCTTACCGGCGAGCAGCGCAAGCTCTACCTGGCAAATCAGGACCGCATCGCCCAGCAGGTGCAGCACCGCGAGGCATCCGAGTTTAAGAAAGACAAGCTCAAGGTGCTTGCCGAGCTCACCAAGCTGCGCCAGATCTGCTGCGACCCGCGTCTACACTACGAGGATTACAAGGCAGGGAGCGCCAAACTCGATACGTGCATGGAGCTCGTGCACGGCGCACTCGACGGCGGGCATCGCATCCTGTTGTTCAGCCAGTTTACGGGTATGCTCGATATTATCGGTAAGCGCTTGGCCAAGGAGGACATCGCCTTCTTTAAGCTCACAGGCGCTTCGTCTAAGGAGAGCCGCGCCAAGATGGTCGCACAGTTCCAGGCGGGCGAGGTGCCGGTCTTTTTGATCTCGCTCAAGGCGGGCGGCGTGGGCCTTAACCTGACGGCGGCCGACGTGGTCATCCACTACGACCCGTGGTGGAACGTGGCGGCGCAGGACCAAGCGACTGACCGCGCGCATCGTATTGGCCAGCAACATACCGTGACTGTGTACAAGCTCATCGCCAAGGACACGATCGAGGAGCGCATTATGCAGATGCAGGAGTCCAAGCGCGACCTGGTCAACAGCGTGCTCGGCGGCGACGGCATCTCGTCGGCACTGTTCACGCGCGAGGATGTTCTGGCGCTGCTCGGCGGCGACGGGCGCTAGCCGCGCGCGGGGTGGGACTGCTGGAGCGGGCAGGACGGTCGACGCATTTTGGCCCGACCGCTTGCCTGATCCGTTATGTGTTCATTTGCAATGCCGTGGATGGTTTGTCTGCCTTTGGGCATAAGAACCATCAAGAACATTGGCACATCAGCAAAGGAGAACATCATGGCGAAATTCTTTAGGGACCCCGACGGCAAGCTCATCGCCGCCCTTAGCGACGACGTTGCGACCCCTGCCGGTTGCACGGAACTGACCGCAAACACTGAGGATGCGGCGCACGAGAAGCACGTGCCTGTTGTCGAGACCGAGCGCGACGGTCACGTGATTCGCGCACGCGTTGGCTCGGTCGAGCACCCCAGCCTGCCCGAGCACTACATTGAGTGGATCGCCCTTGAGGCCGAGGGCCGCTTAGAGGTCCATTACCTTGAGCCCGGCATGAAACCCGCGACGTTTTTCGCGGGCGGCTCCAAGACCGGTACCGTCTATGCCTACTGCAACCTGCACGGGCTGTGGTCCGCGACATTCTAGGAGCGCGCCCCCGCTCGGGGTATCATAGCTAGCATATGCACATGCAAGCGCCGGCTGCATTATGCGGCCGGCGCTTTTACTACGATTTCGATGGTTTACGACGGAAAGGGCTGGGCCATGAAGCTCGCGCTTGCACAGATCGATATGCGCCTGGGTGATATTGAGGGCATTTGCGGCCGCATTGAGGACCAGGCTCGTCTGGCCCACGAGCGCGGGGCGCGCGTGCTGTGCGTTCCGGCTCCGCTCTTTATGGGCGCCATGCCCGGTGGCCTGGTGGGCGCTGCCGACTTTGAGCACGACATGCTTGCCGGCTTGACTGGTGTCGCCGAGCGTATCCAGGAGCTTGACATGATCTGCATCGTGCCCGCGGCGGTTTCGTTTGAGGGCCAACCGCTGCTCGACTACATGATGCTCAAGGACGGTCATGTGGTGCCGGCGCGTTCGAGCATTGCCTTGCAGCGTGGCGAGAACAACGACACGCGTTGGGCGCCGCCGGTGTTCGACGTGGACGGCGTGCGCATCGCCGTAATTTTTGACTTGGACCGCGAACTCGAGATGCTGCCGACCGGTGTTGACCTCATTGCGTATTTCCAATTCAACGCGTTTGACATGACCGACCGCGAGACTGCCGCCATTGCTGCCGTTCGCAGCGGCGCCTACCGCAAGATCGCATCCAAGCGCAGCGTGTGGTTTGCCTGCATGGCGCCGGTCGGTGCCTATGACGAGTCGGTGTATACCGGCGGTTCGTTTGTGCTCGACGACTGCGGTCGCGTGGTGGCCCAGGCGCCGTGCTTTGAGGAGAGCCTGCTGGTTCAGGAGATTCAGCGCGGCGTGATGCTCGATGCCCTGGAGGATCACGAACTGCCCGAGTTCCGTTCCGAGGAGTGGCTGTGGCAGGCGCTGGTGCTCGCCGTGCGCGACAACGCCCGAGCCCACGGTGCGTCGCGTGCTGTGGTGGCACTCGAAGGTGACTTGCCGTCGTCCCTGCTGGCGGCGCTGGCCGTCGACGCTCTGGGCCCGCGCAATGTGATTGGCCTGGTGCTGGGGCGCAACCGTATCTTTACGCCGGCGCAGGAAGAAGCCGAGGCTGCCCGCTGTGCCGCCGTCCGCGCCATCGCCGAGCGTCTGCACATTCGCACCGTCGAGCGCGATGCACCGGATGCGGCGCGCGTGCTCGATCGCGACGTGTCGGCGGGCGATGCCGAGCGCCTGCGCTCGCGCACGCTGGGCCTGATGCTGGAGGATACGGCGCTCGAGCTGGGTGCGATGGCGCTGAGCCCGCTGTCCAAAACCGAGTACGCGCTGGCGGCGCCGGCGCTTTGCGGCGGCTACCAGGGCGACTTTGCGCCCTTTGGCGATGTGTACCTGTCGACGCTTGAGTTTGTGGCGCGTGTGCGCAACCGCACGTCTGCCGTGGTGCCCCAAGAGCTCGTGACGCTCAACGCAGTGGAAGATTGTATGGAGCGCGTGCTGGCGCAGGCGCTCTCGACGCTCGACGGTCCGGTCGATATGCTCGACCGTGCGGCACAGCTGCTCGGCGGGCTTGAGCCGGGTGAGGTCGATGGCGCGCTCGAGGCGCACGTGGACCGCAATCGATCTTTCGACGACATCCCGATGGCCGCTGGCAAGCCTGAGGCCTGCTCGCTGCTGCTGATGCTCGTTCGACAGGGTGAGGCTGCCCGCCGCATGTTGCCGATGGCGCCGATCGTCTCGGCCCGTTCGTTTGCCGAGCGTGCCTGGCCGTATATGCTCGCGTGGTCCGACCTGGGGCTTAACGGCAAGGAGCGTATGACGGTCGATTCGCTGGCGCGCGCCGAGGTGCGCCGTTTTGCTGACGAGGATACGAGCGAGCGCGTGCGAAACGAGATGATGGGCGTGCTGGGCGAGCTACTGGGTATTTCGCCCGAGCAAATGGAGGAGCTGCGCTCTGAGGACGGTCAGCGTCGTTTACACGAGGGAATGAAAAAGTTCGAGGGCGAGGTTCAGGACACCATCGATAAGATGATGGGCGGCCAGGGTGGCCCGCAGGGTGGGCCCCAGGGTGGCCCGATGCCGCATCCGCCGGTTGATCCCCGACAATTTCCGTTCTTCTCTCAGAACTAGGTCGCTGCGCGCCCGCCAGAGCGGCAATCTGCCTTTCAATCGTCGGACATGACCGCCAGGTCAATGCCCTCCTCTTTCAAGGCACCTTGCTCGCTCTGGCGGGCGCTCGCTTGCGTATACTCAACCTACAATTCGATCTCGGCTGACTTATAGGGCTAGCGTTGTGTTATTCTAGAACAGACGTTCGTGAATGATGCGCGGGGTCTTGTCTTGCGCTGTGCTTGTGGCGAGGGGAGGTCGGCTTGGTTATCTTGGGCATTGACCCCGGTTTGGCTCATACGGGTTGGGGGATTATCGAGGAGCGGCGTGGCGAGGTTCGCTGCCGTGCCTACGGTTGCATCGAGACCAGCGCGGGCAGCCCGCTCGCGGTGCGCCTGTCGCATATCGCCCGCGACCTCAAGGGCGTTGTCGAACGCTATCGTCCCGATACCGCTGCTATCGAGAGCATTTACTTTGGTGCCAACGTTCGTTCGGCCATCCCCACGGCGCATGCCCGCGGTGCTGCGCTTGTGGCGCTTTCGGAGTGCGCGCTCGAGATTGGCGAGTACACGCCCATGCAGATCAAACAGGCTGTGGTGGGCACCGGCGCCGCGGACAAGCGGCAGGTCGCCTACATGGTACGCACGCTCACGCAGCTCGACCACGACCCGCATCCCGACCATGCCGCCGATGCCCTGGCTTGCGCCATATGCCACGTAAACCTCAGCCGCACCCGCGCCCTCACCGGTGGCGAGTTCTATCAACAGAGAGGAACCGGATACTGATGATTTCCCAGCTCCACGGAACGCTTGTCGAGGCCACGATGAGTTCTGCTGTCGTCGATGTGTCGGGCGTTGGCCTTGCGCTCGGCATCTCGGGCAGCACTGCGGCCACGTTGCCGACACCCGGCGGCGAGGTCCGCCTCTACACGCGTATGCAGGTGCGCGAGGACGCCATGACACTTTTCGGTTTTTCCTCAAAGGATGAGCGCACGATGTTCGACCGGCTCGTGTCCGTCTCGGGCGTTGGCCCGCGCTTGGCGCTCGCCGTGCTTTCCACCTATACCGTGGGGCAGCTGTATTCGCTGGTGATGGCCGAGGACGACAAGGGCATGGCCAAGGTACCCGGTGTGGGCAAAAAGACAGCTCAGCGCCTGATCCTGGAACTCAAGAGCACCTTTGCCAAGGATAAGGGCTTTGTGCCGGTCGACGTGATTCCCGGACAGGTTGCGATGCCCGTGCCCGCTGCCGCTCCCTCGGCGATCGATGATGCCCGTGCGGCACTCCTTTCCATGGGCTTTAGCCCGCAGGAGACCGATGTTGCCCTGAGCGGGTATGATGGGCAGAATATGCGTGTCGAGGATCTGCTCGGCGCGGCGCTTAAGCGACTCGGAATGGATGCGTGATGTGGGAAGCCGATGACTCTCAGGACCTGTGGGCGACGTCCGGCAACTCGCCGGCGGCATCCATGGCGCACGGCGAGCGCATGGTGGGCTCGGAGCTGACGGCCGAAGACCTCGATGTCGACCGTACCCTGCGTCCCCAGCGCTTGGATGACTACTGCGGTCAGGAGCATATCAAGCAGAGCCTTCGCGTGCTCATCGAGGCAGCGCAGAGCCGTGGCGAGACGCTCGACCACGTGATTTTCTCGGGTCCTCCGGGCCTGGGTAAGACCACGCTGGCCACCGTTATCGCCAACGAGCTGGGCGCTCAGATCAAGACCACGAGTGGCCCTGCCATCGCGCGCACGGGCGACCTGGCAGCCATCCTTACTAACTTGCAGCCGGGTGATGTGCTGTTTATCGACGAGATCCACCGCCTCAACCGTTCGGTCGAGGAGGTCCTGTACCCCGCGATGGAGGACTTTGCCCTCGATATCGTGATTGGCAAGGGTCCGGCGGCGCGCTCGATTCGCCTGGATATTCCCAAGTTTACGTTGGTAGCGGCAACGACCCGCTCAGGCATGTTGACAGGCCCGTTGCGCGACCGCTTTGGCATTTCATATCGCCTGGATTACTACACGGTCGAGGAGCTCGCGCAGATTGTGACGCGCTCGGCGACTATCCTGGGCGTGACGATCGACCACCCCAGTGCACTCGAGATCGGCTCGCGTTCGCGCGGCACGCCACGTCTTGCCAACCGCCTGCTCAAGCGCGTGCGCGACTATGCGCAGGTGCGCGGCAACGGTCCCATTGAGCTCGATATCTGCCGTCAGGCACTCGAGTTCTTCGAGATCGACGAGCTCGGTCTGGACTGGATGGATATTCGCATTTTGGAGACGCTCGCCAAGACGTTCTCCGGTCGTGCCGTGGGACTTACGACCCTTGCCAGCGCGGTGGGCGAGGACCCGGGCACGCTCGAGGATGTCTATGAGCCCTATTTGCTGCAGTGCGGGTTGATGATTCGTACGCCGCAGGGCCGTCAGGCAACCCTTCGCACCTTTGAGCACCTGGGGATTGAACCTACCGTTTAGGGCGCTTTGTTTTGGCGGGCTGTTGGGCTATCGCTGGGCATCGGGTAATCATATCGCCGTTCATCGGTTATGGGCGTTTTACTATTGCGCGCCCGTGCTATGCTGAATTGGTCTTTTTCTCATTCGGTAACGAAAGGACCGCCCATGCCTACTGATATCGAAATCGCACGTTCTGTCACGCCGCTGCCTATTACCGAGGTGGCCAAGAACGCCGGCGTCGACGTTAAGCACCTTATTCCGTACGGCTTCGACAAGGCTAAGGTCGACTATTCACTGCTCAACGAGCCGACTGATCACCAGGCCAAGCTCGTCCTCGTGACCGCTATCAACCCAACGCCTGCGGGCGAGGGCAAGACCACCACGACCATCGGTCTGGCCGATGGCCTGCGTCGCCGCGGCGTCAAGAGTGCCGTGGCCCTGCGCGAGCCTTCGCTCGGCCCCGTCTTTGGCGTTAAGGGCGGTGCTGCCGGCGGCGGCTGGGCTCAGGTGATCCCCATGGAGGATATCAACCTGCACTTTACCGGCGACTTCCACGCTATCGGTGCTGCCAACAACCTGCTGGCCGCCATGCTTGATAACCACATCCAGCAGGGCAATCAGCTCGGTATTGACGTTAAGCGCATCACTTGGAAGCGCGTCGTCGATATGAACGACCGTCAGCTGCGCCACGTCATCGACGGCATTGGCGGTAAGGCTCAGGGCGTGCCGCGCGAGGACGGCTTCGATATCACCGTCGCCTCTGAGGTCATGGCAATCCTGTGCCTGTCTACGAGCATCAGCGACCTCAAGGAAAGATTGGGTGAGATTGTCGTCGGCTATAGCTTTGCCGGCGAGCCCGTCCGTGCCCGCGACCTTAAGGCCCAGGGTGCCATGGCCGCGTTGCTTAAAGACGCGCTCAAGCCCAACCTGGTGCAAACGCTCGAGGGCACGCCCGCGTTTGTCCACGGCGGTCCCTTCGCCAACATTGCCCACGGCTGCAACTCTATCATGGCCACGCGTATGGCGATGCGCTTTGGCGATGTCGCCATTACCGAGGCCGGCTTTGGTGCCGATCTGGGTGCCGAGAAGTTCCTCGACATCAAGTGCCGCATGACGGGCGTTCGCCCCAGCGCCGTCGTGGTCGTCGCGACCGCTCGTGCGCTGAAGTACAACGGTGGCGTCGCCAAGGCCGACCTCAACGAGGAGAACCTCGAGGCACTCAAGGCTGGCATGCCCAACCTGCTGCGTCATGTCGACAACATCCAGAACGTTTATGGTCTGCCCTGCGTGGTCGCCATCAACCGCTTCCCGACGGACACCGAGGCCGAGCTTGCTCTCATCGAGTCCGAATGCCAGAAGCTCGGCGTCAACGTTAAGCTTTCCGAGGTCTGGGCCAAGGGCGGCGAGGGCGCGCTCGACCTGGCCGATGAGGTCATGCGTCTGATTGAACAGCCGAGCGAGCTCAAGTTTGCCTATGAGGACGGCGCTGATGTCGCTGATGCCCTCGAGGCCGTTGCCACCAAGGTCTACCGCGCCGACGGCGTTGACTTTACGCCGGCCGCCAAGCGCCAGCTCGCCGAGCTGCGCGAGAATGGCTTTGGCAACCTGCCGGTGTGCGTCGCCAAGACGCAGTACAGCTTTAGCGACAACGCCAAGGCCCTGGGCGCTCCCGAGAACTTCCGTATCACGGTGCGTGAGCTCAAGGTTTCCGCCGGTGCCCACTTTGTGGTCGCACTGACTGGCAGTGTTCTGACCATGCCGGGCCTGCCCAAGGTCCCCGCGGCCGAGAACATCGACGTCGACAACGACGGCAACATCACCGGCCTGTTTTAAGCCTGCTGTCCATAGCTGCTTGTCCGCCCCGCCGTGCCCACAAGGCCCGGCGGGGCTTTTTGATCCTTAGGCCCGCGCATGTCTTGTAGATACCGACGGACTCTGCCCATCATAGGCTTTTGCGCGGGTAGAATGCATGGATAACTTGAGGCTCACGCGCGACGGAAAGGAATCGTTGCATGGATCAGGACAAGACAACCGTGATGGGCGGCTACGGTTCCGCGCAGGCTGGCGATAGCGCCGATGCGACCCGCGTTGTTCCCAACCCCGGTTATACCGACCCCGCCGCGACGCAGCCTTCTGCCGAGCCCACCCGGGTTATGGGCTATGGCGACACGGCGCAGGATTCTTACGCTACATCTTCGCAAGGCCCCTATGGCAACGCAGCTCCGGATCCGTTTGATTACGCACCGCAGGATTCTTATGCTGCCTCGACGCCGAATCCCTATGATGGCCTGCCGCAGAATCCCATTCCGCAGCCTCAGCAGACGACGTATATGCCTCGCACGGCGCAGCCTCGCTACGAGTCGCACGAGCCGTATCGCGAGTACCCCAAGTCGATTCCGCAATATGGCGAGGACGAGGAGAAGAGACCGTCGCGTTCGTCGAGCGTGATCAAGAAGATCCTCATCGTGCTGGCGATTTTCTTTGCGCTGTCGGTTGTGTTTGCCATCGTGTCGGGCATGCTCAACAAGCGAGGGAGTTCAACGGCCGATACCGCTGCCGAACAAACCGAGTTCGCCTCGTCTAGCACCGTCGATCTGAGCGATATCCCGGGACAGTACTGGTCCAACGCCAAGAAGATCCTCAAGTCGCGCGGCGCCGATCTTTCGAATGCCGTGGTCCTGACTGATGATGGCTCAACGCCCGTCGTCGATGCCAACTGGGTCGTTACTTCTGCCTACTATAACGACAGCGGCAACCTCGAAATTCAGCTCACGCACAAGGACGGCTCGTCGGGCAACGCGTCCGGCGACCAGGGCGGCGCGGACAGCTCGAGTTCCAATACGCTGGAGGACTTGAGCAACAAGGCGCAGGAGTTGGGAGACAAGGCGCAAGAGCTGGGCGACACGGCACAAAACCTGGGCGATACCGCGCAGAACTTGGGCGGCTTGGCGACGGATGCCTGGAACGCCCTGCAAAACGGCATCTCGGGCGCGCAGGGAAACTAGCTGTTAAGCAGGCTACAACTGCTCGGCCGGACGCTCGGGCGAGCTAAAGCCCGAATCAAACGTGACGACGCATGAGGCATCGGGTCGGCGCTCGTGCACGATGCGCGTGACGAGCTCCAGCAGCTCCTCGTCGGATATGTCAAAGCCGTCGGGACGCACCAGGTCAAACGAAACGAACCCGTCGTGCTCGTGCAGGTCGTGGATGGAGAGCGCGGGATCGATCTGCATGACGCCGCGCTTGACCCAGCTGCGCAGGTCGTCGCTGGTGGTGGCGATGGGGTCGCAGTGCAGCGTGATATCGATGCCCATTTGGCGCTTGATGTCGTGCTCGATGGTGTCCAAAATCTCGTGGTGCTCAAATGCGTCGCCCTCGCCGGGCATCTCCACGTGGGCGCTGGCAAACTGACGACCGGGGCCGTAGTCGTGCACCATCAGGTCGTGTGTGCCCAAGACCTGCGGATAGGACACGATCTTATCGCGGATTGCCTGGACGAGCTTGGGGTCGGGCGCTTGCCCCAGCAATGGGCTGATGGCATCGCGCACTAGGCCCATGCCGCTGATGCAGATGAAGATGCCCACACCCAGGCCTGCCCAGCCATCGAGGTCAAAGCCGGTCGTCTGCGAAATAAGCGCCGCCACCAAGACCGAGCCCGAGGTGATGACGTCGTTTTTGGAGTCCTGCGCCGTGGCGATGAGCGTTTCGGAATCGATGCGGTTACCCAGCGTGCGGTTGAACGCGGCCATCCAGAGCTTTACGAGCATGGACGTAGCCAGTGCCGCAAGGGAAATGAACGTGTAAGCGGTGGGGGAAGGCTTGATGATCTTGGTGACCGACTCGAGGATCAGGTTGATGCCGACGGCGCAAACCAGGACGGCGACGAACAGGCCGGCTAGGTACTCATAGCGGCCGTGACCATAGGGGTGGCCTTCGTCTGCCGGGCGGCTGGCAAGGCGGAACCCGAGCAGGCTCACGATGTTGCTCGAGGCATCGGAGAGGTTGTTGAAAGCGTCGGCGATGAGGGAGACGGAGCCGGCGAGCAGGCCCGCGATGCCCTTGGCCAGGCACAGGGTGATGTTGAGTCCAATGCAGATGAGGCTTGCGGTAAAACCCGCGTTGGTGCGGCAAGATGCATCGACCGGCTCGTCCTCGCTGCCGGGAACAAGCGTATGTACCAGCCGATTTACAAATAGCATAGCGGTCGTCCTCACAATCATGTTTAAGGGGATAGTGTAGCTCGCGCGGGGGCGCCGTGCACCGATGCTCAGAAAATGCAGCAATAGTCTGCCGGTGCTAACGAGCGAGCCTTCTCGTCTGCCTGGGTGGTCCATTTTGGGCCACATGGGTATGGGCATGTGCCTGTTTGATCGACATACTTAATGCCGACAGCCCCTGTGCAAAGGAGGACGTTTCCATGGACGAGATGTTTGCCATTAAATGTCAAAACTGCGGCGGCCCTATGTACACACACCAAGCTAAGCGCAGCTTTGAGTGCGCTTATTGCGGTGCGGTCATTCCGTGGCAGGCGGACGCCGGAGAGCCCAAGAGCGCTTTGGGCATTCGCCATACGCCGTTGACGGTGGTGGATGGACTGCTCAAGCTCACGCATGTGTCGCAACTCGAGCGCCCGGAGGATCCGGACTGGTATTTCTTCAATTCGCACTGGCGCAATCAGTCGGTCCTGGAACATCTGCTGTGGGAGGATCGCGGCACGGCGCAGGAGTTCCAAGAAGCGACGCACGTGAGCATTCCTTGTCCCTTCTGCGGAGCGTCCTTTGAGGGCGAGTCAACGCAGCGTGTGTTTGAGTGCCCGTCCTGCGGCAACAAGATCGGCATTGCCGACCTGCTCAAGCCCGGTACCTTCAGCAAGCGTCTGACCATGGGCGTGGGTGCAGAGTATGTGCCGGAGCAGGGTATTCCCTGCGAAATCTCGCCGCAGCAGGCACGTGCCAACGCGCTGCGGCTGGTGCGTCAGTATCCCGACGCCTTTGCCGGGCACGATGTAGAAGATACGATCCAAAACGACATGATGCTCTTCTATTTCCCCATGGCGCTGGCGGACCTGCGCATGATGGCGAGCTTCCCGGGCAAGGGCCTGAGCAAGGAAACCTTGGTGTACTACGAGGTGCTCGACTGGGCATACCCCAGGGCAAACTACCTGGACGTTCGCCTCATGGGCATTTTGGAGCCATGGGACTTTGCCAAGGTCGGTCCGTTCGATCCCGCCATGCAGGAAGGTGACTTTCGCGTTGTCTCAGTCGATGCGTCTACCAAGGACCAGGTGGTCATTGATAAGTTGGCGCTCGACGTTGCGGGCAACGACGCCGAGGCTGTACTGGGGCTCAATAAAAAGAGCATCCGCACCTGGGCGCGCAAGGCCCGCAAGCACAAGGACGGCCTAGTTATGGTGCCGGTGTACTTTGTCGACCGTCCGGCAACGGATAGCCGCGACGGCGAGCAGGTGCGCATCGCCGTAAACGGCCAGACGGGCCGCGCGGCCGCGGTGGTGTTTAGCGACAAGCGCGAGACGCATATTGTGGCGCCGCTCAGCCCGAGTCTGCATCTGTCCGGTGAGAGCACCGTGCACGCCACGCCCGTCGAGGTCAAATACGTTAAATCGCCGTTCCTGTACCAGATCGTGCGCCGTGGAGGCGGCGAGCAACCGCGCCAGGTTGCAGCCGCCGTCGAGGGTTCCTACCGAGAGGAGAAGCCCAAACGCCGCGGCCTGCTGGGTGCGCTATTTGGGAAGTAGGGGAGCGGTGCCGGTTGGCACCGTAACGTGATGGCCGGGGGTATGGGGCGGCTCTCAGGAGTGCGGGCTGCCGTCTGATTGTTTGAGGGTGCCAGATGTAAATAAACAGTGGAGCGGCTGCAAAAGAGCTGCCTCACTGGGTAAAATCAGGTTGTGCCGCGGAACCCGCTCCTCAGCGCTTAAACTTCGGAGACGTGGGCAACGCAGGTATTATCGTCTAGGGCCGGCTGCAACCGGCCCTTTTCTATGACTCCCTTCGCTATCCGTTACTGCTTATATTCCCGCCAGATCGCGTAGAGGTTCCGGGCAATGCCGGTCGCGTACATCGAGAGGCGCAGGATTTCAAGAAACAAGTTCATAGGCTTCACCCCAATCGGAGATCGGAGCGTTGCCCGCAGGCGGATTCCGCGGCAGACAAGATTTTACCCTATACGCCGCAGCGGGGGATATCTGACCCCAGTGTTAGAGTGGTGTTCATTTGCATGGATGACCGGGCATGATCGCGACATGTCCTGGAGTTGAAATGCCGCTGGGGATACGAGGGGGAGCCGGGGTCGGATGTTGGGGCTCAACGAAGCAAGTGGCGCTTCTGTCTTTTTGGGATCGGGGATGCGAATCAACCTGCAGCAATGGGCCCAGCTCGATTCGGGGCGCAGTGAGTCCCGAATCGAGCGTTCCTGGCTGCCATGCATGTCAGGTGATGAAAGCCCACAGCGGCATCGCCTTACACGGCAACGGGGGCCTCTTTGGGGCGTCCCACCCTTGGTGCATCGGCGAGTCGTGCCTCGATGGAGGCTTTGGACATCATGCGCTTGGTGCCATCCTTCCATGAATCCAGCAGTCCTGCATTTAGCAGTTGTGACACCCGTGCTGAGCTAACACCGAGCATACGCGCGGCATCCACTGCGGTGACGGCGGGAATGTCGCCGAGTTCGCGATTGACGTCTACAGCGATAATCTTGCCGCCGTGTCGCGGCTCATGTCCGAAGTCTGGCACGGGAAGTTCAATACCGTCCGAATCAAAGAACTCGAATTCCCATACGTAAACCAGGTAAGACCTCCTCTAATGGCGAATAATACGAGGCGTGCTCCTAGAATATTCCGGTCGCATCGATGCAGCTGAGCATACCTATCTTAAAGCCTCGCGCGGACACGAATTGCTGTGCTGTCTGACATCATCGCATGGGGCCTTGCGGTGACTAAAATGTGGCCATAGAGGCAGTTTTAGCGAACCCCGCGGGAGTGACACGCATGGATAACAACACTTTGCTGTTCCAGGACAAAGGTTCGGGTAGGTTTAAAGACGTTAAGATCTACCCCAACCGTATTGAGGTGCTCAAGAAGGGCACTTTCGGCGGCAAGCACACCGAGATTGTCTATCTTAAGGACATCACGGGGGTCAACAGGATCAAGGGCCGCGATGTTTTCCTACGTAACAGGCTGTTGACTGCTTGTGTCTTTAGCCTGAGCAGCCGTGCGAAGGCCCAGGAATTTGTGAACGCGCTGAACATGGTGATGTAGCCGATAGCGGCGTTAGGGCCAAGGTAAAAATCGGGGGCACAGAACGGTGTTCTGCGCCCCCGATTGAGTCGATGTGTCTAAAAGGCGGGCTTGCCTATTCGCTGTCGTCCCCAACGTTTTCGCGGTCATTGGCAAGCATTGCCGCGCCGGCGACCGTTGTCGCCACGGCGGCAGCGGCGAGCCCGGCGGCGATGCCAGAGCCGTCGCCCGTGTCGGCGAGTTTTCCGGTCGAGCCCTTGCTCTTGTTGCCGCCGCCGTTCTTGTCGGCGCCGTCTGCGTTGGAACCCGTGCCGGTGCCGGCGCCGCCTGCACTGTCCGAGGCCGCTACGGTAAAGCTTGCGGCTCCGTCGCTGGCGAGCGTGTAGTTCTGCGCCGCGTCGCCCAAGAGACCGTTCACGCGCACCCAGTACGTTCCTGCGGCAAATGTTTCGCCCTCGGCCATTGCCGTGCCCGGAGCGCCGTTCGCGTCGTGCACAAACTCGAGCTGGGCCGTGCAGGCATCGGTTTCGAGCTTGCCCTCGAGTGATGCCGCAATCTTGGCGCGCACGTCTTCGCCGGCCTTAAGGCCTTCGAGTCCCTCAAAATGGGGCGTCAGCGCGAGTGGATCGATATCGATGGGCACGAAGCCCTGCAGTCCTGTAGCGGTCTCGTTGCCCAGGGCGTCGACATCCACGTATTCGATGGCAAACGCGCTGCCAGAAGCGGCCACGTTGAGTGCGTTGCTGCTGTTAACGAGGCGGAAACAGCCCTCGCCAACGGTCTTGCCATCCTGGAATGAGGCATCGCTCAGCGAGTCGCCGTACGTCATGCGCATGCGGGTCGGGAGATAGTACGGGAGATAGTACGAAGCCGTCTGCTTGTGCTCCGTATCGTAATTGCGCTGGTAGACGCTCCGGGCCAGCGCCGCATCAACAAAGTCGGATGCGATGATGCCAATGTGCTTGAGGTAATCTGACTTTGTATCCTCGATGCCGCTGGGATTGATGTACGGGCTCTTATACAGATGCTCGTTGACTACTCGTGCCGAGGTAAAAGGATTGCCTCCGTGCGACAAGCCCGTGCAGCTGGTGTAGTTGATAGACCAGCAACGCTCCAGGACTTTCTCCTTGGCCCCGTTATCGTCCTCGACATCTACCTCGTTGCGCGTGCGCCCGGTCGTTTCCTTCAGCGCATTATCGACCCAGCTGAGCTTGTCGGTTCCCGTGAGTTTGTACTTGTCCTGGGCGTATACCTTGGTGCAATAGGGCTCTTTGTCGCCTGTTTCCCCCGCGGCTTCAAAGCCCCGCGCGTCTTGGACGAGACACATGGAACTGCTGTCGGTGTGCACTGCGATTTTGTTATCCCATTCGGTGAGGTCGAGTCCCCACGTGTGGCCGCTTACGCTGTCGCCGTCGAGTCCAAATCGACGTAGCAGGACGATCTTTCCGCGCACCTCGCCCAGTGTGGGAACGCGGCTCGACGTGTAGAACAGGTTGGGGTTATCGGCCATAACCTTGGCGAAGGCCGTCGTTATGCTTTCGTCGGTAGCCTCATCGTTGCCGCGCGATGCGAGCATGATGAGCGCTTCTGACGGGTTTTCGTTCAAAAACGTTTTGAAGTACCCGATGACATCGGAGAGATGCAGATAGTTCCCGTCTTTTTTGAGTAGGTAGAAAATCCCGTGGTCGATGCCGGGGTCATCGCCCTTTCCGAGCCGGATATCGAAATAGCGAATGCCTTCGAGCAACTGCGTGGGAATGTAATCCTGCTGGCATTTTACTTGCGAGGATTGGGGCTCAGTGTCGTTGTCCACGCTGCAGGTGCCCGAATCGTGCGTGCCCGGGATGCTCAGCTCGTCGAGGAACTTGTTGTCGTCGACGTATTTCATCCAACATGGTCCGTCGACGTAGCTGCTGTACGTGATCCAGTCGAGGCTGCTAACCGTGGCATCGTTCTTTTTCATGTCGTAACCGATAAGTTCGAGCTCCCACGGAATGCTCTTACTCTTATGGCAGATCTTATTGTTGTCCTGGTCTTTGCCGTTCGATTCTATTGCCAGGTACTTAATGTCTTTTTTCTCGGTTTCTTTCTCGACCGTGCGGTCTCGGATGATGTAGGTTCCGTTTGATTGACGCTCGAACGCAAAAGCGCGGCTGGGCTTGTTGTCATACTCGCCGCCCCATACGTGGATGACCTTTCCATCTTTGTCCGAGTCGTCGTCGACCGACCAAATGCTGTAGCCCGTCTTTTTATGCTCTTCGAAATTGAGCAAGGTGCGGATGGCGTACCAGTTTGTATCGTCATTCTTGGTCGTTACGTTCTCAAGGATGAGCTTGCTGGACGTGCCGTCGTTAAACAGGTGACAGACGTTGCCGCGAACGTTGCCGTCTTGGTTGACGCTCGCGGTGCGAAAATAGCCCGTGGGGCGAAGGCGAATGACGAAATTGTGGAGGCTGTCCGACGGTGCGGGTGTGTTGTCTGCAAATGCCGCTCGCAGGGGAATGCCCGGCGCTGCGGTTTCGGGCAGGCTTGCAAGTGGTGACAACGCCGCAAGCCCTAGGCCCAGCGTAAACGCTCGGCGGCTGATGGCATGGTGTTCGGTCATAACTTCTCCATTCGCAGAGTGCGGTTATGCGATAGTTTTGGTCACTATACTGCCCAGATGTTTAAAGATGCTGGTTTAATTGTCTGCGCGGCGCAATAAATCGGTGGGCGGACGTGTTGGGGTGTTTGTCGTTTTCGTACTGTTGCCACATTTGGGGCGGTTCCGGCGTCCGGCATCCTCGCGTTCGTCGGCTACAGGCATAAGAAAGGGAGGGTCGGTTTACCGGCCCTCCCTGGGTACGAAGCGCTGGGGTACCGTCGCTTGTTTGCACTGCGACCGTGTTTCCCGTTGCGCTCGCCAGTCGCTTAGCGCTTGATCTCGATATCGTCGAGCTTGACGTCCATGGCCTCGGTCTTGGCCTCGGCGATGTCGTCGGCAAATTCCAGAGACTTCATCATGGTCTCGACGGCGTCCTTGTGCTCCTCGACGTTGTCGATACGCACATACACACTGCCGCCGTCAACGTCGGTGAAGTATTCGGTCGTTACGCCGCCCGAGTGTGTATAGGAAGCGTTGCGCCAAGTCTTGCCGTTGTACTTGACGGGGTCATTCTCGGTCCACTCAAAGCTGGCATTCCACTTTGCCTCGTAGTCGAACAGCTCGTCGGCGTTCTTATCAGGATCGAAGACGGGGATGAAGCGATCGCTGGCGTGCTCGCTCTCGGTGAACTTAAACTGGGCCCTGTCGGCAGTGTCGCCTGCGACGTCGGTGATCTCGACGCCCTCGGGGACCTCGACCTTAAACCAAATGAAGTCGGTCCTCATATCCACGGCTGGCTTTTCTGCGCCGCCGCCACCGCCACTTCCGGTAGCGTCGCCGCTGCCACCGCAGCCCACCAGGGCAACTGCGGCAAAGAGACTGATGCAGAGGGTGAGAATCGCAAAGGCCTTCTTTTTCATGGTCGTGTCCTCCTCGATCTGTAACCGCCCATGGATTACCTGTCTTTACTGTACGCGTGGACGGCTCGCTAGGGTGGGCCATGTGTCCCATTCTGAGGGCCGGATTTGCGCCGTTAAGTGGCAATATGTTCGGGCGCAAAAGAGGGGAGGGCTGGTGCTGTCGGCCCTCCCCGGGTTGGGCGCCCGTTGTTTTAATGGGGCGCATGTGCGCGGGTGCGCGTAGGCGCGTGCGGGTGTCCCGTTACTTGATCTCGATGCTCGAAATCTCGACTTCGCGTGCCTCGGAAACTGCCTCTTCCATGTCATCGGGGAACTCGATGGAGTTGAGGAGTGCCTCGGCTTCTTTCTTGTGCTGGTCGAAGTTCGAGATGAGGACGTAGACGCTTCCCGGCTCAACATCGGTAAAAAGCATGGTTGAGATGCCGCTGTTGTCCTCGTATGTTCCGACGAGCCACGTCCTGCCGTTATACTCGACGGACCCGCCATCCTTCCACTGGAACGTATCCCCCTTCTTTTCCGCCTGGTCGGCGTGGGATTCCTCGGCCGTCAGCGCTTTTTTCCAAACGGGGATAAAGCGATCGGCCGAGGCGTTCTCGTCTTCGGGGAAGGTGAGCTGGACCCTGTCGGCATTCTTGCCGGCAGAGTCGCTCACGCCAACGCTCTCGGGCATCTCGACCTTAAACCAGATAAAGTCGGTCTTCTTGGCGACGGGGACCTTTTCCTTGCTCTCGCTCTTGGGGGCGCTGCCGCCGCCCGATGCGCTCCCGCCGCAGCCGACAAGGGCAAACGCGGCAAAGAGGGCGATGCAAAGGGAAAGGATCGATAGGGTCTTTTTCTTCATGGTGGCGTCCTCCTTGTCTGCCAGGGACATCGTGTGCCGCGAATCGCTGGGGCGGCGGTTACGCATGCGCATGATGTCTTTGTTTACTGTGCGGTTATTCTTCCATTCGTCGTCCGGTGCCGTGATGAGCTTGCCCCAACATAGGGCTCCTTACCTATATGTATGCCCCAGTTGCCGCTGCCCGGAAGTCTCGAAAGGTGGGCCATGTGTTCCATGTTTGCGGTGCCGACGCCTATCGTTCGTCATAGAAATCCGCGATGGCCAGGTGCGCTGACGCTTATGTACTTATGGGCTAGACTTAGCACCATTATGTGATCGATGCGGTCGGCCGACGTCGGCCGCCCGACCGATATATATGACTTGAAGGTGCGTGTGCGTATGAGCCAAGAGATGATGGATAAAACCTGTCGCGGTTTTGCCGAGGCGCTGGCCGCGCGCGAGCCAGTTCCCGGTGGTGGCAGCGCGAGCGCTTTTGTGGGCGCGCTGGGCGCCTCGCTGTGCGGAATGGTTGCCCGCTACGGTGCGACCAATCCCGCGCTTGCTGATCGTGCGGATGACCTGACGCGTGCGTTTGCCCAGGCAGACGAGTTGGCGCAGGAACTAGTGGGCCTGGTTGCCGAGGATGTGCGTGCGTACGGCCAGGTGTCTGCGGCATACGGTATTCCGCGCGAGGACCCGGCTCGACCGGCTGCGATTCAGGACGCGCTGCATGTGGCCGCTATGCCGCCGTATCGCATTATGGATGCCTGCGGGCGTGCGCTGGCGCTGCTCGAGGACATGGCCGACAAGGGTTCGCGTCAGCTGCTGTCCGATGTGGCGTGCGGCGCCGTGTTCTGCCGTGCCGCTATGCAGGGCGCGAGCTTGACGCTCTTTGCGAACACCACGTCTATGAAAGATCGCGTTCGTGCCGAGGAGCTCGAGACGGCGTGTGATGAGCTGCTCGACACATGGTTGCCGCGCGCCGATGCGCTGGCGCGCCGCGCCGCCGACGCTGCAAGGAAGAGAGGATAGCCATGGCTGAGCTACTGAAGGGTGCTCCTGTTGCTCGCGCGCTGACCGAGGAACTTGCTGTTCGCTGTGCCGCCTTGCGTGAGCGCGGCGTTGTGCCGACGCTCGCCATCGTTCGCGTGGGCGAGCGCGAGGACGACCTGTCCTACGAGCGCGGTGCACTCAAACGCTGCGAAAAGGTGGGCATCGAAGCTCGTCGCGTGTTGCTGCCTGCCGATGTTTCGCAGGATGAGCTGCTGGCGGCTATCGAGGGCATCAATGCCGACCCCGCTGTTCACGGATGCCTGATGTTTCGTCCGTTGCCCGCTGGGCTTGAGGAGGATACAGTTGCCGCGGCACTCGATCCCGCCAAGGACGTCGACTCCATGACGCCGGCCTCGCTGCTCACCACGCTTTCGGGGCGAGGCGAGGGCTTTGCTCCCTGCACGGCAGAAGCCGTGTTGGCGTTGCTGGACCATTACGGCGTTGAACTGGATGGAGCTAAAGTTGCCGTTGTTGGTCGCTCGCTGGTAATTGGCCGTCCCGTTGCCGCCATGCTTACGGCTCGCAATGCCACGGCGACGACGTGCCATACGCATACGCGTGACCTAGCTGCCGAGTGCTGTTCTGCCGACATTGTTGTTGCCGCGGTTGGACGCGCGCGCACGATTGGCGCGGATGCGGTTCGCGAGGGCCAGACGATCATCGATGTTGGCATTAATTGGGACGAGGCTGCCGGAAAACTGGTCGGCGACGTGGATTTTGATGCTGCGGAACCGATCGTTGGCGCCATCACACCCGTGCCGGGCGGCGTGGGGGCTGTGACCACCGCAATTCTCGCTAAACACGTGATTGAGGCGGCGGAGCGCGCATCGAAATAGGCGTTTTGGGCTGTTTGAGGGGTTAGCCATATACCACGTGGTCAAAAAGCGCCAAATATGAGTACTGTTGCCATGATAGTCACATATGTTTTACGTCTTTTGGGTTTCCTAACGATATTCATTCTCGTTAGGAAACCCATTTTATTGAACCTATGGGGAATAACGCTGTCTCGCTTTTGGACAAATAGGGATCTTCAGCACTCATTACAAGGAAATTTGCTGCTACTAAATTGGTGACAGTACTCATATTTGGCATTTTTTGACCACAGGGGTTCCGAGGGGGTTCCGAGGTGCCGTGGTTTCGCCCTTTTTGCGCCGAAGCGATACACTGTTGCTGTTTGATTTCTTCGCTCAAGGAGGATGCGCATGCCGTGCACAACGATTTTGGTTGGTAAGAACGCGAGCTACGACGGGTCGACGCTGGTCGCCCGCAACGAGGACTCGTCCAACGGGGTGTTTGAGCCCAAGCGTATGCGCGTGGTGCATCCCGACGAGCAGCCGCGTGTCTACACGAGCGTCCTGAGCCACCTGACCGTTGAGTTGCCCGACAATCCCATGCGCTACACGAGCGTCCCCGACGTCGTTCCCGGTCACGGTATTTGGGCTGAGGCCGGATTCAACGAGCTCAATGTTGGCATGTCCGCAACCGAGACGCTCACCACCAACGAGCGCGTCCGCGGTGCCGATCCGCTCGTGGACTATGTGCCCGCCAAGGGCAACGAGGGCGAGGACGGATACGTTCCGGCACAGTCCGGTGGCTTGGGCGAGGAGGACATGGTGACCCTGGTCCTGCCATACGCCAAGTCCGCCCGCGACGGCGTACGCATTCTGGGTGACCTGCTCGAGCGCTACGGCACCTACGAGAACAACGGCATCGCCTTTAGCGACGTGGACGAGATCTGGTGGCTCGAGACCATCGGCGGCCACCACTGGATTGCCAAGCGCGTGCCTGACGACGCCTATGTGACCATGCCCAACCAGCTGGGTATCGACAGCTTTGACCTGGATGACGCCGAGGGCGCCCAGGCCGACCACATGTGCTCCGCCGACTTGCGCGCCTGGATGGCCGAGTGGCATCTGGACCTGACGCTGGGCGTCGAGGGCGACGGCCCGGCTGCGGTCTTCAACCCGCGCGAGGCCTTTGGCTCGCACAGCGACAGCGACCACGTCTACAACACACCGCGCGCGTGGTACATGCAGCGCTGTCTCAACCCCAGCGACGTGTGGGATGGCCCCGACGCCGACTACACGCCCGAGAGCGACGATATCCCCTGGAGCCGCGTGCCCGAGCACAAGGTGACCATCGAGGACATCAAGTACGTACTCTCGAGCCACTACCAGGGCACGGAGTACGATTGCTACGGTAGCAAGGGCACGCCCGCTACGCGTGGCGCCTATCGCCCCATCGGCATCAACCGCAACAGCCAGCTCGCCGTGTTGCAGCTGCGTCCCTATGCGCAGCCGGCCTATCGCGCCGTGCAGTGGATGGCGTTTGGTTCCAACTCGTTTAACGCGCTGGTTCCGCTGTACGCCAACGTCGAGACCATGCCCGAGTACTATGCCGACACGCAGGCTCGCGTGACGTCCGAAAACTTCTACTGGGCCAACCGCCTGATCGGCGCGCTGGCTGACGTCCGCTTCCATGAGTGCGGTCGCGCGGTCGAGGATTATCAGGAGAAGGTCGGTGGCATGGGCCACAAGCAGATCCATGACATCGACGCTGCCGTAGCCGCTCTGCCCGAGGCCGAGGTGTCTGCCGAGCTTGCACGCGCCAACGAGGAGTTTGCCGAGCGTGTTCGCGTAGAGACCGATGCTCTACTGGGCAAGGTGCTCTACACCACGAGCTGCGCCATGAAGAACTCTTTTGCGATGAACGACAACGTGAGGTAAGGGTTTCCCGTCGATCGAATAGCGCTAAAACGCTTTGTCGCTTTCGCTCAATCTTGGGTACAAGAACGCCAATGCAGTTGTTTGTGATTGGAGACAACCATGGTTATGAAACTCGATCAGCTTGTTAACGGCGCCATTAACGTGGGCTTTGGCGCTGCCGCCGTTGCTGTCGAAGGCGGCAAGAAGGTCCTCGACGACCTTAACACCAAGGGCGAGCAGGTCCGCAAGGACACCGCCACCCCCGATATCGCCCGCAGCGTGTCCGACATGTTCGAGCAGGCCAGCGGTACCATCTCCGATCTGACCGAGCGCTTGGGCATGCAGGGCGAGACCGCGGCCCAGCGCGTGCTCGACGAGCTCATCCTTGCCCGCGTCCGCGTTATGACCGCCCCCGAGCGCACTGCCTTCCTGGCCCATGTGCGCGACATCGTCGATTCGGTCGAGGACAACGTGACCTCGGTGCCCGTCGAGTCCGTTGAGCCCGACGATGCGAAGGATACCGAAGAGGCCGAGTAGCAGCGCAGATGGCAGATTCCACCACCGATTACAACAATCTAGATCCCTTGGGTGACGAGGCGGCGGTTGTCGATGAGGTCGATGCCGTCGTCTCGGGCGCTCGCAAGAAGCCGCGCGCTGTCGATATGGTCCCCGAGGAGCCCGACGCGATGGCGCCGGACGAGGAATACCAGCTCACGCCGGCGGGTCGTCGCGAACGCATCGGGCAGATTGTTCGCCTGGTCAAAAAGTATCGCGTGTGGGATAACCTCACGCCGGTTCGTTTGCGCCGCCTGCTCGAGGAACTCGGCCCCATGTTCGTCAAGATGGGGCAGATTTTGGCCAACCGGTCCGAGATTCTGCCGCAACGCTTTTGCGACGAGCTGCGTCGTCTGCGCTCCGACGTGGAACCGGTGCCGTACGAGGTCGTACTCAGTTGTCTGGAAGAAGAATACGGCCTGCGCCTGGGGGAGATGTTCGATGCGATCGACCCCAACCCGCTCGGTAGTGCGTCGCTCGCGCAGGTGCACCGCGCTCGTCTGGTGACGGGCGAGGACGTGGCCGTCAAGGTGCAGCGCCCCGGTGCGCAGCAGGTTATGGCACAGGACATCGATATCATCCGCTCGGTGGTGCGTATCGTTTCCAAGTTCGTCAACACCGATCAATTCGTTGACCTGCACGGCGTAGTCGAGGAGTTGTGGATCTCGTTTCGCGAGGAGACCAACTTTTTGGCCGAGGCCAAAAACCTCAACGACTTCTACGAGTTCCATAAGAGCGTTCATGGCGTGACGTGCCCTAAATCCTATCTGGACCTGTGCACCGAGCACGTGGTGGTTATGGATTACGTCGACGGCATTTCGATCGCCGATCCTGAACGCTTGGTGGCCGAGGGCTATGACCTGGAAAAGATCGGTGCCGCGATTGTCGAGGACTACTCGACGCAGGTGCTCGATGACGGCTTTTTCCATGCCGACCCGCATGCGGGAAACATCATCCTCAAAGACGGCATCGTTTACTTTATCGACTTGGGCATGGTCGGACGCATGTCGAGTCACGACCGCGGTATCGTCAAGGACATGATTTTCGCCGTGGCCGAGGGTGACGTGCCCAAGCTCAAGGATTCGCTCATGCGCTTTGCCGTGACGCGTGGCGATTCGGCCGAGCTCGATCATTCGGCCTTTTTGTCCGATTTGGACTTTATCGTGGCTGACTTTGCGGGCCTTGACCTGAAGGATCTGGATATCGGCGAGTTTTTGACCTCGCTGCTAAACCTGGCGCGCAAAAACGATGTTGAGCTGCCGAGCGTGGTAACGATGTTCGCGCGCGGCATGGTGACGCTCGAGGGTTTGCTGACCGAGTATATGCCCAACGTCAACATGATCCAAATCATCCAGACGCACATCAAAAACGAAAAAAGCACCTATGCGCGCGTGCGTGATATGGGACGCGATCTTGCCGCGAGCAGCTATCGCGCGGCAAAAGGCTCGCTCGAGGCGGCCGAGTATCTGGGCTTGGCTTCGCGTATGCTCACGCGCGGGCAGCTTAAGGTGAACACGCAGATCATGAGCAGCGATAAGGCGCTGCGACAGCTGGGCGGAATTATCGACCGCATGTCGATGGCTATCGTTATCGCCGGCCTGTTTATCGGTTCGTCGGTGGTGTACTACGCACGCATCGAGCCGGTTGTGTTTGGTATCCCGGTCATTGGCTTTATGGGCTACGTGAGCGCACTGGTGCTGGCGCTTATGCTGGGCCGCAATATCTGGCTCAACAGCCACGGCGGCAAACACTAGAGGCTGCGACCGTCACCGCATTTTCCTATCGCAAACAATAGCTTTTACCTTGGGCTTCGCCTGTGTGCGGGGCCCTTTTGCGTGATACCATTTTGACGGTAATAATCGATGGCCTAGATGGTGGTGCGGAGACGCACGAACGCGCGGTTTTCCTGCGCGTTTGGGAGAATCGGGGTGCAAGTCCCCGGCTGTACCAGTAACCGTAATTCCTCTTGGCTCGGGATGTTCGCGTCGCAGATCGGACGACGCGCCTGAGCCGTTAAGGTTAAGTCGGATCGCCTCCCATCTTGCATGCGGCTGCGGCGTATGCCGCCGGTGTGCATAGGGCTCTGGAGGGAAGGGGGACCCCGATGGGGGAACTCGAGCGTAACATGCGCGATGACGTGGGGCAGCCGCTGGGCAATGCTCCAAGTACAGACAATGGGGGACAAATGGATATGTTTGAGGACGAGCGCGAGCGCGCCTCGCTGCATCGCCGTGGCGCGATTGCACGCGGCGTAGCCAAGCGCGGCCTGGTGGCATTCCTGGCCTTCGCGATGGCCTTCAGCACCACGCCGGCTCAGCTGTGGGCCGAGGGCGCCGAGGGCATTGCCGAGGCTGTGGCTCACGCTGCGATGCCGAGTGAGGACGCAGCGCTTGCGGGCGGTGCCGCTGAGCAGAGCGGCGCCGAGGTTTCAGATTCCGGGAGCGCGCCTGCGGCTAGTGCCGCCACAACAGAGGCGGTAACTGGCGACGAAGGCTCGGCGACGGGGGAGAACTCTGCCGCGAGCGAGCAGTCTTCGACGGCATCCGCTGGCCAAGCAGGATCTGCCGCCGCGGCTGCCGTCCAGGCAGAGAACCCGACGGAAACCGGCGATGTCGCCAAGAAGCAAGTCGAGGTCTCGTTCTCGATTATCGGCACCGATGCCGACGGCAAGGCTCAGACGTGGGTGGCACCTACGCAGCTCAAGCTCGACGAGGGCGCGACGGCTGCGGATGCCTTCATTAAGCTGCAGGAGAAGACGGGCTTCAAGGCGGACTACGATCCGAACACGGCATTCGGGTTCTACCTCAAAAGCATCACATCCCCGAGCGATGGCCGCACGCTTGCCTTCGATCCGGCGACTTATGCCTACTGGCAGCTGTTCGTCGACGGCGCGTCTTCCTCGGTTGGCGCGAGCAGCGTCAAGCTCACCCAGGGGCAGAAGATTGAGTTTGCCTATACGGCTGGTAGCGCGTCCCCTGTCGTTAAGGACCAGGTTGCCGCAAATGTGACCGTCATTGGTCGCGATGCCCAGGGCAAGACTCAGGCTTGGGTCGATAACGCGCAGTATGTGGTGACGTCCGGCTCGAGCGCACTTGACCTTACGAAGGTCGCGCTCGAGGCAAATGGCATCGACGCCTTTGCTGCGGGCTCCATCATTTTGAGCCTTAAGTACAACGGCGTTGAGCTGGGTACGCCGCTCGATTATTCGACCTATTGGCAGCTGTTCATCAACGGCAAGTCGAGCGACTACACGGCAGACAATGTCACCATTCATGCTGGCGATACCGTTACGTGGTTCTACGGTGGCTGGGGCGACCAGTTGCCCTCTGATTCCGTCCATGCTTCCGTTCAGGTCCTCGGTAAGGGCAAGGACGGCAAGCAGCAGGTTTGGGCTTCGACGGGCCAGACGAGTCTCAAGGCGGGTTCTACTGCCAAGGATCTCCTTGAGCAGACCGGCCTTAAGCTCGATGCTAGCGAATCGTCTTGGGGCTGGTTCCTCAACGGCATTACTTCGCCGTTCGATGGTAAATCCTATGGCTGGGACGCTGCGACCAAAAGCTATTGGCACTTCTACGTAAATGGCAAGTTCGCCAACGTTGGCGCCGGTGCCTACAAGCTCCAAGAGGGCGATACCGTCACCTTTATGTATGGTGCTGACGCCGATGCCCTCCCCGGTCAGGTTCTTGGGTCCGTCGATGTTATCGGTCCCGATGTCAACGGCAACAATACTCGCTGGGGCTCGGCAAGCAATGTTTCTTTGCCCGAAGGCTCTACGGCCCAGGACCTTATTGAGACGGTTCTGAAGGAGAAGGGCGTTGATTACAACGCCTCCCAGAGCGGTGCATACTGGCTCCTGAATTCCATTACTTCGCCGTTCGATCACAAGCCGTATGCCTGGGATGCTGCGACCAATAAATATTGGCACCTGTATATCAACGGAGAGCCCTCCTTACTCTGCGCCAATCAGATTACGCTCAAGAGCGGCGATAAGGTTACGCTTGCCTATACCACCGACGATTCGGCCATGCCCGATCCCGACAAGATTGTCGTGGACCCGAGCGCGACGACTCCTGATTGGGATGCCGAGTGGGCCGGCTACGGCAACAGTGGCAACGGTTCGACCGCAACGGATGCCAAGACGCCTGCGCAGGCTGCCGGTCTTAAGTGGGCCTTCGATTGGAAGGCCGAGTCTGGTCAGCAGTATGCCAACTGCAGCGAACCTGTCATCGCTAACGGCTTTGTGTACATCGCGACCGAGAACGAGCTCATTAAGATCGATTCGTCCACGGGCAAAAAGGTTGCCTCTGCGCCGCTTGCCTCCAAGGTGAGCTATACCTCTCGTCCGATCTATGCCAATGGCCTTATCATCGTTCCGCTCAACGGCGGTGCGGTCCAGGCGATTACTGCAGACAAGCTGATCTGCAAGTGGCTGACGCCCGGTTTGACGGACTTGACGCAGAGCTCCTGCACCGTCGTTTCGGACGGCGAGTACGTCTATGTAGGCTCGGTCGATATTTCGTATGACGAGAATTACAACGCGACCTACGGCAACGGCTCCTTTGCGCGCATTAAGATTGCCACGGGCGAAGTTTCTTGGCAGAACATCGACCCTGCCGAGGGCTATTACTGGACTGGTGCGGCTTTGACGGATAAGTATGCCATCGTTCCTACGAGCGCGGGCACGCTTAAGTGCATTGATAAGACGACGGGCGCTGTCGTTTCGACCATGAAGCTCGGCGCTGTTGCAAATGCCGATTGCATTGCCGATCTGTCCAATGGTTCGACCTTCTATCAGATGACGCACGACGGAAAGCTCCATGTGATTTCGCTTTCGGCGAAGGGCGTACTGAGCGAGCAGAAGACGGTTGATCTGGGCCTTGCGAATAATCTGAGCGCCCCTGCGGTGTCTGGTGACAATCTGATTGTCGGCGGACAGACGGCTACTGGATCTGCTCTGGTTCTCTATAACCTGAAGACGGGTAAGACCACGATGGTCGCTGCTGCCGACGGCAAGGCGCTGCCGGCTGGTCTCAACGGTATTGCTGCTACTCCGCTGGTGAGTGTTCAGGGCGGCAAGACCTATGTGTACTTCACCGTTAACAGCGCGGATAGCAAGGATTACGTCAACTACTCTGCTGGTGGTGGCGTGTATCGCTATACGCTCGGCGATGCAGAGGCGACGCAGATTTATGATGCGGCTGGCCATTACCAGTACTGTGACTCTCCGGTCATTGCCGATGCTTCTGGCAATCTCTACTACATTAATGATTCGGGCACGCTGTTTAAGCTTGGAGCTGTCGAGTCTTGGACGGTTGCCTTTAATTCCAACGGCGGGTCTGCTTGCGACACTAAGTTTGTTGCTACGGCCGACGGTAAGCTGATCAAGCCGGCCGACCCGACGCGCGATGGCTACGCTTTCGGCGGTTGGTTCACCGATGAGGCTTGCACGCAGGCGTATGACTTTAGTACGCCGGTGACGGCCGATCTGACGCTGTATGCCAAGTGGACCAAGAATGCTGTTAACCCTGGCGGCAATGGCGGTTCTGGCACTAATGGTGGCAACGGTGGCGCTGGCAACGGTTCCGGTGCTGGCACTGACGCGGGTTCTGGCTCCGGTTCGAAGGGTGGCGCTATTGCCCCGGGCCAGAAGCCGGTGGCCAAGACGACGGTGTCGACCAAGACCGAGACCAAGGACAACAAGTCCAACAAGAAGGACTCCGATAAGTCCGATAAGAAGGACGAGAAGAAGTCTGACAAGAAGTCTGACAAGAAGGACAGCAAGTCCGACAAGAAGTCCGATTCCAAGTCCGATACGGGTGCTGCTTCCACGACCACTGCTAAGAAGTCCTCTGGTGCTTCCGAGCAGGAGACTGGCACCAATCCGCTCGCCATCGTTGGCATCGCCGCCGGCGTGATTGGCCTTGCGCTCATCGCCGCCTTCGTGCTGACCAAGCGCGGCAAGGGTGACGGTAATGCCCGATAAGCCCAAGGAGACCAACGGGCAACAGCCCGACTCCTCGTTTATCCAGCTCGATGATTCAAAGCAAAAGGGCGCCGCTTCGGCGGCGTCCGCCCCTCGTCGCAAGGCGCTCCTTGGCGTTCTGACTGCCGCTTGCACCATTCTGATCGTCGTCTCGCTGGGTTTCGTCCACCCTTCCACAAGCGGTGCCTGGTCCATCGACTGGATCATTCAGACCGTGACGGGGGAGAGCGTCGTCACCAAGGACACCAAGGCGTCTGGCTCGACTACTACTTCGGGCGAGGCCAGTTCCAAGGATTCCAAGTCATCGAATGACGCAAAAGATGAGTCCAAGGATTCTGATGAGTCCAAGTCCAAGGACGATTCCGAGTCTTCAAACAAGGAATTGGACAAAAAATCGGATAGCAAGAAGTCCGATGGTCAGGACGGCAAGAAGTCTGGCGATAAATCCGCTGCCCAAAATACGGGAGCCGGTGATACTTCCAATGTGTCTGGTGGTGCTTCTTCGGGCGGTGGCCAGTCGTCTGATGGAGCCTCATCTCCTAATGGTGGAAACGCCTCCTCGGGCGGCCAGAGCGGCTCACAGGAGTCCAACTACGTAACGGTGACGGTTTCGGTCACATCGAGCGCCGTGGGCAATCCTGTGTCCTCTGGTGGCACCTTTACCTTTAACGAAGGCGCTACCGTCTACGATGCCCTGTGCGCGCTGGGCCTTTCTGTCAACGCACATGGATCGTCGTACGGCACGTATGTCTCCGCGATTGGTGGTTTGGCCGAGAAACAGCACGGCGGCACGAGCGGCTGGATGTACTCCGTCAACGGCACAACGCCCATGACGGCCTGCAGCAACTACGTTCTCTCAAACGGTGACAACGTAGTCTGGTATTACGTTACAGGCTAGAGGCTTCGACATAGCGCGCCAGACGGCGGTTCGGACAAACATCCGGGCCGCCCGTTTTTCAAGTGAATGGGACTGGGTCGCCGGGTCTTTCGGCAAACAAAAAAACCGGTTGGAATGGGAATTCCAACCGGTTATACATTCAAGCAAATAGCGAATCGACTACGACCGTGCGCCCTCGAGAAAGAAGCGACGGCTGAAGTAGTTGTACCAGGTGACGAGGAACGTGGCGATGGCCTTCATGGCCTGGTAGCCGATGCTCAAAAACGTGACGCCCACAAACATGTATAGGTCGTTGAGGCCCAGACCGATCACCGACAGGATGGTGAAGATCGTGAACTCGCGCTTGCGGCTCATTCCCTCGCGATGGTCGAACACGAACTTCATGCTAAGCCAGTAGTTGACCACGACGGACGTGGTAAACGAGACCGTGGTGCTCATCAAAAAGTCGAGGTGAAACAGCTCGACAAGCGCAATGAGCATACCCCAGTCGATGCCAAAGGAGATAAGACCCACGACAGCGAACTTGAGGAACTGCTTGGTATGAGGTTGTGCCAATGCCTTGCGCACGTAATCACATCCAATGCGTTGATGAATCGAGCAGAGGATACTTTAGAGCTTTTGCAAGGGAAACGTAAGGTCTTTGCCAAGAACTATACGAACTCGCCAAATTTTCAAGAGCTAATCCGCAAACGTTGAAAATTTGCCCGTAAACGAGCAAAGCCCACGAACAACACAGCGCTCGACGTGCGTCATCCGTGGGCATCGTAAAGCTGCAAGGTTGCGAGTTACTTGGTCTCGTCGCCTTCCAGGAAGATCTTTCGGGTCACAAAGTTGTAGACCATGACAAGCGCGGTGGCGCAGATCTTGGCGATATTGGCCTCGAGCCCCAGACCGGCGTTGAGTGCCAGTACGATGCCGTCGTTGAGTGCAAGACCAATTACAGACAGCACGACAAAGATGATGAACTCGCGGCGGCGGCTCATGCCTTCCTTGTGCGCGAACACGTACTTCATGCTCGCGACGTAGTTAAAGATAAGCGAGATGATAAAGCCGCTGGTGTTGGCGATCAGGATGTTGAGGCCCAGACCGTAGTGGAGCAGATTCATGATGCCGAAGTCGATGACAGTGGCAATGACGCCGACGACACCGAACTTCATGATCTGCGCAAGGAGCTTTTGCATGGTACCTGCCTTTAGGTGGCGCCGGGACGCCGTGGGGATGACAAACTCAGCAAGTTTAGCCAATCCCCGCGGGCGGGGCTAGGCGCGCTCCTCGATAGCACCGTTTCTATATGCATCGAGCAGCTGGCGCAGGTCCTGGATCTGGCCACGGATCTTGGCGCCGGAATCGGTATCGCTCACCATGCGGCGACGGTCGGCCTGGTCAAAGCGGTTGGTCTCGCTCGCAATGTCCACGTTGCGGGTGAGCGCCTCGGCAACCGTCGTAAAGGCCTGGTGCGACTTGAGGCGGCAACCGCGCGAGCTGGAGATAAGCGTGTAGCCGGCGATGCCCGTCTTGGGATGGTAGGCGCGACAGAAGCCACCATCGATGACCAGCAGTTTGCCGTCGGCGCGGATGGGCTGTTCGCCCTTGGTGGTTTTAACGGGGGTGTGGCCGTTAATGATGTGACCGGTCGGCGAGCAAGCCATGGGGACGACGCCAAACTCGTGCATGATGTCATCGCAGACCGAGGGCGACGTGGTGAGTGTGTAGTACGGATCCATCGGCTCGACCCAGGTGCTTTTATCGGCGATATAGGCGCGCTCAAAGGTGCGCACCAGACGCCCGCTGGCCGGCGAGTTAAAGCCGATCCACAGGTACCACATCCAGTCGAGGGCGTCGCGGTCGCCCATGCGCCAGGCGCGGCGGGCGATGTGGTCGCAAAAATCGAAATAATCGCGACCGGCGTGCCAGGTGCCCAGGCAGTTCATGCTGCTAAAGGTGCCGTCCTCGTTGAGCGGCACACAGCCGTGGAACAGCAGGTTGCCGTTGGTGACCTTGTACATCGAGCCGTGGGTATAGAGGAAATCGATATGGCGATGCAGGTGATCGGCGGTGACGAACTCGGACACGAGTTTGTCGATGATGTGCTGCTCCTCGGGCGTGAGCGTGTAGGGATCCGCCGGGTCGACGGTGGGGAAGTCGTTGGTCGTGAGCGGCCACACGCTGCCGTCGGCGAGCGTGACCGTGCCGGTTTTGTGGTCGATCTTGTCGAGCAACAGGCGGTCGGTCATATCGAACTCGGGATGGCGCTGGATAATCTGGCCCTCGAGCTTAAAGAGCAGTGCGTTGATGGCCTTGATCAGCGGGGTGATGGACTCGCCGGCGGTGTAGGTGGCATCGGCGAAGGCAACGAGCTCGCGCAGCGAGATGCCATAGTCGTTCTCGAGGATCTCGTAGTTGTCGTATCGCAGGTTGTTGCGCAGGACCGTGGCGATGCACGCCGGCTCGCCGGCCGCGGCGCCCATCCACAGCAGATCGTGATTGCCCCACTGGATGTCGAGCGAATGGTAGGTGAGCAGGCGGTCCATAATCTTGGCCGCGCCACCGCCGCGGTCGAAGATGTCGCCCACCAAGTGCAGGTGGTCGACGGCTAGGCGTTTGATGAGTGAGGCGAGCGACTCGATAAAGTCATCGGCGCTCGCGGTCTCCAGGATGGATTCCACGATGCGCTCGTGATAGCGCACGCGATAGTTGTTCTCGTCCGGATGCGTGTGCAGCAGCTCGTCGATGATGTAGGCGTAGTCGCGCGGGATGGCCTTGCGCACTTTGGAGCGCGTGTAGCGGCTCGAAAGCGAGCGGGCGACCATGATGAGCTGGTCGAGCATTGTCTTGTACCAGGTGGGCGAGTCCTCGTGCTGCCTGCGGACCAGGTCGATTTTCTCGCGCGGGTAGTAGATGAGCGTGCAAAGATCGCCCTTTTCGTCAAAGGAGAGCGTGTCGCCAAAGATTTCGTCGACATGCTCGCGCACCACGCCCGAGCAGTTATTGAGGATATGCATAAAGGCTTCGTACTCGCCGTGCACGTCGCTCATAAAATGCTCGGTGCCCTTGGGTAGGTTGAGGATGGCCGAGAGGTTGATAATTTCGGTAAACGCGGATTGTTCGGTGGGGAACTGTCTCGACAGCAGGCGCAGATACTTGAAATCTTGCGGATTGCGATCGAATGCGACCATGAAACACCTTCCGATGGGGCTGGTAAAACTGATAAACAGCGTCAAACGTTTATCAGTATGCGCCGCTTTTGTTTCCATTTTGCGCCAGCGGCTGAATTGTCGGCTGAACGGTTTGGTAAATCGATTTAGTGAAGGTAGATGTGTCGGTTGAGTGGAGACGACAGAGGGGGTTTTCTCAGATATTTATGCGTGGGGTCGGTGGAGACGATGGTGGTAAAGATGTTCGCTATTTTTGGTTCGATTTGGTAAATAGTGGACATATGTACCGTATGTAGGCTCACTGTGCGATAATTTGTGCAGCAATGAGTAAGGAGCCTCATATGAGTGATTTTGTCCTGACCTGTGAATCCGCCGCCGACCGAACCCGTGAGTTCTTTGCGTCGCGCAATATCCCTGTCGTGTGTTTTCATTACGAGATCGACGATGTTGTCCATACGGACGATCTGTATCAGTCGATTACGCCGGACAAGTTTTTTGCCCAGATTGCCGCGGGCGCCATGCCCAAGACGTCTCAGGTGAGCGTGGGTGAGTACGAGGAGTTTTGGGAGCCGTTTGTTGCCGAGGGTAAAGACGTGCTGCACCTGGCGTTGTCGTCGGGTATTTCGGGCACGTATGGATCGGCCTGCGTTGCGGCGCAGATGCTCGCGGATCGCTATCCCCAGGGCGGCAAGGTGCGCGTCATCGATTCGCTGGCGGCGTCTTCGGGCTTTGGCCTGTTGCTGGAATATGCCGCCGACGTGCGCGATAGCGGGGCTTCACTCGACGAGACGGCTGCCTGGATCGAGGAGCACAAACTCAACCTGCACCACTGGTTCTTCTCGACCGATCTGTCGAGCTACCTACGAGGCGGTCGCATTTCGGCTGCGAGTGCGATCATCGGCACGGCGCTTAAGATTTGCCCGCTTATGACGGTCGATTGCGAAGGTGGGCTGTCGCCACGTGAGAAGATTCGCACTAAGAAGCGCGCGATTTCCGAGATGGCTAAGACCATGATGGCACACGTGCAGGACGGTGCGGATTATTCGGGTAAGTGCGTCATGTCGCACTCGGCGTGCCGCGAGGATGCCGAGGCAGTTGCGGCGCTGATCGAGGAACAGATTCCGCAGCTTAAAGGCAAGATTGAGATCAATAACATCGGTACTCTGATTGGCTCGCATACCGGACCTGGTACGGTGGCGCTCTTCTTTATGGGCGACAAGCGCGTGGATTAACTTGGCTCATCACGTCGCTGCGTGATTGCTCAAACGAAAACGGCCCGCCTCACGTTTGTGGGGCGGGCCTTGCTGTTGCGGTTAGCGTTTCTTGCCGCGGAAGAAGAAGCCGTGGAGCGATGGCTTGAGGCCGCGGTTGGCGCGTCGCTCCTCAATGTGATCGTGAATCGAGGCGACGCGCTCGATGACCTCGTCGGGAATCGGTACGTCGGGATTCATGTTCTCGACCTGGCTGACCTCGGCGGCTGCGACCTGATCGATGATGGGCACATCTTCGCGCGAAATAACGGGCGTGGCGTCTTCCTTCATCTTGCGATAGCGCTGCATCATGTCGGTCTGCAGCTGCTGGGCCGAAGGCGGCGTCCAGATGATGGCGTTGGCGCCGGCCGCGATGGTCTCGCGGATGCTCTCGGGCGTCTTGCCGCCCGGTGCGATGAGCGGTAGGTTGGGGTAGTGCTCGCGCAGCTCGCGCAGGACCTGCGGCGTGTTCTTGCCGGCGGCGATGTTGAGGATCTTGGCTCCGGCGCGAACCTTGGCATGCGCATCGTCGTCGCAGCGCACGACCGTAGCGATGACGGGGATGTCCGCCATGTTGGTGATGTGCTCGACCATTTCGGCGGTAGCGGGGGAGTTAACGACGCAGCCTGCCGCGCCTTGCATCTCGGAGACGGCCGCCATCTGTACGGAGCGCTTACCGGTGGTGGTGCCGCCGCCCACGCCCACAAAGACCGGGCACTCGGCGACGGTCAGCAGCGCCTGCGTAATGGCCGGCTGCGGCGTGAAGGGGTAGACCGCAAAGACGGCATCGGCGTTGGAGTTACGGATGACCGCGACGTCGGTGGTATAGATGAGCGACTTGATGCGACGACCGAAGAGCGTAAAGCCGCTGGCTTCCTCGATTTCGTCGGGCATGCGAAGGGCCGCCTTGCGCAGACGCCCGTCGATGGGCAGCGGCTCCATGGGGAGTAGCCCATTGGGGGTGACGGCTACCTGCGGCTCGGTGAACTCGTCGGCAAGCTCGACCTCAGAGAAATCGACCGAGGCGACGATGTCCTCGTGAACCTCGGCGGGAACATCGATGGGGGCTTGGTCGTTGGGTGCGCAGGGCGTGTCGAAGGAGCTGGTGCCGACGAAGGCGTCGACGCGCTCGTTTAGATCGTTGAGGCTATCCATGGAGGCTCGATTCTACGTGATGGTTGCCGGCACAATGCAGCCGGAGTTGCGAATGCTAAATCGTTTGACGAGTTGATTTTTCCCCGCCGCGCCGTCCGTTAGACTCAAAGGCCGTCGAACGTGAAGGAGCTGTGGTGGCGGGTATCGAGGTGCTATCTTGAATGTCCCGTTTAAAAGAGAGGTGACGCGGTATGGATTTCACAGCAATGTTGGGCTCGATTGGCCTGTGTGTGGGCGCAATCGTTGCCGCCGCGGTCATCTACTTTGCGGTCACGGCCATTAAGGGCAAAAGGGCCGAGCGCAAGGAGCGCGCGGCCCTTAAGCAACACCGCGACCAGCAGGACAAACGCGCACGGAGATAGCTTGTTGAGTTTTTGGTCCGTGCGCTAGCTGCGTTTTCGGATCAGGGCGATGTAGAAGCCCTCAAAGTCGCGGCTGGGCGGAATGGTGAGTGTGCCGGGCAGGCCGTTGGCGATGGCCGAGACGTGGCCGGCGGCGATGGCCTCGGTGAGGGCGTTGCTCTCGATGTGCGGCTCCTCGCCGGCTTCCTGGGCGCGGCGTGCTTCGCTTTCGCTCGGCGTGCCGTTAAGGGGGATAAGCTCGCAGTCCATGTGCTTGTCGAGGGCCTCTTGCAGGGCGTCCTCGTTTTCCTGCGGCAAGATCGAGCAAGTGGAATAGACGAGCGTGCCGCCCGGTTTGAGGGCACCCATGGCGCGATCAAGAAGCGCGCGCTGCGAGCGGGCACATTTGTTGAGCAGTTGCTCGGTCAGGCCGCGCAGGCTCTTCTCGTTGCCGCTGATGGCAGTACCCGTGCCGGTGCAGGGTGCGTCGAGCAGGATGCGGTCAAAGCGGAAGAACTCGTCGAGCTCGCGCGCGTCGATGCGCATGACGGGCACGTTTTTGGCGCCCTGACGGTGGAGGTTGGACTCGAGTTTCTCGGCGCGGGGAATGCTCATCTCGCAGGCGGTGAGGTGCGCCTGTCCCTGCGTGAGGGCGGCGATCTGCGTCGTCTTACCGCCGGGGGCTGCGCACATATCCAGGATGTCCTCGCCGGCCTGGGCGCCCAGGACCAACGGCGGCATCATGGACGACAGACTTTGCAGGTAGATCTTGCCATCGCGGTAGATGTCGAGATCCCACAGGTCGGAAACCTGGGCCTCAGGCAGGATGAAGGCATCCCGGTACCAGGTAACGGGATGGTGGGCGATGCCGGCCTCGTCGAGCGCGGCGGCGATGTCCTCGGCGGTCGCCTTGAGCGTGTTGGCGCGCAGCGTGACCGGTCGTGTGGCCGCGGCGCCAAAGCCCTCGATCATGAGCTCGGCATCGGCGGGGGCATAGGCGCCGGCGACCGTGTCGACCATAAAACGCGGCAGGTCGGCGGCGGAGTGTTGGGCGGCAAGCTGGTCGGAAAGCTCGGTAGCGGTAAACTGCCTGAGCTTGAGCTCGGCCTTGACCTGCTTTTTCTGCTTACGACGACGCGGCTTAGACATCCGTCTTTCCTTCCCATTCCATTACATGTCGAGTGTTATTAGTACTGGCTCTCGTGCTTGCTAAAGAAGTCGAAGCGCGGGGGCAGCGGCTTTACGCGGTGCTTGCCGGGCTTCTCGCCCAGGCTCTCCATAAACTCGTCCGTGGAGGCAAAGATGTTGTCCCAGCTAAAGAAGGCGACCGGGTTGATGTCGAAGTACTCGCAGATGAGCTCGCAGCCGGCCGGGACGATGCCATGCATGAGCACGGTCGCCACGCGCAGCTCGGCAAAGGCGTCGACCAGGGCCTGCGTCATGGCGGCGTTGGCTGGTTCGCCCTCGAGCTTGTTGGCGGCCTTGGAGGCGTCGCTCCAGCGCTTGTTGGCGGCGCGCAGGTAGTCGTCGCACACGGCGAGCGCACGGTGCGTCTCGAATTTGTACATGGCCTGCTCAAAGGCAAGGGCGGCCTGCTCGGCAGCCTCGACCACGGCAGCAGAGGCGGCACCGGCGGGAATGCAGCCGTTGCGATAGGGGCTCTCGTCGCCCTCCTTGACGGCGACGCCGTAGAAGCAGCTGCGGGCCAGGCGGTTGAAGACGCCGGTCAAAAGGGCGCTCTCCTTAAGGGCCGGATCGATGACGCGCTTGTCGTCGCAGGCACGCACCTCGTTGCCGTCCTTGTCCTTGCCGGTCACGCGGGTGTCGTATGCCTTGGGGCTAAAGCTCACCGGCTTCTCGGACAGGCCGAGCGACAGCCAGTGCGCGCGCATCTGCTCGCAGGTGTAGTGGTTGAGCAGGTCGTCTGCCGGCGGGGGAGGCGTCTGCGAAGACGAGCTGGCCTTTTTGCCCATGTAGAGCAGGTGGTAGCAGGCGCTGACGGTGCTCTGCGTGAGGTCCCAGCCCAGGGCCTCCCACATGGCGGTCTGCGCGATGCAGTAGAAATAGATGTTGTCCTGACCGATGAACTGGTAAATCTGAGCGTCGTCAGAGCACCACCAGTCGCGCCAGTCGAGCGAGCTGTGCTGGTAGGTGGGTGCGGGCACCTGCGTGGAGTCGGCGGCGGGCTCGCCCATGAGGGCGGCATCCTGGGCGGCGACGCCCTCGGTCACGCCGGCGGCCTTGGCATCGCGCGCGAGCACGGTGCGCGTATAGCTGATGGGCGCCCACAGGCTCTCGGGCCAGCACCAGCAGGTGACGTCGGTCACGCCGTCGACCTCGGGAACCGGAACGCCCCAGTCGATGTTGCCGGTGATGCGGAAGGGCACGAGCGCCTTGCCGCTGCGGAAGCGCACGCCGCCGTTGGCGAGCACCGCGTGGGCGTCGTCGCGCTCCTTCCAGCTGGGGAAGGTGACGGTAAAGCTGCTCTTGTTGCCCTCGGGCTCCAGCACGGTGTGCTCAGGAAGCTGATCCTCGACGGCATCGAAGGCCTCGCGGAACTTGTTCTGGATGTAGAGCTGGGCCGGCAGCAGCCACTCCTCCATGGTCTTGGAGACCACGGAGCGAACCTGCGGGTTCTGGGCGAGCTTGGCGGTGTAGGTCTTCATAAAGTCGAGGTAGGCCGGCAGGTCGAAGTAGAGGTTGTCGACCGGGCGCAGCTCGGGCACCTCGCCGGTGAGCTGGCTTTTGGGCGCGATGAGCTCCTCGGGCTCAAACTGGTGGCCTAGGTCGCACTCGTCGGCATAGGCCTTCTCGGACTTGCAGCCCTGGATGGGGCAGCGGCCGATCACCTGACGGCCGTTGAGGAACGTGCCGGCCTTGGCATCGTAGAACTGCAGCGTGGAGCGCTTGGAGATGGTGCCCCGCTCGTGCAGGCGCTTGATAATCTCGGCGGTCACCTCGTTGTGAATCTGCGCAGCCGGCTCAAGGCCCGAGCCGCCGTAGATGTCGCAGCTGATGTTGTAGTTGTTGAGGGTCGCGGCCTGGCGGGAGTGATTGGACTCGACATACTCGCCGATGGACTTGTCGTAGCCTTCGTTCTCCTTGAGCTTGCGGTAGCTCTCCATGATGGGCGAGCCGTAGCAGTCGGTGCCCGAGGTGAAGATGACGTTCTCGCGGCCCAGACGGTCGCGCAGGAAGCGGGCGAAGAAGTCGGCAGGGACAAAGACGCCGCCAACGTGGCCAAAGTGAAGGCCCTTGTTGCCGTAGGGCTCGCCGGCGGTAACGATGGCGCGGCGAGGCCAGCTGGGACGGTCGTTCATGGAGTATTTGGATGCCATGGGACTCCTTCGCATATGGTGAGAGCGCGGCCGGGCGCAAGGCCTGGCGACGCAGTGGTCAATTCGTGCATATCGTTCGACATTATCGCACATGCGGGCGGGTGCGTGGCAGGGGCGCTATCCTAAGATGCTATGAATGAGATTTCCAACATACATGCGTTTGAAGACGAGGATTTTCTGCACGCTTGCTTCGTGTGGGGGATGGTCGTCGTCGGCGTGTTTGCCGTGTGCCTGGTGCCGGTGTTTATGCTGCTGGGCGGGCCTGCGGATCTGGATGCGGCTGACGCGGGCGGCTGGATGACTGTTGTGGGCTGGATAGTCGGCTTGGCTGCGATCTCAATGGCGTCGTTCGCCGTGCACGAGCTGGTGCACGCGGTGTTCTTTAAGCTGCTGGCGCCTGCGGGCGCGAAGGTGACCTTTGGGGCGAATCGCGAGACGGCGATGATCTATGCCTGCGCCGAGGGGATTGTGTATTCGCGCCGGCGGTATATGGCAATTTGCCTGGCGCCGACGGTTGTTGTGACGGCGGCGTTTGCCCTGGGATTTGCGTTCTCGGGCTATCCGCTGCTGTGCTATCTGGCGGCCGGCTTGCATTTGTCGGGCTGTGTAGGCGACTGGTATTACGTGCGTACCATTTTGCGCGACCGCCGCATTTTTGCCTGCGAGGATACGTCCTTTGGCGTGCGCTTTTTTGGGTGAGGAGATGTCGATGAAGTCGTTGTTGCTGCATGCGTGCTGTGCACCATGCTCGCTTGAGCCGGTTCGCCTGCTGCGCGAGGAGGGGTTTGAGCCCACGATTTGCTGGACCAACCCCAATATTCAACCGCGCGATGAATGGCAGCGTCGCCTAGACGAGCTGCGTCGGTGGTGTGCCGATGGCGACATCGAGCTTATCGAGGCGGGGGAGGACCGTGAGCGCTGGGAGGCCGGCGTGGCACCGCTGGGTGCCGATCGGCCTCGTCGCTGTCGCGCGTGCTATGCCCTGCGCTTGGCCGAGGCGTGCCGCGTGGCCCAGGAGCGCGGGTTTGAGTTTGTGGGCACGACGCTCGCCGTCTCGCCGTACCAGCTGTTCGACACCTGCAATGATGTGTTGGAGCGTCTGGCTGCCGCCCGCGGTCTCACTCCGGTGATTCGCGATTTTCGTCCGTATTACCCCGAGGCCACGCGTCGTTCGCGCGAGCTGGGCATGTACCGGCAGAATTACTGCGGCTGCCGATTCTCGGCCGTCGAGGCGGCCATGGACCGCGCCCGCATCCGCGACGAGCGCAAAGCGTCCAAAAAGTAGTTCTTTTGGGCTGGCAGCCTGCTAGGATGTAGGGCGGACTTTAGCTATATAAGGAGTATCCGACGTGTCTATGCGTACCGATGATTTTGACTACAACCTTCCTGAGGAACTGATTGCACAGGCTCCTGCCGATCCGCGCGACTCCTGCCGCCTGCTGGTGGTTGATCGCAAAGGCTCCCAGGCGGGAACGCCGCTGGAGCACGGCGGCACCGTTGAGCACCGCATCTTCCGTGACATCATCGACTATATCGAGCCGGGCGACGTGCTCGTCATCAACCAGACGCGCGTGATGCCGGCCCGTCTTATCGGTCGCAAGACGGGCTCGGGCGGCGTGGTCGAAACGCTGCTGCTCAAGCGCCGCGAGGATTTTGACCCGCTGGGTCACGTTTGGGAGTGCCTGGTCAAGCCGGGAAAGCGCCTGAAGCCCGGTGCTCAGATTGAGTATCGTGCGGGCGGCGCCCATGCACCCGAGGGGGCTCCCGTGGTGCTGACGGCCGAGGTCGTCGACTTTGTCACCGATAGCCGCGGCGGCCGTCTGGTGCGCTTTGAGCCGGCCGGCTGCAATGCCGCTGGCGAGCCGCGCACGCTCGACGAGGCCATTCACGCCGCCGGCCACGTGCCGCTGCCGCCCTACATTACCGACTACGAGGGCGACCCCGAGAAGTACCAGACCGTCTACGCTATGAAGGAGGAGCACTCGGCTGCCGCTCCCACGGCGGGTCTGCACTTTACGCCCGAGCTCATGGCCGCCATCGAGGCCAAGGGTGCGAAGTTTGCCGCTGTCGAGCTCGAGGTCGGCATCGATACCTTCCGTTTGGTGGAGGAGGACGACCCCACACAGCACGTGATGCACACCGAGCGCTACCACGTATCGCAGGAGGTTGTCGACGCCGTGCATAAGGCGAAGGCCGAGGGGCATCGCGTGATCGCCGTCGGCACCACCGCGGTGCGCTCGCTTGAGAGTGCGTTTGACGCGGACGCGCCGGTGTCTGATCCGGCCGTGACGGCGCGCTATTTTGAGGGCCGTGAGGACGGCGCCGACACGCTCGGCCGCGGTGACATCGTGGTGCGCGAGAACGCGACGACGCAGCTCTACCTCATGCCTGGCTCGACTTATCACGTGGTCGACGCGCTGATCACGAACTTCCACGTGCCGCGCTCTACGCTCATGATGCTCGTGAGCGCGCTTGCCACCCGCGACCAGATCATGGATGCCTACGCCGCTGCTATCGAAGAACGTTACCGCTTCTTCAGCTTTGGTGACGCAATGCTCATTTGTTAGTTACGCGGTTCTACGAACCGCGTAACTGCTCGACGCTGCAAACGCCCCTAAGCGGCAATCTGACGTTCAATCGTCGGGCATGACCAGAAGGTCAATGCCCTCCTCTTTCACGTCACCTTGCTCGCTTAGGGGCGTTTTCGCTGACTTCGCCAAAACATTGGCGTCGCCGTTGTTGGCACTTGGGGACGTTCCTTTTAATATGAGCAGGACATTGTCAAGAGGCAAAATCGGGCCT
>CAUFRO010000002.1 GCA_959027945.1 uncultured Collinsella sp.
ATAAGGTCTTACCAACAAGTACCTCGGACTCTCCGGGTCAAAGACCTCGCGTTCACATAGAACTTACCAAAGGCGCTCTCCCCTACGGAGGGCGCTTTTTTGCACTCATTGGGGACAGACTTACATGAGTGTTTTCACGCATTGGGGACAGACGTAACGCATGCCAGCAGCGGTTCGGCCCCTGCCTCACGCCGCCTCGTTCCAGCCCGCGGTGGCCTTGGTTACGCTTGTAGCGCCGATGCCGGTGATACGGGCAATTTGCTTGACCGTGAGATGCGCCCGCCTGAGCCTCAGCAGACAGGCATCGCGTTCGGGGCGTGGAAGAACCTCCATTGACCAGATGCGCCCGGCAACTTCCTCGAGATGCTCGCAATAGCAACGGGAGCCACCGACAATATCGAGCATAGGGGCCGCATCACAGATGTCAAAGGGATCATAGCCCAGCTGATATGCCTTGTAGCTTGACCAGCGGTACGCCTCGAGCGAGTCGAGCGCACCTTTCACGGGATTGAGATGGATATAATCGAGCAGCTGTACCGCCTGCGTGTCCGACTCAACCGCGACCCGTGAATAGCGATTGTCAAACAGATGGCCTGTTCTCCCCGTTTTCCCATTGAAATACTTGGCATACGCCGTCAGCGCACACTGCATTGCCTTTGAAAGGTTGTCAAATGGGTCATCAACCATCAAATGGAAGTGATTGTCCATAAGGCACCAAGCCAACACCGCCACTTCATGGCGCGCAAACCTGTCCGAGATATCCGATAAGAAACGATAACGGTCGGAGTCATCTTCAAAAATAATCTGTTTGGAGTTGCCGCGGTCAAAGACGTGGTAATAGCCGGTGATCGAAACGGGGCGGGCGCATCGGGGCATAATCTCTCCTTTCAAAACTGTTCAGGCAACACCTAAAAGGAGAGAAGCAACGCGAAATGCTGAGCCTGCAACCTATTTATATCCAATAAGCGGCAATAACAGGCCCGGAACGGCAAAATGACAAAACGATGTCTGTCCCAAATGAGTGAAAGCACTCATGTAAGTCTGTCCCCAATAAGCGGTAAGCGGGGATAAGCGGGGAGATGCAGCGGGCAGATAGTTCTAGTTAAAACGTTTCAGTTTATTGAAGCGTTTTAGTGTGCCTTTTAGAGGAATCTGACCGTTCGCCGAATAATTTCTTGCTATCATGCAAGACGTAGGGTAAATCTCCGATCGCAAGGAGACACAAATGGTGAAAAAGTCACCGGAAAACACTACTCCCGCAATTGTGGACAACGTAGAAGCGCTTGAGGCCAAGCTCGCTCAGATGCGAGAGGCCCAGGCGCTTTTTGCTACGTACACGCAGGAGCAGGTCGACAAGATCTTCTATGAGGCCGCCATGGCCGCCAACAAGGCTCGTATCCCGTTGGCGAAGATGGCCATCGAGGAGACCGGCCGCGGCGTTCTTGAGGACAAGGTCATCAAGAACCACTACGCCGCAGAGTACATCTACAACGCTTACAAGAACACCAAGACCTGTGGTGTCCTGGAGCGCGACGAGGCCTACGGCATCACCAAGATCGCCGAGCCTATCGGTATCGTGGGCGCCGTCATCCCGACGACCAACCCCACCTCCACTGCGATCTTCAAGACGCTGATCAGCCTGAAGACCCGCAACGCCATCATCATCTCCCCGCACCCGGCTGCCGCCAAGTGCACCATCGCCGCCGCCAAGCTCGTGCTTGACGCAGCCGTCAAGGCCGGCGCCCCCGAGGGTATCATCGGCTGGGTCGATGTCCCCTCCATCGAGCTGACCAACATGGTCATGCGCGACGTCGACATCATCCTCGCCACCGGTGGCCCGGGCATGGTCAAGGCCGCCTACTCCTCGGGCAAGCCCGCCCTGGGCGTTGGCGCCGGTAACACCCCGGTCGTCATCGACGACACCGCCGACGTGCTGCTCGCCGTCAACTCCATCATCCACTCCAAGACCTTCGATAACGGCATGATCTGCGCTTCCGAGCAGTCCGTGACCGTCATCGACAGCATCTATGACCAGGTCAAGGCCGAGTTCCAGAAGCGCGGCTGCTACTTCGTCAAGCAGGGTGCCGAGATGGAGGCCCTGCGTGCCGCCATGTTCAAGAACGGCGCTCTCGATCACCGCATCCCCGGCATGGCCGCTGCCAAGATCGCCGAGCTCGCCGGCATCGAGGTTCCCGCCAAGACCAAGATCCTGATCGCCGAGGTCACCTCCACTGACCCCGCCAAGGAGGAGTTCTCCCACGAGAAGCTCTCCCCGGTCCTGGCCATGTACCACGCCAAGGACTTCCAGGAGGCCGTCGACAAGGCCGAGCACCTGGTGCTCGCCGGTGGCCCGGGCCACACCGCCTCTCTGTACGTGCACCCCGCCCAGGCCGAGAAGATCAGCCTGTTCGAGCACGTCATGAAGGCCTGCCGTATCGTCATCAACACCCCGTCCTCGCACGGCGGCATCGGTGACCTGTACAACTTTGGCATGAAGCCGTCTCTGACCCTGGGCTGCGGCTCCTGGGGCGGCAACTCCGTCTCCGAGAACGTTGGGGTGAAGCACTTGATCAACGTTAAGACTGTGGCCGAGCGCCGTGAGAACATGCTGTGGTTCCGCGCTCCCGAGAAGGTCTACTTCAAGAAGGGTTCCACGCCCGTCGCCCTCGACGAGCTCGGTACCGTCATGGGCAAGAAGCGCGCCTTCATCGTCACCGACCAGTTCCTCTTCAAGAATGGCAACACCCGCGCCATCGAGGCCAAGCTCGACGAGATGGGCATCGCCCACGACTGCTTCTACGACGTCGAGCCCGATCCGTCGCTGCAGTGCGCACGTCGCGGCGCCAAGCAGATGGCTCTCTTTGAGCCTGACGTGATCATCGCCGTCGGCGGTGGCTCCGCTATGGACGCCGGCAAGATCATGTGGATGATGTACGAGCACCCCGAGTGCAAGTTTGAGGACATGGCCATGGACTTCATGGACATCCGCAAGCGTATCTTCACCTTCCCCGAGATGGGCAAGAAGGCCTACTTCGTCGCCGTCCCGACCTCCTCGGGTACCGGCTCCGAGTGCACGCCGTTCGCCATCATCACCGACAAGGAGACCGGCATCAAGTGGCCGCTCGCCGACTACGCGCTGCTCCCCAACATGGCTATCGTCGACGCCGACAACTGCATGACCGCCCCGCGCGGCCTGACCGCTGCCTCCGGCATCGACGTCATGACCCACGCCATCGAGTCCTACGTCTCCATCATGGCTTCCGACTACACCAAGGGCCTCTCCGAGCGCGCTGCCAAGCTCGTCTTTGAGAACCTGCCCTCCAGCTTCACGAACGGCGCCAAGGACCCGCACGCCCGCGAGGAGATGCACAACGCCTCCTGCATGGCCGGTATGGCCTTCGCCAACGCCTTCCTGGGCCTCAACCACTCCATGGCTCACAAGCTCGGCGCTTTCCATCACCTGCCCCACGGCATCGCTAATGCCGTCATCCTGACCCGCGTCATGCGCTACAACGCCGCTGAGGCTCCCGTCAAGATGGGTACCTTCTCCCAGTATCCTTACCCCAACGCGCTGCACAACTACGCCGAGATGGCCAAGTACTGCGGCATCGAGGGCAAGGACGACAAGGAGGTCTTCGAGAACTTCATCACGAAGCTCGAGGAGCTCAAGGACTTCATCGGTGTCAAGAAGACCATCGCCGACTACGGTGTTGACGAGCAGTACTTCCTCGACACCCTCGACGAGATGACCGAGCAGGCATTCAACGACCAGTGCACCGGCGCTAACCCGCGCTACCCGCTCATGAGCGAGATCAAGGAGCTCTACCTGGACGCCTACTACGGCCGCGAGCCCCAGGACTACGCCGTCTGCTAGTTTTTAGCACGGTTTTTTGCGGCGGGGGTGCACGGGTGTTTCACACACCCCCGCCGTCGCTTCTATCGCATCGTTGAAAGGATGCAACCATGCTGCTACCCGATTCCAAGACCGAGCTCGTCCGCCGTGGCAACAAGGTCGTTTACGACCTGGGCGACAAGATCGTCAAGGTCTTTAACGAGACCAAGCCTGTCTCCGACGTGTTCAACGAGGCTTTGAATCTTGCCCGCATCAATGAGTGCGGCATCCGCAGCCCCAAGGCTCTCGAGGTTTCCCAGCTCGAGAACGCCAACGGCTGGGCGCTCGTGACCGAGAAGGTTCCGGGCACCACCCTTGCCGAGAAGATGACTGCCGAGCCCCAGCGCTTTGGTGAGTACCTCGAGATGTTCGTCGACCTCCAGATCGAGATCCACGGCTACACCTCCCCGCTGCTCAACCGTCAGCGCGACAAGTTCGCCCGCATGATCGACAGCCTTGATCAGCTCAATGCCACCACGCGCTACAACCTTCAGGAGCGTCTGGACGGCATGACCAAGGAGTTCAAGGTCTGCCACGGCGACTTCAACCCCTCCAACGTCATCGTCGGCGACGACGGCCAGCTCTATGTGTGCGACTGGGCACACGCCACCCAGGGCTCCCCTGCTGCCGACGTTGCCACCACCTACCTGCTCTTTGCCCTCAACAGCAAGGACCAGGCCGAGGCCTACCTGGAGCTCTACTGCGACCGTGCCGACATGCCCATGCAGGTCGTGCGTCAGTGGACGAGCATCGTCGCCGCTTCCGAGCTCGCTCGTAAGCGCAACGTGAACGATGAGTTCCTGAAGAACTGGATCGACGTCGTCGATTATCAGTAATATCTGAGCGATTTATTTCGCATCGGAGGCATAATGGAAAACCCCGCAGCTCGCATGGGCTGTGGGGTTTTCCTTTTAGATATCGAGGATGCTACAAGATAATAGGACGGCCCCGCATCTCCCCGATTGGAGAAATGCGGGGCCGTCCCACATATCGAACTACAAGCGAAATCGTCGATTAACGGCGGGCTGCCTTAACAAGCTCGGCAACCTTGGCAACGACCTCGTCGATCGCCACGTCCTCGCGCTCGCCCGTAGCACGGTCCTTGAGCTCAACGGTGCCATTCTTAAGGCCGCGCTTGCCCAGAACCACCTGATACGGGAAGCCCATGAGGTCGTTATCGGCAAACTTAAAGCCCGGACGCTCATCGCGATCGTCGACGACGACCTCGATACCCTCGGCACACAGGCCATCAACAATCTGCTCGCAGACGGTAGTGCACTCTTCCTTCTTGGGATCAAGCGGAATCACCGCGACCTCGTACGGGGCAACGGAGACCGGCCAGACGATACCGTGCTCGTCGTTGTGCTGCTCCACGACGGCAGCAAGCGAGCGGGACACGCCCACGCCGTAGCAACCCATGATGAGCGGCTTCTCCTTGCCGTCCTCATCCATAAAGGTGGCACCCATGGCCTCGGAGTACTTGATGCCCAGCTGGAAGACCTGAGAAACCTCGATGCCGCGGGCAGCGGAGAGCGGCTTGCCGCAGTGCGGGCAGGGGTCGCCGGCGACAACGGTGACCAGATCGGCCCACTCATCGACGGTAAAGTCGCGCTCGGGGCAGGCACCGGTAAAGTGATAATCGACCTCGTTGGCACCGCAGGCCCACTGTTTGGACTCGCGCAGGCTCTCGTCGCAGACCAGACGAATGCCATCGGGCAGGTTAACCGGTCCGATAAAGCCCTTGTGCAGACCGTTCGCCTGAAGCTCCTCGTCGGTCATCATGCGATAGCCCTTGCCAAAGACGTGCTCGGCCTTGCAATCGTTGAGCTCGTGATCGCCCGGAACAATGGCCACGACCGGCTTGCCCTCGGCGTCGATGAGTGCCAGCGACTTGCGCGTGCCGTTCTCGGGGAACCCAAAGAACTTAGCAACAGCCTCAATGGTGCCCATGCCCGGAGTCTCAACCTTGGTGAGCGTACCGTCACCAGGACCCTCGGTCACGACGACCTTGGTGCTTGCAGCCTCGTCATCGGCAGCGAAGCCGCAATCGTCGCAGTAGACGAGCGAAGCCTCGCCGGCGTCAGCCAAAGCCATGTACTCGACGGAGGTATCGCCACCGATCTCGCCAGAATCGGCGACGACGGGCAGAGCCTTGATGTAGCAGCGCTCGCAGATATTGGCGTACGCCTGCTTCATCTTGTCGTACTCCTCCTGCAGGCTCTCCTGCGTGGCGGAGAAGCTGTAGGCGTCCTTCATGATGAACTCGCGGCCGCGCATCAGGCCAAAGCGGGGACGGAACTCGTCGCGGAACTTGTCCTGAATGTGATACAGGTTGACGGGCAGCTGCTTATAGGAGCGTAGCTCGTTGCGCACCAGGGCCGTGACGGTCTCCTCGTGCGTGGGGCCCAGGACGAACTCGCGACCATGACGGTCGTCAAAGCGCACAAGCTCCTTGCCATAGGCGTCGATGCGGCCGGACTCGCGCCACAACTCGGCGTCGACCATGATAGGCATCATAAGCTCCTGGGCGCCGGCAGCGTCCATCTCGTCGCGCACGATGTTCTCGATCTTACGGATCGAGCGCCAGGCAAGCGGCAGGTAGGAATACAGGCCGGCGGCCTCCTTGCGGATCATGCCGGCACGGAGCAGCAGGCGGTGACTGGCGAGCTCAGCGTCCGCCGGATCCTCTTTAAGCGTCGGCGCATAGAGCTTAGACATATACATTGCTCGGGTCATTTATTTCTCCTCAATAAGCTTGTCGACCTCTGCCATAAGCGCGTCGACAATTTGGTCCTCAGCTACTTTACCAATGATCTGGCCATGCGAAAAGAGCAAGGCCTGACCACGTCCGCAAGCAACGCCCAGGTCGGCATCAGAAGCCTCGCCGGGGCCATTAACGGCACATCCCATAACGGCAATCGAAAGCGGCGCGGTATAGTTCTTAAGCCGCTCGGTTACTTCCTCGGCAATGGGAATAAGGTTAACCTGGCAGCGGGCGCACGTGGGGCACGAGACAATCTCGGGGCCACGGCGACGCAGGCCCAACGACTGCAGAATACCCCAGGCAACCGGCGGCTCCTCAACCGGATCGGCTGTGAGCGACACACGCATGGTGTCGCCAATGCCTTCGGAAAGCAAGATACCCAAGCCTACAGAGCTCTTGATGGTGCCCTGGAGCTTGGTCCCCGCCTCCGTCACGCCCAGGTGAAGCGGAACGTGGGGAATCTCACGCGACAGGGCTCGATAGGTATCGAGCGTCGTTTGCACGCTATGGGCCTTGGCCGAAAGCACAATGTTCGTAAAGCCGCGGTCCTCAAAGTGCTTGACGAAGCGCTCGCTCGACATCACGAGCTTTTCGGGCTGCGTGAGGTCGTCGCGCTCGGCGATATCCTGCTCAAGCGAACCAGCGTTGGCACCGATGCGAATTGCGCAGCCCGCAGCACCCGCGGCATCGATGACAGCATCGACCTTGGCCCAATCGCCGATATTACCGGGATTGATGCGGAGCTTGGCGGCACCGGCCTCCACAGCGCCAATGGCCAGCTTGTGGTTAAAGTGGATATCGGCAACGATTGGCACCGGAGACTCGGCACAGATGGTGCGGAAACCCTCAAGCGCGGCCTCGGTGGGCACGCTCACACGCACGATATCGCAGCCAGCCTGCGCCAACGCGCACACTTGCGCAAGCGTTGCCTGGGCATCAGCGGTATCGGTGCAGGTCATGGATTGGACCACCACCGGCGCGCCGCCACCGATCTGCACACCGCCCACATGCACGGGGCGCGTCAACTCGCGAGGCAAAGGATGGGATAAAGACAATCCAAACACTCCCCTACAGAATAAATCGAAGGATGTCGGAACGAAGCATATAGACAAACAGCAGCGCAAAGAGCGCGATGCCCACATAGCTCACAATCGTCTGGACCTTGAGGGGTAGCTCGCGGCCCGCAATCTTTTGAATGATCTCGATGACCAGCTTGCCGCCATCGAGTGGTGGGATGGGCAGCAGGTTCATAAAGCCAAGCGAGAACGAAATGAGGGCGGCAAACGAAAGGAACGTGGCAGGGCCGGCAGCAGCAGCCTGTGAGGACATAACGCTAATACCCACGATCGACGAGGACTGGTCGAGAATCTCCATCGTATGCTGCGGCTGGAGTAGGCGCATCACGCCCTCCGCTGTCTGCGCGACATAGGAGAAAGACAGGCGAGCCGACGTGATGAGGTCTAAACGGACCACCTGCGTAGAGGCGTACACACCTAGGCGCTCATCCTCTTTGAGCGCAACCGTGGTCGAATGCTGCTTGCCGTCACGCTCGTACTCGATGGCGATATCGTCCTTACCGGCAGCCTTGCCGATGGCATCGTAAACGTCCATCCAGGTAGAGCACGATACTCCGTCAACCGAAAGGATCGCGTCGCCGCCCTCGATACCCGCCTTGGCGACAATAGACCCCTCGTCAACCTGACCGATCACGTTGGTATCCATCGGCACGGTGACACCCGTAATGGAATAGATGCTCATAAGGAGCAAAAAACCCGTCAGGATATTGACGAGAATGCCCGCGAGCAGCATAAAGGCGCGCTTGAGAAAGCCCTGGCCAAGATAAGTGTGCGAGCGCTCTTGCGCCAAGAAATCAGCCTCGCCGCACGGCAGCTCCCACACATCGCCCTCGGCAGTCGCATGCTCTCGATCGAAACGGCGGCCGTCAAAGGTGGTGTAACCCGCCGCGTCTCGCGGCAGCGTCTGATACTTGGTGGGATAGTAGCTCGGCGAGGGCTTCTCCCCTTCCTCATACCAAGGCGCGATAGAGCCCCAACCCAAGAGCAAGGCGCATGCCTCGAGCACATCCTCCTCGGATAGCTCGAGCTCGGCGGCAAGGTCGGCCACGGTCACGCGACCATGACGATAGATAGCCGCGAACACGCGATCAGCGCACGAGACGTCGGTCGGATCCATACCGCAGATGGCAGCGTAGCCACCCAGCAGCAGCGGGGTCACGCCAAACTTGGTTCCAATGCGACGCGACGTGTAATGGATGTCAAAGCGGCACGGCAGGCCCAAAAAGAACTCGGTCACACGGACGCCGCAGGCACGCGCCGCCAAAAAGTGGCCGCCCTCGTGCAAAAACACGAGGACGGAAAGCATCAGCAGGCCCCAAAAGACCGATGAGAGAACGCTCAGAACAGTATCCATAAAACGAAAAAGCAATCCTTATGGGTTAGGAACGGGTTGCGGCGAGCACCTGCGCAGCCTTTTCACGCGCCCACGCATCGATGTCGCGAAGCTGCTCAAACGAATCGACCGCCTGCATATCGTGGGCATCCATGCAGGATTCCACAATGCGATCGATATCGGTAAAGCTGCAGCCATCGTGCAGGAAGGCATCGACGGCGACCTCGTTGGCGGCATTGAGCACGCACGGCATGGTGCCACCCGTCTTGCCGGCACGTTCGGCCAGTGCCAGACAGCGGAAGGTATCCATGTCGGCAGCATCAAACGTGAGCTGCCCCAGCTCGCGGAAATCGATACGAGGCGCCGGGGTATCCCAACGCTCGGGATACGAGAACGCGAACTGGATGGGAATACGCATGTCGGAAGCACCGAGATGCGCCATCACGGAGCCGTCGGCAAACTCGACCATAGAGTGAATCTTGGACTGACGCTGCACGACCACGTTAATGAAATCGAGGTCGCAGTTAAACAGATGCATGGCCTCAATGCGCTCCAGGCCCTTGTTCATGAGGGTGGCGGAGTCGATGGTGATCTTGGCGCCCATGGCCCACGTGGGATGTGCGAGGGCATCGGCACGCGTCACGCGATTGAGCTCGTCGCGCGTGCGGCCAAAGAACGGACCGCCCGAGCAGGTGAGCCAAATACAATGAGCCTCGCGTGGGTTCTCCCCCAGATAGCACTGGTAGATGGCGGAGTGCTCAGAGTCGACTGGAATAAGCTGGCCCGGTTGTGCCAACGGCATAAGCAAGTCGCCACCGACGACGAGGGACTCCTTGTTGGCAAGAGCAAGGCGCTTATTTGAGGTCAAGGCCGCATGGCTCGCCTCGAGACCAGCGGCGCCCACAATAGCAACGAGCACGCAGTCGACATCGTCGCGACGCGCGAGCTCGCAAACCGCCTGCGCGCCAAGGCCAAGCTTCGTTCCCTCGGGCAACTCCTGCAGCACGGCGTCATCGCCATGAGCGACATCGGCCACGGCAACCGCCGGAACCGAGAACTCGCGGGCAGCGGCAACAAGCTCGGAGGTGCTGGAGTTAACGGACAGCGCCGTCACCTGCAGGCGATCGGCATGCTGGCGGCACACATCGAGCGCCTGGGTGCCGATAGAGCCCGTACAACCCAGGATGGCAACACGGAGGCGTCCATCGGGGCCATACGTCGTCTGGAATGACATTACAGCACGCCTCCGATCATCAGCATCAGCTGCGCGGTGATGCAGCCGAAGATAAGCGAATCGCTACGATCGAGCATGCCGCCATGGCCCGGGATAAGGTTGCCGGAATCCTTGACGCCCACACCGCGCTTGATGCGCGACTCGATGAGGTCGCCGATAACGCCCAGAACGGACACGACCACGCCGCACAGCAGCGCATAGGGCAGGCTGAGCTTGTAGAAGTGCGTCGCCCACAGGATGAGCCAAATCAAAACCGAGCCCAGGATGCCGCCGACAAACCCCTCCCAGCTCTTTTTGGGAGAGATCTTGGGAACCATCTTGTGCTGGCCGATACGGCTACCCACGATGTAGGCAAACGAATCGGAGACCCAAAGGGACGCGCAAACGCCCACCGAAAGCAGGGCGCCGGCAAAACCGGGCACGGCATCGCGCAGCAGCACGATAGCCGACAGCATAAAGCCAGTGTAGATGGGACCCATGAGCGTCACGGCCACATCAGAGATGCGGGTACGCGGCGACCAGACATACCAAATGCCCACAGCGAGCATCAGGGCAAAAAGCAGGGCATTCAGCAACATCGAATCGCCCAACGCCGACAGCGGAAAGAGTACGGCGGCAGCGATACCCATGCGCTCGTTAGCCATCTTGCCATCGAGCCTCGTCATACGGAAAAACTCATAGCAGCACAGACCGCTCATGACGGAAACAAAGATGGCAGTGGGCACGATACCCAAAACCAGGCACAGGATAAAGACAACGGCATAGACGATACCGGCGGCGGCACGGGTGATAAAGCCGGCAAGCCACGAACCGGTGCCATTCTTCGCTGCGGGCGCTCCCGCAGCGACAGCCTTGCGCTCAGATGTCTTGGGAGCAATTGCCTTGGGACGATCGGACACGATTAAGCCTCCTCGGTCTTGCTCAGACCACCAAACCTACGGTCACGGCCCTGATAGGCCAAAATGGCGTCGACAAGGCCCCAACGATCAAAGTCGGGCCAATAGGTATCGGTGACGTAGAATTCGGAATAAGCCACCTGCCACAGCAGATAGTTCGAAAGGCGCAGCTCACCAGAAGTGCGAATCACAAGCTCAGGATCGGGAAGGCCGGCGGTATAGAGGTGGGAAGCCACCATGTCGTCATCAATTGCGGCAGGATCAATCTTACCGGCGGCAACGTCGAGCGCGATCTGACGGACAGCGCGGGTAATCTCGGCACGCGCGCCGTAGTTGACGGCAAGCGCCAGCGTCATACCGGTGTGATCGGCGCACTCGGCAAGACCGCGTTCAAAAACGTCGCGGGTCTTCTTGGGCAGCGCGGAAATATCACCCAAAAAGACAACGCGCACGTTTTCGCGCTTCAGAAGCGGCAACTCGTCGATGAACGTCTTGGCAAACAAGTGCATCAAGACGTTGACCTCATGCTGCGGGCGGTTCCAGTTTTCGGTAGAAAACGCATAGGCAGAAAGCACGTCGACGCCCAGGCGCACGCAGGCGGTAATGATCTCGCGCAGCGAGACGATACCCGCCTTGTGGCCCTCAGTGCGTGCAAGACCGCGCGACGTGGCCCAACGACCGTTGCCGTCCATGATGCACGAGATATGGTGCGGAATGTTATTGAGGTCAAGGTCGGAAAAACCGACGCCCGCAGGGGCGTCGGCAAAGTACTCGACCAGTTTATGCTCGTCGTATTGCACCTTAGATCTCCATGACCTCGGCTTCTTTTTCCTTCAGAAGCTCCTCGACCTTGGCGACATACTCATCAGTGTGCTTCTGGACCTTGGCCTGCTCGCGACGGACATCGTCCTCGGTGAGCTCCTCATCGCGTTCGAGCTTGTTGTTGAAGTCGCGACGGATGTTACGGATAGACACCTTGGCCTGCTCGGCGTACTCGCGGCACTCCTTGACGAGCTCGCGACGGCGCTCCTCAGTGGGAGCCGGGAACGGAAGACGAACGACGGTGCCATCGGAGTTGGGGGTAATACCCAGATCGGAAGCGCCGATGGCCTTGACGATAGCATTGATGAGTGCCTTGTCCCACGGCTCGATGAGCAGCATGTGGGCCTCGGGGGTCTTGACGGCGGCAACCTGCGTGACCGGCGTGGGAACACCGTAATAATCGACGGTGATGTCGGACAGAATGTTGGCATTGGCGCGGCCGGTACGGACCTTGGAGAAGTTATGCTTGAGGGACTCGAGCGACTTGTCCATATGGGCGGTGATGTTCTCTGCCATGCTTAATCCTCCTGATAGACGAGCGTGCCGACGGGCTCACCCGCGAGCGCGCGCTTGACGGTGTCCTCGCCATCGATGTTGAGGACCAAAATCGGCATACGGTTGTCCTGGCACAGTGCCGTAGCCGTGGAATCCATAACCTGCAGACCGCGGACGAGAACCTCGTGATAGGTGATCTTGTCAAAGCGGACGGCGTCGGCACACTTGACGGGGTCCTTGTCATAGATGCCGTCGACCTTGGTGGCTTTAATCAGAATCTCGGCGCCGATCTCGCACGCACGAAGAGCCGCGGCGGTGTCGGTCGTAAAGTACGGATTGCCCGAACCGGCGGCAAAGATAACGACGTTGCCCTTGGAAAGGTGGTTGATGGCGCGACGGCGAATATAGGGCTCGCAGATCTCGTTCATCTGGATAGCGCTCATAACGCGGCAGGGAACATCGTTGTGCTCGAAGGCATCCTGCAGGGCGAGCGCGTTCATAACGGTTGCCAGCATGCCCATGTAGTCGGCCTGAGCACGCTCCATGCCACCGGCAGCGCCGGCCATGCCGCGGAAAATATTGCCGCCGCCGACAACGACGCCGACCTCATGGCCAACGGCGAGCAGCTCCTTGACCTGTTTGGCAAGATGGTCAGTAACCTTGGGGTCGATGCCATACTGGCCGTCGCCCATCAGTGCTTCGCCAGAAAGCTTAAGAAGCACGCGTTTATATCGGATGTCGGACAAAGCGATCCTCCTTTAGATTGAACTCTCAACATTCTATCAAAGGCTCTAAGAAGAGCCATGAAAAAGCAGGCTGTGAGTAAAACCCACAGCCTGCTCATTACCAGCTACAAGAGCTTATTTACTCGCCACGAACCAGACGGTCAAAGGCAACGACGGTAATGGTGTCGCCGAGCTCCTTGGAGACCTGCTCAGCGTACTTCTTGATGGTGAGGGAGCTGTCCTTGATGAACTCCTGCTCGGTGAGCACGGACTGCTTGTAGAACTTCTCCAGACGGCCGACAGCCATCTTCTCCTGGATAGCCTCGGGCTTACCGGACTCGGCAGCCTGAGCCATGTAGATCTGCTTCTCGTGCTCGACGGTCTCGGCCGGAACCTGATCGCGGGTAGCACAGATCGGGGCGACGGCGGCAACCTGAAGGGCTACGTCGTGAGCGAAGGTCTTGAAGGACTCAGCCTGAGCGGTCTCGGCCTTCTCGAAGGCGAACTCGACGAGGACGCCGATCTTACCACCCATGTGGATGTAAGAAGCGAGCGCGCCGTTCTCAGCCTTGCGAGCAGCGAAGCGGGAGATCTTCATGTTCTCGCCCATGATGTGAATCATCTCGGTGAGCTCGGAGGAAACGGTCTCCTCGCCCATCGGCTTCTCGAGCAGAGCGTCGACGTCAGCAGGCTCGGTGGTAGCGACAACCTCAGCGACCTTGGAAGCAAAGCCGGTGAACTTGGCGTTGGAGCCAACGAAGTCGGTCTCGCAGGAGAGCTCGAGCAGAGCGCCGGTCTTGCCATCCTCGGAGACGAACGCGGCGACAGCGCCCTCGTTGGTCTCACGGCCAGCCTTCTTGGCAGCCTTGGCAAGGCCGTTCTTACGCAGGACGTCGACAGCGGCGTCCATGTCGCCGTCAGCCTCGACGAGAGCCTTCTTGCACTCCATCATCGGGGAGTCGGTCATCTCGCGGAGCTGCTTAACCATAGCGGCGGTAATCTGGGCCATTGTGTTTCCTTTCAAAGAGATGAAAAAGAATTAACTAAGACTGATTTACTCGGCCTTGGGCTCAGCGGCCATCTCGGCCTCGGAGACCTGCTCCTTGCCGGAGCCAGCGAGGCAGGCGTCAGCCATGAGCTCGCACATAAGGGTGACAGCGGAGATAGCGTCATCGTTGCAGGGGATGCCGTACTCGACCTCGTCGGGATCGGAGTTGGTGTCGATCAGAGCGACGACGGGGATGTTCAGGCGCTGAGCCTCCTTGATGGCGTTCTCCTCGCGCTTGGTGTCGATGACAAAGAGAGCCTGGGGCAGACCCTTCATGTCGCGGGCGCCACCGAGGTTGGTCTGGAGCTTGGTGAGCTCCTTGCCGAGAACAGCCTGCTCCTTCTTGGGCAGAACAGCCATGCGGCCGTCCTCGACCATGGCCTCGAGCTCCTCCATGCGGTTGATGCGGGAGCGGATGGTGACGAAGTTGGTCAGCATACCGCCGAGCCAACGCTGGTTAATGTAGGGCATGTTGGCGCGCTCAGCAGCGTTCTTGACGGCCTCCTGAGCCTGCTTCTTGGTGCCGACGAACAGCACGTTGCCACCCTTGGCGACGTTCTTGACGAAGGTGTAGGCCTGGTCGGCGTCGAGGATGGTCTGCTTGAGGTCGAGGATGTAGATGCCATTGCGCTCACCGAAGATGAACGGCTTCATCTTGGGGTTCCAGCGACGGGTCTGGTGACCGAAGTGGCAGCCGGCCTCGAGCAGGGTGCGGATATTAATCTTGGTAGCCATGTTAAACCTCCTGTGGTTTGCCTCCGCGCGGGGTCATCCTCCAAAACCAACCCGGACATGTGCTACCAAAGCCCGGGCACCACGGTATGAAGTAGCCGCGCGTGCGTGATAAAAACATGTTGCCGTGAAGCAACCCGATGAATGATAGCAGGAATGCATCTTCCTGCCAACCCGCAATCAAAACCACACACCTGAGTGCGGCGCGGGACGTCCCAGCCACTATTCGCCGCGGGGATGGGCTTGAGCCACGGCACGTTTGAGCCGATCGGGCGTGAGATGCGTGTAAATCTGCGTTGTAGACAGGCTCGCATGGCCCAGCAGCTCTTGAACCGAGCGCAGGTCCGCACCGCCCTCGAGCAAGTCGGTCGCAAAGGTATGGCGCATCGCATGCGGGGCGATGTCGGGAGGAATGCCGGCAAGTGCCGCAAGCATATGGAACCGTCGCCTGAGCATGGCAGCACTCATGCGATTGCCACGCACAGATATCAACAGCGGATGGGGACCATTTGCGGCATCGCGACGCTTAGCCTGCGCGAGCAGTGCCGGTCTCCCCTCCTCGACATAGGTGCGGGTCGCCTCGAGCGCACGACGATACAGAGGGACGATACGTTCTTTGCTCCCCTTGCCCCACAGGCGCAGCGTGCGTTCGGACCAAGCGATGGACTCCACATTGAGTGCTGAGAGCTCAGAGATACGGGCGCCGGATGCATAGAGCAGCTCAAGCATCGCCGCATCGCGCAGTCCCGCGGGTGTTGAGGTATCAGGCGTCTTGAGTAGCGCCTCCACCTGTTGGGTCGTCAGCACACCGGGTAGATCACGCGGCAGCTTGGGCGAGGATATGGCCGAGACCGCATCGCCTTCTACGATTCCCTCGGCAGCCATCCAACGATAGAGCGACCGAATAGCTGACAGATGCGCCGCAAGGGTCCGAGCCGCCACCTGGTCACGCGACAACTCGGCCAAATAGGAGCGAACGGTCCGCACGTCAGCGGTGCGCGCGTCGACGTCCTCGCGCTCGCACCAGGCAGCAAAGCGCTCCAACCGCGATCCATAGGCAGTCACCGTATTGGGAGAGAGCCCCTCGACACGTGCGATGTAGGCGATAAACGAGTCGACGGTATCGTACAGGTCAAAGGCTATGACCGGTCGCCTCCAAACAGATCGGGGCGAGTGGCCAGATAGGCATCGAGAGCCTCGAGCGCACGGTCCGCATAGGCTTGGTAGCGGTCACGCTTGCTGCGGCGCTTACCATCCTCGAGCGGCGGCACCAAGCCAAAGTTGACATGCATGGGCTGATAGCCCACGGTGGCAGGATCGGTCGCATAGCCCACGAGCGCACCCAGGGCGCCCACACGCGGCAACTCGACGCCCGTGGCGCCGATAGCCTCGGCATAGGTGTTGAGTGCCGCGAGCAGACCGGTCGCCACCGCTTCCATGTACCCCTCGGTGCCGGTGATCTGACCGGCCAGGCGCACGCCGGTACCGGGCACGGCAAAGGTGCCATCGAGCACGTGCGGAGCGTCGACAAAGGTATTGCGGTGCATGACACCGTAGCGGAAGAACTCAGCGTTCTCCAAGCCCGGCACCATATGGAAGACGCGCTTCTGCTCGCCAAAGGTCAGGTTGGTCTGGAAGCCCACCAGGTTGTAGGCGGTCTTCTCCTTGTTCTCGGCGCGCAGCTGAATCGCCGCCCAAGGGCGACGTCCGGTACGCGGGTCGGTGAGGCCGACGGGCTTCATGGCGCCAAAGCGGATGGCATCCTTGCCAGTGCGGGCGACTTCCTCGGCAGGCTGACAGGCCTGGAACAGGTCACCACCCTCAAAGTCCTTGAGCACCACGCGATCGGCGGTGGTGAGTGCCTCAATAAAGGCCTCGTACTCCTCCTTGTTGAGCGGAGCATTGAGATAGTCGCCGCTCCCCTGCTCCTCATAGCGCGACTGCGAAAACAGCACGTCCATATCGAGCGTGGAGGCATCGACGATTGGCGCGGCAGCGTCAAAGAACGCCAAGGCGTCGCCACCGACGAGCTTCATGACCTCTTCGCTCAATGCTGGAGAACACAGCGGGCCCGCGGCAATGACCACGTGGCCCTCGGGAATCTGCGTGACCTCGCCATGCACGACCTCAATATTGGGTCGGGCGGCAACCTCGGCCTCGACAAGCTCGGAAAACTTGACGCGGTCGACTGCCAGGGCACCGCCGGCGGGAACGGCCGCACGATGCGCGCAATCGAGCAGTACCGAACCCATGCGCTCGAGCTCGGCCTTTAACAAGCCCGCAGCAGAGTCCGGACGGGTTGACTTAAACGAATTTGAGCAGACGAGCTCTGCCAGGTGATCGGTATGGTGGGCCGGGGAGCTCACCTGGGGGCGCATCTCGCACAGCTTTACGGCAAACCCGCGATCTGCCAGCTGGATCGCGCACTCCGAACCCGCCAGACCGCCACCGATAACTGTCACCTGATCGAACTGCATCTGCAAACACCTTTCTAATTGACACGTTTTCCATTGTGACCGAAGGGTGTCTGGGCGTGAAGGGCAAACTTGGAGGGCGCATACCTTCCATCCATCATGCGCTCGATAAGGCCCTCGAGCTCGAGCGAACCCAAGAGTTTGAGTACGCCGACAGCATCGAGCGAGACGAGCGCCGCGATGTCGTCGACCTTGAGCGGAGAGGCGATGAGCGCATGCATCACGGTCTGCTGTGTTGGATCCAGGTCGGCAATGCCGGGAGCATCGGGGCGCGAGTAGCGCAGGGTGCCGTAGATGCGTGAGATAGCCATCTCGATAGATTCCTCGTCGATGATGCAGCAGGCACCGTTCGCAATGAGGTAATTCGTGCCACGCGACTCGGGCGATAGGATCGACCCCGGTACGGCAAGAAGTTCGCGCCCCAAATCCATAGCAGCCTCGGCTGTAGAAAACGTCCCGGAAGGCATACCCGCCTCGGAAACAAAGAGGGCTTGCGACAGGGCCGCGATCACGCGATTGCGGCGCGGAAAGGCAAACTTGCGCGGACCCATGCCCCACGGAGAGATCGACACGACCGCGCCACCCGTATCGAGCGTGCGCATAATAAGCCCCGCGCTCGAACGCGGGTAGACCACGTCGGCGCCCGTCCCCAGCACCACGACGTGTTTGCCGCCGGCGTTGACCGCAGCCCAACCCGAGGCCTGGTCACAACCGACCGCGCCGCCCGAAACTACCGTCACTCCCGCCTCGACCGCCACCTTTGCCGCAAGCTCTGCCACGGCAAGACCATACGGCGAGGCCTTGCGCGCGCCGATGATGGAGAGCGCGGGTGTCGAAAGCACCTCGGGGTTGCCGCGCACATAGAGCGTCTGGGGTACATCAGAAAGCTCCAAAACAGTCTCGGGATACAACGCATCACCTGGATGCAGCTCGAAGGTCCCCTCGGCCATCATTGGTCCCTCCTTCCCTGATACATCGCCGCCTCGAGCACGTGGTCCTGCGTCACTTGCTCGCTCTCGGCGACATCTGCGATCGTACGCGCAATGCGAACCAGGCGCACGATGCCGCGGCCCGTGAGATGCGTGCGCTTCGACAGGCCGAGCACACACTTCTCCGCCGCATCATCGAGCTCAAAGGTCGATACGACGCCGTCAATGGACCGCGTCTCGTCATCCTCGGCCTCGGCATCTGCATCGTCCATACGGGATTCGCGCCAAGCGCGAAAAGCGCGACCGCGCACAACGTAGTCACGTAACTCGGCCGACGACATACCCTCTGCGCCCTCGATAATCACTTGAGGGTCGGGACGGGTCACATCGATCATCATGTCGATACGGTCGGCCAAAGGACCGCGCAGTTTAGACCGATAGCGCTCGACCATCGCCGCCGAGCAGCGACACGGTACCTCGCGATCGCCCAAAAAGCCGCAGGGGCAGGGATTGCTCGCAGCCAGCAGCTGAAAGCGCGACGGGAAGGTAAAAGCCCCATCGACGCGTACGATCCTCACGTAGCCGCGCTCGATAGGCTGACGCAGCGTCTGCAGTACGCCCGTGGGAAACTCGGCAAGCTCGTCCAAAAAGAGCACGCCGCCATGAGCAAGGCTGATCTCACCTGGGTGCACCGGGCGTCCTCCGCCAATGAGGCCCGCCGTTGAAATACTGTGATGGGGACTGCGGAAGGGCCGGTGCCCCGCCAACAAGCCATCAATGTTCTCACCCAAAACCGAATGGATGCACAGCGCCTCCTGTTGATCCTCAACGGAAAGCTCGGGCAGGATGCCGGTCATACGACGCGCGAGCATCGTCTTGCCCGATCCCGGGGACCCGATCATGAGCAAGCCGAGTTCTCCTGCCGCCGCAAGCGCCATGCCGCGTTTAGCGACTTCCTGCCCCAGTACGTCGGCATAGTCGAGCTCAGGCTCAAAGGTCGCCTCGACGCCCTCAGAATCCAGGTAGTGCCGCGCGGCATCGCCCATACCATGAGCAAGCTGAGACAAATGATCGATAATTCCGCAGTCAACGCCAGCAAGCGGCACATGCTGGTCGGACCTGCCGGCGATAAAAGACAGCCCCATGTCGCGAGCCAGCAGCTGAAACGCCACCTCGCCCTTGACGGGAAGCACCGTACCGTCCAGACCAAGCTCACCTGCGATAAGGCAGCGATCGAGGTTGTCACGGGGAATCTGCCCATCGGCCGCTAGAACCGCGATGGCGATGGGCAGGTCAAAGCCGCTACCGGTCTTGCGGATATCGCCGGGTGCCAGGTTAACGGTAATGCCCGAGCGCGGGATCTCGAACCCGGCGGAGCGCATCGCGCAGCGAATACGACCGCGTGACTCCATCACCTCCATACTCGGAATGCCGAGCATCTGGATGCCCGGAACGCCACCGGCAAGCGAGACCTCGACCGTGACGTGAATCGCCTCGACGCCGCGGATGCAGGCCGCGTGAACGGCAAACGTCTCGAACGCCATCACGACACCTGCCAATCGAACGCGTTGTACTGGTGCTCGATCTCGGCGATATGTCCGCCGCGAATGGTGACGCCCACGGCATCGAAGCGAATCGCCTTGAGCGGATAATGCTCCATGAGATAGCAACTTGCGATGCGGCGGTAGCGGCGTTGCTTTTGGGCGTCCACGGCCTCCTCGGGAAAGACCCGCGTGCTGCAATCCAGTGCGACGCGTCTGGTCTTGACCTCGGCCATCACCACGACATCGTCGAGCTCATCGAGCAGCACCAGATCGGCCTCGCCCTCGGTGCAACGATAACCCTGCTCCAGCAAGGTGTAGCCGCGCTCGTTAAAGTAGTCGATGGTGATCAGCTCGCCCAGCATACCCAGCTCGCGGGGGCTAAGCCCCTTGATAAACTCGGGCGTCATCGCCCCGCAGTCGAGCTCACCGTTTTCCCAACGCTCCTTGAGCTGCTGCGTCTTGCTCTTTTTGCTTGCGGCACTCATGGGGTCTCCTTTCCCGCACACTGCATTGCCCCGATGATGAGGGCACCTTTCATGCGGGTAAGTACAGGAAGCAAACCAAAAGCTGACCAAATGCCGTCAAAAAAAGGGCCGTACGCAGCAATGCTGTTGCATACGGCCCGCTACCAGCAGGTTTATAAAACCCTAGAGGTCCCTGTCTCCACAATTGACCTAGAAAAGGCGCTCAGTCTGCAGAAAGTTTCCGCAAAAGCTCACGCGGTGCAGTGGACAAAGTCCATGTTTGCGAATGGCCTCGATGTGCTCGGGGCTTGCGTAGCCCTTCGATTCGGCCAGATGGTACTCGGGGTACTCGGCGTCGTACTCGACCATCATCTCGTCACGCGTGACCTTGGCCATGATGGACGCCGCGGCGATACAGGCGATCTTGGCATCGCCCTTCACCACGTCGCGCTCGTTGGGAACGGCGCCCAAGGGGTTGCCATCCATGAGGACGCAGTCGGGTTCAAGTCCCGTATCAGCCACGGCGCCCGCAACGGCGGTACGGATAGCACGGGCCATGCCCATCTCATCGATATCCTTCGGCGCGATATGGCAAAAACCGATCGCCGTCGCCACCTCGGCAATCTTCACGGAGAGCAGCTCGCGGCGCGCCGGCGTGAGCTTTTTGGAATCGTTGATGCCCCAGATGCGCGGCTCCATGGGAAGGCACACGGCACACACCGTCAGGGGACCGGCCACCGATCCGCGACCCACCTCGTCGACACCAACGACCACCCCATCGCCGCCAAGCTCATGCATAAGCTCGTACATGCCATTGACGCGCTCGCGCTCGGCGACCTCTTTGGAATGGCGTTTGAGGGCGCGTTCACAAGCCTTGATCACCTGCTGGCGCGGGTCCTCGCGATAATGCTCCACGAGGGCGGGGATCTCCTCAAACGTTGCGCTCGCCAGCTCTCCGGCAACCTGCGATGCCGAAACCGAGCTCGTCATATTGGCCATACCAGGCCCTCCTTGCATGCAAATCAGATAAAAAGAAGGGCCACCCGAAGGTGACCCTTGTGTCCAAACGAGTGGACAGACGCTGCGATCTTCTTAGCGCTTCTCGGGGATGCGAGCAGCCTTGCCCACCTTGTCGCGGAGGTAGTACAGCTTGGCGCGACGGACGCGACCATGACGAACGACCTCGAGCTTGGCGATCTTGGGGCTGTGAAGCGGGAAGGTACGCTCAACACCGACACCGAAGGACATCTTGCGGACGGTGAAGGTCTCGCGGGCACCGGCGCCGGCCATGCGGATGACGTCGCCCTGGAAGACCTGGATGCGCTCGCGGTCGCCTTCCTTAATGCGGTAGTGAACCTTGACGTTGTCGGCGACGCGAACCTGAGGAATGTCCTCGCGGATCTGCTGACGCTCGATTGCGCGGATGTAATCCATGTGCAATTCCTTACTCTTCTAGAGGTGCCGTACCACCTTGGCCGGCACGTAGTTGAACAAACGTATTCGAGTATACACGCGCGGGTTTCTGCTGCAAGAACAATTTTTTACGCAGACAAAAAGACAAAACCCGCACATGATAACCGTCCGCCTCACGAATGAGACGGACGGCATGAAGGGGGGCTACGTTAGGCGTCTGAACCCAAAACGTTACGCGGAGCGCTTCGCCTCGAGCTTGGCCTGGGCGGCAGCCAGGCGTGCGAGGGGCACGCGGTAGGGCGAGCAGGACACGTAGTCCACGTCGGCCACGTTGAACAGGCCCTTAATGGATTTGGGGTCGCCGCCGTGCTCGCCGCACACGCCAAAGTGCATGTCGGGGTTGGTGGCGCGGCCCTTCTCGACGGCCATCCGCACCAGCTCGAGCACCGCGGTATCGATAGTCTCGAAGGGATTGTCCTTCAGGATCTTCTTATGCATGTACAGCGGGATGAACTTAGCCTCGGCGTCGTCACGCGAGAAACCGAAGGTCGTCTGGGTGAGGTCGTTAGTGCCAAAACAGAAGAAGTCTGCATAATGGGCGATCTCGTCAGCGACCATGCAGGCGCGCGGCAGCTCGAGCATCGTGCCCACGGGAATATTGAGCTCGACGGCCTCTTCGTCGGAAACCTCGGCGATTACGCGCTCGATAACCTCGCGGATCTGGACATGCTCGGCCGTGATGGAAACGAGCGGAACCATGATCTCAGGGCGCGGATCGACGCCTTCCTTGATAAGACGGGCAGCAGCCGTAGCGACGGCGCGAACCTGCATGAGCGGCAGATCGCTAAAGACGACGGACAGGCGCACACCGCGCAGGCCGAGCATCGGGTTGGACTCGACCATACCGTCAATACGACGCAGACGGGTGCGCAGGGCGGCAAGCTCTTCCTCGTTGGCGCCAGCGGCTTCCTTCTTGGTGATGGCGACCTCGAGCTCGCGAGGATCATCCAGGAACTCATGAAGCGGCGGATCGAGCAGGCGGACGACCACATCGCGACCGGACATGGTCTTGAACATCGCCAGGAAGTCCTCGGTCTGAACCTTGAGCAGGTCGGCCAGGGCCTGCTGCTTCACGGTCTCATCGTCAGACAGGATAAAGCTCTGGATGATGTTCTTGCGATCGCCCAGGAACATGTGCTCGGTGCGGCACAGGCCAATAGCCTCGGCGCCAAACTCAAGGGCGAGCTCGGCATCCTCGGGATTGTCGGCGTTGACGCGCACATGGTTGGCATGGCCACAGGTCTCGTCCAGGCGAATCTCGTCGGCCCAGGACAGGATGGTGTCCAGGTCGCCGGTAAGCTCGGCGGAGGCCAGGTCGACGGGACCGTCGACGACGATGCCCTGGGTGCCGTCGATGGAGATGACATCGCCCTCGTGCAGTACGCGGTCGCTGCCCTCGATGCGCACGACCTTCTCGGCGGCGTCAATATGGAAGCGCTCAACGCCGCAGACGCAGGGCGTACCCATGCCGCGGGCGATAACGGCGGCATGGCTCGTCTTGCCACCGTGGCTGGTCAGGATGCCCTCGGCGGCGACCATGCCCTTCAGGTCGTCGGGGTTGGTCTCCCAACGAACCAGAATGACCTTGTGGCCCTCGTTGGCGCGCGCGACGGCGTCATCGCTCGAGAACACGACCTCGCCCACGGCGGCACCGGGGCTGGCGTTAAGACCGCTGGCCAGCGCCTCGTACTTCTTGGAGGCGTCAAACTGCGGGTGCAGGTGTTGGTCGAGCTGCGCGGGATCGATGCGGCTCACGGCCTCCTCGCGGGTGATCAGGCCCTCCTCGACCATTTCGATAGCGATGCGCAGGGCGGCGGTGGCGGTGCGCTTGCCCACGCGGGTCTGGAGCATCCAGAGCTTACCCTGCTCGATGGTGAACTCGATGTCGCACATATCGCGGTAGTGATCCTCAAGCGTCAGGAAGACACGCTCAAGCTCCTCACCTGCGGACTCGAGGCCCGGGGTGGTCTTGAGGTCGGCAATGGGCTCGGTGTTGCGGATGCCGGCGACGACATCCTCGCCCTGGGCGTTGACCAGAAAGTCGCCGTAGAATTCCTTGGTGCCGTCGGCTGGGTTGCGCGTAAAGGCGACGCCGGTCGCCGAGGTCTCGCCCTTATTGCCAAAGGCCATAGCCTGGACGTTGACGGCGGTGCCAAGGTCGTCGGAAATGCCGTGCTGCTTGCGGTAGATGCAGGCACGCTCGTTCATCCAGCTGCCAAAGACGGCCTGAATGGCAAGGCGCAGCTGGAGCTCCGGATCGTGCGGAAAGACGGGCTTGCCTTCCGCGACCTCGAGCTCGGGGTACAGGGCGGCCTCGACGTTGGCGGAGAAGATGCCCTTGAAGGTCTCGACGAGCTCCTGCAGGTCCTCGGCCGAAAGCTCGGAATCGACGCGGACGCCGGCAACCAGGCGGGCCTGGGTCAGGGCGTTCTCGAACAGGTCGGCGTCGACGCCCATGACGACGTTGGAGAACATCTGGATAAAGCGGCGATAGCTGTCCCAAGCAAAGCGCGGGTTCTGCGTCTGGGCGATGAGGCCCAGGACGGAATCGTCGTTGAGGCCCAGATTGAGGACCGTGTCCATCATGCCGGGCATGGAGAACGGAGCGCCAGAGCGCACCGAGACGAGCAGCGGATCGTTGGCATCTCCGAGCTTCTTGCCGCAGCGGGCTTCGAGGTCGGCCTCGGCGGCAACGATCTCGTCAAGCGCGCCGGCAGGCCAAACATTGCCGGCACCGGAGTACTCAACGCAGGTCTGGCAGGTAATGGTAAAGCCACCGGGGACCGGCAGGCCGATACGGCTCATCTCGGCAAGGTTAGCGCCCTTGCCGCCAAGCACAAAGTTCATAGACTTGTCGCCCTCGGTGACACAAGTGCCCTGGGCGTCGGTTCCAAAACGGTAAACCCTCTTGCAATCGCTCACGATACTTCCCCTTCTATGTGTTCGCACACACGACCGTGGTAACGAATCGACCCGCCGGATGCGGACCGTGAGGGAACTATACGGCGGGTTTTGGGCGGGCTTGAGCAGAGGCTGCGCGGTTTGGTAAACGTGCTAAAACTGGCGGTAAACGGTAGGTAAAGGTGGTTACCTTATGAAGATACCAGTACAACGTAGTCGCAGGTCAAAAGCGGTATAAACTGCTAAAACGCTTTAGCAAAAAGCTGTAATTATTGGAATGGAATCTCTTAAACTACGCAATAGCCAAGAAAGATAAAATCTATCAGAAGTATTTGTCCCAGGGATTTTGGTCAGAGTAGCTAATTTGGGACGGGGCTATTTTAGCCACCCCGGCAGATAGCGCGAATGCTTTGGCGGAGTAACGGCCGGGGTAGCTAAAAAAGCCCCATTACAGTTTGAGTCGTCCGAAAGGGCGGCTCCTTACTAGTTCTGGTAATACGATTGAGCCGTACCGATGGTCGCTGGCCGACCGCGACCGCGACGCGGCCTCCACCCGAGACCCCCATCTCGACACATAGCCCGTCATCCGACGAAAGCGCGCGGGTCGTCCTGTATAGGCGCATGGTGTCCCCCTCCGCCGCAAGAGGGAAACGAAAAAGCCCCTCTTTGCCACTACGGACAAAAGGGGCCTCCCAGGGGAAACGTGTTACAAAGCCTTCTTTGCAGGACGATGAAGATCAGAAACCCAACGTCGTACGCGTAGGGACTTACCCAACACCCACGCCATTTCGATCTTCTGGGCCTTCAACGCCACGTCCCGATAAGCATCCGGGCATCGGAATGACCTCGTCGCAAGCCGCAAGCATCTCTTCGTCATGAGTGACAACAATTACAATATGGTCTCTCTTAACCTCATGAAGCAATTTAATTAGCGCGCTCCGGCTCTTCGCATCAAGCGCTGAAGTTGACTCAAGAAACAACATGACGTCCGGCGATTTCAACATCTGCCGCACAATTGCGATGTTCTGCTTCTCCCCGCCGGACACCCCTCCTTTCTTGCTGCCAAGCATCGCTGCCGCCCCGTTCTCCGCAGCGGCAATCATTTTGTCTAACCCCAATATGGCAAGCATCCGATTCAGTTTGTCGGCCTCGAAATCATCAGAAAGCAGCGTAAGATTATCGAGGATCGTCCCCCCAACGATAGGGGGCTCTTGCTCCGTAATGCCAACTCGGCACCGCCGCAATGCGTATCGGTCGATGCGACGCTGTGATACCCCGTTGTAGAGGACGGCCCCTTCCGTGTTATCTGGATATAGACCCAATATCACTGACAGCAGCGAGCTCTTCCCCGAGCCATTTCTTCTTGCTTACTGTTTTTCTTATATTGTAACGATTTTCGATAAGAGGAAAGATTACTCCATGACGCGCAAGCCCGAACTCTAAGCGTTTCCCATCAGCATTGCCCATTTTTCGGATCGAAATCCAAATCCAGCTTCCTATCGCATGCTGAAATCAAATCCTGATCATGGCTTACAACAAGAATTAGCTGATCGAAGGGATTTCGATGAATATACTCCGTGAACTCCCGACGGCTTTCTTCATCTAAATCGTTCGTTGGTTCATCGAACACAAGCACTTCCGGCTGCCTGCGAAGTGCTGCGAATATCCTTAGCTTTCGATACTCTCCACCAGAAAGGTCTCTACAATTCTTGCCTTTTAACGATTCGACGGTTCGATAGAAACTCGGCACAAGCTCTCGGAGGTTTTCGCTCGATCCCCGAATCGACGTCCTCTCAAGGTAATTCTCCACCGTTTCGTTCGGAATAAAGAGCTTTTGCGGGCACACCGCAAACAGGTCCCGTCGGATCGTCTCCATATCGAGCTCTTCATATGGCACCGACCCCAAAGCCCGATGTCCCCCAGCAGAATATAGTCCAAGGAGCACCTTCAGAAACGTGCTTTTTCCGCATCCGTTCGGCCCGGTAATGGCATAGGTTTTTCCTTCCTCCACCTCCACGGAGAGGTCGCGGTATAAGTAGGGCTTTCCCGCGTATCGGTACGCGATGTTGGACAACGATATGCTCTCCACGTGCCCAACCGTGAAGGTGCCGCGGTCCTCGGCGTCCTCCGTCAGAGCCCCCAATCGGTCGAACGAGGCCCTTGCGTCCTGATACGATTTGAAATAATTCAAAAAATACTTGAAGCATCCGAACGCCATCGAGTAATACGAGTTCACCATTGTGAACTCGCCTAAGCTCATTCTTCCGCTCAATATTTCCATCCCGGAGATCACGAGCAGTGCCCCCCGAAACACAGACGAGATCAGGCCGTCGCTTGATGTGGCCAGATTCGAGACCCTACTTGCTTTCATGTAAATCGGGTAGTACCCCTCGAATACCCCTTTGAGCGTCCGAGCGCTCTGGTTATATGCGCCATCGCACTTAATGTCAAACAACTGCGACAGCTCGCCGCTCACGGACGCGAAAAGCTCACTCAAACCCTCCTTGTTCGCAAGCGAACTGTTGTACAACGGCTTTTTCAACGCCCTGAATAAAATGAAGTACGCAACAAGCGAACATGCACTTAACACCAGGAACACCGGATTAATCGAAAACAGGATGATGCATATCAACACAACCAGAACGATGTTAAGCCCGATCGTCAGGAAGTTGTTCACGACAAACGATGACACCGCATTCGAATCCGCATACACCCTCTGCGTTGTATAGGATGGATCCGCCTGCTCCCCCTTTTCCAGGGGCCCCCGTTCAAACGACTCACACGTGGTCCCCATCAGTCTCGTCGTCATCTCCAAGATGACGCGCGATACGTTCACACCCATCGCATACGACATGAAGGAGGCCGATATCCCTATGCCCGCAACAAAGGCCGCAAACCACACGACGCGAGATGGATCCCTATTCGTCACGAGAAAGTCTACAAACCCACCGTTTAAGGCGGGCATGACGCACGAGAGAGCAAAATTCACCAGCATGAGAATCACGAAAAGCCGTGACCCTTTACACCGAAACAACTCGTGAACCGTCTTCTTAAACATGCCAGCTCCCATCAAGCGGCCTTTTATCCAAAACTGAATTTGCTCGCCGCTTAATCGCTCCCATATATCCCTTGTTGTTAATCCTTGCTCAAGACATTATCTCGGGTTGCGGTGCCCAGGATTCCATTTCACCTTTATATACATACGAATAAGCCCCCTATTTGCATAGGCAAGCGCGGCGATTATAACAGCAGCCACCATCAGACCGAGAATAGCCCTTTTGTCCGGAAAAAGGGACGAGAGAAAAAGGCATATTGCGGAGAAAACTATAGACGCCCCCACCACTCGGTTTGCGCCTAGAGACTCGGCCGTCCGCTTTGCCTCCTCTAAACGCTCTCCCGATAGCAATGACATTCCGGCAAGCAATCCCGTGAGCTTGCCTCGATATATCATTATTCCGAACAACAGCAGCAGGCATGACCCCACCATTGAAACCACAACGTCCGACATCGCCATCACTCCAGTCCACTCCTTCAATACCAGCCCTATCGACAAACATCAAAACTTTTTTTAACCTAATATTGTATATCGATATAAATATATTCTTTTATATATCGTTTCGATTTGTGATATTTTATCGAACGAGTTGCTATTCGAGGAAGATAGGCCACAACCAAAGGAGATCAATGGAATCCGTGAATGTTTGGAGCGCGCAAATCTCATCATTGCCTGGAGTCATCCCTATCCCCCTCGACCCAAGCTACCTTCGCAGTGAACCAAATAACCGCCTGAGCGTCCTAAGCTCAGATGGGAAACAAATCTATACGATCCTCAACAGGGTCGCTAAAGAGATTCTTGACTTATGCGACGGCACCTGCGATTTGCCCAAAATTCTCCGTCTGTTCCAAGAAAAATACCCAGATCAACCGCGCGAGACGCTAGCGCATGACCTGGCCCAAACCCTGCATAGCCTGACCGTAAACTGTCTTATCGTTTGGAAGAAAGAAGGGAGATATATGAACGACCCTTTCGGCTCCGATTACCTAACATCGGTGAATCCCGACGAGCTGCTTATTCTCGCGGACGCGAGCAGGTTTGCTGAAATCGAAGAGGCGGCTGCAAAATCCCTCTCTGCAAAACAGTCCAAAAATGGCAATAGGATCTATTTCTCTGAGTTCGACGTTGAGCCCGAATTGGAGAACTTTCTGGTTCTTCGCCAAAGGCTCTTTTCCTTTACCCATGATTATTTTCTACTCACGAGCCAGTCCGGAGAAATTAATGGATTGATAATATGCGAGCCGGCCACTAATCCCGCCGGCCGCAGCGTCATCATCAAATTTATCTCATGCAGCTCCACGCTGCTTGCCGGTGTGCTCGACCGCCTTGCGGAATACTACGGATCTTCCGCTCCCAAAGCCTACCGCGCGCTCAGAATTGACGCGCCTGATTCCACCCCAATCGCCGAACAACTTGACCATTCCGACCAGCGCCTTGGCTTTTCCTTAGTCGGCACCCTGCCCAATGAGCTCGACTCGGGCGACGTCAAGCTGTTTGTTCGCCCGCTCGATAAGAAGCAATAATGAGCATGCCGGCAATAATCGGAGCGCCCCACAGCGTTGCGCTCGACATTACAAACAAATGCAACCTTCGTTGTCTACACTGCTTCAACAACAGTGGAGAAAACGATGTCGTCGCGAACGAATTATCCGACAACGAAGTCCTCGAACTCGTCGACTCGATTTGTCAAATGCACCCCTTTAGCTTCTGCTTCTGCGGAGGCGAGACCCTCCTGCGAAAGGATCTTGTCATCGAGTCCTTGCGGCGGCTCAGCGCATCTGGCGTCAAATGCAACCTCGTGTCAAACGGTCTGCTCGCAAACTCAAATACTTTGCATGAGCTCGAACGCGCCGGTTTAAACGGCATACAGTTTAGCCTCGATGGCCTACGCGATTCTCACGAACATATGCGAGGACTCTCGGGATTATACGACCGGGTGCTCGACGCCATCGATATCACGCTGAACGAAACCTCACTGCACCTTTCAATTGCCTTTTGTCCGACATCGTTCAATGTCGACGATTTCAAACCAGTTTGCACGATGCTTCGAGACAAGCTGAAATCGTCGGGTAGAACTGACCGAATTGACCTTAGAGTTCAGCCGCTCATGCTCCTCGGTAGAGCCCGAAGAAACCGCACGATTCGCCCTTCGAATAATCAATACCGTCGGCTAGTCAACACGATCAATGACCTTCGATACGATCCGGACTATCGAGGCTATTTCATGCTTGAGTGGGGCGACCCCATCGACCACTTGGTCAGATTCCCTCAACTGCAAATGCAATTTGACCAAGTGGCCATCCACGCCAATGGCGATATCGTCGCATCCCCCTATATACCTCTCATCATCGGAAACGTTCGCAAACACAGCCTTCAGGAATACTACGATGCCGGAATGGCAACCGTTTGGGATAAGCCCGTTGTTACCGCGTTGGCCAATCGTATGCACTCGATTGACGAGATGGAAGAGATCTCATCGTTGATTGCAGACATCAATATGGACGGCGACCTCTATATCGACCTGATCGACGATGATCTAGGCGACCTGAGCGTCCTGTCACAATTCTAAGGAGATGTTCCCATGTATGAGACCCCAGAAGTAGAGAAGATGGATTCCAAAACCGGCCCCGTTCCCGTTGTGGTCAACTTTGCAGCCGTCGTGGATAACGTAGTCGCAGCCGTCTATGATGCCGTCGTTGCGGCCTACGCATTCTGGTACTCGGCAGACAACGACGGCACCGGGACGAGTGCAGCACAGAACTAGTCGCCGGCTCATCGAGCAATCGCCTCGCCTATCACTGCATGCGATTGACTGCGCAGCCCCAGCCAACGCCCAAAGCGCCTTGAAGAGCTGCTTGTAACATTCGTTCATTCAACAGCGAGATCTCTTCACCATTCTCGGCCGGCCCGACAGATCGACACATCAGTCGGGCCGGCCAGACTTATACAACGCGGCGACTCCGCTCACGCCACCCCCCCCCGAAACTCACGCTGTCATCACACGGGCAATCAACAGTGAATCCTGTTATGCGACATGGGCAAACGGCCACGTGCGCGATTAAAACGAATTCACTTAACAGACTTCAAGAATGCTTTAGCACCGCAGGATGGCCATACGCGGAGCGCGGCACGCATAAGCCAAAAGCGGCATTAAAAGCCATCCCCTTCCCTGCTGAATGCGCGTCCTAGCCCATCAACCGGTCGGACCATCGCGAAGATGATCCGTGCTTCCATACTGCAATGCGATATCAAGCATCACGAATAGTCCCCGCCCAACGGGGTTCTCCCCTCCGCAGGCGTTTCGGAACCCGCCCCCATCCCAAATTCCCACGCAGCGGCCGCGTTCACCGCCGCCGCGGGGGCCCTAGCTCCCCCGCGGCGCGGGCACGGGCGGCGAGGTCGGATGTGAAAGCCGGACCGCAGAGGTATCGAGCGCACGCGGCCAGGGCCTCGAGGGCGCCTGGCGGGTAGGGAGATCCGAGCATGAGGCAGGACAATGCGCAGGCCCGCAAAAGGTTCACGAGCTCCCCCGCGACGCGGCAGACCCTCGGCTGCCCCTCGTAAAGGATGCAGAAGACACGGTCGAGGTCCGACGGTTCGACCAGGCTGTACCGGCAGTCCGCGTACAGTGCGCAGCCCCTCCCGCGCGGGTCGCCGTCCGAGTCCTCATCCGGCTCATGATGGCGCACCTCGACCCAAAGGCCCTCCAACACATCGTCGAACCCGAAATCGAGCTCCGCCTGGACGCTCTCGCCGAACGCATCGCCCAGGGCGAGCTCCGGCACCTTCGTCACACGGCCGTCCAGCCACTCAATCTCTGTCATCGCGCGCATGGTCCAAGCCCCTTCCGACACGGGATTGTCAGCTCAACCCGACCCTTACCCATACGGACGAACATAACTCGCCAGGGGAAGCCCCTGAAGGCCGTGCGCCACAACATGAGGCCGAATCCGCCCCCGGCTGGACAGGCCAACAACGAAGGAGCACACGGAACCGGCGCGGCGTTACAACCGTCCCGGCAAGCGTGTCACTTGGCCAAGTCATGATGCCGACAAACCCGGAAATGCTCCAACGGAGCGCCGAACGAGGGTAACAATATAAAGCCGTGCAACACGCGTTGGACGACCAGAACAACCCAAACAAAGGCCTGCCGGTCCCACCTTCAAGCCCAATAGCAAAATGTGCATCAGCGGATTTGCAGCGATACAAGTCTCAACCATCACACCGCAGCGCGCCTAGTCCCACTCATCCTACTGCAAATGTCCCAGAACGAGAAAACGACCAGCTTAACATGCCACCCTTTATATCCGCACGCGCGTAATTCAACTCATAAGGACCGGCTATCCCTTACCTGTGACACAATCTCAAACGCACAGAACAGAATCATCAGTCCAATCATCGCATATGAGGCAGCCGAACCTTCAAGCACTATTCCACAAAGAACAATCTCCGCGCCGCCAATAAGAACTGTTATCAGGCGCTCTGCCTTTTTGCTCTCGCCGCTCGCATAAAAAGGCGGCAAAGCGCACAAGATCACATATAGCCCGGGAAGGGAATACAGGATCGATAGTCCAAGCCCCCCATCAACCGCAGTGTTTTGCGTAAGAATCAACTGAACCCAAACGGCAATTATCACTGAGCAGGTTGTCGATAAAAGAAGACTAGAAATATAGCACGCAACAAAGTCTCGTCGCATTCGAACAGAGAAATCCGCGAACTCTCTTCGCCGCGTGGAAACAATAAGGTACACAGAAATTGCAATAGAACCAATCAGAGAAAACAGCGGAACAACCAGCAATTCAAGCTTATTACCCCATCGATCAACCACACCCCCACTCCAATGAGCGGGAATTGTATCAGGGAGGACTGACCAAGCCGCCCATAGAATCAGAAATGGAAGAATAGAGAGGATGAAAGATGATAACACTGCAGTAATTTTTTTTGAGGCTCTCATCGATTCCGCGTCTCCTTGCGCACCCACATTCCACTCCGCCTTAAATCAAGTATAAATAAAAACTTGAATGCAAGTTTGTTTTGATTAGTATGGAAACTATATCCATTTAGTTCTAATTTGTTCGTAGTATCAAATCGATACCGACACTAGCATGACGTAGTCTTTCAAGACAGCTATTCAACATTGGAGGTCACCGCTATGGACAATGTGAACCACCTAAACGAACTCTCAATACAGTCCCAGCTTAGCATCCTTGAAAAACTGGTCGCGGACGCGGAACAATCTACCGACGCAAGACGCGATTTCGAAGCTCAGCCTCGTGCCGTATTCCAGAAATATGGAATTACAGACCTCCAAATCAAAGCGGGAAATCGAAAAGTCTCTCTGTACGAACTGGTGGAGTCAACCGAAAAGGAGGCGCGTGTCCCCGTTGCACGCGCAGTATATCGTCGTATCCAACTTGCATATTATGACGAGGACAACGAAGCTGAGCCGCAAACGATACCTCTCGTAAACGTTGTACTTAATGCAAACGCAGTAACGAACGCAAACATCATTCTGAACGCAAACGGAATGGCAAACGCAAACGCGAATGCTCAAAACAACGCCAACCTTAAGTACGACGTCAACACAATGGGCTATGGATCAGCTATTTTTATGAACAAACCTGATGTTGTTGAACTATCGGAATCGTACAAACAAACTTCTGTTTTCAGGAAATTTGATCAAGAGGGCTTGAGTGCAGCGAGGCAAGCAGCCATGCTTAAAACAGCAATCAAGAATTCCAGCTCCAATACCATCAACCCCGAAGGGGCTTCCAATGGGGTCGCCCGCGGGTATTATCGCTCCGTCGAATTCGAAGTTACTTACTCCGAGAACGAAGGCACCTTGGTAATCACCGACGCCCGTTTGCTCGCGGCATGATTTCCGAAAGCTCGCAGCACGTGCTGTTCCGCAGACCTCGAATGCTGACATTTATAACAACATATAAATGTGGCGCTGTGTGTGATCATTGTCTGATGAGCTGCACTCCGAACAACAGTGACAGGCTCACTCTTCCCCAAATGCGGCAATTCATCGATAGCTTCGCCGAAATATGCGTCGGAAGTGGTGTTGTTGTGTTTACGGGCGGAGAATGCACCCTTCTTGGCGATGACCTTCTCGAGGCCATCGCATATGCGAATTCTTTAGGACTCTTTACTCGAATTGTAACGAATGCGTGGTGGGCAAAAAGCGAAAGAGACGCAGAAACGTTCCTCAACGAATTGAAGTCATGTGGCCTTGACGAAATCAATATCAGCTGCGACGACTTTCATGCGGAATATATACCCCTCGAGAATGTGCGCAACCTTTGGAACTCAGCAAAAACAATGGGCTTTCAAACTCTCGGCATTGCGGTCTGCAGAGATAACAACAGTACAATCAGCCCGGCATACCTGTGCAAGTACCTTAATGAAGACATTCCACTCCTGCATCAGTTCGACGATAATACCCAGCCTCCCAGCGCGCCAGCCCGCTTCATCACGGATTCAGGCATCACGCGAATTGGGCGCGCACGAAATCTCAGTCTCAACCAAAATGCGCGACCGCAGGCACGTCTCTTAGCGTCACACTGTTCCGACTGCGGCCGAGACTTCGTTATTTCCCCAAACTGCCATCTTGCACCCTGCTGCGGAATAAATGCAGAGGGAACTTGGCTTTTCGATCTTGGCAAAATCAATCTGACGGATGACATTAATGAACTGCAGCTGCTCCTACTTAATTACATACAATACATAGGACCAGGAGGGCTGCTGAAGCACTTGCGCACGAGCGGAGGCCTTTCTTCATTTGGGCGCTCAAGCTACCTCTCTCAATGCGAGATTTGCGAAGACATCGCCCTCTCGAAAGAGGCACAGACCTGTCTTGCAAAGCTAGCTCCTAAACTGGCAGCCGACTTGATTGTCGAGACTAAATTCGAGACTACCTTTATCGGAAATGGGTCTGATATACATGATTGAAGTGCTACCCTCTTTAAATTCGCTCTCGAATAATCCACTCCGTAGATTGGACACTCTTGGAGTAACAGATTTTTTAGACACACTTGACATATCTATAGATCCTTTTGAATGCGCGCATCGCATCTGGGATCAACTTGACAGGGAGCATCAAGAGATCGTCTCCTTCCTGATGCTAGGTGGAGAGATTGATCTCGATTCAGAAGTGGCAAAAAGAAGTCTGCTGAAAGGCACTGTTGAAACCATAGCCTCACTCGGGCTGCTAAGCAAGCACAATGGCAATGCCTCCCTTTCCGGTTTATCTCTAATCCGATATCATGGCATCTGGCTTTTTGCCGATGCGCCATCACCCTCGCCTTTACTATATTTTGGCTCTGATTCAATTGGGCTCGCTCGTCGGCTAAGCCCATCCCCCGGAAAGAATGCCTTAGACCTCTGCTCTGGACCAGGCATCCAGGCACTCATACTGGCAAAATCTGGAATGCACGTCACGGCGATAGATATCAATCCAATCGCCTCAGAAATCTGCCAACTAAACGCACTGGTCAATGGTATTAGCGAAGATTTAACTGTTCTAACCGGAAGTCTCTACAACGCACTAAACAATATCGAAAGCTCTTGCAGCTATGAACTCATTACGGTGAATCCTCCTTTGCTCCCAATCCCAGAAGACGTACCATACCCCTTCGTTGGCGATGGCGGCCCAGATGGCCTCAACATCACAAGCAAGGTTATTCGAGGTGCAGGAGATAAACTCACTGATAGCGGATACCTCTCTGCAATTGGAATGATTGGCCTTGGAACCAACAATCAATCAGCATTTGAACGAATACAGAACGATTTGTTGCAAGCTGGCCTCAATGGCGTCTTGACAATAATCTCGAGCTTTAACCTCGGACCCCAATCTGGCTGGATCGACGGTATCGCATGCACATCTGTTGCACATGCTCCAGGAAAATATTCCAGCAAAGAGGAGGCTGTAAAACAGATATCGCGCGCATACAAAAAAATCCACTACGACCGCGTCTGCACCTATCACTTGAAGGCGTGGAGGGAGAGACAGCCCTTTCAAAATCCCATCCTAACGATTCAAGACTGCTCCGCAGATGGCAACCCACTTGGCCCCTGGATCCTCTAAAGCATCCGTCATACGAAAGCAGGTCAATAGGCTGCGCGCCACTCTCTGATGACGCGCAGCCTATCTCATTTCCCCCGCGCTTTACCGAGCCCGACTCACACCTCATAGTTGGCACCGGTTTTCAAAATGCAAGATTCCGCATACAAAATCACTTCTTCTGTCTAGGTGGCAGACCTACGATTTTTGTAGTATAAAGTTCCTCTCAATGCCTTCAATCTATTTCGAGATTGAGAAGAACTTGCATCGGGTTTCATAGAAGCGATATAGATGATACGTTTTGTCCTATCTATATTCCGACATACATCAGGATGCCTCGTCTTTATCGTCATTTCAATAGTCGGCTTGGCCCTTTCCCACATTGCCCCCTTTTTGAACGGTAAATTAATTGACTTCCCGCACGTGGACCTCGTGGACAGGCCCCCTTGTGTAGCTGCACCCGAGGCGCCTCCCCGTCGCCCTCCAGCGCCGGGGTTCCCCTCCATCACGAAGAGGTAATCCCCGTCCGGCCTCGCCGTCTCTGCAACGCCGAGCCTCCCGAGCGACTCGAGGAGGGCGGGCTCGTCCCAGGAGATTTGACAATACTATAGAGACACGTCCCAAATTAGCTACTCAGTAGTTACTGCTGCTGGGCGCGGCGGGCGGCTCGGCGGGCCCTTGCTTCCTGGATCTCATCGAGGTGAGCGATGATCTCGGAGGCGCTCTCCTCGATTGCCTTGCCGTCGGTGCGCACCACAAAGCAACCCAGACGTTTCATGAGGGCACGAGCCTCCTCGAGCTCGCCGCGCACGCTCTCGGGCTCGGCATAAGAGCCGGCGACGGCGCGGGCATAGTCGTCGCCCAGGCGGCTATCGCGAATCTCGGAAATCACATCGACGGTTGAAATCAGACCGAACAACCGCAACGGATCGACCTCGTAAATCGACTTGGGCGGCTCCATACCGTGCGCCAACGGAACGTTGGCGACCTTGTAGCCCTGATAGGCCAAATACATCGACAGCGGCGTCTTGGACGTGCGGGATACACCCAGCAGCACGATATCGGCATCCGACAGATCATCGCAGCCGCGCCCGTCATCGTGCTCAACGAAATACTCCATGGCCTCGATACGATGGAAATAGCGGTCATCGGTCTTGTGAATCACGCCCGCAACGCCCTTGGGCGGCACACCGATGAGCGACGACAGCACGGCGAGCGTCGGGCCGATCAGGTCGACCGAACGGATATGCAGCATGCCCAGGTAATCGAGCACACGGGCGCGAAGCGCCGGATCGACAATGGTGTGGAACACGGCAATATCGCGATGATCGGCATCGACGCGCGGACCCACAAACGACTTGACCTGCTCCACCGAGTTCACCTTGGGCAGGCGCAAGAGACGAAAAGCCCCTTCATCAAATTGCCCGGACGCCGCAAGCACCACCTCACAAGCGGTATCGCCGAGCGAGTCGGAGATAACGATGACGGTGGGACGAGCGGTGACCGGGCAATCCATGCGGGGCTCCTTTTGCGCTTACGCGCAGGCTGGCTTACTTTTTGCGGGCAAGCTCACCGATGTTGGCGATGCCGGAGAAAACGGCCTCGAAGCGGTTGAGCAGCTTAAGGCGATTATCGCGAAGCTGCTCGTCCTTGTCCATGACCATAACCTCATCGAAGAAGCGGTCGATGGGCGCGCGCAGGGCGGCGAGGGCGGCAAATGCGGCCGGGTAGTCCTCGGCAGCAAGGGCGGCATTGACAGCGGTCTGAGCAGCCTCGGAGGCGTCGGCGAGCGCGAGCTCGACCTCGCCCATCAGGCTGCGGTCGTACTCCGCACCCAGCTCGGGCTTGGAGATGTGCGCGGCGCGGGCATAGGCGGTCGCCAGGTTGTCGAACGTCTCAGCGTCGTTCTTGCGGGCCTCGTCGAGGGCGGCGCAGCGGGCGAAGAAGACGGACGGGGCGATAATGTGCACCGCGGAGACGGCGGCAACGGTATCGGCCGGGATCTTTTCGTCGCGGGCCATGCTCACCAGGCGGCCATGGAAGAAGTCACGAACCTGCAGGGCGACCTCGGCGGCGTCGAACTCAATGCCCTGCTCACTGTAGAGTTCGAGGGCAAAGTCGATGAGCGACGTGGGGTCGATCGGCAGACGGTCGCGCAGGATGTTGATAATGCCGATAGCGGCACGACGCAGCGCGTAGGGGTCGGAGGAGCCGGTCGGGGGCTCGCCGATGGCAAAGATACCGGCGATGGTATCGAGCTTGTCGGCGCAGGCCACGATGCAGCCAGCGGTGCCCTCGGGCAGCTCGTCACCGGCAAAACGGGGACGATAGTGATCGCGAATAGCATGGGCGACCTCGTCGTTCTCCCCCATCGCGGTCGCGTAATAACCGCCCATCACGCCCTGCTGGCTCGTGAACTCGACGACGGCGTTGGACACCAGGTCTGCCTTGCACAGGTGTGCGGCGCGAGCAGCGTCGGCGGCAAGATGGGCGCCCAGGTGAGCCTCGCGAGCGATAGCGAGCGCGAGCTGCTCGATGCGCTCGGACTTGGCGAGCACGCTACCGAGCTTCTCCTGGAAGGCAACCTTGGACAGACGCTCACGGAACTCGTCGAGGGAGATCTTCAGGTCCTCCTCGTAGAAGAACTTAGCGTCGTCCAGACGGGCGCGCACGACGCGCTCGTTGCCGTCGATCACGCGCTCGGCATTCTCGGGTTTGCTGTTGGAAACGACCACGAACTCACGCGTGAGCTTGCCCTCGCCGTCATAGATCGGGAAGTAGCGCTGGTTGGTGAGCATGGACTCGCAGATAATCTCGTGCGGGACCTTGAGGAACTCCTCGTCGAAAGTACCGACGAGCACCGTCGGCCACTCGCAGAGGTTAATGACCTCCTCAAAGACCTTCTTGGGGGTATCGACATGGCAGCCGGGACGGGCAGCCTCGACCTCGGCGATACCAGCGAGAATCGCCTCGCGACGGCGCTCAGCAGAGAGCACGCCGGCATCCTCGAGTACCTGCTCGTAGGCGGCGGGGCTGGCGACAACGTGGTCACCGGGGCCGAGCACGCGATGGCCGCGCGTGGTGTTGCCGCTCGTCACGTCGGCAAACGACACGGGCACAACATCCTCGCCCAGAAGGCAGCAAATCCAGCGGACCGGACGCACGAACGTCGCGTGCTCGTGGCCCCAGCGCTGGGAGCGGTAGTTGGGCCACTGCAGGCCGGCGATGGTCTTCTCGCACAGAGCGGTCAGAATCGGCGTAGCCGGTGCAGAGGGAATGTTCTTCTCGGCAAAGACGTACTCGCGACCGTCAGTGTCCTCGCGACGGACCAGGTCCTCGGCAGCCACACCGCACTTGCGGGCAAAGCCCTGGGCGGCCTTGGTGGCGTTACCGTCGGCATCAAAGGCAATGTTTGCCGCGGGGCCGCGCTTGACCTCGTGAACCTCATCGGTCGCGGTGGCAACGTCGGCAACGAGCGCAGCCAGGCGACGCGGGCTCGAGATCACGCGGACCTCGCCGTGGGCCAGACCGGCCTCGTCGAGACCCTTGGCGATCATGGTGCCAAGTTGCTTGACGGCATTGTTCAGCGGTGCAGAGGGCATTTCCTCCGTACCGATCTCAAACAGGAAATCCTTAGCGTCTGCCATGGCTTACGCCACCTCGCCTTCCTGGTCGGCATTCTCGTTGACTCCGGCGACCTCGGCCATGTAGGCCTCGCAGCACGCCTTGGCGACGGCGCGGACGCGCAGGATGTAGTTGGCACGCTCGACCGCGGACAGGGCGCCGCGGGCATCGAGCAGGTTGAAGGCGTGGCTGCACTTCATGACACAGTCGTACGCCGGCAACGGCAGCTTGCGCTCCAGGCAGGAATGGCACTCGGCCTCGTAGTCGTCAAACTTCTGACGCATCATCTCGACGTTGGCGACCTCAAAGTTATAGGCACTGAACTCGCGCTCGTTCTCGAGGAACACGTCGCCGTAGGTCATGGGCGTGCCGTCGGGCAGATAGCTCCACACCAGATCGTAGACCGAGTTGACGCCCTGGGCGTACATGGCGATACGCTCCAGGCCATAGGTGATCTCGACGGGCACGGGGTCGACCTCGATACCGCCCACCTGCTGGAAGTACGTAAACTGCGTGACCTCCATGCCGTTGAGCCAGACCTCCCAGCCAAGGCCCCAGGCGCCCAGGGTCGGGCTCTCCCAGTCGTCCTCGACAAAGCGGACGTCATGGTCGTTGGGGTCCAGGCCAATGGCGGCCAACGAACCCAGGTAGAGCTCCTGGGCATTGACCGGAGACGGTTTGATGAGGACCTGGAACTGATAGTAATGCTGCATGCGGTTGGGGTTCTCGCCGTAGCGGCCGTCGGCAGGACGGCGGCAGGGCTGCGCATAGCAGGTGCGCCACTCGGCGGGACCGAGCGAGCGCAGCGTGGTCGCGGTATGGAAGGTACCGGCACCGACCTCGGAGTCATAGGGCTGCATAATGACGCAGCCCTGCTCGCCCCAGTACTGCTGGAGGCGCAGGATGATGTCTTGGAAGGAAAGCGATGAAGCGTTCATGCCTCTAATATCCCCTCGTCGAAACGATTACACGGTTAGGTACTGTACTATAGCGGTTTTTAGTCGATAGCGCCGATGCGGTTGAGCGGCCAATAGCGAACAAGCGCCACGGCGATCAGATCGGAACGGTCGACCGGACCAAAGTAGCGGGAGTCGGCTGAGTTTTCGCGGTTGTCGCCCATCACCCACACGCAGTCGTCGGGGACGGTGTAGGGATAACTCACCTGGGCGGAGGGCGCCTGGACCGAAAGCGGCCAGCTCATGCCAGTCGCATAGTCCTCGTCGAGCGTCTGGCCGTCGACGACGACCTTGCCGTCCTGCAGGTCGACCGTCTGGCCGGCCGTGGCGATAATGCGCTTTACCAGCACATCATGCTCGGACGTGGCGTCGGGGTTGTGGAACACCACGATGTCGCCCTGGCTGACGGGCTGCCCAAGTTCAAGCGTCACCTTTTGCGCCAGAATCTGATCGCCGATCTCGATCGTGGACTCCATGGAACCGGTGGGCACCACAAAGGGCTCAACCACAAACGTGCGAATCAGGAAGGTGGCGGCAAGCGCGATTACGACGACCACGATCCACTCAAAAGCGCCCCTCAGCGCGGAATGCTGCGATGAAACCATACTCACTCCTCGCTCTGCGAATACGAAGCGTCCAGGATCTCCTGCGCGTACGCGCGCTCCTGTGGCGTAAGGCGTGCCGTCTCGATCAGATCGGGACGCCAGCGGCAGGTACGCTCGATGGCGTTCTTGCGACGCCACGCATCGACCTTGGCGTGGTCGCCGCTCACGAGCACCGGAGGCACACCCTCGCCGTTAAACTCGGCGGGACGGGTGTACTGCGCGTACTCGAGCAGGCCACCGTCCTCGGCAGTCGAGAACGACTCGTCCACGTTGCTCATCTCGTCGCCCAGGGCGCCGGGAATGAGACGCACGACGGCGTCGGCCACGACCATAGCGGGCAGCTCACCGCCCGTGAGCACGTAGTCGCCAATCGACAGGCGCTCGTCGGCATACGCATACGCGCGCTCGTCGACGCCCTCGTAGCGGCTGCACACGAACAGCAGGCGCTCGCTTTTGAGCAGGCGCTCGGCCACATGCTGCGTAAAGGGCTCGCCACAGGGAGTGAAGAACACCACGGTGGGCTTGGGACCCTCTGCGCTAATGGCCTCGATGGCCTCGGCAATGGGCTCGACCTTCATGAGCATGCCCTGCCCGCCGCCGTACGGCTCGTCATCGACGGTGCGATGGCGGTCGTGCGTCCAGTCGCGCAAGTTGTACGCCTTAAAATCAAAAAGGCCGGCCTTGCGGGCGCGGCCCAAAATCGATGTGGACATAACGGGCTCAAACATCTCGGGAAAGACCGAAAGGGTCTCAATAAGCATGTTGTCCTCCCTACTTGTCCATATCGATCAGGCCGTCCATAACGTGGACGGAAATTGTTCCTGTGTCGGGAAGATCGAGCACAACCTGCTCGATCACGGGAATCAGTACCTCGCCGTACCGATCGCCCTCGACAACCCAAACATCGTTAGCGGGCGTCGACATAATCTCGACGATCGTGCCGAGCGAACCGAAGCGCTCGTCGACCACCTCGCGACCCATCAGGTCAGTATAGGCAGCGTCAAGCGAATCGAGCTCAAAGTCGTCACGATTTGCCAGCACGTAGCATCCCGTGATGCCCTCGGCGGCCGTCAAATCGTCAATGCCCTCAAACGAGACCAGATCGCCATCGCCCGTATCGGTGACGGACACGACCGTGCAAAAGCGGTCGCGCTTGAGCGCCGGCGGCGTCAGGGCGACGCGCATACCCGGCTCTAATACAGAAGGAAGCCCCCGCAGCGGCTGCGCGAGGACCTCCCCCTTCCTTCCGTGCGGCTTGACCACACGGGCGATGTTTTTGTACTGGGACCTCAAGGTCCTAGCCCAGAACCTCTACCTCGACAGCAGTGTCGAGGCGAGCGGCCAGTGCACGGGCGAGCGTGCGAATGGCCTTGATGGTACGGCCACGACGGCCGATGACCTTAGCGACGTCATCCTCGGCGACCGAAACCTCAATCGTAGAGGCGTCGTCACCATCGATGACCTCAAGGCTCACGGAATCCGGGTCGTCGACGATCTGAACAACGAGATATTCGACGAGATCGGCGATGCGATCTGAGAGCATTGCCTCACCCTCGAGCTGTGCAGCGTCAACCTCAGGCACGATTTACTCCTCGGCGCCCTCAGCGGCCTCAGCGGCAGCCTTAGCGGCCTCGGCCTCTTTGGCGAGCTGCTTCTTGGACTTCTTGACGACGGTCTCGGTCTTCTCGCCCTCGTTGGCGGCCTTGACCAGAGCGGCGACGGCGTCGGTGAGCTGAGCGCCCTTGGACTGCCAGTCGGCGATCTTCTCGAGGTCGAGGTTGATGGTCTTGGGGGCGGTCATCGGGTTGTAGCGGCCAACCTCCTCGATGATACGACCGTCACGCGGGGCGCGGGAATCGGCGACGACGACACGGTAGTACGGACGCTTCTTAGCGCCGTGACGAGCAAGGCGAATCTTGACTGCCAAAGGAAACTCCTCCAACCAAGCAGCTTTAGGCTGCAACTACAAACAAACAGTTGAACATAATACGCCATCGACGCGGGCAGGTGAAGTCCGTGAGACCAACTTCTTCGGTGTAGTCGAGGGCAAATCCATATCTTAGACAAGAATTCGGGATTTGCAAGCACATACACGCACCCCACATGAGCTGCGCGGTATACTCATGACATGGAAAGACGCGAACATACATACGGTTATGAGGATGCCATGGGCGTCACGCCGCCTCCCTGGACGGGTCCGGCGGTGGGCCTCATGGACCTCGATGCGTTTTTTGCGAGCGTGGAGATGCTCGATCATCCCGAATGGCGCGGAAAGCCGCTCATCGTGGGCGGAGACGCCGATTCGCGTGGCGTCGTGTCCACCTGTTCGTATGAGGCACGTCGCTTTGGCGTGCACTCTGCTATGGCCTCGGCCGAGGCGCGGCGCTTGTGCCCGCAAGCCATTTGGACGCACGGGCACTTTGATCGCTACCGCGAGGTGAGCGCGCAGGTCATGGCCATTCTCGCCGACGAGACCCCGCGCGTTGAGCGCGTATCCATCGACGAAGCCTTTATCGATATCACACCGGGTCGCTTTGCGCCCGAAGACCCGCTGCTGGTTGCGCGGCGTATAAGCGACCGCGTGGCAGGGCTGGGAGTGACCTGCTCCATTGGCGTGGGCTGCAACAAGACGGTCGCAAAGATCGCAAGCGAGCGGGATAAGCCGTTTGGATTGACGATTGTGCGCCCCGGGACGGAACAGCGCTTTTTGGCCGCGCTACCAGTGTCTGCCATGAGCGGCATCGGGCGCTCGGCCGAGGAGCGACTGCGCCGCATGCGCATCTACACCCTCGGCGAGCTATCACGTGCACCGGAATCCACCTTGGCCTCTATTTTTGGCGTCAACGGCGAACGCATGCGCCAGCGTGCGCTGGGACTCGAAATCTCCGAAGTCACGAGTCTCGATGAGGAGCGTGAGGTCAAGTCGGTCAGTAATGAACGCACCTTTGCGAAAGATTTGACTGAGCGTGGGGATATTGAGGCGGCGATTGCGCTGCTGGGTGAGTCGGTGGGACGCCGTCTGCGCCGTCAGGGGCTGACGGGTGCCACGGTAACGCTCAAGCTCAAGTATTCGTATGGAAGCGGGCGTACGGCACAGCGCCGGCTGCCTCATCCAACCGACGATGAGAACATCTTCGTGGCGGTTGCACTCGAACTGCTCGACAACATCTGGCAAGAAGGCATGCATGTTCGCTTAGCCGGCATCGGCATGAGCGACTTCGACCACCAAGGCGGCATCCAGACTGACCTGTTCTGCGAGATCGATGACCGCGGGGCCCAATCCAGCGACCGACGCGACCTCTCCGTCGCCATCGACGCCGTCCGAGACAAATTCGGCGACACCGCCCTATCCTTCGGCCGCCAATCCCGCTTCAACGATTAGTCCCTGAGGCAAAAAGAAAGCCGGGCAGCTGCGAATGGTGCAACTGCCCGGCGATATGCGTGAGGGTAGCTAAACCCCGTCCCAAATGAGCTACTAGAGGAGGTTGAGGGGGAGCTGGGGAGCGTCACCCCAGAGCTTTTCGAGACGGTAGAAGTCGCGCGCCTCGGGAGTGAAGACGTGGACGACAACCGAACCATAGTCCATGAGCATCCAGGTCTTCTGCTCGCGACCCTCGATGGAGAACGGGTGCTCGCCGCAAGCCTCGGCGACCTTCTCCTCGATCTCATCGACGATAGAATCGACCTGGCGGTTGTTGGTACCGGTGGCAAGCACAAAGTAGTCGCATACGTCGGAAAGCTCGGTCAGGTCGAGCACCTGAACGTCCTCGCCCTTCTTGTCGTAGGCGGCCTGCGCGGCGGCGCGGGCGACATCCTCGGCGGCGACACCGCTCGCGGACAGCGAGGCGGCAGTGCGGTCGGACGTGGCGACGAAGCTCTTGTGCTCCACACCTTCAAGAATCTGCTCGTCGGTCATGGTCTCGTCGGCCATGGAATACCTCTTTCTAGACAGCCCGAGCTAGCGCAGCTGGGCGTAATGGTTGTAAATCGTAATAGCTGTGGGATAAAGATAGCGCCCGGACTGGATCACATAGACCAAACCCTGCGCAAAACAGGAGAAGAACAACTCATCGAGCGTCGACTCCCCCACCATCTTGCGCAGCGCATGGGCATAGTCGCCGTGGCGGTTGGGCTCGATGGCATCGGCCACAAAGACCACCATATCGAGCGGCGTCATGTCGCAGGCACCCACGGTGTGACGGTCGACAGCCTGAAAGACCGCCGACGACAGCTCGGGAAAGAGCTGCGGAAGCTCATAGGCGGCAACCGGGCCATGCAAAAGCGGCGTCGCGGCAGACGGAGAGCCGGCAATCTTAATACCGTAATGCAGAGCGCGCGTGACCAGCTCGTCGTCGGAGAGCACCTTGTCCCAGTCATGGATCAGGCCGGCGGCAGCGGCATCAAAGCGGTCAACGCCGTAGACCTCGGCCAGATGAAGTGCGGTCTCGGCAACACCCAGCGAATGCACATAGCGCTTGCGCTTATCCTTCATGCGAACATCGAGCAGCTCTTGAATGCGCTTGAGCAGCGCGCGCTCATCGCCCTCAAACTGATCCTCTACCGACAACGTAGACCCCCATCACTCAAAATCTTCTTGGCCCAAATCGGCATATAGCCTGCGTTTGCGAATGTAGCCGAGCACGGACTCGCTCGTAAGATAGCGCACGCTCATGCCGCGGGCAACTCGCTTACGAATGTTCGTCGAGCTGATCGCCAGCGCCGGAATCTGAATATAGCGCACGTCGAACGGCAGTCCCGACTCTTTGATTCGGGCACGCGCCGTATCGATATCAAAGCCCGGTCGCGTCGCAGCAATAAAGGTGGCAAGCTCAGCGATTCGTTCGGCATCATGCCAGGTCACAATATCGATAATCGCGTCGGCGCCCGTAATAAAGTAGAGCTTTACCTGCGGCGGGTAAAAGTCGCGAAGGGCATGAAGCGTATCGGCCGTATAGGTTACACCCGGACGGTCGATCTCGAACCGGCTCGCCAAAAAGGCCGGGTTCGCGGCGGTGGCGAGGACCGTCATGGCATAACGGTCCTCGGCAGGCGTCACCGGCTTGTCAAGCTTAAAGGCAGGAGAGCCCGCCGGCATAAAGAGCACAGCGTCCAAGTCGAGGGACTCGCGCGCCTGCTCGGCGGTCACCAGGTGCCCGTAATGGATGGGATCAAAGGTGCCACCCATAATGCCAAGCCTAAACTCCTGCCCGTCCTCTAGAGGAAGCTCGGGCAGACCGATTCCACCGCGCAGCGACATGGCTTACTCGCCCTCCGAGGTCTCGGCATCGTCCGCGGCATCCGCCGCATCGACAACCTCGACGCCCTCATCCGGAGCATCGGTCACGTCAAGGGCCTCAACGGCAACGTCCTCGCCAGCGTCCTCGAGCTCCTCGTACTCCGAGAAGTCCTCGGCGCCCTCAAAGTCAAAGGCGCGCTGGCAAATGCGGACCTCGTCGCCCGCACGGCAGCCGGCCTTCTCGAGCGCGTCGTCAACACCCATGCGCGCAAACTTGTGCTGCAGGTAGATGACGGCTTCCTCGTTTTCCCAGTCGGTCTGGATAACCATGCGCTCGATGGCGCGACCGACCACGCGGAAGGCACCGGGCTCTTCCTGAACAATGCGGAAACGCTTCTCGCGCTGCAGGCGACGGCGCTCCCACTCCTCGTCGCGAAGATCGACCGGCTCATCGGAGACCGCCAGCTCGGCGCGCAGCTTAGCCACCTGCTCGCCCACGGCAAGCATCAGCGTGTTGAGGCCGGCGCCCGTCACGGCGGACACGGCAAAGAACATATGTCCATCGTCGAGCGCGGCGCGCTTAAGGTCGGCAATCTTGTCGGCCGTGCCCGGCGCATCGCACTTGTTGGCGACGACGATCTGCGGACGCTCCGAAAGCTCGGCGCCATACTGCTCGAGCTCACGGTTGATGATGCGGTAATCCTCAACCGGGTCGCGATCCTCAAAACCGCCCGTCATGTCGACGACATGCATGATGAGCGCCGTACGCTCGATGTGGCGCAGGAACTGGTGGCCCAAGCCCTTGCCCTCGCTCGCGCCCTCGATGAGGCCGGGGACGTCGGCAACGACATAGGAGTACTCGCCGGCACGCACCATACCCAGGTTGGGCACGAGCGTGGTAAACGGATAGTCGGCGATCTTGGGTCGGGCGGCACTCATGCGCGCGATAAGCGAGGACTTGCCCACCGAGGGGAAGCCAACGAGCGCGGCATCAGCCATGAGCTTCATCTCGAGCTCAATCCAGTGCTCCTCGGCCGGCTCGCCCAGCTGGGCGAATGCGGGCGCGCGGCGCACCGACGTCACAAAGTGCGTATTGCCCAGACCGCCGGCACCGCCGGGCGCCACAACGACGCGCTCGCCATCATGCACCAAGTCGGCAATCTCGAACATCGGGGTCTGCGTCTCGGGGTCGAGCTCGCGCACCACGGTACCCATGGGAACCTTGAGAATAAGGTCCTCGCCGCTCTTACCGTTACGACGGGCACCCTGCCCGTGTGTGCCGCGCTCGGCGCGGAAGTGATGCTTAAAGCGGTAATCGATCAGCGAAGACAGCTGAGCATCGGCCTGGATGACGACATTGCCGCCACGACCGCCGTCGCCGCCATCGGGGCCGCCCTTGGGGACAAATGCCTCGCGCCTAAACGACATGCATCCGGCTCCGCCGTCGCCGCCGCACACGTTAATGCGGCTGATATCGGTGAACTGTGACAACAGAATCGCCTCCTACAAAAAGAGGGAGACCCTTGAATCCTAAAACTCAAGTGCCTCCCACATATGTGCTCTATGAAGGGTGAATTACGCGTTCGCGAGCGGGCGTACGCTGACCCTGTGCTTGATACCCTTGTGGAACTCAACGGTACCGTCGACCAGCGCGAACAGCGTGTCGTCCTTGCCACGGCCAACGTTCTCACCCGCGTGGATGTGAGTGCCGTGCTGACGGACGAGAATCGTGCCCGTGGTTACCGTCTGGCCGGCATAGCGCTTCGTGCCAAGGCGCTGACCGCGGGAGTCACGGCCATTACGGGAGGAACCGAGTCCTTTTTTGTGTGCCATTGTGTATACCTACTCTTTCGTTACGAGTGTAATCTACTCGGCGACGGGAGCCTCGGCAACAGCCTCGGCCTCTGCCTTGACAGCCTTCTTGGCGCGGGACGTAGCCTGGACCTTCACGATCTTCAGCTTGGTGAGCTGCTGACGGTGACCCTTCAGACGACGATAGCGCTTACGCTTGTGGAACTTGAAGACCAGCTGCTTCTCGCCCTTGAACTGCTCAACGATCTGAGCGGTAACCTTGGCCTTGGCCAGCTTGTCGGGATCGGTGACGATCTTCTTACCATCGTTGAGGAAGATGACCGGCAGGGTGACCTTGTCGCCCTCATTGCCCTCGATCTTCTCGACGGTGATGACATCGTCGGTGGCGACCTTGTACTGCTTGCCGCCCGTGTTAACGATTGCGTACATGTTTACTTGCCCTTCATGCATCAGTTAGTGCAACAGCCGAATATAGTAGCAGGCGATAATACCCCCGTCAACGAGTATGTGGAGCAAATCCACAAGTTCGCACAGGTATGGGGCTGACGAGTCGGCCCTCGTCGTCCTCGCATGCTTGATTCTGACGCTCGACATCGTAGGAGCAGATGGTCACGAGGTCTTGCATACCGGTGGAAACAATAGGTGCATCGACGCCCGGGGTCAAGCCCTGCAACAAAACATCAGCAGCAGAAAGCAAAATCTCCGGACGCATGGAGCCCTCGTTGTCGGCATGGGTGTCGAGCATGAGCACCAGATGGTCCTCACACTCCCCCGCCGTGAGCTCATAGCCAACGAGCGTATGGTCCAGATCAAGTCGCTTGCTCTTTTTGCCGCGTGCGTAGTCGATGCCATGGCCTGCACGCAACGTGTCGATCGCGGCGCGTACCTCATCGGCGCTCACGGGCGCCTCGGGATCCAGGTGCAGGTCGATGCGATACGACAGGCGAGTGAGCTGAGCCGTGAGCGCCGGCGTGCGCACGTCGATGTAGGCAGCCTCGATAGGCGCCAGATCGGCAGGCGATGCAGCGGCCAGACGCTCAAAGGCCTCGTCAAGCGCGACGAACTCGGTCATAAACAGGTCATACCACTCGCAGGTCGACGACGTGCCCACGGGCAGCGCCGACGAAAAGCCCACGCGCATATGCGGTGAGAAACCCTGCGTCACGGCATAGGGCAGGCCCGCACGGCGCACGATACGCTCAATGGTATGGATTAGTTCCAAATGGCCCAGGTACTTGAGGCGATCACGCTTGCCGTAGCGAACGCGCAGCCTAAAGAGCGTGGGATTGTCGGTCAAACGCTCACTCATGCGCGATCACCCATCAATACATTCTTGGCGTGGAGCGTGGGGCAGATTCCGCAACCGGTGCACGACGTGCGGGTGCAGTCGGGCGTCGTGACGCCCTCGAGCGAACGGCGGTATTCGCGCTCGAGGAAGCCGCGCGAGCAGCCGGGGCTCACGTGCTCCCAGGGCAGACGCCAGTCCAGCTCATAGGGCAGGTGCACGAGCTCGTTGAGGTCGATGCCGTTTTTGGCAGCGGCCTCCTTCCAGTTGTCGAGCGAAAAGTGCTCCACCCAGGCGTCGAAGCGCGAGCCCGCACGCCAGGCATCGATGATGACCGGCGTCATATCGCGACCGGCACGGGAGAGCGCAGCCTCGATGAGCGAGGTCTCGGCATCGTGGTAATGCACGCGGACGGCACGGTTACGAACGCTCGTGATGAGCAGCTTCTGGCGGCGCTTGACGTCGTCGTAATCGAGCTGCGGGCACCACTGGAAGGGCGTTGCCGCCTTGGGGATGAACACCGAAACCGAGATAGACACCGAGATAGACCCGCGGCGCGCCTTGGGCACCACGGAACGGCCAAGCTCCAGCACGTGATCGGCCAGGTTGGCGATAGCCACGATGTCCTCATCGCGCTCGCCGGGAAGGCCCATCATGAAGTAGAGCTTCATGCGGTTCCAGCCGGCCTCGAAGGCTGCCTTGGCCGCGCGATCCAAGTCCTCCTCGGTCACGTTCTTGTTGATGATGTCGCGCATACGCTGGCTGCCCGCCTCGGGCGCGAACGTCAGGCCGCCCTTCTTTTCGCCGGCGACCGACTCGGCCATATCCACGCCAAACGAATCCAGGCGCTGCGAGGGAATGGACACGCGAATGCCCGTGTCTTCCAGACGGCGGTTAAGGCGACCGAGCACATCGCGGATGCAGGAGTGGTCGGTCGTCGAAAGCGAGGTAAGCGACACCTCGTCATAGCCGGTCTTTTCCAGGCCCTGGATCACCGATGACACGATCTGGTCGGCCGAGCGCTCGCGTACCGGGCGATACGTCATGCCTGCCTGGCAAAAACGGCAGCCGCGGGCGCAGCCACGCAAGATCTCGATAGACAGGCGATCGTGGACGAGCTGCGCATACGGCACGCACGACTGAGAAAGCGGATTGGTGGCACCAAAGTCCTCGACGACGCGCTTGTAGACTACCGGCGGGACGTCCTTGCCCTCGCGCGGCACGGTGTAGCCATGCGGCGAGCAGGGCTCGTCATGACGCACCTCATACAGGGATGGCACATAGGTGCCGGCGACCGTCGCGAGCTGCTCGACAATCTGAGCGCGCGAGACGCCCTCGTCGCGCAAGCGGCGATGCAGCTGGCAGATCTCGAGCAGCGACTCCTCGCCCTCGCCAATGAGGATGGCATCGAAGAATGCCGCGTACGGCTCGGGGTTATACACCGAGGGGCCACCGGCGACGATGATGGGATCGTCCTCGGTACGGTCGACAGCCAACAGCGGAATGCCAGCGAGATCGAGTGCCTCGAGGAAGTTCGTCACCGCCATCTCGTGCGGCACATGCAGACCGACGATATCAAACGAAGCGACGGGGGCAGCACCTTCGAGCGACAGCAGCGGAATGCCCGCCTCGCGCATGGCGTCACCCATGTCGGGCCACGGCACATAGCCGCGCTCACAGGAGATGCCCTCGGCCTGGTTAAGAATGTTGTAGAGGATGGCGATACCCTGGTTGGGCAGACCAACCTCGTACACATCCGGGTAGATCAAGCAGCAACGGTAGTCGGCATCGGCCTTGGAAAGCGTGCCCCACTCGTGATCGATATAGCGACTCGGCTTTTCGACCTTGGCGAGCAGCGGCTCAATTAAATGAAAACAGTCTTGGTATGCAACGCGCAACGGAAAACCCCTAAGCAGCGAGATCGGATGCGTCTTGGTAGGACGCCATAGGACGGGTAGCACCCGCGACCGTGGTCACCAGATCGCGAACGCGGGAGAACGTGGCAGTGACCACCTCGTTGGCACGGCTGTAGTCGACATCGCGCTCGTAGAGCGAAACGAGCGCACGGCCCATGCCATAGGTGCCCGCGGCAGCAGTGAGCGCCTTGACGGCAAACCCAATATGCGGCGTCTGCTTGACGAGTGCGCGGGTGACCGCGCGGATCACAAGACCGCCGGCAAGCACGCCCGCGACCTCATAGCCGCGCTCAGGCTTAATGCCGCGTCCAAAGACGGCAGCGAGCTCAAAGAGCATGCCCACCTGCGCCAGCGCCATAACGGGATAATCGGCGCCCGGCAAAAACACCAGCGCACCGGTCGCCATATTGGTGAGCGCGCACGAGGTGATGATACGATTGGCCGCCGCGATGCGCATAAAGGCAAAGTTCGCCGCAAAAGCCGTTTCCTTGTCGGTGCGATCGAGAATCCAGCGGGCAAGCGTCTCGAGCAGAAACGTCTTATCGGTTGCCGCCACCACGCCAAGCATGGGCGTGGACTCCTCGATAAACGGCACCTCCACAGCAGACTCGGCAAGCACGCACACGGGCGCGCCGGCGATCACGAGCTCCTGCACGGCACTCTCCAGGCGGTCGGAACCACACGAGAGCACCAGTACCACATCGGTATCGGTCTTTGGAGCAATTCGCTCCTCCCCCAGACGCTCGACGCGCACAATGCCCGAGGTCGTCTGCGGCACAAAGGCGTCACGCACCGTCTCGGCCAGAAAGCGCGAGGCGGACGAATCCAGATAGACCGAGACGCGCACCGGCGTATCGGAATCCTTCTTAACGGACGCGCCCATCTTAAAAGCGCGGGTCAGCTTATCTACGGGAATTTTCATAGCAAACCCCTCCAGCGGTTACGCGGCGCCCGAACGATGCCGCCATATGGATTGTACGATACCCACCGTCAGCAGCTGAATCATCATCGAAGACGAACCGAAGCTAATAAACGGTAGCGGAATACCGGTAATCGGCATCATGCCGATGCACATGCCGATGTTTTCGAAGGTCTGGAACGCCCACATGCCAACGATGCCCACACACGAAAGACGCAAGAACAGCGACTCACACTTAAAGGCGACGCGAATCGTCGAAAAGATCAGCAGCACGTAGAGGCACAGGAGCAAAAAGGAACCGCAAAAGCCAAAGGTCTCGGATAGGAAGGCGAAGACAAAGTCGGTGTGGAACTCAGGCAGAAAGCCGCCGGCCGACTGCGTCGCATGGCCCAAACCCTTACCAAAGAAGCCGCCCGAGCCAACGGCGATAAGCGACTGCTGCAGGTTGTAGGCATCGTCCGAATCGGCATTATCGGGGTCGATAAAGACCGTCAGGCGGTTCATCTGATACTGCTTGATGAGCACATCGTGGCCGAGCAACGAATCAAAGACCGAATCGAGCGCCAGGACGAGGGCCACCAGGCCCACAAGCAGGGCCAGGGTCGACAGCACCCATTCGCGGCGCGCACCGCTCATGCAGATGACGATGGCGCCCGAGACCAGCACGACCAGGCCCGAGCCCAGGTCGCCCATGGCAACGACGGCCAAAAACGGGATGGACAGCATGCCGCAGAGCTTGACGTAGTCGCGAACGGTATCGATGCGGCCGTTATACTGCGAGCCAAGCGTGGCGATAAAGAAGATGGTGATGAGCTTGGCAAGCTCGACCGGCTGGAATGTCAAGCCGATACCGGGAATCTTGATCCAGCCCGTCATGCCCAGACCGCCCGTATAGGACAGGCCCGGAATCTTGGGCGAGAAGATCACGATCAGGTCGATGACGAGCAACGCCGTCGAGAAATTGGAAATACCGCGCAGATCGGTACGCCAGACCAACACCGCCAGCACCGCTCCGATGCCAATTCCCAGCAGATGGCGTGAGAACGAGGCATCAGCCTTAAACTGCGAAGCCGACCAGATGATGATGGCACCGTAGGCGACGAGCGCCACAGTGGCCACGAGCACACCGATATGCACCTTTTGGCGAAACGTGCCGCGCGAGGCCGAAAGTTGCTTGTTGACGCGGTCCAGGCTGCTGCGAGAGCCAGTCTTGGTTGAACGGAACAGATCCGCCGGAGAAAAATCCATCGCAACCTCCTATCGAACCGAAGAATCGCCCGAGGCCGAAGAGGTATCGGGCTCGTCATAAATCACGCCGAGCACGTCGCGCACGACATGCATCGCGGTATCTGAGCCACCGCCGCCCTGCTCCAGGACAGTAGCGATGACATACTTAGGATCATCGGCCGGTGCATAGGCGCAGAACCATGCGTATTCGTCCTCGCCACTTTTCTCGCCCGTGCCCGACTTGCCGTATACCTGCGGCGTCAGGGTGCCAAAGTGCGCCGCCAGGGACGTCGATGCCGTGTAAATCACGTCGTGCATGCCGTTGCGAACAAGAGCCAAATCCGAATCGCTGTTGATCTTGGCCTCCAGGCGCTTCTTCTTGCCCTTGCCGTTGTACTTATAGGCATCGCCGTCGCCATCGCGCGACACGGCAGACAAAAACACGTGGGGCACGTACTGTTTGCCGCCGTTGGCAAGACCCATATAGGCGCACGCCATCTGCAGGGGCGTCACCAGGATGTCACCCTGACCGATAGCAATGTTGGTCATATCGCCGGCATTCCACTTGCGGTCCTCGGCAGATGCGTCGGTGAAGTACGACTCTTTCCACTCGGCATCGGGAATACGACCCGCGCCCTCACTCGGCAGATCGATACCGCAGGTCTTGCCTAGACCCCAGCGACGAAAGACCTCCTGCAGGCCCTCGGAATGTTTCTCGTCATAAAAGAACGCCTTGCCCATGTCGTAGAAGACGGGGTCGCACGAGTTGGCGATACCCGACTGCAGTGTCATGGTGCCGTGGCCGGAATGCAGCCAGCAGTACTTGCCCCACGACTTGCCCAGGCCCGTCCAATAGCCCGTGCAGTTGGTCGTCTGCCCCGACGTGTAGGTTCCAAACTCAAGACCGGCCAGTGCCGAGAGCGGCTTGATGGTCGAAGCCGACATGTACTGTCCGCTAATGGCGCGGTTGAGCAGCGGGTGCGAACCTTTGTCATCATTGAGCTCGGTCCACACGTCATTTGAGACGCCGCCGATAAAGACGGACGGATCGAACTTGGGCTCGCTCGCCATGCCCAGGATCTCGCCATTGTTGGGATCGAGACACACCACAGCGCCGTTGCCGGCATTGCTGTAGCCAGTGGTCTTGGCAAGCTCGATAGCGCTCGCCAGTGCCGTCTCGCAGGCCTGTTGAATCTTAAGGTCGAGCGTGAGCTTAATGTCGGAGCCGGCCTTCGCGGGCACGGCGCCGGCCTGACCGGTCACATTGCCCGAGGCATCGACCTTGACGGTCTGCTCGCCACGAATACCTTGTAGCAGGTTTTCGTAGTAGCTCTCAACGCCCGCCTGGCCTACGATATCGCCCGACTGGTACGTAATCTTGCCAGCAGAAGCATCATCATCGCCAGACGTTTTCTTATTCTGGGCCTCGAGCTGCTCGGAGGTAATGGTGCCGGTATAGCCCAAGATATGGCATGCCGTCTCGCCATATGGATACTGGCGCTCGGTACGCTCGGCAATCTTGACGCCCGGGAACTCGCCGGCGTGCTCCTGAATATAGGCAACCGTGGAGCGACGGACGTCCGTCGCGATGGTATGCAGGCTCTGAGCGCCCTCTGTATTGTCCTGAATATTGCGAAGGACCGCCACGTAAGGCATTCCAAGCACGTTGGCAAGATGGCGAACCAGAACCTCATCCTCGGCAAGGTCGCGGTAGGCCACGACAGCAAGTGAGGGACGGTTCCGGACAAGCGCCACGCCATTGCGGTCGAGGATGCGGCCGCGCACAGCGGGTGTGGTAACGGTACGAGTCTGATTGCTATTAGCCTGCTTCTCGTAATAGTCCGACGAGACCATCTGCATGCCCCACAGCTTGACGGCAAGCGCCGCAAACATCGCGCCCACACCCGTGGTGAGGATGGAAAAGCGGCCCTTAAAGGCGGTCACCGCGGTATTGCCCTCGCCCTCGGTGGCGCGCGGGGCCGTTCCATGCTGCGTATCGTAGGTAAAACGAGAATCGCCACGACGCATGATGACCAGCGCGACCACGATGGCCACAACCAGCACGATACCGGCGATAATAACCGTCAACTGGGAAGACATCTACGGGCCTCCCCTATTTGAGCTTGCGGGTCTTGGGCTTAAAGCGCATACCCGTCTGGCGTCCGCCACGTGCGGAGAATCCATAGCCGGACTGCGGCACGACGCCGGACATCAAAAACGGAATGGCAACCAGACCCGTCAGGATCGAAGACGGCAGCGCATGGCCGAAGATCGCCACGACAAAGCTCGTCTCCAAACCCATAAACAGCAAGATGATGCTGTAGATCACATTAATGACGAGTGCGAAGGCGCCCACAGTGATGCCGCGCGCACTCGGAGTACCGCCCGTCTGACCGACAGCGCTGTGCACTAGGGCAAAAGAACCCACGGTCAGCAGGAGCGACATAACGCCCACCGGAACAGCAGCGGACAGGTCATAGAACAACCCGCTGCAAAAACCGCACACGACGGCACGGGTCGGGTCGCCCGAGAACACGCTTAGGCACACCAGGATAATCATGAAGTTGACGCGACCGCCCGCAATGGAAATCTGCGGTGCCAGGCCTGCCTGCAGCAGCACGCACACAATGGCGGCGATTACAAACGTACGGGAGCTCATCCCCTGCTCGTGTAGATCCATGGACATGCCCCCTATTCGTTCGAGCCAGAATCGGTCGTCTCGGACGTGTCGGAACTGTCATCCGAACTCTCGTCCTTCGTCTTGGTCGCAGCGTCGCGCGACGTTCCCTGCGGCGTGCTGTTGGCCGTGCTCACGTCCTCATCCGAGGCCGACTGTTCGTCGGTCAGCGAGGTGATGACCAGCACTTCCTCGTTGTTCTCGGCCGTCGTCTGAGCGCGCACCACAATGGTGTAGTACACGTCGTTTGCCGATTTCTCAACCGACGAGACAGTGCCAAGCGGTAGACCCTTGGGGAACACGCCGCCAATGCCCGAGGTCACGATAATGTCGCCAACCTTAACATCGGAGTCGACGCTCACGTACTCAAGACGCAGCGTGCCGTCAGCCTGACCCTGCAGCATGCCCTGGGCGCGCGTGTCCTGCACCATAGCGGACACGCCGGAGTTCTCGTCGCCAATCAGGCGCACGGTAGAGGTCTTGGCCGATACCTCGATAATCTGGCCGATAACACCGGCAGAACTCGTCACGGGCATGTTGATGGTAAGGCCGTCGGCAGAGCCCTTGTCGATGGTAACGGTCGAGGTCCAGGCATCGCCGGAGGCACCAACGATACGAGCTGCGGTCGATTTGAGGTTGTAGGTCGATTGCAGCCCGACCAGGCCCTCCAGGCGCTCGGCAGTCTTTTGAGCCTCAGAAAGCTCGGCGACCTTAGAGGTCAGCTCCTCGTTTTGTTTCTTGAGCTCGTCGAGCGTGTCCTGCGACGCCGTAAGGTTAGAGAACACGTTGCCGATCGCATTGAAGGGAGCCGCCACGGCCGAGCCCACAAAGCGCACCGGCGAGGTAATCGTCGTTACGCCCGAACGCACGGCATGAATCGGTCCTGCCTCGCCCTCGCGGATGTAAAACGTGAGCAACAACACCGAAATCAGGCTGAAAACAATCAACGGGCGCATACCCGTTGATTGTCGCTTGGTATTCAGATTTGTGGAGAAACCCGAAGATCGTGCCAAATGGAATCCACCTTTTGGAAATTAAGCATTGGTCTGGACGAAGCCGCCATCAAACGCATTGGCCTCAAGCACGCGGGCACAGCCGTTAACAACGTTATCGAGCGCCGTGGGGCTGACGTTGACCGAAACGCCGGTCTCATCGCGCAAGCGCACGTCGAGACCGCGCAGCAGCGCGCCGCCACCGGTCAGCAAAATACCGTAGTACATAAGGTCCGAGGCAAGATCGGGAGGCGTAGCGTCGAGTGCGTCCTTGACGGCCTTGGCCATCTCGTCGAGCGGCTTGTTGAGTGCGCGACGGATCTCCTCGCTCTCGATGCGAACGGTCTTGGGCAGACCGGTAATCACGTCGCGGCCGTTGACCTCGACGTCGAGCTCGTCCTTGAGCGGCACGGCGGAGCCGACCTTGATCTTGATGTCCTCTGCCGTGCGCTCGCCGATGGCCAGGTTGTAGGCATCGCGAACGTGCGTGAGGATAGCCTGATCGAACTCGTCGCCGGCAATACGAATGGACTGCGAGACGACGATGCCGCCCATAGCGATAACAGCGACCTCGGTGGTACCGCCACCGATGTCGATGACCATGGAACCGGTGGGTTCCTCGACGGGCAGGTCGGCGCCGATAGCGGCGGCCATGGGCTCCTCGATCAGGTAGGCCTGGCGAGCGCCGGCCTGGATCGTGGCCTCAAAGACGGCGCGCTTCTCGACCGACGTGACACCGGAGGGAACGCAGACGACAACGCGCGGACGCGGGGTCCACGGATAGCGCTTCTCGGAAGCCTTGTCGATAAAGTAGCGGAGCATGGCCTCGGTAACATCGAAGTCGGCGATGACGCCGTCCTTAAGGGGACGAACGGCCACGATGTTGCCGGGCGTACGGCCGAGCATGCGCTTTGCCTCGATACCGACCGCCAGGATGCGCTCGTCGTTCTTGTCGATGGCGACGACGGAGGGCTCGCGAATGACGATGCCCTTGCCGCGCACGGAGACAAGCGTATTTGCGGTGCCGAGGTCGATGGCAAGATCGCCCGCATAGCTACCGAAGAACATATCCATCAAAGAAAACAACGCAACTCCTGATGTGTTGGATGATTGCTGGAAAACTACTAGCTCATCATACTAGCGCAAGCCCGGCACCTCACTTGCGGTGAAGCGCCGGGCAAAGCTAAATCCCATAAGGTCACTACTGGTTGTCAGCAGCCGAGAAATCCATATCGAGCGAGGAAACGGCCCAGCCGATGTGGTTGTCGGAGCGCACGAATTTGACGGTGTACTCCTGCTCGCCGCCCTTGGACAGCGACGCCTTAACCTTGGCGGTCGTCTCGGTCATGGACTGATCCATGCCCTCGACGGACACGGTGGCACCCTGCGGAATCGAGGAGATGATCATCGACTTGGCGTCCTCGGACAGGCTCGAGGCCAGGCAAGACTCGGCCTTTGCGGTGTCACCGTCGCCGGCAGCCTGGAACAGATCGGAAACGACAGACTCCTGAGACGGGAAGCCAAAGCCGCGCGTGTAGGCAAAGCCCAGACCGCCCGCGGCGATCAAAATGAGCAGAAGCAGCACAATGAAGACTTTAAGACCCGTGTGGCGATGGCGACGACGGACCTTGGCCTGCTTACGATCCTGACGGTCCTGCTGGACCATCTCGGACTCGGACAGGGTAAAGAAGCCGGTGTCCGAGGGATCGGGCATAAACTGACCGGTCGCGCCCGTAGGATCGAGCGGATCGACGGCAGGAGCATCCATCGCGGGCGCCGGAGCCGTGGCCATAGCCGTCTGGGCAGACAGCGCGGCAAGCGAATCGTGCACGCGGGCAAGCTCATCGGCCTGCTCGGAGGTGAGCTGGTAGATGCCATCGGCAGTAGCGGCGTTAAAGGCGTCGAGTGCGTCGGAGGGACGGCCGGCAGCAGAAAGCGCCTGACCCATGCCGGCGTTGAGCGCACGCGTGTCGTCACGGGGACCGGCAAAGTCGATAGCCGTGCGGTAGGTCTCCACGGCATCCGCCGGACGGCCGAGCTTAATGAAGCAACGTCCAAGCTCGCCGAGTGCGGCGGCAGGAGCCGGATTGGCGCCGTCGATGGCAGCCTGACGGAAGGCAGTACCCGCGTTGGCATAATCGCCCGACTGGAACAGCGCATTGCCCAGGCCCAGATAGGCCTTGAACGGCGTGGCATAGGAAGCATCCTGCGTAGCACCAGAGAACGCCTGGGCGGCCGTCGTGTAGTCGCCCACGGCGGCGAGCGCCTTGCCGCGGTTGGTGAGCAGCGCGCCGCGCTTGCCGTAGGTGCCGTCGTTGAGGGCGGCAGCATAAGCCTCGGCGGCCTCGGCATACATGCCCAGGTGCATCAAGGCGTTGCCACGAAGGTGATCGGCCTCGCCCATAATCTCATCGGGAGTCTTTGCCGCCCCAAGCATCTGGGCTGCAGCGGAAAAATCACCCGCGCGGTAAGCGGCGCGGCCCTGTTGGATCAGCTGGCTATTCAAGGAAGTCCCCTTTACTCGTGAACGATCTCGACATGGACGATCTCGTCGCCGGCACGCAGCTGCGAAATCACATCGAGACCCTCGACCGTGGTACCAAAGACGGTGTAACCGGAATCGAGGTTATGCTGGGCGCCCAGGCAGAAGTAGAACTGCGAACCCGCGGAATCGGGGTCCATGGAGCGTGCCATGGCAAGGGCACCATCGACATGGCTGTTGCGCGGATTGGTGGCAAACTCGCCCTTGATGCAGTAGCCGGGGCCACCGGTACCGGGCATGCCGTCGGGGCCCTCAAGACCAGCGGCGACGTCGGCGCCGGACATATCGCGGGTATTGGGGTCGCCGCCCTGGATGACAAAACCGGGCACATAGCGATGGAACTTAAGGCCATCATAGAAGCCCATCGTGGAAAGCTCGCAGAAGTTCGCGACATGAATGGGAGCGCCCTCGCCGTCAAACTTGACCTTGATGGTACCCTTCGACGTCTCGATAACGGCGCACTCGTCGCCGGCAAGCTGATACTCGGGCGTGTAGAGCTCTTTCTTAAAACCAAACATGTGGTTCCTTCCTCGTGCGTTTAAAGCATATTTGTACGAATTGTAGCAATAAGCATGCGCTTACATCAATTGCGCACGTAGGTTATGCCGACTATGGCGAACTAATTTTGGGAACGCTGCTGCGGCTTCCAGGAGCCCACATTGGCGTCGTACTGGTTCAGCGCGCTGTTGCCGCCCTGTGCGATGGGCGCCAGGATCTCGCTTTGGTGGGAACTCATCGACTCGCCATCGGGAATGGCCAGCGAGATATCCCAGCTCTGGCAGATCACGTCGACACGCTCGTACATCCACTCGGCAAGCTGCTTTAAGTGGGCGATGTCGTCCGCATAGACCGTATCGTCCTGATACTTAAGGTTGTTAAGCTCATCTTGCGTCTTTTTGATCTGGTCGCGCAGGGCGTAGGCACTCTGCGACAGCTCCTGGCGGGTGGACAGCGGCGTTCGGAGATAGCCGTTGTTAAAGGAATCGATGACCTCGCCGATCTGGTCCTCATCACCGTAGGACACGATGGTCTGATACAGACCGTCGAGTCTGGTATAGAGCTGATCATCGGTGAGCACGGTTTCTTCCTGGACCACCTCGGCAGAATCGTCCTGCTTGGTATCGTCCTCAGTCGCCTCGCCCTTTTGGCGCGTGGGGAAGGTCGTCTGCGCAGCCTGGCCAAACTGGTCGTAGAAGGCAGGCATGACACCCATGGGATCGGCCGTCACGAACCAATAGGCACCGCCGCAAACGACGGCAAGGACCGCGATGACGATGAGCGGCTTGGGGATATGACGCTTGTGCTTGTGATAGGCGTCCTCGTCGGGATGCACCTTGCGCTTGGGTTTTTGAGCATCGTCATGCAGGGAAACGGGCGTGTGAATATCGACCTTGGGGATACCGAAATCCTTATCGAAAGCCGGCAGCACGCAGGTCTCGTTAGGATCGGCGGCGTCCGAAAGAACCGCGGCAGCCGAGGCGGGCGCATGAGGCACCTCGGTATCGATCTGCTCTTGCGTTAGGCGCGGAAAGCCCGCCGTGCGGCCCGCTGCCAGGTCGGATGCGGCCGCGTCCTCGGAGAGGATACCCGGAGCAGGGCGTCCGCATTTTGGGCACGTGCGATCATGCGGAGAAAGACGGGCACCGCAGCCCTCACAGAACACGAACTCGGTGTGCTCGGGACCATCGCCCGGACCCACATAGGCGTTGCAGTAGGGGCAGAACGAGGCGCCGTCCTCGATAGTCTTAAGGCAATGCGGGCAGATCACGGCATCCTCTTTTCGAAGCAATTCAAACAATCGAGGTTAGAGCATAACATCGCCACGGCCCCACAGGAACAAGGCACCAATTCAACATCGCCAGGGCGCGTAGCTACTTCTTCTTTTTGCTTGGCATCGAGACTTTGATGCCTTGGGCGGACTTGGTCACACGAGAGCGCTTAGCTCCGGTACTCTTCTTTTTCTTGGGCTGGGCCTGGGCCACGCCCTCGAGTGCGCGGGCCTCGGCCTCGCGAGCGGTGCGATCTTCGCGGCGCTGCGCCATGTCGGCGACGACGCGCTTGGCAAAACGTTCGGCCGTCGAGCCCGTCGAGCTCACCTTGCCGCCACCGCGACCCAGGCGGACGCGCACACCGCGGCCAAAACCAGTTGCGGCATGACGACGACGCGGCTTGAGCGAATCCATCATCGTGGCGAGCTTAAAGAACACCGAGCAGGTAAAGACCACGATAACAGCCAAGATAACCATCTGGCCCATCGACAGGTTGGCAATAGACAGCAGCTCCGGGAATTCGATAACGCCCACCAGGATGCCGGCGACTACAAACACAAAGAGCACCACACGTAAGGGCGTGAGAGGCTGCGAGATGCGCCAGATTAGGCTGACGCTCGCCGCGCACGACGTAAGCAGGCACATCGTAGACAGCGTGAGCTGGCTAAAGCCAAACACGCGCGCCACAAAGATATCGAGCGCCGCAGCCAAAATGACCGCAATCGACGCCGGCAGTGCACGCTTGAGTACGTTGCTCAAAAACGCACCCTTCACACGAGCATTGTTGGGCTCCAGGCCCAACACAAAGCCCGGCGCGCCGATGCAGAAGAAGTTAATGAGCGTCATCTGGATGGGCTCGAAGGGGTACGGCGGCAGCGCGATACACAGCGCCGCCAGGCCCATCGAGAACAGCGTCTTGGTCAGGAACAGTGAGGCCGAACGCTGCAGGTTGTTGATGGAGCGACGGCCCTCGGCCACCACGGCGGGCATCGAGGCAAAGTCGTTGTCGACGAGTACGATCTCGGCCACGTTACGCGCGGCATCGGAGCCGGCCGCCATGGCCACGGAGCAGTCGGCCTCCTTGAGCGCCAGCACGTCGTTGACGCCGTCGCCCGTCATGGCCACGGTGTGCTCGCGGCGCTTGAGCGCCTGCACGAGCTCGCGCTTCTGCTGCGGGGTCACACGACCAAAGACATGGTAGCGGTCCACTGCGGCATCAAGCTTGGCCGGTGTATCGAGCGTCGTGGCGTCCACATAAGCGTCCGCCCCCGGCACGCCCACCACGCGCGCGATCGACGACACCGTACGCGGGTCGTCGCCACTGATCACGTTGAGGGTCACGCCCTGCTCGTTAAAGTAGCCGATGGTCTCGGCCGCCGAGGTACGAATCTCGTCGCGGATGGTCACAAAGCCCACGGGCTCGGCCTCGCCCACCATATCCCCATCGGGCGTAAAGCCGTCCACGCGCGCCACCACGAGCACGCGGCAGGTATCGGCAAGCTCGGCGACACGGTTCTCGACCTGCGAAAACACACGATCAGAGAGCACAAACTGCGCGGCACCCATCACATAGGAGCCCTGCGCAAAAGAAGCGCCACTCCATTTTTTAGACGACGAGAACGGAATGACCGACAGCGGCTCAGACACCTCGACCGGGCGATCGGCGTAATAGTTGAGCAGCGCCTGGCAGGTCTCGTTGGCATCGGCCGAAGTCGCACGCGCGACGTTAGCCAGCGCAAAATCGAGCACTGTGGTATCGACGGGAACAGCCGCCTCCTCCGAGTCCACGCCAAAGCCAACACCCTCAACAGGCAGCGGGTAGGTGCCCTCGACCTCCATACGACCCGACGTGATGGTGCCCGTCTTGTCCAGGCACAGCACGTCGACGCGCGCGAGCGTCTCGATGCAGTAGAGCTGCTGCGCCAGCACCTTGCGGCGGGCCAGGCGCACCGTGGCGATGGCGAGCACCGACGAGGTCAGCAGCACCAGGCCTTGCGGGATCATGCCCAGCAGGGCGCCCACCGTGGACAGCAGCGCCGACGAAGGCACATGACCAGCCAACAGCTCGGAGAAGCACCACGAAAGCGCGCTATCGCCCGGGGTTCCCGCGGCATCCCACAGCCCACTTACACTCGAGGCGAACAGAGCCAGGCCAAGCGGAATCATGATGATGCTCGCAAAGCGCACGATGGCGTTAAGCGCGTTCATGATCTCGGAATTGACCTTTTTGACGTACTTGGCCTCGTTATTAATTTTGGCCACGTAGTTGTCGGCGCCGACATGGATCACGCGGGCGCGCAGCAGGCCCGAGTCGATAAAGCTGCCGCTCATGAGCTCGGAACCGGGCTGTTTCTTAATAAGGTCGCTCTCGCCCGTCAGCAGGCTCTCGTTCACGAGCGCCTCGCCCGAAACCACCACGGCGTCAGCGGGAATCTGGTCGCCGCGCCCCAGGCGGATGATGTCGTCGAGCACGATCTGGTCCAGGTCGAGCTCCACCTCGGCGCCATCGCGCACCGCGATGGCCTTCTTGGAGGTCAGCAGCGTGAGCTTATCGACCATCTTCTTGGAACGCATGGACTGAATGACGCCAATAGCGGTGTTCAAGAACACCACGAACAGGAACGTCAGATTCTTAAACGAACCGGTCAAAATGACCAGGAAAGCCAAGATCACGTTGATCAAATTGAACAGCGTGCAGAGGTTCTCGATGATGAGCTCTTTGACCGACTTGGTCTTGAGTTCCATGTTGCGGTTGATTTTACCGGCGGCGATACGCTCCTCGACCTCGGCGGTTGAGAGTCCGCGCTCGATATCCGTTGCTGCCATACCACGTCCCATCACGTCGCGTCGGTATAAGAAGACCGCCCGGACCATGCGAGGTTCGGACGGTCTTACGTTCGATGGTGCCCCATGTTGGATTCGAACCAACGGCCTTCTGCTCCGGAGGCAGACGCTCTAATCCCCTGAGCTAATAGGGCCAACGGTTGGCATTATACCCAAGTGCACCACGGGCTATCAAAATAAAAGAAAAAGCTTTGCAATTCCGAGGAAGACGAGCCGCAACGGCCCACTTTAGAAGGCAAAAGCGAGTCAGATAGTATAAACTCTCATGCACCATATATACACGGCTCGCGATGCGGGCCGTTTTTGCAAAAGTTATCCATCGAGGTGAGAGGCACACCATGATTGCAATTTTAAAGCAGAGCGCCAGCGACGAGGCCGTAAGCCATATCGTCAGCTGGATTGAGAAAAAGGGTCTGAAGACCGATGTCTCGCGCGGCGAGAACGAGACGATCATCGGCCTGGTGGGCGATACGACCAAGATCGACCCGTTCCTGCTCGAGTCCATGGATGTCGTCGAGCGCGTGCAGCGCGTCTCCGAGCCGTTCAAGCGCGCCAACCGTAAATTCCACCCCGAGGACTCCGTCATCGACTGCGGCCACGGCGTCAAGATCGGCGGCGACCAGTTCCAGGTCATCGCCGGCCCGTGCTCCGTCGAGGGCGAGAACCTCATCCGCATCGCCCGCCGCGTGAAGGCCGCCGGTGCCACGATGCTGCGCGGCGGTGCCTACAAGCCCCGCACCTCCCCCTACGCCTACCAGGGCATGGGCCCCGCCGGCCTCGACCTGCTGTGCGAGGCGTCTGCCGAGCTCGACATGCCGATCGTCACCGAGATCATGGATCCACGCGACGTGCAGGTCTTCTTGGACAAGAAGATTGACGTCATGCAGATCGGCGCCCGCAACGCCCAGAACTTCCCCCTGCTCAAGGAGGTCGGCAAGACCCAGACCCCGATTCTGCTCAAGCGCGGTATGTCCGGCACGATCGACGAGCTGCTTATGGCAGCCGAGTACATCATGAGCGAGGGCAACGACAACGTCATCCTGTGCGAGCGCGGCATCCGCACCTTCGAGACCCGCACCCGCAATACCTTCGACCTCAACGCCGTGCCGGTGCTGCACCACCTGTCGCACCTGCCCGTCGTCGCCGACCCCAGCCACGCCACCGGCTACACCCGCTATGTTGAGCCCATGGCGCTCGCCGCGACCGCCTGCGGTGCCAACGGCCTGGAGATCGAGGTCCACGACGAGCCGAGCCGCGCCTGGTCCGACGGCGCCCAGGCCCTCACCCCCGATCAGTTCGACGACACCATGCGCCGCATCCGAGCCATCCGCGAGGTTGTCTGCCAAGGAACCGTGGAGTAGCCGTGGGTACGGTGAGAAACGCGCGCGTTAACCAGGGCGGCCCTAAGTGCGCCGGCATCGTGGGCCTGGGCCTCATCGGCGGCAGTTTTGCCCGCGGCTATGCGCAGGCGGGCGTTCGCGTGCTGGCCTGGGACCCCGATGACGATGTCATGACGGCCGCCAGCATGGGCACTGTCGCCGGAGAGCTCAACGACAAGACACTCGGCGAATGCGACATCATCGTCCTTGCCTGCTATCCCGAGGCATGCATCGAGTGGCTCGAGGCGCACGCCCAGGCGCTCGCCGACGCCACCGACACCGACGCCATCATGGGTCCCGTGGTGATCGACACGGTGGGTGTCAAGGGCATCGTGTGCGAGCGCGCCTTTGAGCTTGCCCGCGAGCACGGCTTTTACTTTGTGGGTGCGCACCCCATGGCGGGCACGCAGTACTCGGGCTATGCGCACTCCCGCGCCGACCTGTTCCAGGGCGCCCCGCTCGTGCTCGTGCCGCCCGCGGTGGACGATGCACTTAAGCTGGAGCTTTTGGGCCAGGTGCGCGAGATGGTGCGCCCCCTGGGCTTTGGCAAGTTCAGCGTGACCAGCGCCGCCGAGCACGACCGCGTCATCGCCTTCACGAGCCAGCTTGCGCACGTGGTATCCAACGCCTATGTTAAGAGCCCCACTGCCCAGGTCCACCACGGCTTTTCGGCCGGTAGCTATCGCGATCTCACCCGTGTGGCGCACCTCAACCCGCAAATGTGGTCCGAGCTCATGATCGACGACGCCGACGCGCTCGCCTTCGAGATCGACCATCTGATCGAGTCGCTTGGCGCCTACAGCCGTGCGCTCAAGGAGCGCGACCAGCGCTATCTGGAGAATCTCCTTGCCGAGGGCGACCGCATTAAGCGCGCACTCGACGACGAGGCCTCCCACTAGACCACCTATCACGCCAGGTCGAAAGGACCGAAGCTTATGGCGATTACCATCGATATCGACACTGCACGCCCCTACCAGGTGCATGTTGGCACGTTTTTGCTGGAGCAGGCGGGACCGCTCGTGCGCGCCACTGCCGGCGGCACCAAGGCCGTCATCGTGACGGACACCAACGTGGGCTCGCTCTACCAGATGCCCGTTAAGCAGAGCCTGGAGGCGTCAGGCTACGAGGTGAGCATCTGCACCTTCGAGGCCGGCGAGGCCCATAAGCGCGCCGAAACCTATGTTGCCATTTTGGAGTTTGTGGCCGAGCACGAGCTTTCGCGCTCCGACGTGATCGTGGCACTCGGGGGCGGCGTCGTGGGCGATGTGGCGGGCTTTGTGGCCGCGACCTACATGCGCGGCTGCAAGTTTGTGCAGATCCCGACGAGCCTGCTCGCCATGGTGGATTCGTCGGTGGGCGGCAAGACCGCCATCGACCTGGCTGCCGGCAAGAACTTGGCCGGCGCCTTTTGGCAGCCGAGCGTGGTTATCGCCGACGTGGGGTGCCTGGCCACCCTCACGCCCGAGCAGTTCGCCGACGGCTGCGGCGAGGTCGTCAAGCACGCCGTGATCGCCGACCCGGAGCTTTTCGCCGAGCTGGAGAAGACCCCGCTCACGCTGGAGCTGCTCAACCGCGATGTGGCCCGCGTAGCACTCATCATCGCCCGCAACATCGACATCAAGCGCGCCGTGGTCGTCGCCGACGAGCGCGAAACCAACCAGCGCAAGCTGCTCAACTTTGGACACAGCGCCGGACACGCCGTCGAGGCCTGCGAGCACTTTGAGCTCGGACACGGCAACTGCGTGTCGATCGGCATGGGCATCATCACGCGCGCCGCGGCCCTGCACGGCGTTTGCGATGCTGCACTGCCCGGCCGTATTGAGGAGCTCTGCGCCCGCCACGGCCTCAAGACCCGCTGCGACCTAGATGCCGATGCCGTCTTTGCCGAGGCGCTCCACGACAAGAAGCGCGCGGGCGACACCATCGACCTGGTGATTCCGCACGGCATTGGCCGCTGCAGCATCGACCGCACGCCGCTTTCCACTTTCCACGAACTCATTGCCGAGGGCCTCGGCCAGAAGGGAGACGCATCCGCATGCTAGCCCGCATCACCCCGTCCCCGCTTAAGGGCACCGTTCCCGCCATCGCGTCCAAGTCGATGGCGCATCGCCTGATCATCTGCGCTGCGCTTGCCAACGGCGAGACGCACGTCACCTGCAACACCACCTGCGCCGACATCGAGGCTACGGTGCGTTGCCTTACGGCTCTGGGTGCCCGCATCGAGACCGTCGAGGACGGCTTCCAGGTTCACCCCACCATGAAGAGTGTTGAGTTTGGCCTGCTCAAGGCCCTTGCCGGCGGCACGCTTGACTGCGGCGAAAGCGGCTCCACACTCCGCTTTATGTTGCCCGTCGCCTGCGCGATGGGCGCAGAGGCCACCTTTGTGGGCCAGGGTCGTCTGGGCGCACGCCCGCTCTCCCCGCTCTCGGACGAGATCATCGCCGCCGGCTGCGACCTACAGGGTCTGGGTGGTTTTCCGCTCAAGACAAGCGGACGCATGCGCCCGGGCACCTTTGTGCTGCCGGGCAATGTGAGCTCGCAGTACATCTCGGGCCTGCTGCTGGCAGCCCCGTTGCTCGCCCAGCCCTCCTGTGTGCAGGTGACCGGCCTCATTGAGAGCCGCCCCTACATCAACCTGACGATCCAGGCCATGAAGGCCTTTGGCGTTGAGGTCAACGTCGAGCGCATTCCCGCCAAGGACGGTCAGCCCGAGGTCACGAACTTCCGCGTGAGCAGTGGCTCGTACCGCACGCCCGGCAGCGTGGCCGTCGAGGGCGACTGGTCCAACGCCGCCTTTTGGTTGTGCGCTGGCGCCATCGGCACCGACCCCATCACCGTGGAGGGCGTGTCGCTGAGCTCCGCGCAGGGCGACCGCAACGTGCTTGCCGCGCTTTCGCGCTTTGGCGCCCGCATCGTGCGCTCCACCAACGCCGCCACCGTGCAGTCCGACAAGCTCGCCGGCTTTGAGATGAGCGCCCACGACATCCCCGACCTGGTGCCCGTTATCTCGGCCGTTGCCTCGCTGGCTCAGGGCCGCACGTTCATCCGCGATTGCGCCCGTCTGCGTATCAAGGAATCCGACCGCCTGGCCACCACCACCCGCGAGCTCACCGCGCTGGGCGCGCAGGTGCGCATTGCCGGCGATGACCTCATCATCAAGGGTGTCGATGCCTTTACCGGCGGCGAGGTCGATTCGCACAACGACCACCGCATCGCCATGATGGCCGCCATCGCCGCGAGCCGCGCCACCGGCGAGGTCGTGATCCACGGCGCCGAGGCCGTCAACAAGTCCTATCCCGATTTCTTCGACCACTACCGCCTGCTGGGCGGCAAAGTCACACTCGAGGAGGAATAGCATGTCCTCGACCTTTGGCAACGTCTTGCACTTAAGCATCTTCGGCCAATCGCACTCCCCCGCTATCGGCTGCTCGCTCGATGGCATCCCGGCGGGCATCGCCGTGGACCAGGAGGAGCTGCAGGCCTTCCTCGACCGTCGCGCCCCCGGTCGCGACGAGACCGCGACCAAACGCCGCGAGGCCGACGCCGCCCACATCATCGCCGGTGTTGTCGATGGACATACCACCGGCGCGCCCATTGCCGCGATTATCGAGAACACCAACACGCGCTCCAATGATTACTCCGAGCTGCGCTGCAAGCCCCGTCCCGGACATGCAGACTTCCCCGCGCGCGTGAAGTATCACAACATGCACGATGTTGCTGGTGGCGGGCATTTTTCCGGCCGCCTAACGGCACCCTTATGCATCGCCGGCGGCATTGCGCTACAGGCACTCGAGGCCCGCGGCATTCAGGTCATGGCGCACGTCGCGCAGATCGGCGGCATCTCCGACCTGCCGATGGACGATATGGTCTATCGAGAGGCCGACCGCAAGGCGATCCTTACGAACGATCTGCCGTGCATTGACGCCGCCGCAGCCGGCCGCATGCGCGAGGAGATCCTGGCCGCGCGCGACGAACTCGACAGCATCGGCGGCATCGTGGAGTGCGGCATTTACGGGCTTCCCGCGGGCATCGGTGACCCCATGTTCGACGGCATCGAGAACCGCATCGCGCAAATCGCGTTTGGCATTCCCGCCGTAAAGGGCGTGGAGTTTGGCATGGGCTTTGCCGTGACCGCCATGCGCGGCAGCGAGAACAACGATCCGTATCGCATCGATGCCGAGACCGGCGAGATCGAAGTCGAGTCCAATAACGCCGGCGGCATCCTGGGCGGTATTTCGACCGGCGCGCCCGTCATGTGGCGCATGGCCGTAAAGCCGACGCCCTCAATTGGCCGCGAGCAGCAGACCGTAGACATGGACGCCATGGAAAACGCCGAGCTCTCGGTCCACGGCCGCCACGATCCCTGCATCGTCCCCCGAGCCGTCCCCGTAGCCGAAGCAGCCGCCGCCCTCGCGATTTGGGACGCCCTCCTAGAAGACGCCGGACAGCTTTAGTCCACCCACCCCAAGGGTAGTTAATTTGGGACGGGGCTATTTTAGCTACCCCCATATGCCAGTTAATATTTGCCCTGGCACCCATCGATTCGTCGACAGTCAAAGGGTAGCTAAAAAAGCCCCGTCCCAAATTAACTACCCCAGGCAACCATTCACGAAAGGGGTCCCTATGGACCTTGCCGATATTCGCCAGGCCATCGATGGCATCGACACCACGCTCCTCAACAGCTTTGTCGAGCGCATGGACATTGCCACCGAGGTAGCCAAGTCAAAAATCGAGACGGGCAAGGCCGTCTTCGACCCCGCCCGTGAGCGCTCCAAGCTCAACAACCTCGCCAGCCGCGCGCCCGAGCGCTACGAGGCGCAGACCATCACCCTGTTCCGTCTCCTCATGAGCATGAGCAAGGCCGAGCAGCAGCGCTACATCAACGAGCTCAAGGGCATCACCGTCTCGCAAAAGGCCAACGCCACGGCCGTAGCCTTCGACACGCCCTTCCCCCAGACTGCCACCGTTGCCTGCCAGGGCGTGGAAGGTGCCTATAGCCAGATCGCCGCGTGCAAACTTTTCGACGTGCCCGATATTGCGTTCTTTGAGACCTTCGAAGGCGTCATGCGCGCCGTGCGCGACGGCTTCTGCGAGTTTGGCGTGCTGCCCATCGAGAACTCCACCGCCGGATCGGTCAACGCCGTCTACGACCTGCTCGCCCAGTTCGACTTCCACATCGTGCGCTCGCTTCGCCTCAAGATCGACCACAACTTGCTCGTCAAGCCCGGCACCAAGCTCGCGGACATACGCGAGGTCTACAGCCACGGTCAGGCCATCGCGCAGTGCGCTAGCTTTATCGAGTCCCACGACCTGCACGCCACCAAGTACCCAAACACGGCCATGTCGGCCGACATGGTCGCCAACTCCGAGCGCACCGATGTTGCCGCCATCGCATCGCGCAGCTGCGCGGCGCTCTATGGCCTGGAGGTGCTGGAACCCAACATCCAGGACTCGGACAACAACTACACGCGCTTTGTCGTCATCAGCCGCGAGCCGCGCGTCTACCCCGGCGCCAACCGCACCTCGCTCATGATCACCACGGCCAACGAGCCGGGCGCCCTCTATCGCGTGCTCGAGCGCTTCTACGCACTCAACATCAACCTGATCAAACTCGAGAGCCGTCCCATCCCCGGGCACGACTTTGAGTTTATGTTCTACTTTGACCTGGACTGCCCCTTTGGCAGTAAGGCCCTCGACGACTTGCTCGACTCCATCGACGACGTGTGCGAAAGTTTCACCTACTTTGGCAGCTACACGGAGGTGCTCTAGATGACCGATACCGCCGCAACCCGCCCCTACGGCGTGCTGGGCCGCGTGCTGGGCCACAGCTACACCCCGACCATCTACAAGGAGCTCGCTGGGCTCGAGTACGTGCGTTTTGAGCGCGAGCCCGAGGATCTTGAGGGCTTTATGACGGGCGACGAGTGGGAGGGCACCAACGTGACCATCCCCTACAAGCGCGCCGTCATGGAGTATCTGGACGAGCTGAGCCCGCTCGCCGTGCGCATGGGCAACGTCAACACCATCACACGCCTGCCCGACGGCCGCCTGCGCGGCGACAACACCGACTACTTCGGTTTTCAGTGCCTGGTCGAGGAGCTGGGGGTTGAGGTTGCCGGCAAGAAGGCTCTCGTACTCGGCGCCACTGGCGGCGCCGGTACCACGGCAAGTATGGTGCTGGAAGACCTGGGCGCCATCGTTGTGCCCGTGGGTCGCACGAGCGAGGTCAATTACGACAACATCTCCCAGCAGTCCGATGCAACGCTGCTCGTCAACTGCACGCCCGCCGGCATGTTCCCCCATTGCCCCGACGCGCCTTGCACGCTCGAAGGGCTCGATGCGCTCGAGGGCGTTATCGACATTGTCTACAACCCTGCCCGCACGGGTCTGATGCTCGAGGCCGAGCGCCGCGGCATCCCCTGCATCGGCGGCCTGCTGATGCTCGTGGCCCAAGCGGCACAGGCCGTCGAGCGCTATACCGGCCAGGTCACCCCGCGCAAGCGCATCCTGGATGTAACGGAGCGCCTGTCTCGCCGTGAGCAGAACATCGCCCTGATCGGCATGCCGGGTTCAGGCAAGACCCGCGTGGGTGAGCAGATCGCCCAGCTCACGGGCCGCGAGCACATCGACTTGGATCGCGCGCTCGAGGAGCGTCTGGGCATGCCCTGTGCCGACTTTATCGTCGAGCGCGGCGAGGCGGCCTTCCGCGAACAGGAGACGGCTACGCTGGCCGACATCTCCAAGCGCAGCGGCCTGGTGCTCTCCACCGGCGGCGGCGTGGTCACACGCGACGAGAACTACCCGCTGCTGCACCAGAATAGCCAGATCGTGATGCTCAACCGCAAGCTCGACGAGCTCGCCCACAAGGGACGCCCCATCACTGCGCGCGACGGCATCGATAAGCTGGCTGAACAGCGCATGCCACGCTACCGCGCCTGGGCCGACTACATCATCGACTCACGCGACTGCGCCGCCAACACGGCCCAAGCCCTCCTCGACGCCCTCCCGCCCGCTCTCTAACAAAAACCACCACAAAGGGGACAGGCACCTTTGTGGTGGTTTCTCGACTGCAAAGGAAGCAACCATGAAAGCACTCGTCATCAACGGCCCCAACCTCAACATGCTCGGTATTCGCGAGCCGGGCATCTATGGCAGCGACAACTATGACCGATTAGTGCAGATCTGCCAGGAAGCGGGCGCCGCACAGGGTTTCGACGAGGTCGAGGTCTTCCAGTCTAACCACGAGGGCAGCATCGTCGACAAGATCCAGGAGGCTTACGGCAAGGTCGACGGCATCGTCATCAACCCAGCGGCCTACACGCACACGAGCGTGGCGATCCTCGACGCCCTCAAGGCCGTCGCCATCCCTGCCGTCGAGGTCCACATCAGCGCCGTCGAGACCCGCGAAGACTTCCGCCAGGTGAGCTACGCACGCCTAGCCTGCTTCGCCACCATTACGGGCGAAGGCCTGATGGGCTACGCCCACGCGCTGGAGCTACTGAAAGAGCATCTGGAAAAGTAAAATGCCAACCCCAACAAACAGCAGCGGCTTGCTCGCGCTCGGCTTCAGCAGCATACAAGATGAAAAAAGCCCAGACCACCAAGCGGTCCGGGCTTAATAAACGATGGTGCTCCATGGCGGATTCGAACCGTCGACCTTGGGATTAGAAGTCCCCTGCTCTATCCAACTGAGCTAATGGAGCAAATAACCGCACGCCCAAGCAAGCGCAAGCCTGTCAGGCGCAAGTAATTATAACCTAGTTGAACTGCTCGCGGTACGCCTTGCAGACCTCATCGACCGGGCCGTCCATGCGAAGGTCACCCTTCTCAATCCAAACGGCACGCTGGCAGATGCGCTCGACCTGCTCCATGGAGTGCGAAACGAACAGAACCGTCACGTCGCCGCTCTGGATAAAGTGCTGAATTCGGGCCTCGCACTTTTGCTGGAAGAACACATCACCGACGGACAGCGTCTCATCAACGATCAGAATATCGGGCTCGGTAATCGTGGCGATTGCAAAGGCGATGCGCGCGACCATGCCCGAGGAAAAGTTCTTGAGCGGCATGTCTACAAAGTTCTGCAGCTCAGCGAACTCGATAATGCCGTCAAAGTTGGCATCGATGAACTCCTTGGTGTAGCCGAGCAGGGCGCCGTTCAGATAGATGTTCTCGCGGGCGGTCAGCTCGGGGTCAAAGCCGGCACCAAGCTCAATCAGCGGCGCGATGTTGCCGTGCACCTTAACGCTGCCCTCGCTAGGCTCAAGCACGCCAGCGATAATCTTGAGCATCGTAGACTTGCCGGAGCCATTGGTGCCAACCAGACCGACAACTTCGCCGCGATGAATATCGAACGAGATGTGCTTAAGCGCCCTAAACTCCTCAAAGAACAGCTCGTGCTTGGCAAGCTTAATGAAATACTCCTTGAGGTTGGTCAGCGACTCGGACGCCATATTAAAGATCATGGTGACGTCGTCGACCTCGACAGCCAGAGGCTGCTCGCTGTAATCAACAACAGATTCAGTCATCACAGCACTCCTTAGATGTAGAGGATGAACTTGCGCTCGGACTTATGGAACACGGTGTAGCCAATAGCAAGCGCAAGAACCGCCCAAGCGACGCACATACCAAGCGTCAAGAACGAAGGCGTGGTCTGGAACAGGAAGATATCGCGCATAAACTGCAGGTAGTTGTACATGGGGTTCGCATAGACCAGGATGCGCACGATATGGGGCATTTGCGCAACGAAGTCGGTCGTCCAGAAGATGGGCGTGATATAGGTCCACGCCGTGATGACGACACTCCACAGATGCATAACGTCGCGGAAAAAGACGGTGAGCGCCGAAAGCATCATACCCAGGCCCATGCAGAAGCACATAAGCAAGAACAAGCAAACAGGCAGCAGAATAAGGTGCCACGAAGGCATAACGCGGAACCACAGCATAACGATGGCGACGGCGACCAGCGAGAAGGCAAAGTTGACCAGCGAGAAGAGCACCTTCTGCACCGGGAAGACCCAGCGGTGAACCTTGACCTTCTTGAGCAGCGGAGCTGCGCCCACGATCGACGTCAGCGCCTGGTTCGTAGACTCGGACATGACGGCAAAGGTGACGTTACCCACGATCAAGTACAGCGGGTACATCTCGGGCGTAATAGAGCCGTTGCGACCCTGGGCAAAAATCGTCGAGAACACGATGGCCATGACGATCATCATCAGCAAGGGGTTGAGCACCGACCATGCAACACCTAAAACGCTGCGACGATACTTAATCTTAAAATCCTTGGTAACCAGCTGACGAAGGATAAACGCGTCCTTCTCAAATTCGTTCTTAGCAAACGTCGCAGGCAGACTGCGAGTTTCTTGTTGCTTTGTCTGATCCGACACGGATGCAACTCCTTTACTCGTAATCGTTGACAAACGAACAGTATAGACCCGACAGGCAGACAAACGATTCGCGCAACAAAACTGGAGAACTAACCCACATCTTAGGATGCCAGGCGCAAAGGGCTATACTTTCAAGGATTTAATTCCAAAGGAGCATTGAGTGAATTCTGAATCCATTGCCGTCATCATCCCCTGTTACAACGAGGCCCTCACAATCGGCAAAGTCGTTGACGACTTTCACCGCGAGCTTCCGCAGGCGACGGTCTATGTCTATGACAACAACTCGTCCGACGATACCTCGCGTATCGCCGCCGAACATGGCGCGACGGTCCGCTTTGAGCCGCGTCAGGGCAAGGGCAACGTCTGCCGCCAGATGTTTCGCGATATCGAAGCTGATTGCTACCTGATGGTCGACGGCGACGACACCTACCCCGCCGAAGCGGCCAAGGCCCTTTGCGAGCCCATCCTAAACGGCACGGCCGACATGACCGTGGGCGATCGCCTTTCCAACGGCACTTACGCCGAGGAGAACAAGCGTGCCTTCCACGGTTTTGGCAACAATCTGGTACGCGCCATGATCAAGTGGATCTATGGCTATAGTTTCGATGACGTCATGACCGGTTACCGAGCCATGAGCCGCCCGTTCGTCAAAACCTTCCCCGTGCTTTCCGAGGGCTTCCAGATCGAAACCGAGCTGTCGATCCACGCCGTCGACCACCGCTGGCGCATCAAAGATGTACCCATCGAGTACCGCGACCGTCCCGCGGGCTCCGAGTCCAAACTCAACACCGTCAGCGATGGCATTAAAGTCGTTGCGATGATTGGCACGCTATTCAAGGACTACCGCCCTCTAAAGTTCTTCACCCTGGTCGCGATCCTATTCGCGCTTATCGGCCTCACCCTGGGCATGCCCATCGTTGTGGAGTATTTCCAGACCGGCCTCGTCCCGCGCTTCCCCACCGCCATGCTCGCCGCCTCGTTTATGTTCCTGTGCGGCCTGAGTCTCGCAACCGGATTCATCCTCGACTCCGTGGCAAAGGTCGAAAAAAAGCAGTGGGAAGTCAACGTGTACGGCAAGTACGCTTTCGATGACTTTCGCAGTGACAAAACGAACGAGATGTAAATCGCCATGCCGCTCATCTCCATCGTCGTTCCGTGCTACAACGAGCAGGCATAAGAAAAGCCGCCGTTAACAAGCGGCGGCTTTTCTTTCGGAATTTGAATAGCGGCTAGAGCGTCTTGAGGTACTCCCCCAGCTCTTCCTCCCAGTCGGGCATGTGGAACCCGACCGACTCGAGCTTGGACAGGTCGAGCGCGGAGTGGACCGGGCGCGGGGCGATGGGGCCCTCGGCGCTTGCGTAGTAGTCGGCGGTGCTGACCGGGACCACCTTGTCCCCGTTGCCGTTGGCGGCCTCGAAGACGGCGCGGGCGATGTCGGCCCAGCTCTTCACGGCGCCCGAGCCGGTGCAGTTATAGGTGCCGTAGAGCGCATGGGTCCCCAGCACGTGGAAGATGGCCTGGGCCATGTCGCGCGTGAAGGTCAGGCGGCCCAGCTGGTCGTCCACCACCGTGACCTGCGTGAGCCTGTCGTCCGGGTCGGCGACGCGGTCGGACAGCGCCTTCATGGTCTTCACGAAGTTGTGCCCCTCGCCGATGACCCAGGAGCTGCGCATGATGTAGTGGCGCGGGCACCCTGCCACGGCGATGTCGCCGGCGGCCTTGGTCTGGCCGTAGACGGACAGCGGGGAGAAGGGCTCGTCCTCGGTGTGGACCTCGGCGGTGCCGTCGAAGACGTAGTCGGAGGACACGTGGACCAGGGTGATCCCGTGCTCGGCGCAGGTGCGGGCGAGCAGCGCCGGCCCGGTCGCGTTGGCCTTCCAGGCGATAGCGCGGCCCTCGGGGGTCTCCGCTTTATCCACGGCCGTGTAGGCGCCGCAGTTGATCACGGTTCCGTAGAGCGACCAGTCGTACTGCGCGTAGGCCTCCGGGTCGGACATGTCGAAGGTGTCGATGTCGCAGAAGTCGAAGTCCTTGGCGACGCCGCGCTCCTCGGCGAGCGCGCGCACAGCGTGTCCCAGCTGGCCGTTGCAGCCGGTGACGAGGGTGCGCCTGGGCGCCATCGGGACGACGTCCTTGAGGTACGGGTGGTTGAGGTCGGCCTCGGATACGGTGGCCTGATCCAGCGGGATCGGCCACTCGATGGCGAGCTCGGGGTCGGCGAGGTTCACGAACGTGTAGGTCTTCTTCAACTCGAGGGACCAGTGGGCGTCCACCAGGTAGGTGTAGGCGGTGCCGTCCTCGAGTGCCTGGAAGGAGTTGCCCACGCCGCGCGGCACGTAGATGGCCTTGGACGGGTCGAGAACGGTCGTGTATACCCTGCCGAAGGTGGCGCTGCCCTCGCGCAGGTCCACCCAGGCGCCGAAGACGCTGCCGCGCGCCACGGAGATGAACTTGTCCCAGGGCTCGGCGTGGATGCCGCGGGTGACGCCGCGGCTGTCGTTGTAGGAGATGTTGTTCTGGACGACCCTGAGGTCCGGGATGCCCAGGGCGGTCATCTTGGCGCGCTGCCAGTTCTCCTTGAACCAGCCGCGCGAGTCGCCGTGGACGGCCAGGTCGACGACCGTGAGGCCCTCGATGCCGGTCTCCGCCACGGAGAGGTCCTTCTCGAATGCGATGTCTGCCATGTGGGAAAAGCTCCTATCGAAGAGGTTGGGGAAACGGGGGCGCCCGCGCGGGGACGCAGGATCATCCCCATGCCCTGCGGCCCCGCGCGGGCGCCCCGCGGTGCGGTTCGCCGGTGTGGGCCTACTGGCCCTGGGCCCTGTACCTGGCCTCGGTGGCCTCCTTGGCCGGGCGCCACCAGGACTCGTTCTCCACGTACCAGTCGATGGTGGCCTTGAGCCCCCCGGCGAAGTCGGTGTGCGCCGGCCTCCAGCCGAGCTCGCGCTGGAGCTTCGTGGAGTCGATGGCGTAGCGTCGGTCGTGGCCGGGGCGGTCGGCGACCCAGTCGAAGTCCTCTGGGTCCTTTCCCATGGCCTCGAGGATCATGCGGAGCACGGTGATGTTGTTCTTCTCGCCATTAGCTCCGATGAGGTAGGTCTCCCCCGTGCGGCCCTTGGTGAGGATGTCCCAGACGGCGCTGGAGTGGTCCTCGGTGTGGATCCAGTCGCGGACGTTCTCGCCCTTCCCGTAGAGCCTGGGGCGGACGCCGTCGATGATGTTGGTGATCTGGCGCGGGATGAACTTCTCCACGTGCTGGTAGGGGCCGTAGTTGTTGGAGCAGTTGGAGATCGTGGTGCGCAGGCCGTAGGTGCGGGTCCATGCGCGAACGAGCATGTCGGAGGAAGCCTTGGTCGAGCTGTACGGAGAGGACGGCTTGTAGGGCGTCTCCTCGGTGAACTTCGCCGGGTCGTCGAGCGCCAAGTCGCCGTAGACCTCGTCGGTGGAGACGTGGTGGTAGCGGATGCCGTACTTCCTCACGGCCTCCAGCAGGCGGAAGGTGCCCTCCACGTTGGTGCGAAGGAAGGGCTCGGGGTCGGCGATGGAGTTGTCGTTGTGGGACTCGGCGGCGTAGTGCACGATCGCGTCGTGACCGGGGACGATCCTATCGAGCAGCTCCGCATCGCAGATGTCGCCCACGACGAGCTCCACGCGGTCCGCGGGCAGCCCGGCGATGTTCTCGGGGTTGCCGGCGTAGGTCAGCTTGTCCAGGACGGTCACGTGGACGTCAGGGTGGTTGTTCACCACGTAGTGCACGAAATTGCTGCCGATAAAGCCGCAGCCACCCGTGACGATGATGTTCTTAGGTTCAAAAATCTCAGACATGAAACTCCTCATTACATGTTTACGCAGCAGCTTGCTTTTCTAGCTTATCGATTAATTCATTTTCCGAGTCAACAAACTCATAAGGCTCATATTCGCCATATGCAGAGGGACGACTAATTGTAACTAACTGAAGATCGGAGGAACCGAACCGTGCCTCAACCTTATCAATGAAGTCAATCAGATCCTGTCCAGGCTTTGCACTCAGCGCAAGCGAGCCCTCTTTCGAAAACCACTTAGCAACCAGATAACACATCGTCTAACCTCCTAACAAAATCATCCTCACTATGGATATAGCCTCTTTCGTATGCCAAACGAAGCTCGAATCCAATATCGGAATTATCGAAACGTTTATAGACATGTTTATGAAGCCAGTTATTAATCTGCCTATCGTAATACGTATTGTACTGAATCTCCACTGGGTAATACCCAGGCTTGCGGGTGAAATACACGTGAACGCCCCTGTAGCCATCGTCGACAGACTTGCCACAAGACAAATCAACGACCTTTAGGCATGCCTCCTCAGCCCCGAGAATGCCATCGTAGGAATCAACCATCGAGCGAAAGCCAAGCAGGTCATTAAATACTTTTCGAACTTGGTGATCGGGGTAATAGCGATCATATTTGAATGAAATCGACTGAGCACTTTTAATTCGATAGTCGACGGGCAGGTCAGTAAGAACGCCCAGGGATGTATACCATTTACGGACACGATTCAATTCATCCAGCAGCTCATCGCGATTGAAATAGTGAAGATTCTTCTTAAGCGAAATGCCCAGCTCACTTTTATAGGATAGCGAGGAAAGGAGCTCGAGAGACAATCCGTCTCGCCTTAATATAGCTTCCATAATCACCTACCAATACGCGACCAGAGCCATGGATCTCCTCGGGCACGGAGCGGTACTATTCAACAAAACTATCGGACATTTCGGCATGCGATAAGAGCCATGACCTTCGCAGAATTACTTCCCCTACAAAACGCCTCCGGAATGCAGTCTTTGTCGTACCGGAAGACCGAATTCCCAGTTTTATCGCGTAAGTACTTATAGAAGAAGTCCTCCCAGCTTTTAAACTTCTCACTGTCCGCAAACGCTTCCGGGGCTTCCAGCACCGTCTTAGCATCAAGCCCAGAAATTACGCCGGAGCTCAGCAGAAGCCACTCGAATGACTCGGGAAGACAAACCGTAACAGTATCGCGATGAATGTCTTGCAGCTTAAGGACGCGGTCCGCATAGCACCCAAATGCCGCTCCGTCCGCGACAACAAACACGCGATCGTCGAGATGCTGATCCAACCAGCGCAAAATCGCGCTGTTCGTCATGGCCGAAGTACAGGTAAGCTCACTGTCAGCGAAATGCCGTTCAAAGAACTGGAAACCAGACTTACTGTCCTCGCATAGAAGGATAGAAAAGTCCTGTTTTGGCGCCGACCGGGAAATAGCATAACGATGATTCCCGCGATCTTGATAAACAGGGATGAAAGAATGGTATTTTCCGCTCGTCTTAATCTTGTAAATCTCATCCACGCTATACGGAAGATTGGGGAAATCAGCCCTTGAGATCAGCACGAAATAATTCGAGGAATACAGCACATGATGGGCAAACTCATCAGAATGAATCTCTTTTAAGCCCTCATCGACAAATACAATCGAGTCATGAACGGACGAAAGCTGGTTTCGCCAATCATAATCGGTCAGGGCAACACAGGGACAATCGCATTGCAAGGAAACGCCCGACTGCTCGCCCGTTCGCATGTAGTCTGCGACCATGTCAAACAGTGTCGTCTTACCCGTGCCGCTATCGCCACGCACAATAGTGATGTTCCGCTTGATGGTAAATGTGTACTTGGTTCCCCTGCGGCGGGAAATCTTAACGAGATGCGAACCGTTCATAAGCAGTACCTACAGATACGGAATCGACTCGTGAATCAATTCGGCCATGTTGTGAACGATTCGGCCGCTATTCACGACTTTAATTTTAAAATCCTCGCGACCAAAGTCCATCACATGATAGAGATTCACAACGAGCTTGCGGTCTTTTGCCATGTCGAGAATCCACTTGGCACAGTTGTCACCACAGGTAGAGGCGTTAAAAATATGCTTACGATCAAATCTCATAAGCAGCAGCGTTTTCACGCCACCAGAAAGCTGGAGTGGGGAGATGGATCCAAGCACAGGGCTTTCGATGACGTTTTCGGAGACAACATCCGATCGATCGACATCTTTAATTATCGAGACTGCATAGGGATCCGTAATCCAAGAAGACCGGTAAGAGTTTTTGAAATATGTCGCTGTGTTGTAAATCGCTTCTGGCATATCGCCAAAGTAGACGCTTAACACATCCACTCCCAATCATATTGTCTTTATGGTCAACGTAATCATAACGAAAGGGGCCACCAGATAAACGGTGGCCCCTAAAAGAAAACAAGCTGGCGCTAGTACTCGCGCGGGCTGTTGACGATCTCGCCGGCGGCGACCTTCTTCAGGTGCTGCCCGTAGACCGACTTGCCGTAGGCCTTCGCGGCCTCCTCCAGCTCGGCGGTGGTGATCCAGCCGTTCTCCCAGGCGATCTCCTCGGGGACCGAGACCGGCAGGTCCTGGGAGTGTTCCACGGCGCGGACGAACTCCGCGGCCTCGTGCAGGCTCTCCATGGTGCCGGTGTCCAGCCACGCGTACCCGCGGCCCAGCGTCACGACGGACAGCGTCCCCTCCTCCAGGTACATCTGGTTGAGCGTGGTGATCTCCAGCTCGCCGCGCGCGGAGGGCTGCACCTCATGCGCCTTGGCGGCCACGTCGCCCGGGTAGAAGTACAGGCCGGTGACGGCGTAGGAGCTCTTGGGCTCGGCTGGCTTCTCCTCGATGGAGACGGCGCGGCCCTGCCCGTCGAACTCCACGACGCCGAAGCGCTCGGGGTCGTCCACGTGGTAGCCGAAGACCGTGGCGCGGCCCGACTCTGCGTTCTGGACGGCGCGCGTCAGGTGGCGCGACAGGCCGTTGCCGTAGAAGATGTTGTCGCCGAGCACCAGGGCACACGGCTCGCCGGCGATGAACTCCTCGCCGATGGTGAAGGCCTGGGCCAGGCCGTCCGGCGAGGGCTGCTCGGCGTAGGAGAGGTTCACGCCGTAGCGCGAGCCGTCGCCGAGCAGGCGCTCGAAGTTGGGGAGGTCGGTCGGCGTGGAGATGACCAGGATGTCCCGGATGCCCGCCAGCATGAGGGTGGACAGCGGGTAGTAGATCATGGGCTTGTCGTAGACCGGCAGCAGCTGCTTGGAGGTCACGAGCGTGAGCGGGTACAGGCGGGTGCCGGACCCGCCGGCGAGGATGATGCCTTTCATAACATAACTCCTTAATAATAAAGCAGCCAAACATTGCATACTTGCGGCAACGTTAACTTAAAGGTCTACGTTGCCGCAAGCATGCATCCATCAAATTAAAACTATAGTATCAGTCATATAGGTGAACGACTTTATCCGTCAGTTTTGACCAGTCCCTCTCCTCCGCAGTCTTCAAACCCCCGCCATACAGCGTCTCACGAAGACCGCGATCATTAACGATGCGATTAATGCAGCTCACCGCAGCATCAATATCTCCACGGCCGTAAAGCAAGCAATTCGATCCATCGCGAAGGAACTCTGCGTTACCTCCATTGGGAACAGCAACAACAAAGCCGCCGGTCGCCATCATCTCCAACGGGGGATATGAAAAACTTTCGAGAATGCTTGTCTTCAATAAAATATGACACTGGTTATAGATGTCTGATATTTGATCATACGGCACTCTACCGAGGAAATTATCGATACGGTACCAAGGCTTCTTTTTACCAGTGTAGTTCATATACCAAATCTCATATCTTTCAGAGTCAAGCCTTTCCACTACCCTGAAAGCTTCATCAACATTTTTATAATCCGAACCGCAATCCCCCTCAATAAGTATCCGAATTTTAGGCATAGAGAAATCACGCTCAGAATGAGGGAACGAGGCAAGGTCGAGTCCATTCGGAACCGACTTACAATTCTGACCAAACCTATCATGAAGCCATTCCTCGCACCAAGGCGAGATCGTCAGGTAGTCAATATCGTTATTTAAATAAGTAGAATTCGCCTGAAGACGCAGCCTATCTCCTGGAAGATAAAAATCAGTCTCCAGGTTCTGAACCAAGTACTTTTTCTTACCAATACGTGGATAGCGTTTAACAAAATCAAGAGTATCCCAAAGGGTTGCAACCGCAGTATCAATTGCACCCGACAAAGGGCATTTATCGAGTTTGCCACTTGGAACGACACGATTAAGAACAGGAATACGATGTCCGAAAACTTCAAGCCACTTTGTTGAATCGTCGGTATTAAGTATTAATACATCAACACCAGCGTCCTGAAGAATGCACAGGTGCCTAAGGGCGACTAAGACACCACCGCTAGTATTCACGCTCGGCATGACCATTCCGAGATTGGGAGATTGTTCTTTTACAATAATATCTCGGATTGCTTTAGCAGCCGAAACAGTAGTGCAGTGCTCATGGCAGTATAAATATGCAGATTCGCCGACACTCTTCCTAAGATCAGAATCTAATATCAGACGATTGAGGACAGCACACCAGTCCTCAACACCATCGCAGAGAAATCCAGTAACGCCATCCTGAATCATCTTCTTAAAGGCGCCAACATTGCTAGCAACCGTAGGAACCTTAACAAGCGATGATTCAATCCATTTATTCTCGGATTTAGCTCGATTGAATAGAGTGTTCTCCAAAGGAGCGATATTGATATCACAGGAAGCAATATAATTTGGAAGCCGACGCCAATCGCAAAATGGGAACGTGACAATACGTTCGGAAAATGGCATCAAGTCATCAGGAACATCGAGTTCCCCGCCCACCATCAAGGTGACGTTGTGATGAGTCTCCATTACCTTAGATAATGCTGGGAGCACTAAATTGAAATCTGCATTATGGGTAATGCTTCCGCTAAAATAGCCGATTCTGATTTCCTGAGTTTTCTGTTTTTCATCCCTACGCTCAACCGCTCGCTTGTAGGGAACCCTATCCTCAGGCAAGACGCTTGAGCTTTGCAAGCTGGGGAGTACATCTCGACGATAGATAGCAATATTCGAATAATCAATCATCGATTCAGATGCTACATTTCTATTTATATAAACCCTGGAAACATATTTTTTTAGTTCTTCCGCCATCTCCTCAGTAGTAGTGATAGCGCAATCGCAAAGCTTCAGTGTTTCACCCATTCGCTTGACGCCATCGTCATAGCAAGACTTATCATGAGCAGTCATTGCATTAACGAACGGAATAGAATCGGTATAAGCAGTGTCGATAACCAAATCGTCAATGTCATAAATAACGCGCTTATTGAGTTTTTTTGCCTGCCTAATTAAAGATTCAACTTCATCACTTAGGGGACAACGGAAAATAATAAAAGTACGCGCATGCCTAAGAATATCCTTTTCCATCTCCCAGGCATTAACCTTTTGGACCGTTAAGCCGGCAGCCTCAAGTTCCTCAATCTGATGATCGACACGGTACCTAATAGGATGCGGAACGGAATAATCACATCCATTAATAAAAATAACATCAAAAAAAGAATTGTCTTGGCGAGAGCTGAAATCAAATCGAGGCCTATGCATTGAGAGTACATGGGAGACCTTCTTGGGGACGTTATAAAATCCCTCTTCTTTAACGGTGTAACCAATGCCCTCAAGAAGGTTCAACATGAAACACTAACTCCTAAAACGCAGAAAGAATTGAAATAAAGTCCACTAATAGAATAGTACTCATTATTAATGAAGAACCAAGCAAGACATGTCCTTCAGAACTTGATTTTATCGGTCGCAAGATATTCAACAGAACCGGAAGGACCAGTGGGAATAAATATCGTCCTTGGACCCCCATGATAATATCTTCACGCTTATCAACAGTAAGAGTCCAGTTCCTCATCGTCATAACAATCAGGAAGAAATTGACGAATACAACAGCAATCATTACAAAGCAATCCGTACTGCAGAATATTTTTTTATTATTCTCATCGTTATAAAACAGAACAACAGACTGGAGAATGATGTAAAGCCAAAAACAAAAAGGCCAAACATTAATCGAAAGAGCGCCAAGATTGTAACCTGCATAGGATTGAAACCAGAATGGCCCCATCTCCCAAATAGACTTAATAAAAACCTTTGCGCAATGCAGCGGCGCTCGCATCAAATCAAATGAATCTGGCATGAAACTTCCATGATAAAGAAAAACGAACGCGCAGCTCGCAACAAAAGCTATCGCAAAGAAGGAAGAGATGAACTTTTTATAGCTGTCTGTTCCTTTAAGTTTTTTCCAGTGAATAAGGTTCAAGAGTACCAACGGGAAAAACATTATCTTTGAAAGAAGCAGTAAAACGGATAGCAGTATTAACGCCAGCAGCGATCGATATGAATACAAGGAGTCCGCATAAATCTTAACGACTACAGCAACGTACAAAATGGCAACAATGTTTGCGACAGAATCAGCCGAAACAGACGCTTCCTGCTGCAATAAAATGGGATTTAGTAAAAAAATCAAAACAGCATTTTTACCAACTGGCATCAGCTTAATTACCCAATAAGCCGCGAAACAATATGCTAATCCGGCGCACACGCGCGAAACTGAAAGGGCCACAAAGGCATTAAAACCCGATTTCTGCGCAAATCCTAGAATTACTCCTGGAATTAAATAAAGATGAGGGTAATAGCTCCCCAAATACGTATGGCACACAAAAACGCTAGAACAATCGGTAGGCTGAGTCATTGCATTAAAATAATCTGCGTACGATGAAGGAAACTGACCCAATTGGAAGCAAGAGACAACATCAAAGCCATTGCCGTTACGAGACAATAAAGCGGCCGCCTGCCAAATATGAGAAGCCTCGTCTGGAACATTAGCGGGCAGCATGAAAAGGCCAAAAGCAGTTACAGCGGGCACACCAATCACTACAAAGCAAATTGCGGGATTGTGCTGCTCTTTAATTAATAATAGGACACCAACGAACAAGCAGGCGATTAAGGGCAGAGCCGAGAGCCATAGCCCAGGCAATCCGATAGCGCTGGCTTTAAAGGCGCAATAGTAGAAAAATCCCAAGCAAAGAGAAAATACAGCTATAAACGGGTAAACGAAAAACGTCAGAGCTTTTCGATAACTATCAGATAGTTTCAGATGACCAGTAAAGGTATCTAGATTCATAACACTACAACTCCGTCTCGATAAATGTTCAACTTACGCCGGCATTGTTGCAGCGTCATAAAGAATTGCTTCTCATGCTAAGCGAATACAGGCTACAGACTATTGGAGCAAACCACTTGGGCCAGAATTTTTGAAGCATCGTTTCATCCTCCGACCTCCTTGTATCATCTTTAATCAACGCCGTGGTCTCAGAGCCTTCATGAATTCGATGAAACATTAAAACCTCGGGAGAATAAACGAAAGATCCGTCGATTTTCGAGAATCTTTCCCATGCCTCCCAGTCCAAGTCACATTTCATGTCTGTCATAAATAACGGTGTCTGTAAGATGCTTAGATTAAATGTCACAGAAGGACAGCAGATGGCGGAACCGAACCTTAGGATATCCCTTTTATCCTTAACCGATGAAAGAGCGCCGTGGCGAGCAAACTTACGAAGTAAAAATCTTTTTATTTTCAGAATAAGGAGGTTTTCTTCATATATGCCATTTCTTATCTCACCATAATTAGAAAAGAAGATTAAAGGTTGATCCGCTTCTTTCATAGCCCGCAGCATAGTTTCCGTATAACTAGAGCTATAGATATCATCCTGATGTGCTATAGTCACAAGCCTTGTATTTGAATTCGCAATAGCACAATTCCAGTCATGAGATATGCTAGGCGACCCCTCGTTAACAATTACCGGAATCGAATAATTAGACGCTATACGATCAATATAGGAATTAGGAGTTGACGTCGATATAAGGATATTACTACGGGTGCTTTGGTTCACTAAAGAATCTAAACAGTCAGACAAGTACGGAGACTCGCCGTATGCGCACAATACAAATGTATGATCTTTTGCCAAGCACATGGCATTACTCCCTATTTTTTGATTCAAGCTCTTTTTCAAGCAATGCAATTCGTTGAGTTAAGTTAGCAATTGCAGAAGATTGTTTACTTGACAGACATGCCATAGAAAGAACAATGCATATCAAAAATAAAAACCCTAAGACAAAAACAAAATTGGCTGGAGTCTGAAAACCAAATAAACTTGAAATGAAGTAAAGAGGTTGCGGAAAGAGGCCGCATACCAACAAAACCAATGCAAGAACAATCCAAAGAAGTGAATACTTGAGCTGAAGGCTATCCTTCAATACAAGACGCAGCACAAAACAAAGCAAAACTAAACAAGCAGTAATGACACCAAACTGTAAGGAAATATGCATAACAACCCATCCTAATTCGAGAATGAAGAGATGATAATCGCCAAAGTAACCTTTATCATGTAATAAATGCTACTAAAACCAGAAATTGACGACTTTCCCCCCTGTCGTTCTTTCATTACGACAGGCACTTCTGTAACGCGAAGGCCCTTAACCATAGCCGCAACAGCGGAATCCGGCTCTGGATAGTCTACGGGATATTTTTTACAGAATAGATCTATGGCCTTAGATCCACATGCGCGAAAACCAGAAGTGGGGTCGCTAACACGAACGTGAGTTGTAAGATGAATTACCGCAGAGAGCCATCTAATTCCAAGACGCCTCAAGAAGGTTGACTTGAAGCCTTCAGATTCCTCAAGAAATCGCGATCCGATAACTAAATCAGACCCATTATTTATTTCATCAAGCAAGCATGATATGTAATGGGCGTCATGCTGCCCATCACCATCAACTTGAATGTCTACATCATAGCCAAAGCGCTTGGCGTATTTGTGTCCGGCTTGAACCGCACCTCCAATGCCAAGATTCTGCGGTAAATCCAGGACATTAACCCCCGCATCGCGACAAACACGCAAAGTGTCATCAGTGGAGCCGTCGTTAATAACTACATAATCGTATCCAGCTTCCTCCACAGAAGAAACCGTATCCAAAATGTTAGCCTCTTCATTAAAAGCTGGGATGATAACCAGCGCTCTTAATTCATGCATCGTTTGAATCCTCAGTACAAAATATCACTCAAACAGCCCAAGTCGAACTGAAAAACCCTATCAAAACAAGGAGAACGAATTTACAGTTCGGATGTGACAGATTGCTTCGCCTTCCGATTTAATAGGTTAATTATACAAAGGAAAGAAAATAATAATCCAAAACCGTATGCCACCAAGATAATGATATTGATGATATTTGCATCAGAAGCAAATACCGGATTCACAAAACAATAACGAGAAAGAAACACGGCCAACGCTAACGAAGCGGCACCAGAAATCGTGCCAACAATCGGTTTCCCAAATGCAATAAAGACATCAATAGTGAAAAAGTTCAAACCAGTGAATGCGGTAGCAACGAGTGCCAGCGGAAGATAATCTGAGTGAAGACCAACTTCTTTGCCATAAATAGCAGTAAGCACAGGTTCGCCTATAAAAGCACTAGCAATGGCACACATCGCCGTCAAAACGAATACGGAAGCGAGCATCTTAATAAATACTAAGCGTAATCGGTGAGTTTCGTTATCTCGCCACATTGCCGAAATAGGTCCAAGCAGGGGGGCATATAGATAAGATACGAGAGCCTGAATTACGGCAGTCGGAGTGGCAACGGCGGCATAAAAACCCAACGCCTCATTTCCATAGGAAAGGCCATAGAACTGTCTTGTTACGCTAACAACAGCCGTGCACGCAAGAGATGCAACAAAACCGGGAAAACAGATACGGGACAATTTGATAAGGGGAGTAAAATCAAAATCAGGCATAACGGCACAAAACCGTTTTGTCATTCTAAAATCATATATAAGCACAACAGCTATGGTAACAATAGCCATTGAAGCAACGGCTATTACCAAGTTATCAAATAGCAACAAGCACAACGAAAAAGAGACTAGAACTCCTACGCCACGAATTATTTGAGAAATAGCCGCAATGTCCAATCTGTTGTTTACCTGATCCACACCGTGAAGAACATCGACAAATGAATCGCCAGCTTTAAATAGGCAATAAACAGCAACAACTGCCCAATCGCTGAATGCAACAGAGACTAAACAATAGAAGAAGCAAATCACACAGGCAAATATTGTTGCAACGATTCTATGAGCGATAAAATTCCCAGTCGTAAAATCAGAATAACTCTCAGAAACCTGAACGGGGCGCGCTCGAAGCAAAACAATAGTCGCAAAAATATTACCAACAGACATAGCCACAGCAAGGCTACCAGACATGCTAATGTCGGAACCAAGTGTCACCACAAGAACAGTAATCAGCCAGTTGCAAATCAAATACACCATCGAGCCGACGCTGTTCCAAACAAGGCTCTGCTCAACAGAGAGTTCTTTCGTTTTTCTATTAGACACAATCACTCCAGCAGTGGATCATCAGGCCTTGTTGAATAAAAACAAAACGCGAAGAAGTAAATCAGAAATCAAAGTAGGTCGCAGACGCTTTGGGAAAATTGTTTTCCTAAGTCTTGAAATAATCCCATCATCATTGGTGAAAATATCAAGCTCATGTTTCTGCTCAGAACTAAGCTCATCATAAAATACCGCAGAAAAATGGCTTAACTTTTGACTCTCATCTTTCGATCTATCACCAAATAGCTCGTCCTTAAAATATGTCTTTAAAAGATCAAAATAACGATTATCTCCAGAAGTGACCGCAGAGGAATGACGAATATGAGAAGCCGTACAAACGGAATCAAACAATACCTTTCCAAATGCCGAAGCACACCGAATCAGCCATCGATCATGCATTTCATTCCCTGGATCCACCTCAAGAATAAAGGCCCTGCAAGCAAGGCGATTAAATACTATCGTGAAGCCTAGTCCGGGAGTATAAAACAAGGTGTTATGAAAAGAGAGGTACTTGTCCTGCGGAGCCGACTCGCGTATCGTCTCGCCATCTTCGTTTACATATGAAAAGGAAGAGAAGTAGACAGTCGGCACCTTGTCTCCAGTATTTTCTATTGCCCTGACTGCCCGTTCAATTTTATCGGTCTTCCAAATATCATCCTGATCGGCAAATGCATAGTAGTCATATTCGGGAACCCGCTTGATAATTTCATAAAAACTATTTGGGCACCCAAGATTTCCGATTGAATCTTGAATTAAATGAATGCTCGAGTTTGACCGACAATACCATTGTGCAATTTCAACAGTATCATCCGTTGAACCATCATCACGAATATAGACGGAGCAATTAGGCCAAGTTTGCTCCAAGATACTATCAAGCTGTTTGGCCAAATACTTGCCGCCGTTATATGTGGGTAAAACAATGCAAACAGACTTGTCTTTGATTTTATCCATAATCCTATTTATTTCTTTTCGAGGCACGATATTTAAGAAATGCAGGAATCAACCCGCTGATTACTTTATAACGAAGCTGAGGAAAAGGCCTGGTTAGGAAATTAAAGGACCGCCAAGCAAGAAAATAAGCGCCCCAACCATCTTCATCTTTCGCGTCCTTCCAGAACGTTTCTGATAAATAAAAGTGATACTCATTATTGAAGCGATGAGTATTCCCCCGCCGCCATGGCCTCTCTTCGCCGAGATAATGGACAACGATGGGCTTCGATCTTGCGGTATTAAAACTGTTTTCATCCGAAAAGCCCGGCATTAACGAGTTTAAGAATAAAAACGGATAGTAGTCAAAGATATTGGAATAATTGAACGCAGGGGATAAACTGCAAATCTTATCTTTAAGTACTGCATTTAGAGCATCTTGATCATTCGCAAACAAGCGTCCTGAGCGGCGCTCGCAATAATCCAATAATTGATCTTCGCAACAAGTTGATCTCCATTGCTTTAAATCAACGAGCAACACGCCAGCATTGTGGTACAGACAGCCATTTAAGTCTAAATCATTAAGTCGAGATGGGCCGACCGTTGGCTCGGGAACCATTCCAACCACGCAACCCTTAAGATCTTGATTCCAAAGAAGAGCAATATCCCCAAGAACAATCGTATCGCCATCGAGGTAAATAACTCTTTCGATCTCATTAGGTAGAAAATGTGCCATCAAAAGCCTAGCAAGAACTATTTCATTCCATCCCGATGTATCAAAATCAAACCCGAGAGCATCTTTGAAGTTCGAAATATCATAAAACACAAGGTTTTGGTTGTATTCGGTCACCATCTCCTGGAGCAAATGCTGGTTATCCTCTGTAATGCCATTAGAGAAGACATGAAAAGTAATGTCTTGAATACCGGAATGATTTGAAACAACCGAGCAAATATTGGCAGCCAACTGTGGAACAAAATTGTTATCAACCGTATAAAGCAAATTCATGATTACTAAACTTCACCTTAATTCACCCAATAGATATTAATGATGACGACTTAATGAAAGAGGCCGAAACGAAATCCTTACACAGAGGATAAAGTGTAGCACGGTTTGCCTCTTTCAAATAACTTGCAACAAAGGAGGGTGAATTGAGGGGACTACAACCCCATCAATTCACCCCCCCTACTCCATTAGCGTTGGTATATAGGTAAATTGGATCTATATTTAGCTTTTCTCAACCAACCTAACCTCAAGCGCCTCCATATGCAGGGCCTCACCAGTTGTACCGGCGCACTCGCCAGAATTAACCCAGTCCAGCCAACCTTTGCTTTGGACGTGTGCTCTATAGACAACGTCATAATGCTTGGCGAGATCCCCCGTCAGCTTTATTTCAACAGCCTCAATAGCAAGAGACTTCCCCGTAGTACCGGCAACCTTTCCATTTTTGACCCACTTTTGCCAGCCGATATTCTGAACGTGAGCTCGATATTCGATGTTGCCTGAATACCCAAGGTCGGGTCTGCTGATCTTCAACGCCTCAACAGCTAGGTTTCGACCAGTTGTACCAGCAGTCGAGCCTTCGTAAACCGGCTGCTGCCAGCCAAGGTTTGAGACATGTGCCTTGATTGAAAACGTTCTCTGAATAGAAGGTTGACTTGTATCCCCAGGAGCGGGCGAACCCTTTTCAACCAAAACAACCTGATACGCTTCGAGCCTCAAGCCAAACCCAGTCGTCCCAGCAACCTGGTCATTACAGGCCCAACCGAGCCAACCCTTATCCTGAACATGGGCTCGGTAGTAAACGTCGTAGCGATTTGCCATCTCGCCAGTAAGGCGAATTTGAATAGCCTGGACAGACTTGCTCTGGCCCGTAGTGCCGGAGACCTCCCCCTCTTTCGCATAATCTTGCCAACCGTAATCGGAAACATGCGTCCTGTACTCCAAGCCACCATCGTAGGGAGCATTCTGCAGGTTAAGAGTAACGGCCTCGACAGCTTTTGACTGGCCAACGGTACCAGAAGCATTTCCACCCTTGGAGGCCGATTGCCAGCCGTCATTCGAAACATGCGAAGTTGCCAACACGTCAAGAGGTCCTCGTGACACCTTAACAACGTCGTAGCCCGACTCGCCCTTCTTGAAATAAGTCAGAGCACCGCTATTGTGCGAATAGATCGCAAAGTCATAATTTGCCGAAGCAAGTATAGAATCCGAAAACTCTACGAGATAGCAAGAATCTCCCTGTTTGCAAAGGGATCTGATAGCAGCATCCGTGTCTTCGGTAATCGGAGAAGCAAACCAATCCATAATTGAATAATCGATGACGGCACCCGGCTTCAAGGCCTCGGCCTTCGCGGAATTCCAAAGTCCACCAGCAGCATCGGCACTGGCCGAGTTATACGTACTAGACCCATAACCAGAAAGACCGATCTCCGGATTAAAGAAGAGAATCAGCTCTGCAGCAACGGAAGAATCGACATCGGTAATGCCAAGACGGTCAAGCTGTTCCTGCTTTTGGGGATACATACCCGTCGGTGTGTTTGGATGCCCCTTGTAATAATACAAATAGTCATCGCCATAGATAACTTCGGTCAAATTGGCATAGTCGTCAAAATTCTGCTCGTAAGAAACGTACGTTCCAAGCAGCATCATCACCTTTTTGCCCTGTTGAGTCGCTGCATCAAAATAACCATCGTTAAAGTTGTACAGGGCCTTAAACGCTTGGACTGTATCCTCTCCCCTATTCTGCAGGCTCGTAAGCATGCTCGAAACGTTCATCTTCTTAACGTTAGGATCGGATGCAATCTTATTCGCAAAGGCATTATCGTCACCACTCGTAAACAGATTCGTTCGAGTCATCCACCACTGAGTGTCAGGCTCAATACTCAGCACGGCATACATAGAATCCCAGTGATCGTGATAATCGCTATACGACTTTGAGACCTCACCGGTTTCGTATTCCTTATTCTTTGCAGCGTTCCATAGAGCAATCAGCTCCGCTTGCTTAGAATCCGGATCCTTAACGTCGAAGGCCTCGTTGGTAAAGACATATGTGGCAGATCCATCGGACAACAGCCGAATGGAGTATTGACCAGCGGGAATCTTATTGGCGTAAATCATCCTATGGATCAACGAGCAGGTGATGTCATTGATATACAGATTGAACTTTGCCTTGGGATTGATCTTGTAGAGCGCAGCGACATAATCCGCGAACGCCTGATAGCTCGAACTGGAAGCATTCTCCTCATGAGTCAGGTACGGAAGACCATACATCCCGGATGGAAGCGAGTTCCAGTTATAGGCACTTGGGCGATCGAGCATTACGATTGACGGAATGCTCGTTCCAGCAGAAGAGGTGCTGATATCCCAGAAAGCTAGCGAATAGAGAACAACGGGGAAAGAAGCGCTCAAAGGAGCAAGGTTGTACTCGCTCGCAGAAATGCCAATTGACTGATGATCCTCGTGAACGATATTTCCATTCTTCAAATACTGCAACGTAACGTCAAACGGACCATAATCGCTAAAATCAATTTCACTGGAGCTAGAGCCCAGATCTCCGAGTGCAATCGTGCTTGAGACGGAACGGGTGACCCTCCCTCCATACGACATGGAGCCTGCTACCTTTATCGAATCAGCGATACCGAGTCGTTTTATATCCTCGACCTGCGGAATATTCAGGGTTACTTTAGTCGTCTCCCCAACCTGAGAAAGAGAGCAATTAAAGACATACGGGACATAGGCACCAGCGGTATCGCCAGGCGCCGCGTCACCCTTCTTTACAATGACGATCTGTATTGCTTCAACGGCATAAGACCAACCGGTGGTTCCAGCAGTCGACCCATTTGAGGTCCATCCAAGCCAGCTGAAATTAGAAGCATGAACGCGATAATACAGGTCATAAGAAGCTGCCCTGTCACCCGTCAACTTGAGCTCGACGGCTTCAATCTGAAGGCCCTTTCCCGTCGTGCCGGAGACAGCTCCATTAGAAACCCAATCCTGCCAGCCTTCATTTTGAACATGAGAGCGGTATTCGATACCAAGGTCCTCTGAATTCGGGAGAGAAACCCTGAGCGCCTCAAGCCTACGAGACTGGCCAGTTGTGCCAGAGATCGAGCCATTCGATGTAAACGTCGGCTCCCAACCAATGCCTGAAATGTGAGATTTATAGCTGACGTCCGGGACCGCCTCTTTGGGCTCCACGGTAGCATCAATCGAAGGCGCCGTTTCATCCGCTACAGCAGCAGTTTGATCCGAGGGGTCGGATTGGGTCTCTGGAACGGATTCATATTCGTTGGAACCATCATTTTGATCTGCCCAACAAGCCAAAGGGCTCAAAAGCAGCATCGTTATGAAGCAGGAAATCAGAACAATAAATGCTCTAAATTGCCTTTTCAAAAGAATCGCCTCCTAGATAGACAGTCGTCAATAACCATACTATCGGGAGTTAGCTTCATTAATGCCACCAATTAGGTGAACGAAGAAAAAGGAGCCTAATCCAACGGCAAGGGCCCTTTCCTGTTGCCAATGTTAGCGTCGGAATAATTTAGCCAAGACTACGGCAACAGGAAAGGGCCCTCTAACAAGCTCTCACCGCTTACGGGAATAGTTAGTAGATTACCACCTTGGTAGCAAGGGGCACGTTATCCCAAATCCATTTAGCGCGATCGATGGGCAAACGCACGCAGCCTTGAGAAATATGCATTCCCATTCGGCTGTCCATGGGATTAAAAGTTCCCTGGTAGTACGGTATTGAATGGAACAGATAGTCACCGTAAAACTGCGTGTAGTAGTAGCAGGTATACCCATGTCCAAACGAATAGCCCTTGCCGGTGACGGTATACTCACCCGTAGGCGTTGGAGTACTAGGGGCGCCGGTAGAGCAAGTCCAGTATTGAGCGTAACTCCACGACCCGCGCTGTCCACGAAAAACTCCAAGGCGGCATGCTTGCCTGTCAACCATAATGAGCCAGCTTGTGCTGCTCGAATATCTATTAGCTCGATTAAGCATAGTCATCATATCTGCCGGCAACAAGGGCTGGTCAGTAAACGGACGCGCAGTAGAACCGGGAGCACCAGCGCCCTTGGGAACAATCTTCACTTGAACAGACTCGACTCTGCAGCCTATCCTAGACGTACCCGCAGGCTGCCCATTTGAGGTCCAGTCGAGCCACCCAAAGTCTTGGCAATATGCTCGATACCAAACATCAAAGTAGTTCGATAAATCACCGGTCAACCTAATCTTAAGAGCCTCGATATGCTTTGCGCAGCCTACTGTGCCAGCGACATTCCCATTGGAAGTCCAGCCTTGCCAGCCCGCATCCTGTACATGGACGGAGTACTCAATACCGCCCGATACGTTACTGGAGACATTCAACTTCAGTGCCTCAATAGCAAGCGATCTGCCGGTTGTGCCCGCAACACCACCGTTGCCAACAGGATTCATCCAACCAAGCGTGGCGACATGCGCCTGGAGCGTTAGAGCTGGAGCAGAGATAAATGCGGGCGCAGACGATGAGCCAGGATTCCCGCCCTTCGCGACCAGCTTAATTTGGACAGCTTCTATCTGGATATTTAGCCCGGTAGTTCCAGCGGAATCGCCGTTTTTGGCCCAACCCAACCAACCATAACCAGCCGAATGAACTCGATAGTAGATGTCATACTGATTCGCTAGGGGACCATTTATGCGCAGCTCAAGAGCCTGAATGGCCAATCCTTGTCCAACGGTCCCAACATAACCGGCAGATCGCCATTCCTGCCAACCAATATTGGCAACATGGGCTCGTGCCTCAACTAGAGAATCATCATCCACACCGGACAACGACACATTCAGAGCTTGAAGCGAAAGCGATTTTCCCGTTGTGCCGGCATCCTGCCCATCTAAAACAGATGGAGACCACCCACGATTAGCGGAATGAGCCTGATATACAACATGAGCGCAATCGGCGGAAGTATTGGAAACAAATGCTCCGTCCGTTACTCCGGGAGCGCCACTGCCTTTACTGTTAATCCTTACTTCGACAGCCTTAAGGAATGAACCCGGTATCGTTGCCCCCGCATCCGCGCCATTACACGCCCAGCCAAGCCATCCTTTTTTGGAGTCAAAACACCGGTACCAAACGTCATAGGCATTAGACAAATCACCAGTAAGAGTCAATCTCACGGCCTTCAAAGTACGGCCATCATTTTTAGAATTGAGCGCGGCACCGTCAGAAACAACTCCGCTCCATCCACTAAATTCATAGCAGCCTGAATAACCGATTGAACCTGAAGTCTCTTGATTATCAAACGAAATAGAAAGCGATGTTAAAGGCTCAGAGCCGCTCTCGGAACCCATTAAAATCGTTTTACCCTGTACAGTGCCCAAGCTATTGCCATTAAGGCCATACGAACTGCCACTCAGAACATCCGTAGCTCCAATAAAATGATTCGTTGTATCTCCAGGAGCAGAGCAGCCCTTTTCGACCAACAAAACCTGAATACCCTGAATGGCGGCACCCTTCCCCACCGAGCCCGCAGGAGACCCATTAGACGTCCAGCCCAACCATCCGCCCAATTTGGAAGCATACACACGGTACCAAATGTCGTAAGTTGCAGACATCTCGTCATTCAGCTTAAACTGAACGGCCTCAATGGACCGAGACTGCCCGGTCGTACCAACAGTACCAGAAGACCAGCTTTGCCAACCAATGCTAGAGACGTGCGCGCGAGAGGAAATAGAACCTCCGTGGCCATACCAATTAACACTAAGCGACAGTGCCTCGATTGCATTTCTTGAATCAATGACCCCCGATGTCTTTCCGTCCGCGACAACGCCCGTCCATCCAACATTGGACACATGAGATCGATAGGAAACGGTAGGCGGTTCCTGGGAATGGTCCCTAAAGGCATCGCCTCGCACTGGCGCATCTTGAGCATTTTTTGGAAGCACCTTTATCTGAATAGCTTCGATCTGATAAGCATAGCCCTGTGTTCCAGCAGGCTCACCATTTGAAGCCCAGCCAAGCCAACCAACATTTGCAGAATGAACGCGATACCAAATGTCATACGAATCAGAAAGACCGCCCGACAAAGATAACTTGATCGACTCGATGGCTCGCGACTGTCCAACTGTTCCAGATGTCTGCCCGTTACCCACCGGCTGAGACTCCCATCCGATTCCGGAAATGTGTGATTGGACCGAAATGCTGTCATTCCCCAAAGGGGTGCCATCTTGTGAAAGCAGATTGATCTTGAGGGCTTCAACGCGCTTAGCATGACCTGTTGTGCCAGCCGTCATTCCATTTGAAACGGGAGCTTGCCAGCCAATATCCTGTACATGAGTCTGGTATGAAACAGAGCCAAAGACAGTGGATACATCATTTTCAGGTTTCGGCGAATCAGTTGCATTGGAAACAGACTCGCTAGAAACGGATGAGGGAGAATCATTGTCTGACACAGTCGGCTGCTCGACTTCAACCCCCTGCTGTTCGTCATTTAAGACGAAGCTCTCGTCTTCCGAGCTGCTGGCGGCGCTATTGGAATAATCAGTAGACTCCGGCTGCACCAGTAAAGAATCAGCCCAGGCAGAAAGGGGCGCCAGAAGACACTGAAGAATCAGTAATGGCGTCATTGCCGTTGCTAGCAGTCGTTGCGTCTTTTTCATTCGACTTCCCCATCAATCGACCATCTTTAGCATCATTATTTATCGTTTCGGCAATTGCTTAAATATCGAAAACGTGAATGGCACTTAAATAGAAACGAACGGACCGTTGCAAAACGGCCCGTTCGTTTTAACCAGAGTAACTGCTAAAACCTGTGCGAAGGCATGACTTTCGATCAGCTATGCAAGCGGCACGTTGTCATACCAACCCCACTTTGGCTTATATGAGGTGGAATAATAATCCAACCAGTACGCCATATCGAGCGCCCTGATCTGACCGACATTATCCATAACCTGGTTATTGCCAATATAGAGACAAACGTGACCGTAAATGCTGCCCATGCGGGTATGCGTATGCGAAGGAACGGCAATAACCATTCCAACTTTCAGCTGAGAATAATCGGTGAATTTACAATAATCCCAGTAGTAATCGCAGGCATCTGTATGGACGTTCCTAAATCCGGCACGCTCGTAGATATCTGCAATCCACTCGGAGCACAATCCCGGGCCAGGAGACGGTACCTGTCGGGCAAGATCAACAATCTTATTCTGCATGGGATTTGCAAACGCAGAAGGCTGCCCAAGCAAACACGGCGAAACGGTGCTCCCGGGGGCATTGGTGCCCTTCCTTGTAAGTCGAACTTGAACAGCTTGGACATGCGTCCCATAGCCAGTGCTACCGGCAACGGCACCATTTTTAGTCCAACCAAGCCAGCCGACATTATCGACATGGACCCTATACCAAACATCAAAATAGGTTGCTAAGTCACCAGAAAGAGAAATTTTAATAGCCTCAACCGAATTAGATTCAGCGGTAGACGAAAGCTGCTCCCCGTTTGTCTTGCCAGAAGTCCAGCCTACATTCGAAAGATGCAGTTGATAAGCAATCCCGCCGGCAACAGATGAAGTAGTTTTAGCCGAAAACCCGGTGATGGGAATTCCCTGACCGGTCGTACCGGACACCTCTCCGGCAGGGACATAATTCTGCCAAGCACCTTTCACCTGAGAGGAATACGTCACCGTAGGTATTTCAAGATGGGAATATCCCGATGTATCAGGATGGGAGGTACCCTTCTTAATGAGCTTAATCTGAACAGCCTCGAGAGAGCATGACATACCGGTGGTGCCGGCCTCCTCGCCGTCCTTGGCCCAGGCCATCCAGCCGATGTTGGAGGCGTGGACGCGGTAGTAGACGTCGTAGTCCTTGGCGAGGGAGCCCGTGAGCCTCAGGCGCACCGCCTCGACGGCGCGGCCCTGGCCGGTGGTGCCGCCCTCGGAGGCCGAGGGGGTGTCCCAGCCCTGCCAGCCGATGCCCGAGACGTGGGCGTCGATCTGGACGCACGAGCCGTCTGAGTAGTCGGAGCTGTCGAGCGAGAGCCTGAGGTCCTCGAGGGCGAGGCCGCGGCCGGTGGTGCCGGCGGTCGCCCCGTCGGACACGGCGCCCTGCCAGCCAACGTTGGAGACGTGGGCGCGGTAGGTCAGGGACATGGGCTTCTTCTTGAAGGCGTAGTCGACGTTGGCCCCGTCGGACGAGGGGGCGGCGGCGCCCTTCTTGACGAGCCTGATCTGGACGGCCTCGACGCTCCTGCCGAAGCCCGTGGTGCCGGCCTCCTCGCCGTCCTTGGCCCAGGCCATCCAGCCGATGTTGGAGG
>CAUFRO010000003.1 GCA_959027945.1 uncultured Collinsella sp.
GACTTGCAGCGACGGACCTCAGGACACTCTTACACCACGTCTGCGCGCGCGACCTACTGTTACCATTTTAGTAGCAGGCAAAACCACCCAAAATGACGTCCGGGTGACCCCTACAACCCCCTAAAACAGCCAACCTGACTGGTTTAAGGCGTATTGGAGCCAATTTTAATGGACATATTATAGGTTATGTTCATTATCTTTTTGGATGTAAATGCTATTCACTTAGCAACAGTACTCATATTTGGCATTTTTTGCCCACTGCTATATGACTAACCCCCTATAGCAGGCAAAAAACAGTTCGCAGCCCATCGCTGCGGCCGTTCGGAGGCAAAAGTGGGCGCTAAGCGCTGTAGCCCATCGCCTGCAGGACAAACATGACGACCGTCAGCACCGTAATCACGCCGATAGTCGCCCAAGTGAGCACATTCCATACGCGGCCGTTGCGGTTGGCGCCCATAATGTGGCGATCCGCCGCGATAACCACCTGGAATACCAAGACTACGGGCAGCAGCACGCCGTTGATGACCTGCGAGGTCATCATAATCTGGAACAAATCGACGCCAGGCATGAGCACCAACACGGCAGAAATGCCGATGATGGCCGTAATGATGCCGCGATAGACCGGAGCCTCGTCCCAGCTGCGGTCGGCGCCGCGCTCCCAACCAAAAGCCTCGCAGATGGCACTCGACGTAACGCCCGGCAGCACGCAGGCAGCCAAAAAGCTCGCTGCGACCAGGCCCGAGGCAAACAACACCGTGGACCACTGGCCCGCGATGGGCTCCAGCGCGCGGGCGGCATCGGCGGCATCGCTAATCTGAATACCCGCCGGGAACAGCACCGTACCGGTCGTGATGATAATAAAGCCCGCAATGATATCAGCAGCGATCGAACCGCTCACGGTATCAATACGCTGCAGCACGATGTCGTCCTCGCCCGCATTCTTATCGACCACGTTGTTCTGAGCCAAGAAGATCATCCACGGTGCGATGGTGGTACCGATCGTTGCGACCACGAGCGACACGTAGCTGGGATCGTTCTGAATATTGGGGACGACCAAGTCGACCGCGACCTCGCCCCAGTTGGGGCCGGCCATAAACGCGGCGACGATGTAGGTCACGAACACGCAGCTTACCAGCAGCAAAATCTTCTCGATGCGCTGGAAACTGCCCGACATGGTAAGCATCCACACCAGCAGCGCCACGAGCGGCACCGAGATGCTCGCCGGAACGCCAAACAGGGCAAGGCCACTCGCGATACCCGCGAACTCCGAGATGGTCACCGCCGTGTTGGCGATCAACAGCGCCGCCATGGCCAACACGCTCTTGCGCACGCCAAAGCGCTCGCGAATGAGCGACGCCAGGCCCTTACCCGTGACGCATCCGCAGCGCGCCGCGGTCTCCTGCGTCACGATAAGCAGCACGGTCATGACGGGAAGCATCCAGAGCATCTTATAGCCATAGCTGGCGCCCGCGCTGGAATACGTGGCGATGCCGCCGGCGTCGTTACCCGAAAGCGCCGCCAGAAGACCGGGGCCCATGGCTCCAAAGATGGCCGCGATGGTCAGCTTTTGCTTGGTGCTCGGCTTTTGCTTCGTATTTTGCACGCGACCACCTACCCCATGACCGACATGGTGAGCAGCACCGCAGCAACACAGTACGCCACACACGAGATCATGACGGCGATGACGTTCATGGCGGTACCCGACGTATTGAGGTCGTGCTCATCGCGCCAGAACAGCACCATCAGGTAAATCACGGCGCTCATGTTGCCAACCAGGCAAATAACGGCAGCGATATTAAAGCAGCCGGTAAAGAGCTGCTCCTCAAACATAGTGGCATCGGGGAACGCGGCGGTGCGCACCAGCTGCGCGCACAGGTAAGTAACAAGCGAAAGGATCAGGCCCATACCCGTGCTCTGGAAGAAGAATCCCAGGTACGGTTTGGGCTCGTCGTCGTGACCGTCGTACTCGAGGAAGTAGTTCTTGACGAACGACACCATGCGCGAGGCAGCCAGCAGTACGAGCGGCATGGCGCACATGGGGAACACCACCAGATGCGCGGAGCCCAGCGCCGTCCCCAGCACCGTCGCCATAATGCACGAGGCGATGCCCCACACGACGACCCAGTACTGACGATGCACGAACCAGCTGAGCACGTTCGTCGAGTCGTCCGACGCGCTATCGCCCGAGCCGACACCGGCGATCTGCAGGTCCTCCTGATGCTCCTCGGCGATAACGTCCATGGCGTCGTCGAAGGTCACGATACCCAGGATATGACGGTTCTCGTCGCAGACAGGGATGGCAACCAGGTCGTACTTGGTCATCTCGTCCGTCACGTCTTCCTGGTCCTCGTCGGGCGACACGTAGACCAGATCGCGATAGGCGAGCTGGCCCAGCGTGGCGTCGCGGTCGGCCACGATCAGCGTGCGCAGCGAAAGCACGCCCGTCAGCATGCCACTCGGATCCTCGGTATAGACGTAGTAGACGCTCTCAAAGTCCTCGTCGAGTTTGCGAATCGCCTCGATGGCATCGCCGACCGTCGCCGTGGCGGGCAGCGAGACAAACTCCGAGGTCATGATGCGGCCGGCGGTGTTGTCCTCGTAGCCCAGCAGATTACGAATCGCCTTCTCCTCCTTGACGCCCATCAGGCGCAGGAGCTTCTCGGCCTTCTCATAATCGAGTTCGTCGATCAGGTCGGCAGCGTCGTCCGGGTCCATCATGGCCAGCATCGACGATGCGTCGGTATCGGACAGGCCCTCGAGCATCTCGGTCATAAGCTCGTCGTCATCGAACTCCGAGATGGCCTCGGCGGCCTGTGCCGTGTCGAGCTGTGCGAACACCTGCGCACGCAGGCGCGGGTCGAGCTGCTCGATGATGTCGGCGATGTCAGCAGGATGCAGCTCGCCAAGCGTCTTGTGCGACACCGAGAGCTGGATGTTCTTAGTCGAACGGTCGAGCAGGTCCATATAAGACCAGGCGATAATGTCCTCGCTGAGCGGTTTGCCCAGGTGCTTCATAAAGCCCTCGACAACGTGCTCGAGTGTGGGGCTGATTGCACGCAGCAGACCGCGGGCGCCAACCTCGGCACCCAGCAGACGCAGCTGATTTTCGCCCGACATGGAAAACTTGATGTCGTTTACGCGCACGACCTTCATGCCCTGCGTGTCGACAATCTGCTTGTTAAGCACGTCGCGGGCGAGCAAGAGTTCGGTCGGCTGCAGGTACGAAAAACGGATTTCGGTAGCCGACGTCTTAAGGTGTACACCTGTCTCGTCGATACGGTCGACCCATTTGCGCCAGCTGATCATAAACGGCGTCTTGCCGGGACCACGGAACGCGAGCGACGTCACGTGCGGAAAAACTTCTCCGGTTGCAATGCCAAAATCGTTAACCACGCCGAGCTTTTCGCCGTCGACGTCCAAGACCGGCAGTTTGAGCATCTCACTCAGATAATTCAATGGTGCTCCCCATCATTATTCCTGCGGACCGCGTGACCATGCCGGCGCGCAATCCGTGGACTTTTAGATATGTATACGCATGCGCGGGCGGCACGCCGCTCGGCGCTCACACCCCGTGCACGCGCAGAAAGCACCTGCATGGGGTCATCGACTGTATGGTCGAGGTTTGGATTTCACCTGTAACCTTTCTCTTGACCCTCATTAACCGCAGTAACTATAGCATCAGCATCGCGCTGCGGCACCGAATTTATGCGCTGCACATTGCAGGCATACCAAACGCTGACGTATCCGTGACATAGAGCCGGATGAGCACAGTGGGACAAAGCGATTAAGACCGCCCTAAACGACCAGTCGTTTAAGCACGTCCCCGATGACTACTCTGTGGTGTCGTCGTCCTCGGGGAGTTGGGGGAACACGGCGTTTTTGGGCATGGAAACCTTGGTGAGCGAGGTGAGCTTTTTGCTCAATGCCGTGTCTGTCTTGACCAGCTCGCTGAGCGTCACGATCTTGTAGCCGTCGGCGACAAGACCATCGATAATCTGCGGCAGCGCCTCGAGCGTCTGCTCGGCGCATTCATCGCTATCGGTGAGCAGCACAATATTGCCCGGCGTCATCGAGTCGAGCACGGTCGATACTTGCTCGTCGGCGCCGTTGAGCAGCCAGTCGCCCGAATCGATATTCCACGAAACCACGGCGGACACCAGGTCCATCGAGTCAATCCAGTTTTGCTCGTCAAACGCGGCGTAGGGGGCACGCAGCAACATCGTCTCGACGCCGGTCGCCGACTTAATCGCTTCGGTGCCCTTTGTGATCTGCTTGCGCACCGTCTCGCGATCCTCGCCCTTGAGCGAATCATCGCTGTAGCTGTTGGAGCCGACCTCGCACCCGGCATCGACAATCGCTTTGGCAGTAGCGGGCGAGGCTTCCGCGGCATCGCCCGAAAGGAAGAACGTCGCCGTGACGCCCTTTTCCTTGAGCACCTGCAAGATCTGCTTGGTCGCGCCGCTCGGACCCTCGTCAAATGTCAGGGCCACGTACTTTTCGTTGCCCTTGGGCGCTACGCTTGCGCACTCGACTATGCAGTCGGTGACGGGCACGACCTCGCCGCGGTCCTGCGTCTTGCCCGACTGCTCGCCGACCCATACCTCGGAGCGGCCCTGAACGCCCCAGGTTTTGACATACTCAATGGCACCTGTGCCCTCGACCTTAAGCTTTGGCTCGATAGTCGTGGCCTGGACCTCGTGCTTTTCGTACACGTTGCGGCCGTCCTTGACCGTCACCTTCTCGCCACCCGTAAGCTCGCGACTATCCCATTTGCCTTGCTTCACGCGCTTGCCGTCGACCTTCACCGACAGCTTTTCGCCGCCATGGCGCTTGAGCACGCTGTCGTCGACGGCCAGCAGATCGCCGGCGTCGTACGTTTCGGTCAGGCTTTGATCGTCGATAAGATTCTGCAACGTAGAGCCCACGCGCACCGCGGTCTTTTGCCCGTTGAGCTCCACGTCCACGCTGCGGTTGACGTAGCCCACGACGGCAGCGATAAACAGCACGAGCGCGCAACCCACGGCGATGAGCGCATAGGGCAGACGGGACGGTCGACGCGGCGAGCGACCGTTGCCGATGCGCGCGCTGCGATCGCTAAACCCACGGCTATGGTTGAGGTACATCGCGCCGGGCTTACGGCGACGTCGACGCTGACCGCTGGGCAGCTGCCCCAGGTCGCGGCGCGCCGTCGGACGCGCACCCGAGCGCCCGTTTAAGTTAGATCCGTTTTGGCGCATATGCCCTCCCCCATAAACACAGCGAGCCGGAGCAACATGTCTCCGGCTCGCCTCCCATCATTTGGTACGTCGCTATTTGCTAGCTTTTGACGAGCCCCCGCTCGCCTTTTGATATTCGTCCTTAAAGGCCTTGAACATACCGCGCGTTTTGCCGAGCTGCTTGCCCAGTGCGCGGCTGCCCTTGTCCACGGCGACCGATCCCTTGTCATCGAGCACCTTGGCGCCCTTCTTGACCTTATCGCCCACCACGACACTGGCCTCGGCAGCCTTAGCGGCCGCGCCGCCCGAATACCCAAGCGTCTTGACCTCGTCCGAGACAATCATCGCGCCGTTCTCGTAGCCGCGCAGCATCGTCGGCGGCACCTGCGTGTCGCCCACCAACATGCTCGATGCGGCGCTGGCGGTCACATAGAACGTCTGCACAATGCCCGAGCGCGGCTTGAACTCAACGTCCGAGCAGTAGCCCACGACATCGCCCGATTCCGTGCGCACGTCCATGCCAACCCAGATGATGCAATCGTCCAGGTTAATATCGAGGCGCTTGGCCGCGGCGGCATCGTAGGTGCCCTTGACGTCGTCGACCGCGACAGCACCCTCATAGACGCCGATGGCATCGAGCGCCACAAACCGGTCGGGGCGCTCGATCATGCCCGCGATATCGGACTGGCGAACCATAAAGCCCACCACGCGCGTACCGCCCGGGGTAAAGACGGGAAAGTGAATCTTGCCGAGCTTTTTAGGGCTGCGCGGCGTGCCATCTTTTTTGGTGCGCTTGTCCTCGGTAGGCTTGCGATAGATCTTGGCGCCGACAAAATCCCCGGCGCGCATTATGCCTCGGTCGAGGGCTCCGCAGCCTCGGTATCAGCCTCGACGGCGTTCTCGACCACGACATCGGCGGCGGGCGTCACGTTGCCGCCCGAGATGGCGTCGTTGAGCTGCTCGCGTAGCTGGTCCATGCGCTCGCGAGCAAGATCGACCTTGGCACGCAGGTCATCGGTCTTGGCGTCGACCATCGGGCCAAAATCGTTGACCGCGGCGCGGGCCTCCTCGGCACCGTGCTCGTAGGTGTCGCGCATGTTATCCCAGGCGTCGTTGGCGATATCGGCAGCCATGGCGCGGGTCTCGGCGCCCGAGCGCGGAGCCAGGGCGACGCCGATGATGGCGCCGGCGGCAGCACCGAAGAGCGCACCCGAGATAAAGTTGAAAGTCTTACCCATGTTCATTCCTCTCCTGCGGGCACCTCGGCGCCCACCGTTTGAATGTTGTCCATTATACCCGCAGCACTGCGCTTGCCGTCTTGCTCATCTGCGTACGGTAAAGGCGCAGGTACATAATGGTGATAAGCGAGTGAGCCTACTCCTGCGGCACGGCCGGCATGGCCACCGTGGCGGCCGGGTCTTCGCCGGCGCCGTCAACGAGCGGCAGCGTTCCCTCGTGCGCGGGGGCAACCGGAGCCGTCGCCGCGCCACCGTAGACGGCAGCGGGGGCCTCGTGGCTCTCAGCGGTCGCGCCCTCGGTATCGATTGCCTCCTGCGGCACGTCGTCAAAGTTCGGGACGCCCTGGGGCTCCGCGGACTCGGGCTCGGAAGCCGCCTCGGCAGGCGCCTCGTCGACAGGATCGACGGCAGCCTCGGCAGGCGCCTCGCCCTCGGTCGCGTCCCCGGCCTCGTCCTCGGCGTTCGCGGCGGCGACGGCCTCGTGCGGATCCTTGCCCTCGGCCTCGGCACGCATGCCCAGCACCAGGTTGCGCAGGCCCGCGACCGTACCGTCCACATCGGGAGCGGGCTGGTCGGCGTGCAGATAGGCCCAATCCATCATAAAGGTGGCCGAAGACAGCGCGCCGATGGCCAGTGCGTCGTCGGGGCACGAAAGCTCAACCTCAAAGACACGCTCATCGTGTTCGCTTACGCGGGTGCGGCCGCACGAGATGCTACCGGCAAGACCGGTCTCGTTCATGAGCTCAACCGTCACGTGCTCCAACAGGTGGCAGAGCTCGGTCTGGCCCATGCAGTCTTGGAACTCGCGGCCGGAATCGCCCAGGCACAGGTGCTTGGCAATCGCGGGCACCAGGTAGTACACGCGCGCCGTGGCCTCGATGTCCTCCGAGGTCATGAGCGGCATGCCGGGGTTCACCAGCACATGCGCGCAGATCTTGTCCTCACTGACGGTGACCTTAAGGATGTTGAACAGGCCTGCCATAACTCTCCCCTACTCTTCCTTGTCCTACTCGTCGCCGTCGTGCGGATTCGCGGAACCCGCACCCGACGTCGTCGGCTCGTCTACCGAAGACTCGGAATCCTTCTTATCGGTTTCGGCCGGAGCGATCACGCGAATGAGCGAGATGCGCTGGCCACGCATCGACTGCACTTTAAACTTGTACCCCGCGACCTCAAACACCTCTCCGATGTCGGGCACCGAGTCGCAAAGCTCCAAAATCCAGCCGGCGATGGTCTCATAATCATCGCTTTCCTCGAGCGGCCAACCAAGCTCAATCGCGTCATCGCACGAAAAACGCCCATCAACGAGCCACTCGCGGCGCGAAAGGCGCGTGAGATACTTGTTGTCGGGGTCGAACTCGTCCTCGATCTCGCCGACGATCTCCTCGACGATATCCTCGATGGTGATAATGCCGGCCGTGCCGCCGTACTCGTCCACGACCACCACGATCTGGTCGTGCGAGGTCTGCATCTCGGACAGTAGCGGCAGGATGTCCTTGGTGTCGGGCACAAAGGTGGCGTCGCGCAAAAAGCCGGCGATGGGCTGGTCACCCTTGCCGTCGAGCGCGGGTTGGATCAGGTCCTTGATGTGCGCAATGCCGGCGACGTTGTCGGGATCCTCGTGATAGACGGGGATGCGGCTGAAGCCGGTCTGGCGCATGGTGGACAGCACGTCGGCGACCGTCTCGTCGTCCTCGCACATGGTGGTGTCCACGCGCGGCACCATGACCTCGCGGGCAACGGTGTCGCCCAGGTCGAAGATCTCGTGGATCATGCGCTTTTCCTCGTCGAGCAAGTCGTCCTGCTCCGAGACCATGTACTTGATCTCTTCCTCCGAGACGTTTTGGCGGTCGTCGGCGCTCTTGATGCGCAGGATGCGGGCCAGGCCATCGGAGCAGGCACCGGTCAGCCACACGAGCGGGCGGGCGATCTTTTGGAACACGGAAAGCGGCCCCACGACCTGCTTGGATACGCCCTCGGCGTTAGCGAGGCCGATGCGTTTGGGCACGAGCTCGCCGATCACGATGGACACAAAGGCGACGGCGACGGTGATGATGACCGGCGCCAGGCCGCGCGCGATGGCGGAAAGCGGCGCGATGCCAAAGCTCATGAGCCATGTGGCAAGCGGGTCGGACAGGCTCGTCGAGGCGACGGCGGACGAGGCGAAGCCCACGAGCGTGATGGCGACCTGGATGGTGGCCAACAGCTGATCGGAGTCGGCGGCGAGTTGGACGGCGCGCTCGGCGCGCTTATCGCCCTCCTCGGCATCATGCTCCAACACGGCGCGCTTGGCCGTGGTGAGAGCCATCTCGGACATGGAGAAGTAGCCGTTGATAAGCGTCAGGACGAGCGTGGTAATAAGGGAGATGGTTATGTCCATCGGGAGTTTCTCGAACCTCCAAGATTCGGGACGTTAAGGTAAAACGTTGATGGCGGATACGGCAATTGCGCCGGTCGCCCGTGCGAGCGGGGCCGTGGGCGTGGTCGCTAGATTACGAAGAGGATCACCGCCATGAACTGGAAAATGCTGCCGGCGAGCACCCACAAGTGGAAAACACTGTGCAGATAGCGCACGTTTTTGGCGATATAGAACGGCACGCCCACGGTATAGCACACGCCGCCGACAGCGAGCAGGGCAAGCGCGACGGGGTTGAGCAGCGACACGAGCTCGGGCAGCTTAAAGATGACAAGCCAGCCCATCAGCAAGTAGACCAGGCCGCTTACCCAATGCGGCTGACGCTCGCGCAAAAAGCACTCGAGCGCGATGCCGATGATGGCGATGGCCCACACGGCAAAGAACAGCATAGGGCCGCCGTCGTTTGCGAGCGTGATGAGGCAAAACGGCGTATAGCTGCCGGCTATGAGCAGGTAGATGCAGCTGTGGTCGATGATGCGAAACACGCGCTTGGCGCGCGCGGGCTGAATCGCATGGTAGAGCGTGGAGGCCAGATATTCGAGAATGATGCTGACGCCATAGACAATCGCCGCGGCCATGTGGGCCGGGCCTCCGCCGCGCAGGGCAGCGAATACGATCAGGAGCACCAAGCCCGCGATACCCAGCAGGCAGCCGACACCATGGGTGACGGAGTTCATGATCTCCTCGCCCACCGTGTACTGCGGAACGGCCGCGGTCTTGGGTCGCGGCTTAGAACTGTCGCTCGAATCGGACATGCCGGTTACATCCTCCAACGTAAAGAGTTCTCAACACTATATCAAAGCGTCTGGGTACGTGCGAAATTTGCACCATACGTGACCCTTTGTTTACCCATTCTTTGCCTGTTGACGCATCAACGGCGAACGTCCATAATGCGCTTGCATTAAATGTTGATGTATTAACATCTTATAGGAGAATACCGCATGGCTCAAAACGCACGTTCCCATCGAAAGCTCAAGATAGCCGGCATCGTTGCACTGGTGGTTGTCGTTGCGCTGCTCGCATTTGCCGGCAACTTTCTGTTTGACTTCGCGCTGAATCCCCAAGCGCCGTACACCATGAAGATGATGCAGGATAGCAAGAACGACAAAGAAGGTGAGCAGCCGGATGCCGAGGAAACCGAGGCGCGGGCGTGGTTTAAAGAAAACCGCAAGAGCAGCAGCCTCACCGCAGATGACGGAACCGAGCTCGCCGCTTGGTATTTTGCCGCCTCGGAGAACACCCACGATTACGCCGTCTGCCTGCATGGATATACCAACGAGCCCATCGGCATGGCCCGATACGCCAAGCGCTTCCACGACCGCGGCATGAACGTGCTCGCGCCTGCCGCCCGCGCCCACGAGCGCTCCGGCGGCGACTATATCGGCATGGGCTGGCCCGAGCGGCTCGATGTCGTTGCATGGATTGGGCGGATCGTTCAGGCTGACCCCGAGGCGCGCATCCTGGTCTTTGGCGAGTCGATGGGTGCAGCAACTGCCATGAACGTCGCGGGGGAATCTCTACCCGCAAACGTAAAATGCATTATCGAGGACTGTGGTTATACGAGTGTTTGGGACGAGTTTTCCCTGCAACTCAAGGACGTGTTCGGCCTGCCCAGCTTTCCCTTGCTCGATGTAGCAAACTTGGTGTGCAACGTGCGCGCGGGCTACGACTTTCATAAGGCGAGCAGTGTGGAGCAACTCAAACACGCGACGGTTCCCATGCTGTTTATCCACGGCGACCAGGACACCTTTGTGCCGTACAGCATGCTCGACCAAAACTATGACGCGTGCGCCAGCAAGGTCAAGCAAAAGCTCACCATCCATGGCGCCACCCACGCCAAGAGTGCGCAAGTTGACCCCGAGCTCTACTGGAACACAGTCAACAACTTCCTCGACGAGTATTTTTAGGCGAATAGCAACGTCTGAGGCTTTATCTGACCCCCTATTTTCGGAAGTATGCGGCAAAATCTGGAACTGCCGACCAGACCGCAGTTTTACCAACAATTTATCAGGGGTTTTGTTGCCAAAAAACGTCGCGTGCTCGGCGGTCTCGAAATTTGCCGCATACTTCCGGAAAGCCGCCCGTGGGCACTGTGCTCACGGGCGGCTTTTGCTAACGTTGCGCCACAAAAGCGCTTGATATGTCCAATAGACAGGTGCTACTTGACCTCGATGAGCTCGTACTTGCTCGTGCCCAGGCCGATCTTTTCGGCGTGCGCGATGCACGCGCGCCAGTCGGTGTCGGGATGCGTGATGCAGAAGGGGTCCTTGGCCTGCTCGCCCTCCAGATGCTCGTGGTTATGCTCCATCTTGGCCGCGCTATCGGTGAGCTCGGTGTTGGGCAGCGGCTCGGATGCCATGACGGCATCGGCGCAGGCCTGGTCGATGGCGACCGGGTCGAAGCTCGCAAACATACCGATATCGTTGACGATAGGCGTGTCGTTTTCGGGATGGCAATCGCAGTTGGGGCTGATATCCATGGCAAGCGAGATATGGAAGCTCGGGCGGCCGTCGACAACGGCCTTGGTGTACTCGGCGATCTTGCAGTTGAGCACGTCGGCCGCGGCGTCATAGCCGGGCTTGATGCAGTCCTGGTTGCATGCCGCAATGCAGCGCCCGCAGCCCACGCAGCGATTGTGGTCGATAGCGGCGACGTGCACCGTGCGGGTGTTGCCGTTGGCAAGCTCGCGCTCGCGGGTGTCGTCGAACGAGATAGCGTTGTGCGCGCAGATCTTTTCGCAGGCATGGCAGCCAACGCAGTGCTCGGTCGCGACGTTCGGCTTGCCGGCGGCATGCTGCTCCATCTTGCCGGCGCGGCTGCCGCCTCCCATACCCAGGTTCTTCATGGCGCCGCCAAAGCCGGCCTGCTCATGGCCCTTAAAGTGGGTGAGGCTGATCACGATATCGGCATCCATGAGTGCCTGACCGATCTTGGCCTCGTGCACGTACTCGCCGCCCTCGACCGGGACGAGCTCCTCGTCGGTACCCTTGAGGCCGTCGGCGATGATGATCTGGCAACCCGTGGCATACGGGGTAAAGCCGTTCTGGTAGGCGGTGTCGATGTGCTCGAGCGCGTTTTTACGGCTACCGACATAGAGCGTGTTGCAGTCGGTGAGGAAGGGCTTGCCGCCCAGCTCCTTCACGACATCCGCGACGGCGCGGGCGTAGTTGGGGCGCAAAAAGCTCAGGTTGCCCAACTCGCCAAAATGGATCTTGATGGCGACGAACTTGTTCTCAAAGTCAATCTGCTCGATACCGGCGTGACGGATGAGGCGCTTGAGCTTGTCGAGCTGGCTCTCGCGAGCATGCGTGCGCAGGTTCGTAAAGTACACCTTAGCGGGTGCTGCGGGTGCAGTTGCGGTCATAAATCTATCCCCTCGGTCTATATGGCGTTACAGACATAAGAGGATGGTACCCGCTGAAGCGGGGTTAATGTCAAGCACGGCGCCCAGTCATTGGGTACTCATTGGGGACGGACTTAAATGACTGAAACCACTCATTGGGGACAGACTTAAATGAGTGCCTCGCCACCTGGCAGCTAGGGACGTTCCTTTTCTGCCGGCAGTTAGGGACAGTCCTTGCCAGCACGGCCGGCGAGCCGGCGAATCGGCAAAGACTGTCCCCGATGACTGGTCGTTTAAGAACGTCCCCAATGACTACTCTTGGACTTTGAGGGCCTCGGCCAGGCTGACGCGCTTGATGGAGCGCGTGTGCAGCAGCGCCACGACCAGGTAGGTCGCAAAGCCAATTTCTGCGCACGCCGCCATGGACCAAGCGGGCACGTAGATCTCGATATTGCCGTTGTAGGCGAGCAGCATCGAGCGGAAGATGGCCGTGAGCGAGCCAATAATGACCGGCAGGCTCAACACGAGCGACGCCGCCACGCACAGCGTGATCGAGCGGATGTACAGATGCGAGATCTCGCTATCGCGATAGCCAAAGACTTTCATGTAGCTGATCGAACGGGCGCTGTGATCGATCACAGCCTTGGTCAGCAGATACATAAACAGCAGGAAGATAAACACCGCGAGCCCGACCATCATGCCGATCATTTTGCTCATCATGCCGATGAACTGGTCGCCCACGGCGCGCATGTCGTCGGGCGTAGTGTCGCCGGCAAAGTAGCGCGCGTCGAGGTCGAGCTTCTCGTTGCTCACATAGCCGTTAAAGTAGGCGGCGTCGTTGTCGAACAGCTCATTAAAGTCGTCGATACTCATATAAATATTCATGTCCGACTTGGAGCCCCAGGCGCAGTCCTTGCCCGCGTACTCAAGGGAATAATGCTCACCCTCGTACTTGTCGCTGAGCGTGACCTTCTGGCCCTCGCTCCAGCCAAACTTATCGAGCAGACCACCGCCAAAGACGACGCGCCCATCGCCGACGTTGAGGTCTTTCCAATAGCGCGAATCGGATGAAATGCCGTAGACGGAAATCGTCTCCTCGCCGTTTCCGTCGCCGCGGTCGTATTGCAGCTGGTAAACGGCGTATTTCTCGGTCTGTGCAATTGCGCCCACGCCGTTGTCGGTCGTATTGACCGGGTGGATATCGTCGTTGTCAGCGTCAATCTTGGAGGCCTTGCCGATCAGGCCGATGGCCTCATCGCGGTCGCAGCCGAGGGCATCGGCAAGATCGTCGAGGCGCGCGTAGAGCGCATCCTTCTTGTCCTGGACCTTGGCAAGCGCATCCTGCGCTGCGGTCAGGCTCTCGGCAGACGGAGATGCGGTCGCGGCATCGACTGCCGTCTGCGCCGCATCGGCCGCGTCGTCAAGCTCGTCATCGGCATCCTGGGCGGCGGAAAGCAGCGCGCCGTCAACCGACTGCAAGCGCTCGAGCGCCGACCACTGCTCGCGTTCCTCGGCAGTGCCCTCGAGCTCCAGCGGAGCCTTGAGCGTGTACTGGTGCTCGGCGACCAGGCTCGTCTCGAGGTTGTCCGCGTAGTGCGTCATCGTGGGCAGAATCGCCAGGCCAAAGAGCAGCAGCAGCGAGGCAAACGCAATGCCCACGAACAGTGTGGCAAAGTTGCCCAGGTTGCGCAGGAAGATACGCAGGCGGAAGCGGGAAACAAAGCCCATGCGCTCCGGCAGTTGCATACCACGCTTGGTACCCGACTTGCCGCTCGCTTCGTGACGAAGAAACTGCAGCGGCGTCTTGCCCATCTTGCGAAGCAGGCCCACCAGCGTGATGAGGATGAGCGCAGCGGCGGGGACCACGGCGCACTTCACAAAGATCTCCCAGCTCCAGTACACCTGGAAGGGCGGCAGGCTGTACGAACCGTAATAGAGGCCGCGCATGGGCTCGGTAAAGAACACAACGCCGAGCGCAGTGCCCAAAAACGCCGCGACCACGCCCACGATGGCGGGAAGTGCCAGGTAGTGCAGGACGATCTCGCGTCGACGATAGCCGCTGGCGAGCAGCGTGCCGATGATGGCGCTCTCCTCCTCGATGGTGGCGTCGGTAAGGACCACAAAGACGAACGCCATAATCACGATGATGATGTCGAGCAGCGTCATCCACATCATGGAGTCGCCGTCCACGTCATCGCGCGCATAGCCAATGCCCTGATTGGAATCGGCATCGACCAGATCGTCCACGCGCGCATCGGCATCGGTCAGCGCCTCGACCATATCCTGCTCCGCATCGATGCGATCCGCGGTGGGGAGGTCGCGATCGGTAAAGGTAAAGGAGTAGGTGTAGGCAGGCGCGCCGCCGGCATCCTCGAGCGCGGCAAAGCCGGCGTCGGTGACCTCGGCCACGCCATAGGTGATGGTGTTCACCGTAAAGTCCGAATTGTTGAGGAACAGCGCCTGGCTATCGGGCTGGGTCATGATGCCGCAGATGGTATAGGTGCGGCCCTCAAGCTCGACCTTATCGCCCACGGACAGGTTGTTATTGGTGGCAAAGACACGGTCGATGGCCACCTCGTCGTCCGCCTTGGGTTCCCTGCCCTCACAGTAGGACGCGATATCGACCTTGGTGCGGTGCGCATAGGTGCGCAGCGTGCGCTTGGTGCCGTCGTCGTCGGCGGTCTTTTTGATGATGGCGTCGATGGAAAAATTCTTGTAGAGCGTGACGCCGCCGACGTCGTCGGCCGCGTCCTCGGCGGCCTTGAGCTGGTCTTTGGTGACCTCGAAGGAGGTGGTCACGCGGCCGTCCTCAATCGTGTACGCATCGCGCATGTCGTCGATAAGGCAGCCGATGGAATGCGCTGCGAGCAAAAAGCCCGAGGTGAGAGCGATGCTTCCGCACATAAGCAAAAAGATGCCCAGGTACTTGCCGATATTGCGGCGCAGCTCGCGCGGGAGACGTTTTGCGAGAGGTGTCATGGCGCCGCCTACCAATCGAGTTCGGCGGCCGCGACGGGCGACTCGTTGAGCTCATCCTCGACGATGTGCCCGTCGCGCAGGCGCAGCACGCGATTGGCCATGCGCGCGATGGCGGCATTGTGGGTGACAATGATGATGGTACAGCCGTAGGTGCGGTTGACATCCTCCATGAGCTGCAAGATTTCCTTGGACGTCTTATAGTCAAGCGCGCCCGTGGGCTCGTCGCACAGCAGCAGGCCCGGGTTTTTGACGAGCGCACGGCCGATGGCGCAGCGCTGCTGTTGGCCGCCCGAGACCTGGCGCGGGAACTTGTTGCGGTGCTCGTAAAGGCCCAGCGAACGCAGCAGGTTGTCGACATTGAGCGGGTTTTTGGACAGGTGCGCCGTGACCTCGATGTTCTCCTTGATGGTGAGGTCGGGCACCAGGTTGTAGAACTGGAAGACAAAGCCCAGCTCACGGCGGCGATACTCGCCCAGGTCGGCAGGCTTGAGCACCGTGAGGTCGCAGCCGTCCACCATGATGGAGCCGCCGTCGGCATCCTCCAGGCCGCCGATCAGGTTGAGAAAGGTCGACTTGCCCGAGCCCGAGGGTCCCAGCATGACGCAGATCTCGCCGCGATTGATGGACGTGTCGATGCCATCGAGTACCGTCAGGCGCGCATCACCGTCGCCGTAGTGCTTTTTGAGATCCTTGACCTGGACATAGGCTTCCTGCGTTGCCATGGTATCCCCCGTTGTTAGCCTCGTACTACTTTATGAACGTAATAGTAAACCTTGGCGAACTATTTTGGGGCGAGGCCTGAAATTTATTTCAGACTAGTCATTGGGGACGTTCTTAAATGACTAGTCGCTGGGGACACTCTTTCGCCGCCCGGCAGTTGGGGACGTTCCTTTCCTACCGGCAGTTGGGGACAGCCCTTGGCAACCCGGCCGGCAAGCCGGCGGTTCGGCAAAGACTGTCCCCAATGACTAGTCGTTTAAGTCTGTCCCCAATGGCCACTCTTGGTCGTTTAAGTCTGTCCCCAATGAGTACCCAGTGACTAGGTGGCTAGGCGTGGGATTTGTTGTGGGCGAGGGCTAGGCCTACGGCGGCGATGGCCACGGCAAAGAGCGCCGTGACGCCTAGGTCGCAGGCGATGTCGCCCAGCACGGTGGACGTCAGGTCCGCGGCGAGCGCCTTGCCGATCGCGTCGTTCACCCAATATGTCGGCACAAAGTGCGCCACGGTCTGCACGGCCGGGCCCATCAGCGACAGCGGCATCCAGGCGCCGCCCAAAAACGTCATGAGCATGCCGAGCAGGTTGCCCACACCGTTGAGCAGCTCCTCGCGCGCGCCCAGGCTCGAAAGCGCAAAGCCAACGGCCAGCGGCGTGCACGCCAGCGCAAACGTCGCCGCCAGCGCCAGGCACACACGGCCCACGCCGACTTCGGCAACCGCGCCGGCAAAGCCCACGACGCCCATCATGCTCGACACAAACCAGATACAGACGGTGAGCACCGCGGCGGCCGCGAACACGGCAAGCGAGCGCTGGCGCCCGGAGATTGGGCCGGCATCCATACGACGCACGCGCCCGGGCTCGTTCATGCCCGAGAACACCAACCCCACCGATACGATGACCGACGAGATAATCGCGTACGCACCAAAGTTGAAGTACGACTCGAGCGTGGCGGCGGCAGTCGAGTCAACCTTGACCTGCTCGATCTGGACCTCGGCGCGCTTCGCGGCGGCATGCTCGGCCGCCTTGGCAACATCGCCGTTGGGGGCAGTGGGCTCAAGCGCGGCCGCAGCGCCCGCGAGCGAGATCCAGCGCGAGGCCTCGGCAGACGAGAGCGCCGCCGCCATGGTGCCGGCACCGTAGGTCACATCGAGCTTGGGCAGAGACTCCCCCGCGCGAGCGGCTGCAACGAGGTCGTCCTCAAACCCCTCCGGGATAAAGAACACGCAGTCGGCGCTGCCCTTGGCGCTGTTGCTCTTGGAGAGCGCGTCCGCGAGGTCGTAGGTGCCGTCGCCGACGCCCGTGACCAGCTCAAATCGCGAACCCAGATGCTTGGTGAGTGCCCGCGAAAGGTCGCTGTCGTCGCGGTCGACCACGATCACGTTGGCATCGTAGGGCTTGTACTCGGTGAGCTGCGACGAGTTCCAGCCCACCGAGGCCGCGATGAATACGCCCATCAGCGAGATGAACACCGTATAGATGAGCAGGTAGAACGGGTGCGCCAGCGCCATGCGAAGCGCGGTCTTAAAGGTGCTCATAGCGGCTCCTTCCAAAGATCAGCGTGGCGGCGGCGACAAACACCAGGGCCATCAGGACGAGCGCGCCCGCGCGAACGGCGAAGGGCCCCAGGTCCTCAAAGAAATACAGGCGATTGAACATGTCGCAGATGAGCTTGACGGGGTTGAGCCAGCACTCGGCCGGGCAGGCGCGGGCGACGTCGTCGGCAAGTACCATCGCCGGCTCGCCGTAGAGGCCGGCGAACAGGGCGCACGTGGTGGCAAAGCCCGTGAGGATGCCCGACTTGGACGCCTTGCCGCCCTTAACGGGAAGCGTGCCCACAAAGAGTCCCAGGCCCGTGGCGGCAAGCGCGGAAGCGGCACCGCCCACCAGACACAGACCCTCGCGCCCGCCAAAGTCGACGCCGACGACCAGGCGCACATAGCCGATCGCGACCGTCATCGAGGCAAAGGAGACAAGCCACGAGCCGATGAAAATACCGGTCAGCGACGCCGTCTTGGAAAGGCCGCCCACGCAGCGACGTGCGCCAAGGCCCGACAGATTGGGCTGCAGGTCGACGACGCTCAAGGCGGCAAACTCGGCAGACATCATCGCGACCAGGCCAAAGAGCGCGTAGTAGTAGATGACCGTGCCATCGGGCGTTGTGCGTGTCAGGCTTACGCGGCGGGTGCCGCCCTCGAGCGACAGGGCGCGCGCAACCGCCTCCGGGTCGGCGAGCGCCGCCGGGTTGTCTTGGGCAATCTGGGACATGAGCTCGGCATTTTGTGTATACGAGCTTGCCACCGTCTCCAAAATGCTGCGGTCGGTGAGCACCGACGAGGCGCGCGAGCTGTCGTAGCTCGATAGCAGCGTGAGTCTGGGCGTGCCCGCGGCATCCACCGTGTAAATGCCCGCGACCTCGCCGGCCTTGAGTGCTTTGCGCGCGGCAGCCAAGTCTTCGTACTCGCTCACATCGAGCAGCTGGTCGTCGCCTGCCTTGGCAAGCGACGTCGCCACGTCCTTAAAGGTTGAGGCGTCCCAGGCCTCGTCCGCCACGACGGCAACCGGCACCGGGTCGACCGTGCCGTCGGAGCTCAGGTTCGCAAACATAAACATGAACATCGTGGAAAGCGCGACGGGAAAGACCGCGCCCCAAACCCACGTACTCGGCCGGCGCAGCAGCGTCTTGACCGTGGTGATGATGGTGTTGAACATGGCCGCCCCCTAGTCGCGCAGCTCGCGGCCGGTGATCTCGAGGAACACGTCGTTGAGGGTCGGCGGCTCGCTCCACACGCGGCCGAGCGCAACGTCGGCGGCGCGCAATGTGTCGAGGATGTCGACCAGGTTGTGCGGACTCGCCTCGCAGGTGCAGACGAGTTCGCCGCCGGACAGATCGACGCTGAGCACGTGCTCGAGGGCGCGCAACCGCTCGACCGTGGCGGGCTCGACGGCGCCTACCTCGACGGCCACGCGCTCGCCCATCTGAATCATGCGCTTGAGCTCGTCGTTGGTGCCCTGCGCCAGCACGCGGCCGCCGTCCATGATCATGATGCGGCTGCAGATCTGCTCGACTTCCTCCATGTAATGGCTGGTATACACCACCGTGGCGCCCTCGTCGCGCAGGCGGCAGATGCCCTCCAGGATGGCGTTGCGGCTCTGCGGGTCGACCGCCACCGTGGGCTCGTCAAAAAAGATGAGCTCGGGCTTGTGCGCGATGCCGCAGGCGATGTTGAGGCGTCGCGCCAGGCCGCCCGAGAGCTTGCCGGGGCGGAACTTGGCAAAGTCGCCCAGGCCGACAAAGTCGATGGCCTCGTCGACCAGCGCGCGGCGGCGCTTGCGGTCGTTGACGTAGAGGCTGCAGAAATAGTCGATGTTCTCGCGCACCGTAAGCTCGTCGAACACCGCCACCTGCTGCGGCACCACGCCGATGCGGCGCTTGAGGTCGTAGCGGGCGGGCGTCATGGGCTCGCCGAACAGTTCGATGGTGCCCTTGTCGTAGGCGAGCAGCTGCAGGATGCAGTTGATGGACGTGGTCTTGCCCGAGCCGTTGGGGCCCAGCAGGCCAAAGATCTCGCCGGGGGCGATGCTCAGGTTAAAGTGGTCGAGCGCAATAAGATCGTCGTAGCGCTTGACGAGGTTTTCGACGTGGACGATGTCTGTCATGAGGCGGCCCTTCTGTTGATTGCGGCCCGGTACGATTGCATCATCGCAGGAGCCGCCGACGCGCACCAGTGAGCTTTGTCACGAGTGCGAGGGGGCAGAGGTGAAACCCCCGCTCGCGCGAGCGATCGACGCCGCTTTGCCGCGCGGGAGGAATGTCACGGTTGCGCTAGGCGGCCCCTCCACCACGCGCAGCTTCGCGTACAATACCCGTATGAACAGGCTTTTCGACAAATCGATCGTGCTGGCGTGCTATATTGCGGCCGCCATGGGTCTTGCCGTGGACGCTCGTCTGGTTGCGGCGTTTTGCCTTGGCGTTATTGCCACTTCGCTGGCCGAGGTCGCACAGGGAAACCGCGCCCGCCGTGCGGGCAAGGCCGCGAGTTACGCTTACATCATCGCGGCCGTCTTCGTGCCGCCGTTTGTGCCGTTTGCGCCTCTCGCTCTCTATGACATCGCGCGACGCGTTCACCGTGAACGAATCTGGCCCGCGCTGGCGATTGGCGCCGTGCTTGTCTGCGCGCTTGTCGCGGACCTTCGTGGTGGCGTGCTCACCACCCGAACGCTGCTGTTAACCGCCATCCTTTCGGTCGCCGCCACGTTGCTGTCGCTGCGCACCGCGCAGCTGGAGCGCGAACAGGAACGCATGCGTCGCACCCGCGACAAGCTGCAAGAACGCGCCCTGGCACTCGAGGCACGCAACCGCGACCTCGCCGACCGCCAGGACTACGAAGTCGAGCTCGCGACGCTCGCCGAACGCGCCCGCATCGCGCGCGAGATCCACGATAACGTCGGGCACCAGCTCACGCGCGCCTCACTGCAGGCCGAAGCCCTACGCGTGGTCCACGCCGACGAGCCTGGCGTCGCCGCCGATTTCGCCGACGTTAAACGCACGGTTGACGAGGCGCTCCAGCTTGTGCGCACCAGCGTCCACGCGCTCAACGACAACGCCGTCGACCTTTCCGTGCAGCTCGAACGCATTGTCGAAGGCACACGCTCGGACGGCGGCCCGCAGATTGAGCTTGAAGTTATGGCCGAACATGCGCCCGCAAACGTCGCCAACTGCTTTGCAGCGGTCCTGCGCGAAGCGCTCTCCAATACCATGCGCCACGCTTGCGCCCAGACCGTCACCGTACGGTGCATGGAGCATCCGTCGTTTTACCAGCTCATTGTTACCGACGATGGCGTGGGTGAGGTCCAAGCAAGCGGCCGCGGCACCGCGGAGGGCATGGGGCTTACCTCCATGCGCGAGCGCATCGAGGCGCTTGGCGGCACCTTCACCGCCGGCCCGCGTGCCGGCGCCGGCGGCTGGCGTGTGTTTGCCACCGTTCCCAAACAGCAAGGAGATGAGGGCCGATGAGGCTCATCGTTGTCGACGACGACCGCTTGGTGGTCGATTCGCTCAAGATTATCTTGGGCGCCCAGCCGCAGATCGAAGTGGTGGGCACCGGTGCCAACGGCAACGATGCGGTGGCGCTCTACGCTGAGCACGCACCCGATATCGCGCTGCTCGACATCCAGATGCCGGGACGCGACGGCCTTTCGGCCGCGCGCGAGATCCTTGAGCACGACCCTGCGGCGCGCGTGGTGTTTCTGACGACATTCTTGGATGACGAGTACATTGTGTCGGCGCTCAAGCTGGGCGCCCGCGGCTACCTGATCAAGACCGATGTCGCTGCCATTCCGCCGGCGTTGGCGCAGGTCATGGACGGCAAACGCGTGCTCGAGGGCAAGGCGATCGAAGATATCAACTTTGATGGGGCGGACGTCGAGGCCGGCGCGACCCGCCGGCCCGCCGCCTTTGCCGGCCTGACCGACCGCGAGTTCGAAGTCGCCGAGCTCATCGCCCGCGGCCTCGACAACAAGGAGATCGCTGCCACCGCCTATATGGGCGAAGGCACCGTGCGCAACCACATCAGCTCAATCCTAGCCAAAATGGGGCTACGCAACCGCACCCAAATCGCCATCGCCTATCTACGAGGCTAGCCGCTGGCTGCCGCCAATTTGATGCCATTTCAAAACTATGCCGGTTTACTACGATGAACCGCATATCTCCGACCACGGCAAATTGCGCACTTACAAAACCGCAGGTAGAACACTTGCGATATTTGCAAAAATGCGGGTGTGGTCAGGAATCTCGGATTCATCGTAGTAAACCGGCATAGTTTTGTTCGGGCGGCCCTACACGAGTGCCCCCGCAAGCCTCGCGGGACCAAAATGATCCGTTTTCCTCCGCCCACGGGGATCGGCCGACGGCGCCTGCCACGAAATCGGCCCATCTACTACGTTTGACTCGATACCCCCGACCATAACCGCTTTTCATGAAAAACCGCAGGCGTTCTACCTGCGGTTTTCATTTCGCATTACTTGCTGTGGTCGAGGGCTGCCACCTAAACGTAGTAGATGGGCCCATTTCGTGGCAGACGGGTCACGTGGCAGCCCTCGCAAGGCCAAAATGATCCGTTTCCCTCTGCCCACGGGAGATCAAAGGCTGTTACGGATATGGCGCCATTTCAAAACTATGCCGGATTACGGGGCTAAAGTCGGGGCCCTCATCCATACCTTCATTTTTTGAAAAACGGCAAGCTATCTACCTGCGGTTTTGTTTTTGCAATTTTCTGTATGGTCGGAGGTTCGCTATCCAGCCCCGTAATCCGGCATAGTTTTGTTCGCAGCGGCACAACCGCGCGTTTAAGCGCGGGGCCGGTGGGGCATTTTTGCCCCACCGGCCCCGTCTTCGCGCTACTCCGGCTTGGTTTCTACCGTGGGAGTCTTATCCACCGCAACTGGGGTGCGGGCGGTGTCCATAGTCAGGCAGTGCTTGGGGCAGCTCTCGATGCACTCACCGCACACCACACAGGCATACGGGTCGATCGACCACGTTCCACCCTTGCGATCGACCGCGAGCGCGCCCGCCGGACAGCGACGCGCACACATGCCGCAGCAGATACACACGTCCATGTCGTTGACGATATGCCCGCGCAAGCGCTCGGGTGCCGCGAGCTTCTCCTGCGGATAGCACACCGTTACCGGCTGCTTGACCATAGAGCCCAAGGCCGTCTTGGCAAATGTCAGCAAACTCATGCCGCGCCTACCTTTCCGTGCAGCTAATGCAGGGGTCGATGGTCAGGATAATCATGGGCACGTTGGCAAGGAGTACGCCCTGCAGCGCATGCGTCAGACCCGCCAAGTTCTGCGACGTCGGCGTGCGCACGCGGAAACGGTCCAGGTTCTTGGTGCCGTTGCCGCGCACATAGTAATACGCCTCGCCGCGCGGCTGCTCAATCACAACCTCGCCGCGCGCGCCGTCGGCCGGCGTAAGCTTGGTGCGCCCGCCAATCCCGTCGTGCGGAATCTTGCCCACAAGCTCCTTAATGATGTCCATGGCCTGCGTGACCTCGGCGCAACGCACCTGGCAGCGGGCATAGCAATCGCCATCGGTAGCAACGATGGGCTCAAACGCGGCCAAGTCCGCATAGGCGCCGTCACCGAACATGCGCACGTCGTAGTCCACGCCCGAGGCGCGGCCGAACGGACCGACCATCGAAAGCTCCAGCGCGTCTTTCTTGCTAATCACGCCCACGCCATGCAGGCGCTCGCCGCAGCTGTCGTCGTCCAAAAACGTATGCACCAGGGCCTCGTAGTCAGGACGCATGGCATCGAGCGTCTGGACAATGCCCGCCAGCTCGGAGTCCTCGATATCGTGCTTAAGGCCGCCGATCTCGTTAATCGACAGAATCACGCGCCCGCCGCAAGTGCTCTCAAAAATCTTGAGTATCTGCTCGCGCAGGGTCCATGACCGATAGAACAGCGCCTCGAAGCCAAAGGCGTCGGCGAGCAGGCCCAGCCACAGCAGATGCGAGTGAATGCGCGAAAGCTCGTGCAGAATGGTGCGGATATACTGCACGCGACCAGGCACCTCGATGCCGAGCATGCGCTCGCAGGCGCTGGCATAGCCGCAGCTGTGGCCCACGGCGCAGATGCCGCAGATGCGCTCGGCGATGTAGCCAAACTGATGCATGTCGCGCTTTTCGGTGAGCTTCTCGAGCCCGCGGTGCACAAAGCCGATCTGCGGAATTGCCTCGATGACGCGGTCGTCCTCGATCACCAGGTCCAGATGAAGCGGCTCGGGCAGCACCGGGTGCTGCGGGCCAAACGGAATAACGGAGCGATGTGCCATGGACCTTACGCCTCCTTTTTCTGCTTGTCGCGGGCGACCTTGGCGGCAAGCGCCGCGCGGACCTTGGCCGCTTTCTCGGGATCCATGGCGGCGAGCTTTGCCTCCATCTCGGCAGCCTTGAGCGCGGCCTTTGCAGCGACCTCATCGTGCTGAGCATCGGAGCCGGCAGCCGCAGCGGGCTGAGCGACGGCAGCGTCCGCAGCATCGCCAACGCCCGCAGTGCCCTCCCCCGCAGCGGCCATGGCAGTAGCAACCTTCTCGGCCGCGGCCTTGCGCGCCTTGTCCTCGGCAGCGGCACGCACCTTCATGGCCTTCTCGCGCGCGGCCTTCACCTCGGGCGTGATAACGCTCATGGGTTCGGCAGTCGAGACCTGGTAGAAAAAGCCCTTAAAGTCGATCTGCATGTCGGTGATGGCAAGACCAAACAGGTCGTGCGCCTCGTTTTCAAACGGGAATACCGCCGGATAGTACGAGCTGATGGACGGAATCTCCTGGTACTGGTCGATACCCTCGACCACCAGATTCTCAATCGCATAGTTTCCGTCCCGCGCGATCTGCTCCTGCGCAGCGCGGACGTTGATAAACGTATAGACCAGGCGATACGATCCGTCGTCCACACAGCGCTCGGCATGCATCTGCACAAAGCGCGCGCCGACGCCCTTGAGCGCCTGGACATGCGACAGAAGCTCGTCGATCCCAACGGTGGCATAGATAGCCTTTTGCATTACTCGGCCTCCTTTGCAGCGACGGGCGCTGCGGGTTTCTCGGCAGGCGCGTCACCGGCACCGTCAGCCCCGGCCCCAGCTGCAGCCACGAACCCGTCCTCGCCCAACTCGACGCCGCCATCCCAGGTAGCAGCGCCGCCCACGGTAAGCGGGTCACCGCCGGCGCGCATCACGGCCTCCTTCTGATCAAGGATGCCGCACGCCTCCACGATGGCATCGATCACGGTCTCGGGACGAATGGCGCACCCGGGCGCATACACGTCCACGGGAATCGCGCGGTCCACGCCGCCGATCACGTTATAGGCATCGCGGAATACGCCGCCCGAACACGCGCAAATGCCGCACGCCACCACGCACTTGGGCTCGAGCATCTGGCTGTAGATCTGGCGCACGACGGGCAGGTTCTGGGCATTGACCGACCCCGTCACCAAAAAGATATCCGCATGCTTGGGGTTGCCGGTGTTGACCACGCCAAAGCGCTCCGCATCGAACAGCGGCGTGAGCGAGGCCAGCACCTCGATATCGCATCCGTTGCAGCTCGAGCCGTCGTAATGAATGACCCACGGCGAGCGCGACATTTTATGATCCATGGATGCCGCCTCCTAAATAAACACGTCGACGAGGATGGGCATAAGGTTGAGCAGGCCAAACACCAGCGCCACGCCCCATCCGAGCCTAAAGCAGCTGCGCCAGGTGCTGCGTGCGAAGGTGTTGTCGATCAGGACCTCGACAAAATACGTCGCGGCCATCACGACCAGGGCTACAACCCAGCTCACGGGGTTGCCCCAGACAAAGAACATGCCCACCCACATCAAAAACAGCACGGTCTCGCACCAGTGCATAAGGGTCATCTTGGCCAGCGTGCCGCCGCTCATCTCGGTGGCGACGCCCTGGACGATCTCCTGATGCGCATGATGCGAGTACGAAAGGTCAAACGGCGACTTGCGCAGCTTGATGGTAAGCACCGCGAGCAACGCGAGGAAAATGGGCGCGCTGTGCACGATGATGGGGACCGACTGCCCCGTCACGGCGATGGAATCAAAGCTGTCGGTGGCAAGGTACAGGCCCACGCTCATCAGCAAAACGGCGGGCTCGTAACTCATAACCTGCAGTAACTCACGATCTGCGCCAACCTGGGCAAACGGGCTTTGCGTCGAGGCGGACGCCAGCACCACAAAGATCGCGGCGAGCGTCACCATAAAAGCGCACAGTAGCGTGTTAGAGCCCGACACAAAGATGCCGCCGCCCACCACGGTAAAGATGAGCGCGCACGCCATATAGGTATCGTCCATGGTGTTTACGCTGGCGGGGGCCTTGCGCAGCAGCTTGGCAACGTCGTAGAAGGGCTGCAGCAGGCGCGGGCCCACGCGGCCCTGCATTCGGGCGGACAGCTTGCGGTCAATGCCGTCGATCATGCCACCCACAAGCGGCGCCAGCAGGGCAAACGCCACGGTGCCAATAAAAATGCCCACGACACCCGAACCTTCAAAATACTTGCTGCGCAGCACCGAGGGCGCACTCATGGCAAGTCTCTCGGGCCCAATCCATGCGCAACACAGCAGCGCAAACAAGATAATGCTGCAGCACACGACGCTACCCGCGGGGCCAATACGCTTCTCGCCAAGGGCGTCCTCCGAGTACCAATTGCGCTTTTCGGCCTTTACCTCGTGTCCCATCGAGCCGCGGAAATGGCGATATTTGTCGGTTCCCACACCCGAAAGATATACGTTTACATGCGGTTTGTTGCTCACGCGGAATGAAGTCAGCAACACCACGGCAATAAAAGCCACGATAACCACCATCAGATACATGGCGTCCTTGCCAATAACGTACGGCACGCGGCCAAACACCATGGCCAAGTAAGGCGACACCAGACCGCTCGAGATAACCGGGAACGCCACGCAGCACAGAATAAGCAGCGCGGCGATGGTGTTGAGGGCCATCCATTCGGTCTTATGGACATTGACCTCAACGTTTTGAGCCGTGGGGTCGACGCCCGAAAGCTTGGCAAGCCACTTGCCCCAGAAGAAGAACGTCGCGGCCGAGCCAAAGGCAAGCACCATGATCATGAGCACGTTGCCGGTCTGCGCGAACGCCACCAGGGCGCCCCACTTGGACACGAGCATGCCAAACGGCGCCACAAACATGCCCATGATGCCCAGCATCATCAGGCGCGTCAGGTGCGGCATGCGGCTGAACATGCCGTCCATGTCCTCGATATCGCGGCTGCCGATATGATGCTCGGCCGTGCCCACGCACAGGAACAGCAGCGACTTGGCCACCGTGTGGAACAGGATCAGGAAGATGGCCGCCCATACGGCCTCGGGCGCGCCGACACCCAAGCAGGCACTAATGAGGCCCAAGTTGGAAATGGTGGAGTACGCGAGCACGCGTTTGGCGTTGCTCTGCGAGATGGCCATGAGGGCAGCGAGCAAAAACGTGATGGCACCCACACTCGTGACCATAAAGCCGGTCACAGGATAGATGGCATAGAGCGGGCTCAGCTTGACCATCAGGAATACGCCGGCTTTGACCATGGTTGACGAGTGCAGCAGGGCGCTCGTGGGCGTGGGGGCAACCATGGCACCCAGCAGCCAAGTGTGGAACGGCATCTGTGCGGCCTTGGTGAGCGCGGCGAGCGACAGCAGAACGACCGGCATCACCAGCAGCGCGGACTGCGCGGTTCCGGCGCCGGAAAGCTCGATCATGCCCGAGATGGTCAGCGGCATGCCATTGACGTGCAGAAACATAAGGCCCGCCAAAAACGCGATGCCGCCCAGCATGTTGAGGATGATCTGGGTGAAGGCGTTTTTGATGGCCTCGGGCGTGCGCGTGTAGCCAATCATAAGGAACGAGCACACGGTGGTGATTTCCCAGCCGCAGAACAGCCACTCAAGGTTGTCACTCGTCACGATGACGAACATGGCCGAGAGGAATAGAAACATAAGCGCCAGGAACTGCGGGCGACGGTCGGGCGCGGTCTGCCCGCGCAGCGCAGCCTCGTGCTCGTCATGGGCCTGGAAGTCCTTCATGTAGCCCAGGGCATACACGCAGATTAGGCTACCGACGATGCCGACGGCGAGGACCATGATCACACTCATGTAGTCCAGGTAGAGCGGCGTCGCCGTGACGGCTTCGACCGCGGGCAGCGTCATGGCTGCAAAGGCGAACGAGCCCACCAGCTGGACTATGCCGAGCACCGTGGCGAGCGCGTTCCTATATTTGTACGCGTTGTACAGGATTACGGCGCACAGGATGACGTCGATGACGGAGCTGATGATCGAGAGCACATGCGAGGTGCCGGAGGCAACCTCAAAGCTCTGCGGACCCATGCCAAAAAACATGACGGCGACTACAACTGTCACCGCCATAATAATGCCGGAACCTATGAGCCCCACCGCATCGCGGGCGCGGTCGCCGCGCGCGAACAGCATGCCCAGCGCCGGTACCAGCGGAAACAGGGTAAGGAAATACAGTAGCGTCATACCATCACTCCCCCATGCAAAAACGCTGCAATTGTTTAACGTTATAGCTCAATTGATGAGTAGCGGCAGCGGGTTTTCGGTCAACTGGGGAGTTTTAGGCGTACGGGGCAAGGAGTCTGTCCGCATTGGAGCAAAGGGGCGACGCTCCCCCTATCGCAGCGGTGGGCGCACGGGCCACTGCGCGCGGTTTATTGGCCATTTTGGAGGATGTCCCGATAGGCTCGCGGCGGTCCAAAAAGTTGGCGCGGCAAGAAAAATGCGCCCCTGTGGGCGCACCATCCCGTTTGCTATTCCGCCTTTTTAACGCGCGGCTTGCGACCGCGCGGCTTATCGACCAGTGCGGACTCACCGCTCTCGCGGTACTGGCGGCACCAAGCCTTGACCGAAGACTCGCTGGGAATCCCATGCTTGATCATGGCCTCGCGAACCGTCAGGCCGTTTTCCAAACGGTCCTTAACCACGGCGAGCTTTACGTCGTACGAATAGGTGTGATGACGAGCGCCCGCATTGAGCACGGCATCGGCACCGCCCACGGCATATGCGCGGGCCCACTGACGAGCCGTGGCCTGGGGAATGCCAAGCTTTGCGGCGAGGGCGCGATGACCGACCCCCTCTTGAAGGATCTCGACGGCGCGCTGCCTAACCTTGGGCGCATGCGTGCGAGTCCTTGTTGCTTCTGACATACCTGCCACTTCTTAGCCTTAACCGTTAATCTGCTTTCTTACGTGCAAGTTAGATAGTAGCATTTTACTGTTTGCTCAAAGCAGTTAATTAAAGTAGACGCGGCGTTATCTGGGCATTTGGCACCAAATTACGACATTTCTTTATCGATTATTTACGCTGGTAGCTGACTCGCAGCTAATCGTCATTCGCTTGTCAACAAAATTGGCATCTCTTTATGTCCTTTGGTATAGAGGATATAGTTATTAACCCCTCCCCCAATATTTTTGAGTGATCTGCAAGGCAGTAGACGTCCTCACTCCTCATGATTACCGCGCATTGCCATTCATCGGAGCAAAACAAAAAGGGCGGGACCTGCTGCGCTTGCAGGCCCCGCACCGGTTGACACCCGACGGGACACAGCCGGGCGAGACGGATCCGTGCTACCGCCCCGCCTGGCCGCGATGTTCAACTACAGCTCGTTGGCCGCGTGATACGCCGTGCGAATGGCGCTCGCAATGTCGGCGGTGCGCTCACCCGAGCAGTCGCCCACGCAGGTCACGGGCACCGTCACGCCATCCAGGTCAAACGCGTTGGCCTTGGAGCCCACGGCCATCACCACGTAATCGCAGGCGATCTTCACCGGCTCCTCGGCGCCGTCCTCGGTGGTGCGAACAGCCTCCACGCCCTCGTCGGTAATGGCGGTCAGGCGGGTCTTAACATGCTGCTCCACGTTGTGCTCTGCAAAGTCGCTCATAATCAGCGGCAGAATGGTCTCAGACTCGCCCGCGGCAATCTTGTCGAGCATCTCCACGATCGCCACCTCGCAGCCGTGCTGCAGCAGATACTCGGCAGTCTCGGTGCCCACCAGGCCACCGCCAATGACGGCGACGCGGCCGCTGAGCTCCACCTTGCCGGCCAGCACGTCCCAGCTCGAGACGACCTTGTCCGAGTCGGCACCCGGAACGGGGATGACCACGTCGTGCGCGCCCACGGCCACAATCGCGGCGTCGGCGGCGTTGAGGTCCGCGGGGCTAGCGACGTGGTTGAGCTCAACCTTCACGCCCAGGCCAGGCAGAATCTTCTCGTAATACTCGACCGAGCGCATGATCTCGTCCTTGCGCGGGGGCGCGGCCGCCAGCACAATCTGGCCGCCCAGATGATCGCTCGCCTCGTAGACGGTCACGTTGTAGCCGCGCTTGGCTGCCACGCGCGCGGCCTCCAGGCCGGCAATACCGCCGCCCACCACGGCGATCTTCTTGTCGCCCTCGCCCGGCTTGATGGCGATGGTCGCCTCGTCGCCGTTCTCGGCATTGAGCACGCACGAGATGTACTTGCGGTTTTGAATCGCGTCGACGCAGCCCTTGTTGCAGTTGAGGCACTCGCGGATGGGCTCACCCGTGGCGGCCTTCAGCGCAATGTCGGGGTCGCACATGAGCGAGCGGCCATAGGCGATGATGTCGGCGGCGCCGTCTTCCAGAATCTTCTCGCCGGCCTCGACCGAAACCACGCGGCCGACGGTTGCCACCGGCACGGAGACCAGGGCCTTGACGCGCTCGGCCACGGGCAGCGTCCAGTTGTAGGGCATGGCGCCCATGGGCGGAATGGTGTCGCCCATGTTGCCGGTATGGTTGGCCTGCGCGACCTGGATCATGTCGATGCCCGCGCCCTCGAGCAGCTTGGCGAACTCGCAGGCCTCGTCGGGCAGCAGGCCGCCCTTGCCGCGCGGCGTGCCGTCGGGGTTCTCCATGATCACGGGGAGCTTGTACTCCACCATCAGCCCCGGCGCGGCCTCCTTAATGGCAGCGACGACCTCCAGCGCATAGCGAACGCGGTTCTCGAACGAGCCGCCGTACTCGTCGGTGCGCTTGTTGAGGATGGCCGAGCACAGCGAACCCACCAGGCGGTCGCCGTGGACCTCGATGGCGTCGATGCCGGCCTGCTGCGCGCGGGCGGCCGAGGCGGCGATGGCCTCCTTGATCTGGGTGAGCTGCTCTACGCTCGCCTCGTTCACAAAGTGCCGCATGTCGTGATGCAGCTTGGCGTAGGCCTGCTTGCGGATCTCGTTGGACTCGGCCATCTTGGCGGCGAAGGTCTCCTCGTCGCCGGCGGCTTTGGCCTCCTGCGCGGCCTTGGCGGCGGCCATGGAACCCATGACCATGCGGCCGACGCCGGGCACGTCGTACTCGGGGTGGAACAGCTGCAGCGCAACCTTGGCACCGTGCTTGTGGACAGCGTCGGCCAGGGCCTTAAACGTGGGGATCTGGGCGTCGGTCGCCAGCTTGGGCGTGGGGCTCGCAGTCATGACGGGAGCGACGTCGCCGATGACGATGTAGCTCACGCCGCCACGGGCCAGGCGCTCGTAAAAAGCCAGGCTGCGCTCGCCGATGGAACCGTCGCGCTCCTCGTAGCCGGTGGTCAGCGGCGGAAACATAATGCGGTTCTTGAGCTCAAGGGGGCCAACCGTAATGGGCTGGAGCAGCTTGGATGCAGGTGTGGTCATGGACATTCCTCTCTTGTAGGCGCGACGGCGATGATGCCGCGTAGTTGTCTAGAGGATATGGCATGGAGGCACAGCGGCACAACGAAAATCGGCGAATATCAGGTGGCGGCAGGTGGATGGGGCGGGGCGGCCCTTCGGTTTGTCTCAATCTGTAACAGTTACGCGGCAAAACTGGGTCTTACTGTTACAGATCGAGACAAACCAAACCCGCCTGCTAGAAAATCTCAATCTATAACAACAACTCGGCAAAATCCGTCCCTCGTGTTACAGATTTAGACAAACCGTCCAGGCGGGGACTCAACATCTCAATCTGTAACACCTAGCCGCCCAAATCGGGTCTTACTGTTACAGATCGAGATTTTGTTTGAGAGGCTGAGAATTGGACCGAAAACACGGTCCCGGAATAACAAAAAAGCTCGCCGGCTAGGCCGACGAGCTGCAAGTTCTTGGTCGCGGGGGCAGGATTTGAACCTACGACCTCCGGGTTATGAGCCCGGCGAGCTACCAGACTGCTCCACCCCGCAATGTCTGGGCGCCTCATGTGCGCAAGAAAGAATATTACGCGGGAGTTCGGTAAACGGCAAGGAAAATCTCGTAGAGCATAATTCCTTCATATTTAAAACCCCTCAGCCCCTATCACCGTAAACGAATCGCGGCCGAGCGCCGTCGACGGCGCGTATACAATGGTGCGCGTCCTTTTATGCCAACACTGGGAGTAGACATGCTGCTCGCTATCGATATGGGAAACACGCAGACGGCCATGGGCCTGTTTGACGGAGACGAGCTGGTGCAGTCGTGGCGCATGCCCACCGACCGCTCTTATACCGCCGACGAGATCCATGTGCGCCTGATGGGTTTCTTTAAGATGTACGGCCTTTCGCTCGACGCGGTCGACGCGATCGCCTTTGCGGGCGTGGTGCCGCAGCTCTCGCGCGAATGGCACGCCGTGGCCGACCGCATTGCCGCAGACGCCATCGTCATTGGGCCGCAGACGGCCGCGGTGACCAAGCTGCGCGCGGCGCGTCCCCAAGCCGTAGGCGCCGATCGCGTCGCCAACGCCGTTGCAGCCGAAACTTTCTACGGCGCGCCGGCAATCGTGGTGGACTTTGGCACCGCGACCAATATCGACGTCATCGATGAGGACGGTTATTACATTGGCGGGGCGATCGCGCCGGGCATCCGCATCTCCATGGACGCGCTTGCCGCCCGTGCCGCCAAGCTCGCCAGTGTGCCGCTCGAGGCGCCCGAGCATGCCATCGGCCGCGATACCGAGGAGTGCATCAAGGTCGGCGCTGTAACGGGCGCCGCCGCCATGGCTGAGGGCCTGGTCGCGCGCATGAAGCGCGAGCTGGGCCGCGAGGATGCCACCGTTATCGCCACAGGCGGTCTCGCCGGCATCGTCGCCGATTCGACCGATGCCTTCGACGTGGTCGACGGGCAACTCACCATCAAGGGCATCTGCGAAATCTACCGCCGCATGCAGGAGCTGGGATAGAGTAAACGCCAGGTCGCAGCAACCAGCCGCCAATCCTATTCCTCAAAATCGAAAATTTTTCAGTTTTGAGGAATAGGATTTTTTGCTAAGCCTCGCCGCACAACCACCTCGCCAGGTCCACGATCTGCACCCCATCGCGATCCGTGGCCTCGTGATGCGTGCGGGCAAGAATCATCTTGGGATACGCATCGCCAATGCTCAGCAGTGGCGAAATCTCGCGTTCAAACGTCTTATCCGAGCTGATGTCGTCGCTCACCTGAATGTAGAGCTTCTCGCTTCGCTTGATTGCTACAAAGTCTATTTCCTTTTTATAGAGCACACCGACGTATACCTCGTATCCGCGGCGCAGCAGCTCGATGGCCACCATGTTCTCGTATACGCGTCCCCAATCCATATCACGCGTACCAAGCAGTGCGTATTTGAACGCGTGGTCTGCCAGGTAATACTTCTCGCCGCTCTTAAGGTATTTTTTGCCGCGAATGTCGTACCGACGAACTTTATAGAAGGCAAACGCATCGCACAGGTACCCCATGTACGTGCCGACCGTCTTGTTCGTAATCTTTAGCCCATCCGCATTCAAAACATCTGTAATGTTGCGTGCCGACGTTATGTTGGAGACGTTGTCCATCATGTAATCGGCAATGCGCAGCAGTGCCGATTCGTTTCTCACGTTATGCCGCTGCACGATATCCCTCACGATGAGCGTTTTGAAGACATTGGAGAGATATTGGTAGCGCTGCTCCTGCAGTGGATAAGGGTAAGAGCCGGACATACCGCCGGTTCTCGCGTACTCATCGAAGTCGCGATCGACCTCGCCCTCGTCACTATAGAAGCGATACTCCTCAAACGAGAATGGGAAAACCTCGATCTCGAACGTGCGCCCCGTAAAGAGCGTCGACAGATCACTCGACAGCAAAAAGGCGTTCGATCCGGTGATGAAGATGTCGTACTGCTCGGATGCATGGAGGCTGTTGATCGCGCGTTCAAAGCCGTCGCACATCTGAACCTCGTCGATAAGCAGGAAGTTTTGCTTGTCGGACACTCGATGCTCTTTCACATAGGCGAGCAGGGCATGATATTCGAGCAGGCCCTCGAACTCGTCGAGGTTGTAATTGATATGGATGACATTCGAATTGGACAGATTTGCCTCCACGTAATCGCGGAGGGCCTCGAGCAATTTTGACTTACCGCTACGGCGAATGCCCGTTATGACCTTGATGTCCGGTACGCCAATAAGGCTCGTCAACGTGTCCATATATGACGTTCTATTGATGAGTTTCATTGGTGCCTCCCTGCGGTCTTCTATCGCTATTCCTCAAAAACGAAAATTATTCAGTTTTGAGGAATAGACTCTGCAACGAATATACCTCGTTAAAGGCCGAGCTGGCTTAATTCTATTCCTCAAAATCGAAATATTTTCAATTTTGAGGAATAGAACCGCGATGCCACCCTGTAGTCGCGTAAAGACCCTCCCCGGCACAGCCGAGGAGGGTCTTGTTGTCATCGCTATCTTTGAGCGCGGGCGCCTCGCGTTACAGTCCGCGAATCCGTACGGCCTCGGGCGGAAACTCCTGCTCGCCGGCATCGGTCTTGATGGTCGCACGACCCCAGATGTCCAGGCCCGCAAACACACCGACCGCAAGCGGCAAACCGCTGGGCGACACCGCCGCGACCTGACGACCCAGCAGTGGCACCATGTCAAAGTACTCGCCCAGCACCGGAGCCAGCGGGCCGGCGGTGCCCTGCGGCGTGTTGGCGGCAACTGCCCAGGTGTCCACGCGGACCAGCACGGCGGCGGCCAATGCCTCGATCAGCGCCTCATCTGCCATATCCACGCCAAGCTCACCCAGCGCCGCACGCTCAACATCAACCGTCACCGCGGCAAACATACCCGCGGCACCGGCACCGCCGTTCACGGCAACGCGCGCGAGTGACGTCTCAAACGCAGGCGCACCGCACACGATATCGCTCGGCCACTGGATACCCACCTTGCCGGCAAGGCCCAACCCCGGCGTCGAAGCCGTGCCCACGAGCGCATCCATCATGCCCATCGCCGCCACAAACGGCAGGCCGTGGAAGGCGTGCATATTCACATCGGGGCGCACAACCAGCGAAAACGTCAGCGAAGCATCGCCCGCGCTCCACGCGCACCAGCCCGCGGACACGCCCTCGCGGCCCGCGTCACGCGCCGCGTCGAGCTCGGTACCAGCGGCAACAGCATTCATCTCGATCATCTACATGCGCCCCAATTCGCCCACGATATGGCCCACGCGGTCCTCGGGCTCCTTGACCTCGACGCCGTTGTAGCGGAAGAACCGCGCCGGATCGTGCATCAGATCCTCGAGCGGCACCAGCACAAAGTCGCGCTCGCCGATCAGCGGATGCGGCAGGCGCAGCTTTTTGCCGCCGTGGGTCTCGCCGTCCATCCACAGCAGATCCAGGTCGATGGTGCGCGGACCGTTGGCCTTGGCCTTTTTGGAACGGTCGCGGCCCAGCTCGGCCTCGATCTTCATGAGCTCGTCGAGCAGCACCAACGGCGCCAGCTCGGTCTTAATCTCGATGACGGCGTTGGCAAACGCGTCCTGGCGCATCTCGTAGGCCGGCTCGCTCTCGTAGATCTTGGAGGAGTTGGACACGCAGGTGAGTGGAATCTCGGCGATCATGTCGCGTGCGGCGCGGATGTTGTCACAGCGGTGCCCCAGGTTGGAGCCCACGGCCACAAACGCGCGGCGCGGCTGCGGCTTGGCAACCGCCCAGTAGCCGTTCAGGAACTGCGCAAAACCCGCGGCTTCGTGCACGCGCACGATGTTGGCACCGGCCTGGATGGCGCCCAGGCACACGCCAAACGTAGCGGCATCGCGCTCGGCGGCCTCGGTCACGCCCGAGACAGCGCCCACAAAGCGCTTGCGCGATACGGCGCACATGAGCGGATAGCCCAGTGACGCCATCTTGGCAGTCTCGCGCTGGATGACGATGTCCTCGTTGGCCGTCTTGCCAAAGCCCGGACCGGGATCGATGCAGATGCGGTCGCGCGACACGCCGGCGTGGATGAGCGCGCGGGCCTGGTCGGACAGAAAGCCCATGACGCGGCGCATGATGGGTGCCGAATCGGGCAGGGTGAAGCGGCGGAGCTGCGAGGTGGGCACGTAGGCTTCCTCGCGGCGGGCGCTGCGGCGCATCATGGCGGCCAGGTGGTCATTGGGCTCCGATGCGGCCTCGGTGGCTGCGGGCGCGGCCTCGGGCGCGGGTGCGACGGTCTCGGCGGCAGTAGCCTGCTCGGCGGCGGGCGCCTCCTGCTCGCTTGCGGGCTCAGACGTGGGCTCCGGTTCACCAAACGGCAACGAGGGCTGCACCACGCCGCCCGGAAGCTTGGCCTCCGGCTTAGGCTCGCCCAGCAACTTGCCGCGACGGCGGCGAGCCGGCTTCTCAGCCTCACGCGCGGCCTCGGCAGCCGCCTCGCGCGCCTTCTCGGCAACAAACGCCGCAGCCGAGGTATCGAGCTGCACCGTTGCGTGCGTGCGTGCGGGCGCGGCGACCTCGCCGGCATGCATCACGATGACGCCGCAGGTGCTCGTCTTAACAAACTCGACCATCTTGGGGTCGGTGAAGCCGGTCACGTCGTTGACGATCGAGGCGCCGCAGCGCACGGCCGCCTTGGCAACCGCCACATGACGCGTGTCGATCGAGACGATGGCGCCCTCCTTGGCCAGCGCGCGCACCACGGGCAGCACGCGGCGCGCCTCCTCGTCGGGGTTGACCGGGGTAAAACCGGGGCGCGTGGACTCGCCGCCCACATCGATGATGTCGGCGCCGGCGTCGAGCATCGCCAGGCCATACTCGATGGCGGCATCCGGGTCGAAGTGCTCCCCGCCGTCGCTAAACGAATCGGGCGTCACGTTGAGGACGCCCATGATGCGCGGACGGTCAAAGCTGAGCTCATACTTTCCGCACCGCCATGTCTTGCTGTCGTTCGCCATGAACATCCTCCTAAAATGCCCACGCCGCCGAGCTTGGGGAGCTGGCGGCGGGGTCGCTTTGCACTCAGTCTTTCTATTGTATCCGCGCGCGCGGGCTAGAACGCAAACGCGGCCGCGATGTCGCAAGAAATCAGCAGGTCGGCATTTGCATCCTGATCGGTGGGAGCAAGATTGCATATGGCCAGCGTATCACCGGTAAAGTAGCGTGTAAGGCCCGCCGCCGGATACACCACGAGCGAGGTCCCACCCACAATGAGGGCATCGGCCGCGGCGATGGTGGCAACGGCACCGGTCAACACATGCTCGTTGAGCGGCTCCTCGTAGAGCACCACATCGGGCTTGATGCGACCTCCGCACGCGGGGCACACGGGCACGCCCGCGGCGTCCTCGTGCTCGCGCGAGCAAATCCACTCGGCGCTATAGACCGCTCCGCACGACTGGCAAATGTTGCGATGGACCGATCCGTGCAACTCAAACACGCGCTGCGAGCCCGCCATCTGATGCAAGCCGTCGATGTTTTGCGTCACCACGGCATCAAGCTTGCCGACGCGCTCCAGCTCGGCCAGCTTGATGTGGCAGCGGTTGGGCTTAGCGTTAAGCGCGATCATCTTGGTTCGGTAAAAGTCGAAGAACTCCGCCGGATGTGTCTCGTAAAAGCTGTGCGACAGCATGGTCTCGGGCGGATAGGCAAACTGCTGGTGATACAGGCCGTCCACGCTGCGAAAATCGGGAATGCCGCTTGCCGTGGAAACACCAGCGCCGCCAAAGAACACCACGCGCTCGTGGGTATTGAACAGCTCCGCCAGCGCGGCGGAGGCCTGCTTGGGATCTGTTATCGCTTGCGTCATGTTTGTCCTCCGTCCATGTTGGTCGGGGCGGCTGCGATTGCGCCGTCGCCCACGGAGCCCACCCCGCCCCTGTTGCGCTAATCTTAAGCCTGCCAACCCCGTCGAAAGGACACCATGCCTCAGACTTACACTTTCGCCTCGTGGAACGTCAACGGACTGCGCGCCGTGCTCAAAAAGGACCCGAGCTTTATCCAGATCGCGCAAGAACTCGACGTCGATATCCTGGCGCTGCAAGAGACCAAGCTGCAAGAAGGCCAGGTCGATATTGACCTGCCCGGCTATCACCAAACCTGGAGCTACGCCGAGCGTAAAGGCTATTCGGGCACTGCGGTCTTTAGCCGCCAGGAACCGCTGCGCGTGCTGCGCGCCGACGCGCTGCTACCCTACGCCGGCGAGGGTGAGGCGGCCGCACTCGTCGCCCAAGCCGCAACCGAGGGCCGCGTCTGCGCGCTCGAGTTCGACAAGTTTTGGTTCGTGGATGTCTACACGCCCAACGCCCAAAATGAGCTCGCGCGCATCGATGTGCGCATGGCCTGGGATGATGCCTATCGCGGCTTTTTGACGGGACTCGAGTGCGAGACCGGCAAGCCCGTAGTGACCTGTGGCGACTTTAACGTGGCGCACGAGGAAATCGACCTTAAGAACCCCAAGTCCAACCGCGGCAACGCGGGCTTTTCGGACGAGGAGCGCGGCAAGTTCACCGAGCTACTCAACGCCGGCTTTACCGATACCTGGCGCACGGCAAACCCCGACGTCGAGGGCGTCTACAGCTGGTGGAGCTATCGCTTTAATGCCCGCAAGAACAACGCAGGCTGGCGCATCGACTACTTCCTGGTAAGCGACGCAATCGCCGACAACGTACGCGACACCGGCATCCGCGGCGACATCTTCGGCAGCGACCACTGCCCCGTCACCCTCACGCTAGAGCTCTAGCCCCAAGTAATTCCTGGGGGACGGAGGAAAACAGATCATGTGACCCCTCTCCCCCTATAAGCTGCGGTGGAATAGTTCCTGTTTGGGCAGCAAATAGCCAAAAACGAGAACTATTCCACCGCAAGTTCGCGAGGAAACGCGAAATGCCCTACAGCCCGTATTTCACGGCGACACGGTTAATGCGACGGCACCAAGGCTTGTACAAGGCGGCCAAAAACACGCAGGTCGCAAGGCCGTGCGTAATATCGAACGGCACTGCCGTGGCAAGACGCGCCACGGCACCCGCCCAAGTAAGCGGCTGTACAAAACCAATGATGTCATACGCGTTGATCACGACGCCATAGAGCAGGCCCGACGCAAAGCCGTACGCCAGCAGTGCTGGCATGCGCACGGTGCCGTCGGCGCGGTCGAACGCACCCGCATACGCCAGCGCGCCGCCGACATAGCCAACCAGGCCCCAGGCATACATCTGCCACGGCGTCCACATGCCCTGTCCAAAAAAGAAATTGCTGGTCAGCGCCGCCAGCGCGCCAACCATAAAACCATTGCGGCGACCAAGCGTTGCCCCCGCGATAATGGCGATGGCACTCACCGGTTTAAAGTCGGGAATGGGACCGAACAAGATGCGCCCCGCCGCGGCCAACGCCGCCAACACCAGCGTGGGCATAATCTGGCGCAGGCCCGGGCGCGACGCCTCGTAACCCGCAAAGAACAGCGCAAGCACCAGTGCCACCACGACAAGCATGGCAAGCGCCGCCTGCTCAATGCCCGCCAGCAACGTTGCAGCCATCACCGCAGGCACCGCCAACAACAGCGGGATCTCCATTTTTGTGAGTAGGCGTGAGGCGCGATGATCCGTCATCCCATCACGCCCTATAAAACACGTTGTCGGCAAAGAAATCTGCCGGAGGCTCCATGCAGGCGATCTCGCCGTCGAACATCATGGCGACGTCGTCGGACACCTGCTCGGCAAAGTCTAAGTCGTGCGTGGCCATGATGACGGTACCGCCGGCGTTCGCATGGTCACGCAGGGCGCGGGCGATGATGCGGCGGCTGGCCAAGTCCAAACCCTTGGTGGGCTCATCAAGCAGCAGCAGCTCCGGACCAATCAACAGCAGCTTTGCCAACGCAAGCAGCTGGCGCTGACCGCCCGAAAGATCATACGGGTGACGCGCCTCCAAGCCCGCCAGGCCCAGGCGCGCTGCCTGCTCCCGTGCTGCGACCTCGTCGTATCCGCAAGTCGAAGCCCATTCCATCAGCTCGTCGCGCACCGTTTCGGCAACCAGCAATGCCTTGGGATTCTGCGGCAGCAGCGCAGCCGAGGCCGCCCCGCGCACCATACGACCACGTTGCAGCTTGGCAGTCTTGGCCAGCACCGAAAGCATCGTCGACTTACCGCATCCGTTGCCGCCCACGATCGCATGCACCGCACCGGCCGAAAACGCCACGTCGAGCCCGCGCAGCACCCAACCGCCCGCGCGATCGTAGCGAAACCAGCTCCCTGCCAGGGTGGTAGCCGACCCGCCGTGCATTTTTTGGAGTATTCTGCTTCCATCCGTGCGCGAGAAGGCTTCCGAGCCGTTCTCGAGCGACGTTTGCGCCACAAATTCGGACGATTTGTCCAATTCCGAACTTTTTTTCGCGCTCGATACGTCCCCGGGCGGCTCCAGAGAGCCCAAATTGTCCTCACGCCTGCTGAATACTCCTTTATTTGCACATCGGATGGCACCCCACCCCAACATGTCATCGGAAAACAGCGATTCTCGGCGTCCCAAAGAAGCCATATCCGTCACCTCGCGCACGCGACCGTCCTCAATCCGGTACGCACACGTCGCGTATTCGAGCATTGGGCGCGGCTGATGCGTCGCCACAACAACCGTGCAGCCCAGCTCGCGATTCACACGAAACAGCGCGTGCAGGAAATTCTTCTCGACAACGGGATCGAGCTGAGACGTGGGCTCGTCGAGTAGCAGCACACGCGGACGCAGCGCCAGGACGGCGGCAAGCGACAGCAGCTGCTTGCGGCCACCCGAAAGCGTGTCGGTATCGCGATGAAGCCAATCTTCCAGCCCAAAGAAATAGCTGGTCTCAGCTACGCGACGGCGCATCTCATCACGTGCTAGCCCCAAGTTTTCCAGGCCAAACGCCATCTCGTGCCACACGGTTTCGCACACGATCTGGTTCTCGGGATCCTGGAACACATAGCCCACGCGCTCCGCCGATGCCCGCACATCCATGTCGGCGACGGGCTCGCCCAGCACGCGCAGCTCGCCGGAGCGCGTACCCGCAGGCGCGATCTCGGGCTTGAGCAGCGACAGCAGCGTCGACTTGCCCGAACCGGTACCGCCAACAAGCAGTGCAAACGCACCTTGGGAAACAGACCAGTCGAGCCCCTCGAGCACCGCAGCATCAGCATCGGGGTAGGCAAAGCTCAGGCTCCGCACCTCAATCGCCGGCATATCCGGGCCGCACGCCGCGCCCGACACCGGGCCCCTATCCAACCGAGCCATCAGCCAAACCTCTTCTCGTCAATCGCGCACAGCACGCAAGGCAGCGCCATCCAAGCAGCGTATACAACATAGCCCGGCCACGGCGCCGGCACCGAAAGCTGCGGGTAAAACGAATACTGCGTCGTGGCGGTCCACGCCACCGCAACCGCAGCGGCGCCAAGCAACGCCAGCCCTACCAGCGCAGCAACATCGCTGCGCCCCAGCCGGTACCGCGCGTACGTCGTGCGACGCGTCGTGGCGCCCCAACCACGCGAGCGCATAGCATCCGCGCGCTCAAGCGAATCCTCCATGCCCCAGCCCATCAGCACGCTCGAGGCGCGCAAACGCGAGCGCACAGGATCGGCCGGCGCACGCCCCGGCACATCAATTGCGTCCTGCACCGCCAACACGGTGCGGCCGCGGCGCAAAAACTGCGGGATAAGCCGCATGCACATCGAGATCATGAGCGCGATCACCGGCGCGGCGTTGCCCAGGAGCGCGAGCACCTTGTCGTATTCGAGCATCGACGCCGCCGCCTCAAACCACAGTATGCTCGCCACAAACAGCCCGCCCATGCACAGGCCGTATACCATGCTCTCCAGATACACCGCGCGCATGCCAATACGGAACAGCTCCGTCGAGCCCGAGGCGCTAAACAGCGGATTGAGCACCGCGACGATCAAAATCACCGGCAGCTGCCAGCGAAGTGCACCCAGCGTGCGGGCAGCCCCACGCGTCGCAAATCCATACGCCAGCCCGCCCGCAAGTGACAGCGCAATCAGTACCGGCTGCATCGAGAACATAGTGAGCCCCAGCGTCAGCACTATATAGAGTGCCGGCACAGCCGGATGCGACATCGAGAATGCCGCGACGGGCTCGCCGCCAAACCCCTCTCGTATGTTGTCCACGGGTACCCCCGTCCCCTCGCTCAAACGACAGCTCCGCAGCACCGCCAACGCCGCACGCAAGCAGCGCAAACGCCACGCCGGCGGCGCAAGCCTCAACCGCCGCAAACCAATCGTTACGCGCTCGTCATATGCCTGCGGTATCATATTGCGCCGTGTATCGTTTCCAAACACACGTCTCTATAACGTAACAGGAGATCACATGGACGCAACCGCAATTATCCTCGCTGCCGGCGAGGGCACCCGCATGAAGTCGAACCACTGCAAGGTTTCGCACAAGATCCTGGGCAAGCCCATGGTCCAGTGGATCGTCGACGCTACCATCAAGGCCGGCTGCAGCCGCGTCGTTGTCGTCATCGGCAGCCACGCCGACGAGATGCGCGCCCTCATCGACGGCGCCTACGCCAGCAGCGCCACCAAGGTCGAGTGCGTCGAGCAGACCGAGCGCCTTGGCACCGGTCACGCCGTGAAGGTCGCACTCGAGGCCTGCGGCATCACCGAGGGCCCGGTCGTCGTGCTCAACGGCGACCTGCCGCTCATCACCGCCGACACCGTCGCCAAGTTCGCGCAAACCGTCGCCACCGGCGAGCTCGCCTGCACCGTCATGACCATGACCCCGCCCGATCCCTTCGGCTACGGCCGCATCAAGCTGGGCGCCGATGGTCAGATCGAGCGCATCATCGAGCAGAAGGACTGCACGCCCGAGCAGGCCGCCACGCTGCTCGAGTGCAACGCCGGCTGCTACGCCTTCGACGGCGCGCAGCTCGCCGCCCACATTAACGAGATCGGCAACGACAACGCGCAATCCGAGTACTACCTGCCCGACATGCTCGAGATTCTCAAAAGCCACGGCCAGGCTGTCTCCATCTTCCACTGCGATGACTACCGCGACGGCCTGGGCGTCAACAGCCGTATCCAGCTCGCGCAGCTCACCGCTATCGCGCGCGACCGCATCAACGAGCACTGGATGGCCGAGGGCGTTACCTTCATCGACCCCACGCAGGCCTGGATCGGCCCCGATGCCGTTATCGGCCGCGACACCGTCGTGTGGCCGCAGACGCACCTGATTGGCCACGTCACCGTGGGCGAGGAGTGCCAGCTCGGCCCCAACAGTCGCCTCACCGACACCACCGTCGGCAGCGGCTGCGTCATCGATGAGACCATCGCCATCGAGGCCGTCATCGAGAACGGCGTCGACTGCGGCCCGCGCGCCTACCTGCGCCCCGGCACTCACATGCTCGACGGCTCCAAGGCCGGCACGCATGTGGAGATCAAGAAGTCCACGATCGGCGAGGGCTCCAAGGTGCCGCACCTGTCCTACATCGGCGACACCACCATGGGCCCCGGCGTCAACGTGGGCGCCGGCTCCATCACCTGCAACTACGACGGCGTGCACAAGCACAAGACTGTCATCGGCAAGGATGCCTTCATCGGCTCCGACACCATGATGGTCGCGCCCGCCCAGATTGGCGACGGCGCGCTCGTGGCCGCCGGCTCCGTCATCACCGAGCCGGTCCCGGCCGACGCACTCGGTCTGGGCCGCGCCCGTCAGGTAAATATTGAGGGCTGGGCCGCCGATTACCGCCGCCGCCTGCACGAGGACGACGAGGTATAACGTTTTACCAAGCACAAAAGGAGCTGCTCCATGGGGGCGGCTCCTTTTTCTATCGTGACCTGCGCAACCGGATGAGTGGTCGGTTCGTGTCCGTTGGCGGTAAAGACGTTATCAGGACCCGATAAACCCCGCCGCGCGGTTACAATGCAACAAGGCATCTATATGGCATTCGATGTATAAAGGAGAAGGGTAATGCCGATTAATGATCCCGAGAAGTCGGAGAATATGCGCAAGTCCATCCGCGTGTATTCCGGTTCCTCCAACCGTCCCCTCGCTCAGAAGATTGCTGAGTACCTTGGGGTCGAGCTTTCGGGCCTTACGCTAAAGCAGTTCGCCAATGGTGAGATTTACGCCCGCTACGACGAGACCGTCCGCGGCGCCGACGTCTTCCTGATTCAGTCCGTGGCCGGCGGCAACGTCAACGACATGCTCATGGAGCTGCTCATCGCCACCGACGCTGCCAAGCGCGCATCCGCCCGCTCCATCACCGCCGTTATCACCCACTACGGCTATGCCCGCCAGGACCGCAAGGCCGGCCCGCGCGAGCCCATCACCGCCCGCCTCGTCGCCAACCTGCTCGAGCGCGCCGGCGTCAACCGCATCATCACCCTCGACCTGCACCAGGGCCAGATCCAGGGCTTCTTCGATATCCCGGTTAACCACCTGTCCGCACTGCCGCTGTTTGGCCAGTACTACAACGACATGCACTTCGACACCGACAACCTGGTTGTCGTCTCCCCCGACGTGGGTCGCGCCAAGGCCGCCAAGAAGCTGTCCGACATGCTCGGCTGCGACCTGGCCATCGCCCACAAGGGCCGTCCGCGCCACAACGCCGCCGAGGTCATGGGCATCATCGGTGACATCAAGGGCAAGACCTGCATCATCAACGACGACATGATCGACACCGCTGGCACCCTGTGCGCCAACGTCAAGGAGCTCAAGGCTATGGGCGCCGGCGACATCTACGTCTGCGCCACCCACGGCATCTTCTCCGGTCCGGCCATCGAGCGCCTGAACGATGCCCCCATCGTCGAGTGCGTCGTCACCGACGCCATCCCCGTCGAGGTCGGCGGCAAGATCAAGACCATCTCGGTCGCCGAGGAGTTCGCTCAGGCCATCTCCGCCGTTTACCACGAGGAGCCCGTCTCCACGCTCGTCGGCGGCGACTTCGCGCTGTAGTCGCATCGTCCTTGCAACCCGGCGCATCGCCGTCGGAACAGAAGAAACCCCCGCGCTCCCCCTTGCTTCGCAAAGGTCGCGCGGGGGTTTCTTCTGTTCCGACGGCTCGCTCTGCCGCGGCCACGCTTTTGTCTGGTGGGATTTCGCTGAAACGAAGTCTCGCCTTCGGCGGGCGTGGTAGCCTTTGTCGTTGAACGAACTTCTTATGTAACGAAAGGAAGCCTATGGCAGCTGCACAGCCGCTTAAGATTCGCATGGTTGCCGGACTTGGCAACCCTGGAGATGAGTATGCCGAAACCCGCCACAACGCCGGCTTTAAGGCAATCGACGAGCTGGCCCGTCAGGCCGGCGTCACGTACTGGAAAAACCAGGCCGGCGCCGAGGTCGCGCTCATCAATATCAACGATGCCGAGGAAGAGGGCGGCAAGCGCCAGATCGTGCTGGTCAAGCCGCAGTCGTACATGAATACCTCGGGTGGCCCCATCTCCAAGCTTTGCCGCGAATACAAAATCAAGGCCGAGGAGCTACTCGTAATCCACGACGAGCTCGATATTCCCGCCGGCGACGTGCGTGTTAAGGTGGGCGGCGGCCATGCTGGCCATAACGGCCTGCGCTCCATCATCGACAAGATGGGCAGCCGCGACTTTAGTCGCATCCGCACCGGCATTGGCAACCCTCCCGGCAAGATGGCCGTGGCAGACTATGTGCTCAAGCAGCTGCGCGCCCGCGAGGCCGAGGACTTCCAAGACACCTGCGCCCGCGCCGCAGATGCCGCCGGTCTGGCCATCGTCCACGGCGTAATCTACGCCCGCGATCACGTAAACGGCGCCGCTTCCGCCAACGGCAAGCACTAAAACCTACCAAAAAGGGATGTTTATTTTGGCAGGTTTTATCTGCGTAAACGCCGCAGTCGGCACATCGCAATAAACACGCCGCCACCATACATGCATAACGCCCCAAAGGGGCCGGCCTCAACGAAGCCCGAGGCCGGCCCCTTTGCCGTTTTACCTGATAAAACCGACCAAAATAAACCTGTCCCCATTTGGTAGGTCGAAGTGGATAAACCCTTTTCCCACCTGCCAAAGAAACACGTAAGCGACATTACCATGAGGGTATAATTTGCACCGTATGTTTGCACAACGCCTGTGCGCGTACGGTTTTATTCGGGCTACCGTCCATTTCCGTGGAGGCACGGTTCGGCAGCCCTTACAAGAGAGGGGTTCTATGTATAAGATCCTGGAGAAGACGCAGTTCTCGGAGAAGGTGTTCAAGTTCCGCATCGAGGCGCCTGCAATCGCCAAACATGCGCACGCTGGACAGTTCCTCATGGTTCGCGCCAACGAGACGGGCGAGCGCGTCCCGTTTACCCTGGCCGGCTGGAATGGTGACGAGGGCTGGGTCGAGTTCATCTTCATGGTGATCGGCAAGACCACCGAGATGCTGTCCACCTACGAGGCCGGCGAGTCGCTGCGCGACGTCGTGGGCCCGCTGGGCGTTCCCACCGAGATGGCCGAGGGCCCCTGCGCCGTCATTGGCGGCGGCGTCGGTCTGGCAATTGCCTTCCCGGTCGCCAAGCACCTGGTCGAGACCGGCCACGAGGTGCACGCCATCATGGGCGCCCGCACCAAGGACCTCCTGCTCATGGAGGATCAGTTCCGCGAGCTCCTCGACGAGGACCACATCCACATCACCACTGACGACGGCTCCTACGGCGAGCAGGGCGTTGTCACCGCTCCGCTGGAGCGCCTGCTGCAGGACAAGGCCGTGAGCCAGGTCTTCTGCGTCGGCCCCGTTCCGATGATGAAGTTCTCGACCCTCACCGCCCAGAAGTACGACACCCCCATCACCGCGTCGCTCAACCCCATCATGGTTGACGGCACCGGCATGTGCGGCTGCTGCCGCGTCGAGGTGGGCGGCGTGACCAAGTTCGCTTGCGTCGACGGCCCCGACTTCGATGCCACCCTGGTCGACTGGGATGACCTTCGTGCCCGCCAGGCCGCTTACCGTTCCGAAGAGGGCGAGTCCCTCAAGGCCTATGAGGAAAAGAGCTGCGCATGCCACTAGTTAATGGTCGTTTCGTTGCCGATATGAAGTCGCCCCGCACCCCCGATAACGAGGAGCCGGCTGCCGAGCGCGCCTGCGACTTCCGCCCCGTCGACAAGGGCTTCACCGAGGAGATGGCGCTGGCCGAGGCTGAGCGCTGCCTCAACTGCAAGAAGCCGTTCTGTGTTGAGGGCTGCCCTGTCAACATCAACATTCCCCGCTTTATCGAGCAGATCCGCGCGAAGGACTTCGGCGGCGCTCTCGATACCATCCGCGAGGACTCCATGCTTCCCGCCATCTGCGGCCGCGTCTGCCCGCAGGAGAACCAGTGCGAGGGCAAGTGCATCCGTGGTAAGAAGTCCGAGCCCGTGGCCATCGGCCAGCTCGAGCGCTTCCTGGGTGACCGCCCCGAGCTCGCCTCCACGCCCAAGATGGCCCCCAAGAACGGCAAGAAGGTCGCCGTCGTTGGCTCCGGCCCGTCCGGCATCACCTGCGCCGGCGAGCTCGCCCGCAACGGCTTTGACGTCACCGTCTTTGAGGCCTTCTTCACCGGCGGCGGCGTGCTGGTCTACGGCATCCCCGAGTTCCGTCTGCCCAAGGCAGTCGTCAAGCGCGAGATTGACGGCCTGGAGGACATGGGCGTCAAGTTTGAGTACAACTCCGTCGTGGGCAACATGGCCACGGCCGAGGAGCTGTTCGAGCAGGGCTTCGACGCCATCTACGTGGCGACCGGCGCTGGCCTGCCCAAGTTCCTCAACGTCCCCGGCGAGAACCTGCCCAACGTCTTCTTCGCGAACGAGTACCTCACCCGCGTGAACCTGATGAAGGCCAACAAGTTCCCCGAGTACGACACCCCCACCAAGCATGGCAAGAACGTCGTCGTCTTTGGTGGCGGCAACGTGGCTATGGACGCCGTCCGTACCGCCAAGCGTCTGGGCGCCGAGCACGCCATCATCGCCTACCGTCGTACCGAGGACGAGATGCCCTGCCGTCGCGCCGAGCTGCACCACGCTAAGGCCGAGGGCGTCGAGGTTCTGCCGCTCGTCTCCCCGCTCGAGTTTGTCGCTGGCGAGGACGGCTCCGTGTGCGCCGTCAAGGTCCAGAAGATGGAGCTCGGAGAGCCCGACGAGTCCGGCCGTCGTCGCCCGGTGCCCATCGAGGGCGCCATCGAGGAGATTCCCTGCGACGTCGCAATCTCGGCTATCGGCACCAACGCCAACCCCTTCGCAAAGAAGATCGGCGGCAAGATGGAGCTCAACAAGTGGGGCTACATCGTCGCCGACGAGGAGACCGGCCAGACCACCGATCCCCGCATCTGGGCCGGCGGCGACATCGTCACCGGTGCCGCTACGGTCATTCTGGCGATGGGCGCCGGCAAGAAGGCCGCTGCCTCCATCACCAAGAGCCTGCTGGGCGAGTAATCACCTACAGCGCTAACCACCAAACGGCAAAGTCCCCGTCGAGCACACGCCCGGCGGGGACTTTTTCTATGCCGACCACCCAACCACCACGATGGGGACAGGCACCTTTGTGATGGTTTTGGTCGGTTAGCCTTCGAACTGCGCTACTTTGTAGCGGTAGGCTGCGGCAATAACGTCTTTGCAACCCTCGCGGCCCAGCTTGGCGCGGTTGACGACGATGTCCTTGCCGCTCGTCATCTTCCACTTGCCGGCGCTGTAGCGCTTGTAGAATGCCTCGCGCGCCTTCTGCTGCTGTTTGACCAGCTTGGCGCCCTTCTTTTTGTTGAGGCCACGCTTCTTGCGAACGATCTCGACGCGATCCTCAAAGGGAGCGGTCACCAACACGGCAATGTGATTGGGATTGTTGCGCAGCAGGTAATCGGACAGGCGACCCTCAATAATGCAGCTCTCGGTCTCGCCCAGGTCCAAAATCACCTGGCTCATCTTTTGAAACAGCTTGTCCGAGTATGAACGGGCATCGTAGCGGTCGGGCAAAAACGCCATGTTCTCAACAGCCAGGCGCTCGTCGTAGGCCGCCATCTTGTCGAGCGACTCGCCCGCGCGCAGCGACGCTCGCACCAGCAGCTCGTTATCGTACAGCGGAATCCCCAACTCGTCGGCAAGCATGCGACCAATCTCGTGGCCCTCGGCGCCAAAGTCGCGCGCGATGGTAATGACCACAGGATTCTTCTTGTTCTCCAGATCGCTCATCGCGATTCCTTTCTCTATGTGACAAAGGGGCTGTCCCTTTGCCACATTCTACGCTGCCACCATTCGCCTCTGATATGCGCGAACCAGCAGCGAGATACCAAAGTTGAGCACAAAGTACATCGCAAACACCAGGCCGTAGAGCATAAGCACCTGCGACAGGTCGATCGCATGGGCCATCACAACGTTGGCCGTGTACATGAGCTCGGCCACGTTAATGCCCGAAAGATACGAGCTGTCCTTGATGACGGTCGTGCACTGGCTAAACAGCGCCGGAATGATCGTCTTAAATGTCTGCGGCAGAATGATGTAGCGCATGGTGGCAAAGAAGCCGAAGCCCTGGCTCTGCGCTGCCTCAAACTGGCCGCGCGGAATCGAGTTGAGGCCGCCGCGCACAATCTCGGCCATAACAGCGCTGGTAAACAGCGTAAAGGCGATGGTCGAAATCACAATGTCCAAACCCTGCACTGTAAAGTAGATAAACAGGATCCACAACAGGTTCGGCGTGCAACGGAACAGCTCGATATAGGCGCTCACCAAAATACGGAACGGGCGGGGCGCATAGCTCTTAACGAGCGCCAACACCGTGCCAAAGATGAGCGAGAAAAAGATCGACAGCGCCGAGATCTCGATGGTCTTAACAAAGCCGCCCCAAATGTAGAGCAGGTTGGTCGCGTTGAAGATTTCCATGCGCTAGGCCTCCTCTACGTTGTCGAGCCCCAGCTCGGCCAGGCTCACGCCGTGCGGACGCTCCTTGGAGCGGCGCTCGAGCCACTGCACCAGCATGGCGAGCGGAAAGCAGATGATGAAGTACATAAGGCAGCAGACGATGTATCCCTGCAAGTAACCGTACAGACTCACAAAGTTGTCGGAACGGTACATAAGGTCGCCGCCGGCCACGAGTGCGAGCACCGACGTGTTCTTGACCAGGTTGAGCGCCTGGTTGCACAGCGGCGGCAGGATGATCTTGAACGTCTGGGGCAGCACGATGTACCAGTACGCCTGCGCACGGGTGAAGCCCTGGCTCTGGGCCGCCTCCATCTGACCGCGCGGAACCGCCTCGATACCGGTGCGGATGACCTCCGAAATGTAGGCCGCGTGATACAGGCCCACGCCCAAGAAGCCCAGCACGAACGGCGCGATGCGCACCGGCTGGCCGGCACCGGTTATGGCCTGCAAAAACTGCGGACCGGCCATGTACATAAAGAGCACCTGCACGGGCAACGGGGTGTTCTGGTAAAACTCCACGTACACGCGGCTGATGCCACGCAGCACGCGCGAACGGGTGGTGGAGAACACGCCCAGCAGCGTGCCCAGCACCAGCGACAGCAGCAGACCGGCAACGACCACCTGTAGCGTCACGCCAAAGCCCTCCCAGAAGGGCCCCATGTTTTGAAATGTCGTCGACCAACGGTCGGCGTCAAATAATCCTTCGAGCATTTGATTCCTTCCTTGGACGATGCGCCTATACAAGACCCCAGGTCTTGACCTCTTGGTCGAGCCAGCCGTCGGCCAGGCGATCGCAAATCACCTGATCGACCACGGCCGAAAGGTCGCAGCCCTTCTTGGTCGCCACGCCGTAGCCCTGCTCGCCAAACTTGACCTCGGGCTGCAGCAGCTCAACGGTCTCGTTCATGTAACCGGCCAGCGTGGAGCGGTCCATAGCAAAGACGTCGATATTGCCGGCATCGAGCGAACTCTTGATGATGGGGTAGCCGCTAAAGGCCCTAAACTCGGGCTTACAGCTAAAGCCGTTGTCCTTGATCATCTGCTCAATCAGGCCCTGCGTGGTAGCACCCTGGCTCACGCCAATGACCTTGCCGTCCAGGTCCTCAATCGAGGTAAAGCCCGAACGCTTCTTGACCATGAGTCCCACGTAGTCGGTGCGGTACGGCGTCGAGAAATCCCAGCTCTTCTTGCGCTCGTCGGTGATGGTGTAGGTCGCCGCGACCACGTCAAGTTGGCCGTTATCGATCAGCGGGCCGCGCGTCTTGGGCGTTACGTCGGTAAACTCGACAAGCTCCTGGGCGCGGGCTTCCTTGTAGCTCACGCCAAAGACGGCAGCGGCGATCTGGTAGCACAAATCGACTTCCATGCCCTCAAAGCGGCCCTTGGCGGTGTCGTAATAGCCATAGCCGGGAACGTCCTTCTTAACGCCGGCATTCAGATGGCCACGCGACTTAATGGCCGCAAGCTTGGACCCCTTGTCGGAGCCCTCGCCACTGGTGGAGTTGCCGCAACCGGTAAGCGCGGTCCCCGTCAGCGCAAGCATGCCGGCGCCAGCCAGTTGCAAAAAGCGACGGCGCGACACGGCCGCCCTCGTCATATCCGTCATGTCTATCACCGCGCCTAGTGCAGAATCTTGGACAGGAACTCGCGGCAGCGCGGGTTCTCGGGGTTATCGAAGAAGTGCTCGGGCGTGCCCTCCTCCAGGATGCGGCCGTCCTCCATAAAGATGACGCGGTCGGCCACCTGGCGCGCAAAGCCCATCTCGTGCGTCACGCAGATCATGGTGATGTCCTCCTGCGCGAGCTCAATCATAACGTCCAGGACTTCCTGGACCATCTCGGGGTCGAGCGCCGAGGTCGGCTCGTCAAACAGGATGATGGGCTGTTTGGTGCACAGGGCACGGGCGATGGCGATGCGCTGCTGCTGACCGCCCGAGAGATTCTGCGGATACTCGCCGGCCTTATGCGCCATGCCAACGCGCTTGAGCGCGGCGATGGCGATCTCGGTCGCCTCCTCCTTGCTCTTCTTTTGCAGCTTGATGGGCGCGAGCGTCAGGTTGCCAAGCACCGTCATGTTGGAATACAGGTTGAACTGCTGAAACACCATGGAGCTATACTTGCGAGCCATCTCTAGGTGATTCTTTTTGGTGAGCGGTGTGCCGTCGATGATGACCTCGCCCGACGTGGGCTCCTCCAGATAATCGACACAGCGGATGAGCGTCGACTTGCCCGAGCCGGAAGGCCCGATCATTACGAGCTTCTCGCCGCGCTTGACGGTGAGATTGATATCTTTGAGCACATGCAGGTCGCCAAAGTACTTGTTGAGATGCTTGATCTCGATCATGTCTGCCATGAATGTCCCTTCCCTGCGTTTACATGAGTTGAACTATTGTACGGAAAGAACCGCGTTTCCGCAGCCCACACTACATTCCCGTAAAGAACCCGCAACCTTTCACCCACTCATTGGGGACAGACTTAAATGAGTGCCCGCTCATGGGGTACTCATTTAAGTCTGTCCCCAATGAGTGCCGTTGAGCATAAGTCAGCGAAAACCCGTACACGCGAGCAAGGTGACGTGAAATGAAAGGGCGCAGACCTTATGGTCGCGCCCTTGAAATTGAACGTCAGATTGCCGTGTGTACGGGTTTGCAGCGTCGAGCCGTTATGCGGTTTGGTAAAACCGCATAACAAATTACGCGAGTTTGGCTCCAACGATCTTTGCTGCCGCAGGCTTGTCGAAGTTGCCGCCGGTGGCCTTGCCCAGAGCGCCCATGACCTGGCCCATCTGCTTCTTGGACGTGGCGCCCAGCTCGGCGATGACCTGCTCGATCAGAGCCTCGAGCTCCTCGCCCGAAACCTGCGCGGGCAGCAGGCTCTCCAAAATCTTGACCTGCTCGGTCAGGTTGTCGGTACGCTCCTGGTCGGTGCCGGCCTTGATGGACATCTCCAGTGTCTCGCTCGTCTGCTTGATCAGACGCTTGATCATGCTGTTGACGTCTTCCTCGGTCACATCGCGGCGCTCATTGACCTCGATATTCTTCACCTCGGCCTTAACCTGGCGAATGATGGACAGGCGAACCTTGTCCTTGGCCTTCATGGCCGCGATCATTTCCTTCTGCAGCTCTTCGTTGGTCATCTGCAAATCCTCTCTAATAGCGTGGGCGGCACTCGCGCGAGCACCGCCCCATGATTACTCAGTCGTCGACGAATCGTCGGTCGAACTCTTGGTGATGCCCTTCAGACTCACGTTATAGGGTACGTCCTTGGGCATGGGGTTGACGGTAATGTCGGCGTCCTTCTTGTACTGCTCCAGCCACTCACTGTACGCGGTACTGGCCGCCTGCGTCTTCACCACGTTGGAGACGTACTTTTTGATGGCCTTGGGTACCTGGTTGATGTCATCAACCTGGCTATCGACATGGAAGTATTCGGTGCACTTGATGATGTGGTAACCATAGGTCGACTCGATGACTTCGCTCACGTCGCCCTTGTTGAGCCCCTCGAGCGCCGTCTGGTAGCTGTCGACAAAGGTGGTGAGCTTATCCCAGCCCACATCGCCCTTCTTCTCCTTGGAACCGGTGTCCTCGGAGTACTGCTCAACGGCGTCCTCAAAGCTCAGCTCACCGGAGTTGATCTTGTCCAAGCACTCCTGCGCCTTGGCCTTGGCGGCAGCCTTGTCCTCGTCGGAAGCGTCGGAATCAACCTTGATCAGGATGTTCGACGAGCGACGGGCGTCGTTGTAGCTGGACAGGTTTTCGTTGATGTAATCGACAATCTCGCTGTCCTTGGGTTTGCTCGTGGGCGCGACGGCATCCTTGAGTTTCTGCTGCGCCAGACTCTCCTTGAGCGAATCCTTGTAGGTATCCTCGGTATAGCCGTAGGTCTTGAGGGTCTTCTTAAAGGCCTTGGCACCGCCCGCGCTCTTGCACGCGTCCTTCCAAGCCTTCTCGACCTCCTCGTCCGAGACGGTCACGCCGTTCTCCTTCTGCGCCTGCTGAAGCAGAATCTGCTGCGTGTACGAGTCGATGAGCTGCTTGCGGTACTTCTTGGGCGTGAGGTCGTTGTCGACCAGGTACCGTGCCCAGTCTTCGTCCTTGGTGTAGCCGTAGGACGTGCGCATGCTCATGATCTGCTTGGTCACGGTGTCCTCGGTGAGGTTGGTGCCGTTGATGGTGGCAGCCACGCCGCCGGTCAGCTTGTAGCCCGTACCGGTGTCCTCGGTCTGCGACATTAGGCCGGAGCACGCCATGGCCGAGACGGAAAGCAGCATCGCCAGCACGCCGATGACCACCAAAACGATCTTGACGGTCTTGGACACATAGGTCTTGCGCTGCTTCTTACGAGAGCTGGAGGCGGCGCGGGCCTGCTGCTCAGGCGTCGGCGCGGCCTCGGGGTTCTTTTTCTTATTTGCCATGTTTGGCCTTTCGCAAAACGAATCGAACAAACGCCATTGTGTCACAACGCAGCCCCCACGGCACACCTGGCGCAAAGGGGACAGGTTAATCTGCACCATTTTGGTGCAAAGGGGACAGCTCCGGCAGTTGGCACTTGGGGACGTTCCTTTTCTGCCGGCAGTTAGGGACAGCCCCCAAGTGCCGCCTTAGAAGTGGCGGCGAATGGCGTCGACCATGCCCTGGGGCGTGGTCTGGCCGAGCACATCGGCTGCGGCGTCGGCGTCCATAAAGATGTTCATGAGCGCCTGCAGAGCCTCGACCTGGCCGCCCGGCTCGGAAATACCCAGATTGATGATGATCTGTGCCGGCACGGGAGCGCCCATGCCCGCCATCGCGTTGAACGTCACGGGCGCGGCGGGCTTTACCACCGCGATATAGGGCTTGGACACAAACCCCGGGTCGGTATGCGGAATAGCAATGTTGGCCGCCGGCATGGCAAGACCCGTGGGATAGGCATCCTCGCGCGTGCGGACGGCGTCGAGCCAGCCGGGCGCAATGTAGCCGCGCGGGGCAAGCTCGCCCTCAAGCTGCGCAAACAACTCATCCGGCGACACACACTCCCAATCAAAAAACACCAGCTCAGGCGTAAAAAGCGCTTCGTTATCCGCCATGCGCTCACCTCTCTCACCTAGTCACCTGCGACGTTCTTGAATGACTAGTCATTTAAGAACGTCGCAGGTGACTACCTAAAACAAAGGACGGCCACTCGCGCCTTGGCGCCAATGACCACCCTGACTACTCGGCTAAATTGTACTGTGCGCCGCTAGCCGCGAGGCGCATCAATTGCGACCTTGCCGCTCTCCAGCACGTGGACGCGGCCGTCGGCGAGCATCTGCACGACCTCGGGATACAGCACGTGCTCAATCGCATGGATGTGCTCCTCGAGCGTGTCGACATCCCAGCCCTCCTCAACAGCCAGCGCACGCTGGGCGATGATGGGACCGTTGTCGTAAATCTCGTTGGCAAAATGCACGGTCACGCCGGTCACCTTGACGCCGCGCGCAAAGGCGTCGTCAATCGCATGCGCACCGGTAAAGCTCGGCAGCAGCGCCGGATGCAAGTTGACCACGCGGTTGGGAAACGCCGCCAGCAGAGGCGTGTGCACCATGCGCATGTAGCCGGCCATGACCACATACTCGCAGCCGCGCTCGAGAAGCTCGTGCGCGATGATCTCGTCGGCGGCAATAGGGTCGGCATAGACATCCTTGGACAGCGTGAGCGTCTGGATGCCCGCGCGCTCAGCGCGCTGCAAACCCTTAGCCGAAGGACGGCTCGACACCACAAGCTCAATCGAAGCGTTGAGCTTGCCGGCGGCGATCAGATCGATCAGCGCCTGCAGGTTGGTACCCGAACCGCTGATGAGCACACCGATCTTGAGCGGCTCGGCCGTATCGGTGCCGGTCGGACGGGTATAGGGCACAAAATCCAGGCCCTCGCCAGCAGCCATCTGCTCGTTAGCGCTCATCGGAGTACACGACCTTACCGGAACCCTCGACGCACTCGCCCACGCGGAACGGCTTCTCGCCGAGCGCAACCAGAGCCTCGGTAACCGCGGCCTCGTCCTCGGGGGCGACGATCAGGCACAGGCCAACGCCCATGTTGAAGGTCTTGCATGCCTCGTTGGGCGCAAGCTCGGCCTGGCGCGACACGTAGGTGATGACGGGCGGAACATCCCAGCCCATCTCGGCACCGTTGCGGGTGACCACGGCGTCGACGTCGTCGGCGAGCGCGCGGTTGAGGTTCTCGGTAATACCGCCGCCAGTGATGTGGGCGATGGCGTGCACGTTGGCGCCGCCGCGCAGCAGCTCCAGGATCGGCTTGACGTAGATGCGCGTGGGGGCCAGCAGAGCGTCTGCCAGCGATGCGCCACCGAGCTCCTCGAGCGGACGGCTCAGCTCCTCGGCCTTAGCGGCGGCCTCGGGCGTGCCCGGCTTGATGCCGTCGACACCGATGACCTTGCGCACGAGCGAGTAGCCGTTGGAGTGCACGCCGGTGGAGGGCAGGCCCAAGATCACGTCGCCGGGGCGGACGTTCGCGGGATCGAGCATCTTGGGACGATCGACGACGCCCACGGTAAAGCCGGCGAGGTCGTAGTCGGCCGGGGCCATGACGCCCGGGTGCTCGGCCATCTCGCCGCCCACGAGCGCGCAGCCCGCGAGCTTGCAGCCGTCGGCCACGCCCTTGATGATCTTTGCCATGTGCTCGGCCTCAATGTGACCGATGGCAACGTAATCCAGGAAGAACAGCGGCTCGGCGCCCGAAGCCAAAATGTCATTGACGCACATGGCGACCAGGTCCTGACCCACCGTCTCGTGACGGTCCATGATCTGGGCGAGCACGAGCTTGGTGCCCACGCCGTCGGTGCCGCTGATCAGGATCGGGTCTTCCATATCCTTAAGCGCGGCAGCCGAGAACAGGCCACCAAAGCCACCGATGCCGCCGATAACCTCGGGGCGGTTGGTGTCCTTGACCATCTGCTTGATCGCGTCGACGGCGCGGCCGCCCTCGGCGGTATCGACGCCGGCGTCCTCGTACGTCACATGCTTGCTGTCGCTCATCTGAGCCTTCCTCTCCCACTACCGTTCGCCACGCGGGCGGCAAACGGTACTCATAGTTGCGTTCATTTCGGCGCATGCCACAACAGCACACGCCGTCATATCAACAAAACAGCAGGTAAAACCTACCAAAATAAACCTATCCCTTTTTGGCAGGTTTTATGCTTCGCCGTGCTCCTCTTCCCAGCTGCGGTCGTCGTATTTCTCGACCACGGCGTCGTCGTCAAAGTGCAGCGGCTTGTCCAGGTTGCGGGGCTTAAAGCCCTCCATGAACTTGTCGCGGCCAAAGCTCTCGGGAATCGCCACGGGATAGCGGCCGGTAAAGCACGCATCGCAGTAACCGCCCTTGGGCATGACCTTCAGCAGGCCCTCGACCGAAAGGAAGGCCAGCGAATCGGCGCCAATGTACTCGCAAATCTCATCGACCGTCTTGTTGGCGCTAATGAGCTGCGACTGCACGTCGGTATCGATGCCGTAGAAGCACGGCCAGATGACCTCGGGCGAGTTGATGCGGATGTGAATCTCCTTGGCGCCGGCGTTGCGCAGCATCTTGACGAGCTGCACCATGGTGGTGCCACGCACGATGGAGTCGTCGATGACGACCAGGCGCTTGCCCTCGATGTTGTCGCGCAGCGGGTTGAGCTTCATGCGCACGCCCATGGCGCGCAGCTCCTGCGTAGGCTCGATAAACGTGCGGCCCACGTAACGGTTCTTGATGAGGCCCTCGCCAAAGGGAATGCCGCTCTCGTGCGAATAGCCCTCCGCAGGCGGCAGGCCGGAGTCGGGCACGCCGATGACCAGGTCGGCCTCGACGGGCTCTTCGTGTGCCAGCTGACGACCCATGTCGTAACGGCAGGCATAGACGCTCTTGCCGTTCATGATGGAGTCGGGGCGGGCAAAGTAGACCTGCTCAAAGATGCAGTTTGCGGGCTCTTCGGCTGCAGGCACGCCCTGCTCGGATACCAGACCCTCGGCGCTGATGCGCAAGATCTCGCCGGGACGGACGTCACGGACGTACTCGGCACCCACGATGTCGAGTGCGCAAGTCTCGGAAGCAACGACCCAGCCGCCGGCGCGCGTGACACGGACGGCGGAGTCGACCGTCGCGGCGCCGTCCTGCGACGGCAGCTGCGAAACGGCTGCGGCATCGGCCTGGTCCAGACCCTCGTCCACCAGCTTGCCCAGCACGAGCGGGCGAATGCCGTGTGGATCGCGGAATGCGTAGAGCGCCTGCTCGTTGATGAGCGTCATGGCGTAGCCGCCGCGCACGAGCTCCATGGTCTTGCGAATGCCCTCGCGCAGATGGCCTGTACGCTGGGTAAAGTAGCCGATAAGCTTGGTCGCGACCTCGGAATCCGAATTGGAGAGGAACGGCACGCCCAGCTCGATCAGCTGGCGGCGCAGCTCATCGGTGTTGACCAGAGTGCCGTTGTGCGCGAGCGCGATAATGACGCTATTGATGGTAGAGAGGTGCGGCTGAGAGGCTTCCCAGCTCTTGGCGCCGGCAGTGCCGTAGCGCACATGACCCACGGCCAGCTGGCCGGAGAGCGTCGACAGGTCGGCGTTGGAGAACACGCGGTCGAGCAGGCCCAGATCCTTGCGGACCATAACCGTGCCGCCGTCGCCCACGGCGATTCCCGCCGATTCCTGGCCACGGTGCTGCAGTGCACGCAGGCCAAAGTACGTCAGTCGAGCCACGTCGCGATCGGGCGCCCATACGCCGAAAATGCCACATTCCTCATGCAGCTGGTCGGAGTCCGGATCATACGTCGACATGGTGTTCACCTGTCCCGCGGCACGCTCGGCCGCGCGGATGGTTTCTTGAGACATGGCATCCCCTCAGAGCCTCGTATTTTTGGCGTTACCCGCCTTATTATACGCACGGCGCGACGCGCTCCCCAGCGCATGAGCAGCGCTTTTTAAAAGCCCACCGAGCTAATAATCAGTTTTGTTGCCAAACATTTTATCGGTCTGTCTAGTGCAAGCGCCCGCGCCCCCAGATGGCCGCCGTGTCCACCGTTGGGGATTACAAAGTTGCAATTGGGACGTTCGTCCTGTCTTTTGGCAGGTCGGCGGCGTATCCTTATAACCTACAACAAAGCGAGAAAGGTTCTGTATGGATCGAAACGAACTCGACCCCAGCGTCCCCAGCGCCACGGAGGTCAAGAAGATCCCCCTCATCATTAAGGTGTACGCCGTCCTGTGCATCCTTTCCGGCGTGGGCACGCTCCCGTCGGTCGCTGCCTTTATGTGGCAGGTCATCACGGCACTTGTTAACGGCAACGCCACCGAAAAGCTCGGCGACAACACGCTCGTCGCAGTCGGCCTTATCGTCGCCGGCATCATGCTCTCTGCGGCAAGTGCCGTCATCCTAATCATCTTTGGCCTGGACCTTATCAAAAACCAGCGCCGCAACGCCGCCCGCCTGTCCTACATCCTTATTGCATTCACCGTCGTCGAGCTTTTGGTCGACGTGATGCTCCAGGGCATCGGGCCCTTCCTGCTGCGTCCCGCGATCCAGCTCGGCATCCTCGTTGCACTTTCGGCAACCGTCGACCCCACGCTGCGCCAGGAGCGCGAACTGCAGCGCCGCCTGCAGGAGATGCTCGACCGCGACGCCGCGGCAGAGGGCATGCTCGGCCGCGATGAAACCGGCGAGGGCTACATCAAGCTCAACTACTTCAACCTGTTCTGGGTGTTCTTTGTCTGCTGCATACTCGGCCTGATCGCCGAGGACATCTGGCACATGACGGTCGACGACCCGGGCGTCTATCAGAACCGCGCCGGCATGCTGTTTGGCCCCTTCAGCCCCATCTACGGATTTGGCGCCGTGCTCATGACCATGGTGCTTAACCGCTTCTACAAAAAGAACCCCATCATCATTTTCCTGGTGAGCGCCCTACTCGGCGCCAGCTTTGAGGTGTTCGTGGGCTGGTTTATGCAGACCGCGTTTGGCGTGGTCTCGTGGAGCTACTCGCACATAACGCTGTTCGGTTTGCCCGATCCGCTCGTGGTCCTCACGGGCGGACGCACCTGCACGGGCTTCGCCTGCCTGTGGGGCCTGGGCGGCCTCATCTGGATCAAGCTGCTGCTGCCGAGGCTGCTTAAGCTTATCAACAAGATCCCCTGGAAGAGCCGCTACTCGGCCACCGTCATCTTTACCGTTATCATGCTGGTCGACGGCGTCATGACACTGCAGTCGCTCGACTACTGGTACCAGCGCGTTAACGGCACGGAGCCGGACATTCCCGTCGCACAGTTCTACGGAGAGCACTTCGATAACGAATACATGGAAAACCGCTTCCAGAGCATGACCATGAGCCCCAAGGATGCGACGCGCGTGTAGCGCTCACCGCGCCCAAAACGCAAAATGCCCGCCGGTATCACACGTACCGGTGGGCATTTTTATAAACGATCCTTCTATCGACGCAAGCCTCTACGCCTCGCGCTCGACCTCACTCACGCATTCGTTCTTGATGGTGCCAACGAGCGCCTGCAGCGCATCGACCACGTGTGGGCGAATGTCCCCGCCGATAAGCACGAGCATGATGTCGTCACCTACGGCAAGCCCGCCGCTTGCCAGCCACACGCGCACATAGCCGATACCCGGCATCGCGCGCGTGGCCTCGATAGCAGACCGTACCTTTTCGGCGTCGTAGTCAAAGACCATGCCGCCCACCCTGTGGCCTGGCGCCACGCCATCGGTCTCGACTCCGCGCACCTCGGCCTTGGGCGTCGCGCGCACCACACCGTTATGCGTCAGATACATCCCACAGCCTGCCGCCGAAGCATCGGCCTTGGCCTCGCGCAGCCAAGCATCAATCGAAGGCATCAATTTGCCACTCTCGAGCATCATTTCTCCCTTACCGTCGTCGAGTAGCCAATTTGGGACGGGCTATTTTAGCTACCCTCATATGGCAGTCGATAATTACCCAACATTAAATAAATCGCCGTCGGTCAAAGGGTAGCTAAAAGAGCCCCGTCCCAAATTAGCTACTCTCGGGTAATCTACTCCTCGACCGGCGTGAGTACCATGACGGCACGCGTGTTGCTCAGCGAGAGCGAACGGCAGGTCACAAGCGTTACAACCTTAGTTGCCGAAGCGGCACGATCGGTGGCATCACTCGCCACGGCAGAAGCGCCGTCGAGCATCTCGGACAGGTAGTTCTTGAGTCCGTCGTCGCCCTCAAAGTTGGGCGTACGCGCCTTGGAGTACGTGTCCTCGACCACCTTGGTCGCCAGCGGACGCAGCTTATACGTCGCATCGCGTGTGATGTAGTACACATATTCAATGCTATCGAACGTCGCCTGGTCGGTGGTGTCCGAAATCACGTTGAACATCGACCCATCGTTCATATGGTGGCCGTAGATCGTGGTCTGCTGGTCGACCATTCCCGGCGCGGTGTCATCGCTATCCAGGAAAATGGCACCGGACGCGTTAGCCGTTCCGTCGAACAGCGTATTGAGGTACTTGGAGTTGTTGTTGGTCTGCACCACGGGGTAGTTGATATTGGTACCCGGTGCGTAAATCCAGCCCACGACCTCGGGGTTTGTCTGAGCAAGCGCATCAAAGTCGATAATCGGCACGCCACTGGCGTCCTTATCGCTCACATATTGCTTTTCGATCTTTTGATACGACTCGCTCGCCTGCTTGTAGCCAATCTGCGCGTTGATAAAGATGGCAGCGGCGGCAACAATCAGGCCGATGCCAATGATGATGAGCAGGATGGGGATGACGGAGCGGCGCTTCTTGCGCGGCGGCTCGCCGTAATCCGACGGCGCGGCGTGCGACGAAGACCGGGGCGGCTTCTTAGCCGTGCTGTATGACGAGGGGCGATACGCAGCCGGCGTATCCGGGCGGCGGTGCTTCGCCGGTGTCACAGGGCGCGGTGCACGTGGTTGCTGAGGAGAGGATGTCCGGCCCTGCTGCGGCGCATGGGCAGCACCCGGCTTCGACGGATCGGGAATCTGAGAAGCCGAAAAACGTTTTCCCTGATAGTCGGACATGGCTCTCCTTGCAATTACAACGAAATGGCGCAGCGTTTAGGCGTCAGCCATCTCCTGCTTCATCTTCTCGATAACCTTGCGATACTCGGAGTCGCAAGCACCCAGAATCTGCGTGGCGTAGATGGCGGCGTTCTTGGCGCCGTTGATGGCGACGCAGGCAACGGGGACGCCGGAGGGCATCTGCACCATCGACAGCAGCGAGTCCATGCCGCCCAGGTCACTCGTCTTCATGGGCACGCCAATAACCGGCAGCGGGGTAAACGCAGCCACGACACCGCCCAGGTGAGCAGCCTTGCCAGCGGCGGCAATAATCACCTTGATGCCGCGGTCGGCAGCAGTCGAAGCCCACTCGTGGACCTTCGCCGGCGTGCGGTGCGCGCTCGCAATGACAAGCTCATAGGGCACACCCAGCGCCTCGAGCTCGGCGGTGCAACCTTCCATAACGCCCAGATCGGACTTGGAGCCCATGATAATCCCGACAACCGGCTTCTGATCTGCCATAAACAAAGACCTCCTGTTGAGAGCGGTGACGCGGCGAATCCGCGACCCTTAACTACTGAGAGTAGTATAGCTGCTCCCGTCCCTGCGGTCTGCGTGGTGCTTTGCGGGCGGGCCAGGCTTTATCTTCACTCCGGTTGCTTTGCAAAGTCGTTCAGATAAAGCCTGTCCCGCCCGCAAAGCACCCCTCGACCTACCGGGGATTGCTATGACGTACGTTGGCTGAAATAATAAAGCAATGCCCGCCGTCCTTGACGGAGCGGCGGGCACGTTTGCTTAGTTGTCGCTGGGACTACTTAGCCTTGCTGCGACGATGGAAGAAAGCGCCGATCGCGGCGATGATGGCGCCAAGACCACCGACGGCCGCGACGGTCGCCGCCGTCTGGTCGCCGGTATTGGGGATCGCCGAACCGCTCTTCTTGCTGCCCTGGGCCTTGTCGCCTGCGGGCTTGCCCGCCTGGTTGCCGCCGTTTGAGCCATTGCCGGAACCCTGGTTGCCCGAGCCGCCCTGGTTGCCGGAATCGGCATCCTTGAGGCTCTCAATGGCCAGCTTGAGCTGGTCATAGGCCGCCTGGAGCTGGATGTCGGAAGCATTCTCATCACCCAAGACGTCCTCGGCGTAGGTAATGGCATCCGTCAGGGCCTTGACAGACTCGTCCGTCTTGCCCCTGGTGTCAGTCTCCTTCGCCTGCTTGACCAAGGCCTTGAGCTGCTTCTTGGTCGGGTTCTCGACCGGGGTCACCGGGGTCTTCTCAAGCGCGTCGCGAGCACTCTCGAGTGCCTTGAGTGCCTGGTCGACCTCGTCCTGCGTGGCGTTCTCGTCGTTCAGGATGGCGCGGGCGCTCGCCAAGGCGTTCTGGAACGCGGTCCAGGAAGCCTCGGTGTAGTCGCTGGCCTTAAGGTCGCCGGCTGCAACCTCGGCATCAACCTTTTCAATCGCGGCAGTGAGGTCGTCCTTCGCCACCGGATTGGGAACGGCCGTACCGTAGAACTTGAGCTCCGCCATGCTGCAGTAGGCGTCAACGCTGCCACCGCCGGCGTGGAGCACCTTGACGGTCACGTAGCGACCGCGCGCGGCACCAAAGCTCATCTGCTTCCAGTCGCCACGGTCGGTGAGCACGCGGCCGTCGTTGTCGAAGGTAAACGTACCCATCGACGTGGCGGTGCCCATCTCATAACCGTCGGCGGTGTCGGAAACCAGCACCTCGGCCTCAAAGATATCGCCGTTCGTGCCGCCGTCCTGGCGCGGCAGGAACGTGACGTCGGTGAGATCGTAGTCGCGGCCCAGGTCGACGGCCAGGTACTGGGGCATACCGGCCTTATAGGCCCAGTCGCTGTGCCAGAGCGTCTGCTCATCGCCGTCAAGAGCGTTGACGGCGTTGCTGCCCTCATAGTCGGCCTCGCTCGAGAAGCCGGTCACCTTGACGTTCTCGCGGTTCTCGGGCGTGTTGATGAGGCTCTTCTCATCGACGGGGCGCATCTTGAGGCCGTCGATTGCCTTCTCGATCTTGGCCGTGGCGTCTGCGACATCCTTCTTGCTATAGCTGCCCTGGCCGCCATCGAGGAGCTTCTGAGCCGCCTCGACCGCAGCGGTGAGGGCTGCATAGGAATCCTTGGTGTAGACGGACTCGCTGTAGCCCGCGGCCTTGGAAAGCGCTGCCATGAGCGCAGAGGTGTCGACACCAGCCTTGACCTCGACCTCATAGGATGCGGTCTTGGAGGGATCGAGCACCGACGCCACCGTGATCGTTGCCTTGCCGGCCTTGTTGGCGCGCAGGTAGTAGCTCACGCTATCGCCGGCCTGGACAGCGGAGACGCTCACCACAGAAGGATCGGAGCTCTCGACCGTCACATAGGGGTAGCCGGCGCTCTCGGGCGTGGCCTTGGCGTCGACGAGCGTCACATCGCCCTCGAAGAACTCGGTCTGGTTCTTGCCCAGTTCGACACCCTCGATGGCCTCGACACCCTGTGTGTAGTTGAAGTTGATCTCGCGCAGCGTGAGCATCTGGTCACCCGATGCCTCAAGCGGCGTGATCTCGACCTTGGTCGCCTTCTTGCCCTTGTTCTCGGCAGAGAGGCCAAAGGCGTAGCGAGCCTGATAGGAATCAAAGCTTCCGCCCGAGAACTCCTGGGTCGAGCCGTCCTCGAACGTCACGACGGACTTAATCTTCTGCACGGTGCCGTTGCCACCGTTGCGGTTAACGACCTCGACGCTATCGAGTTTCGACGGCGTCTTGAAGGCGAACGTCATCGTGGCGGGCAGCTTGACGTAGGTCGGCATCTTGCCGTCGATCCAGTTGGGCCCATAGTTCCACAGGAACTCGAAGTCGTTGCCGCCCTCATTGTTGTCGAACAGTCCGTCATAGCTCTTCTGCTGGATGAGCTTCTCGACGTTGGTGCCGTCGTCGGTGGGGAGCTCGTCGTTGGTCATCGTGATGTCAAAGGCGTCGCGGCCGTACTCGGACTTGGTGGGCTGCGGGACACCGGGCATCGTCACGGTGCCATCACTCACGAACTCGAGCGCGTCGCACGCCGGGCCGACGAGCCAAGACGTCGAGGGCAGCTCGACCTTGCCGGCCGTCTTAGCCTTGAGTTTAAAGCTCGCGACCACACCAGTACTGTTGAAGAGCTTGGCGTCGCCGCGGTTGGCGAAGGCCAGGTTGATGGTCTGGTGGCCATCCGTGAACTGCACTTTCTCGCGCGAGAGGTTCTCCATGCCCGCCGTCGACGCATCCTGCGCGATGCTCTCGGAGACATACTCGAACTGGTCGCTGTTGAAGTTGACGAGCGCACCGAGCGCGTTGATGTTCTCGGCGTCGGTGGCGTAGACGTCGACCGTGATCTCGTCGCCGGCCTCGACCTCGGTCTTGCTCGGAATCACCGCGAGCTTGCCGGCGACCTTGCCTTTCTGCTTGGTGCCGCCATCAAGCCCCGCCATGGTAAACGAGTAGTCGTAGACATCATAGACCCCGTTGCCGTTGAGATCGGCAAAGTGGTCGCGAATCTGCGAGTCGAACGTCGAGGTATCGGGCTCGCGGTTCTCGAGACCCAGATAATTCTTCATGTTGGAAAAGTCGCCATCGGAGATCGTTGCCTTGTTGAGGTTGGAACCCACAGCAAAGCCGTCCGTACCATCGGCCTTGTAGATGGCGATCTCGGACGCGGAGAAGAAGTTACCAACCGAAGCGAGCGGCGTCATACGCACGTAGCGTGCGGCCACGGCGCCGTCGAACGTCACCGTTTTGCAGGCGGCGGAGCGCTCCCAATCGACCTCCTGGCTCGTCCAATGGACACCGTCGAGACTCGTCTCGATGCGCATCTTGGTCACAGTGCCGTTGCCGGCGTCGGTACGCGGATAGTACTCGAGCTTGTCGAGCTTGTAGGCGCGGCCGTAGTCGACGGTGAGCGCCTTGCCCAGGTCGTTGCCGCCGGAGTGGAAGCCGCCGTCGCTCGTCTGGAACTCATGGTCGAAGGCGAGATCGGCCTTATGGCTGCCGTAGATCGAGCCCTCCCAGGTGATCTTCTCGGCCTCGGGCACGTTCCGCCATGGGTCGAGGGCGGAGTTCGCCGCGAGCACATCGCTCCAACGGGAGTAGCCCTCGGCGTTGCGCGAACGGATCTGGTAGGTGTGCTTGCTATTGTAGGCAAGATCGGTATGCGTGAATTCCGCTGCATCGCCCACGGCGAACACGGTGCCATCGACCTTAAGGTCGTAGGAGGTAGCACCATCGACCTTTCCCCAGGTGAGCTTAATGCTCGTGGGAGTCGTGGCGTCCTCGGGGGCAGCAAGGTTCGCTGGTGCGGAGAGGTTCTCGTTGAGGCGGTCGGCCGCGAGCGTGGCGTCGGCGTTCACGAAACCGCCCAGCTCGAGCGTCTGCTCCGCTGCAGCGACATCGGTCTTCGCAAACTTGACGTAGACCTTGGGGTTCGTGGTGATCTTAGTGTCGTTGAAGCTCTCGCCCTTCTCGGCCTCGGTGCTGTCCGCATCGCTGCCGTAGTGGTTGAGGTTGGGGCTTTCGTTGTAGAAGTAGACCGCTTGGCCAGCCTCGGGGGTCGCGGCGTCGAAAGCCTCCTGTGAGTCGACCTCGGTCACGTTGAGCGCAGTGCCGCCATTCTTGGCGATGACGCTCGCAGGCTTGGCGGACACGTTGGCCACAAAGGTCGTGGTACGGTTGGAGTCGTAGCCGTTGTAGCCACCCTGCGAAGCCTCGGCGGTAAAGGTGGCGGTGCCGCCCGTGGCCTTGGAGCTGTAGACGGTGCTCACGTGCTCGCCGTAGGAGATGTTGTCGATCGTGCCGTAGGCATCGTCCTCGGTCGTGTTGTTCTGGATGGAGGAGCCGTCGTCCTCGTACTGCGTAAAGGTGCCGTCACCCTCGGTGGCGAAGAACTCGACGATACGCTGGCTGCGATCGGTGCCCTTGGTGTTAGTCTCGGTCACGGCCTCGGGGTTGTTGTTCTCGGCATACATCGGCACGATGGCGTTGGCCTTTACAAAGAGCGGCAACTTCCAAAGCGGAGCATCGTAGTTGTTGAGGACCTGGCCGCCGCGGTACTGCTTACCCGAGAAGTAGTCAATCCAGATGGTGGGATTCTCGTCGGTGCCGTAGTTGGGAAGGTAGATACCATTGCGAACGTCGTTGCCGTTCTCATCTGCCTGGGTATCCTGATACACCGGTGCCACCAGGAAGTTCTCACCGAACATGTACTGATACTGCGTCGAGGTGCTTGCGGCGTACTCGGAGTTGTCGGAGAGCAGCATGGCGCGGATCATGGGCAGGCCGGTATCGCCGTTGCCCGTGTCGATGTTGGCCGCCGAGGCCGCGCTCGTGTAGATATAGGGCATGAGTTGCGCCTTGAGCTTGAGGTAAAAGCGCGAAATGCCCGTGTAGGGATCGCCGTGCGTCATGGGCGACTTGCGGTAGGTGCCCCAGCCGTCCATGTCGAGCATAGAGGGCGTGAACGTCTTCCACTGGTAGTCGCGCGCGGAGATGATGGGGCTGCCACCAAAGATGCCGTCCATATCGGAGCCGATGTTGGGGTTGCCCGAGAGGCTCTGACCGATATACGTGGGGATGTGGAAGCGGATGTACTCCCAGTTGCCGCCGTACTGATCGCCGGTCCAGATGCCGCCAAAGCGCTGCGTGCCGGCCCAACCGTCAAGCGTGATGATGTTGGGGCGCTTGTTGGCGCCGGTCGTCACCGTATCGTAGGCCGTCTTGATGCCGTTGAGGCCAAAGGAGTAGCCAGAGCCCACCCAAGCGACGTCGGTCTTGAGGGTGGTAATGCCGCCCGTCTTGACCTCGGCGTCGAAATCGCGAAGCAAATGCCACGGGGTCTCGGAGTTGCTGTCAGGCTCCAGGTTAGACTGGGTCCACAGACCCGTGCTCACACCCTTGGAGTTAGCATACTCGGTAAACTTCTTAAGGTTGTCGACGTTGGCACGCACGGCGTTGAGGCGCTCGGCTGAACTCGTTCCGTCGGAGTTGACGCCGCCGGTCTTGTAATAACCGTTCTGGCCATAGCCGGCACCGTATCCGTCGTTCGGCAGGAACCAGCCGAGCGGCATGTCGTTGTCCTCGTAGTCATCGATAACCCGCTGGGCGGAGAATTGGCGGTCGAAATCGGTCGCCTTCATGTTCTCGGTATCGACCGTGGGGCCCTCACCGTTGAGCGTCTCGGCCGCAAGCGTGCCGTCGAGCTTGTAGCCCGTCGCCATGCCAGACTCGTACTTAACGTCGCCCTCCTTGCTCGAGGACTTGCTGCCCTTGGTCTCCCACTTCTTCTGACCCGAGGTCGTTGACCAGCCATCACGGTTATAGGCATTCAGATGACCCAGGTAGAAACCGTACTCGGGCAGCAGTACCGGATTACCGGTCACCTTGTAGTAGTCCTGCAGCATCTCGGTCGCCACGTTCGAGGCGCCCTCATTGGTCGCCACGAAGTAGTAGGCGTCGAACTCATTCTCGCTGTGCGAAGTCGTGACTGTTGATGCGTCCGTGGAACCGAAGTCGTAGGAACCCTCTGCAAACGTGTTTCGGAGCACGCCGTAACCGTCACTCGTCCAGTAGAACGGGTTGGGCGAAGCAACGCCGCCATCGGTCCAGTTGTTGGTGTTGGAGATGGCGATAGTCTGGTTGGTGTGCAGGAAGCGGCCGTTCTGAGTACCGCCGCCAAAGAAGTTCTCGGACTTCTCCTTGGCGAGCGTCTGTACGGTGCCCTTCTTATCAAGGTCGAGGGACGCGGACTCGGAGACCACGACACGGTCGCCCGACTTGATGCTCATCTTGCCAGTCGCCTTGTCCAGGATCACGGTCGCCTTTCCACCGCTGATCTCGATAGTGTTGCCCTTGTCGGCAACCGTCGCACTCGGCTTGCTGTAGGTGTCCGAGGCATCGGGCTGGGCCTGGATCTTAGCCGTGTGGGACTTACTGCGCGGCGTTGCGTACTCGGAAAACTCACCCTTGGGATCAACGTTGTAACGGAAAATACCGTCCTCGAGGAACGTAATGCGGCCCTTGATGCCGCCGGCGAAATCGATGTCAACGACGTTCGAGGCAGACTGAGACACGGTCGCCGATTCGACGCCCTTGAGTGGCGTGGCAACCGCCTGCTGGGGACTGGCGAACACGAGCGTCGCTGCCGTGGCAACGAGGACTGCGCTTCCCTTCACCCATCGTTTCGTAAAAATGGAATTCCTACGCACCTGGACTCCTTCCCTCCGACATGCGGAAGTGTCGCGGACGCGCGCCCCGCAGCATGGGCGAACGCATCAAACGGGGGGGTGTTCGGTACATTCCGTACAATTGGCCCACCCGTTACCAAGGGGTCAACTGGTAGTAACCAGATAGCCACCTATAAGGTTGAACCAGCATACGTGAGCAGTTGCGCAAATTAAGTTTGGAATTCTCCCAGCGGTATAAAAATGAACGTAGATGGCGAAGTGGGTCTAATCAACCATACCAATTGGTTCTCCAGCCAGATACCACTTAAGCATAGTTTTACTGTTTAACTGGTATTACATAACCAATACCTTTCCTCGGAAAACGGGCTTCGCGAATTATCCTGAGGGAAAGTCGTAGCCGCCACCCCGCGACCCACCGGGAATATCCATGACGCACGGTGGCTGATTTGATTTGAAATAGGAGGTTGTTGGAGGGTGGTGGACAGTTAGTTCAGATACGTATATTTTGGCGGTGCTAATTGGCGCTAACAAACTGGTTTTAAGTCGCTTTAGATCTAAAAAAGGTCTTTCTCGCTATTGCCCGCGCGGCCTTGTCGGTCCAGACTATCAAAAATAGCTCAATTGTGCCCAAATTGGCCTCCACACGTCCTCTGAAAAATACGTATCTGAACTAACTGTCCAAGAGGAATGTCCACAGATAGAAAAAGGCTCTGGCGGACCTCCGAATCACCAGAGCCTTTCAAAACTCGCACACCTGAAGCACATCGCTGCATTCCTGTTTTCGCCCATGAAGTTAGAGAGCCTCTTCCGCCCACTTCTCGAAATCAATCGCACGCCTTTGGGCGGTTCGGTACGCTTCCATGTCTTCACGAGCGCCTACCACTACGATGGCCATTTTTCCTTTGATTTTAATGAGGCGGTACACAATCCGAATGCCACTTCCCCTGAGCTTGATTTTCATGAAGCCCGTCAAATCCGTGCCTGCCTTGTTTCCAAGAGGCTTGCCGAATCCGCCTTCGTTCTGCGGCAATGGGTTCGTTCTGATTCTTTCTATAGCCTTAAACACGTGTTTTCGCTGGGAACCATCGAGACGCTTGAGATCCTTGAGAGTATCCGGGTAGAAAGCGACTTCGTACCCGCTCATTCAAACTCGACCTCATCCATCTGATCGAGTTCGTCCTGGCCCACACCCAACTCTGCCATAACATCAGATAGGGAAACGAGTTCATCATCGCTTGTCGCAGCCGTCCTCTTAAGGGCCAACGTCAACAAGGCGAGGTCCTCCTCCGCCTGCTTAGCCTCTCGGTATTCATCGGGCGTCACGATAACGAACGCCGGCTTGTTGTGTTTCAAAACTACAACCGGGTTGTCGTTGCTCACTCTCGAAAACGCAGCGGGACCCTTACCGTGACTGAAATCGCTGATGGGAACAAGATTGTCGAGCATCTTTAAAGCAGGCATCGAGACCTCCAAATATAAAGTCTTTTATGCATTCATTTTAGCATGCAGAAAATACCAGCAATCACGGAATAGTGGCACGGACGAGGCATCGCTTTCCACCAACCGTTGATCATCGACCGAGCAAAATGTCCCGCCAAGAGATCGAGCGAGGATTCCGTCCCTCGAAGAGGGCCGTATTGGCCTCCTCGCGGGACGGAATCCTCGCTCGTTCGTTCCAGCCCGCGTCATCGCGTGCTAGACGGCCAGCTCGCCTGATTCACCCATAAGCCATCGTGCCAGGTCGACGACCTTGATGCCATCCCAATCAGTCGTTTCGTGCCCTGTTCGGGCGATGACGCACTTGGGATAGGCGTCTCGAATCCGTCGCAGCGGATCAAGCTCACGCTCAAGCGTCGCTTCTTGGGAAATGTCGTCACTCACCTGGATATAGACACGGCGGTCACGCCTGATGGCGACAAAGTCTACTTCCTTTTGGTAGAGAACGCCCACGTAGACTTCCCATCCGCGGCGCATAAGCTCGATTGCCACCATATTCTCGTAAACATGGCCAAAATCGAGCTTTTTCGTACCAAGCGCGGCGTAGCGAAACGAGTGGTCGGCCAGGTAGTATTTATCTCCCGTCGACAGGTATTTCTTTCCTGAGACGTCAAAGCGACGAAACCGGTAGAACGCAAACGCATCACACAGGTAGTCGATATACACAGCCAGCGTCTTGTCGCTTATCTTAAGGTTCGCTCGTGACAGCTCAGCCGCCATCCCCTTGAGAGAAGAGATGTTTCCGACGTTATCCATCAGGAACTCGCAGGAACGTTTAAGCTGCTCCGCATTACGTATACGATATTTTTGTCTGATGTCGCGCAGGATAAGAGTTTCAAGCACATCCGAGATGTATGAGAAACGCATCCTTTCGTCCTGGTAGATATAGGAACCCGGCATTCCTCCCTCGCGGACATAGCGAGCAAGGGCCTCGGCTGGAGAAGTGATCTCTTGATACGCCGAGAACTCCGCAAGTGAAAACGGAAAGACCTCGATCTCCACCGTTCTTCCCGTGAACAACGTCGAGAGGTCGCTTGAGAGAAGAAAGGCATTCGACCCCGTGATGTAAATGTCATATTTCTCTGACGCATGAAGACTGTTGATAGCCCGCTCGAACCCTTCACACATCTGGACCTCGTCGATCATGACGATATTCCGGCAACCCTCGATATAATGCTTTTCCACATATGTATGCAGCGCATGGTATTCCGCCAACGGCTCGAACTCAAGTAGATTGAAGTTGACGTGTATGACGTTGGCCGAGGGGTCGTTTGAACGAAGTTGGCTGGCAAACGCCTCAAGCAATTTCGATTTTCCGCATCGCCTGATTCCGGTAATCACCTTGATGTCTGGCGAACCCGCCACCTTGGAGAGCTTATCCATATAGAACGGTCGATTAATAAGTCTCATGGCAATCCACTTCGCAAAATTAAGATTAACTGAAAAACGCGAAGTACAATATATCATCTACTTCGCGTTTTTGAGAAATCCTAGATTTCGCGTAATTATATTCGCCAAGCTATCGCAAACCCGACACGGGTGAGATCTCCGCCTGATTGACCCTGCGCAGCAGTCCGAAGCGAAAGACGCGAGTCCTCAGACCGCTCCGGTAAAGTGAGGGCCGCGACGGTTACCGCGGCCCTCTTGGGAAACGTGTGCGATTGTCAATCGCTCGCGCTAGTCTTCCTTGCGGCGGAAACGAGCAAGGAAGACTCCGATTGCGGCGATCGCGGCACCCAGGCCGCCGATCGCGGCGACGGTCGCCACCGTTTGATCACCGGTGCTCGCAAGTGAGTTAGCGGACTTGCCACCCTGAACCTTGTCACCAGCGGGCTTTCCCGCCTGGGCGCCATCGTTCGAACCGCCGGATGTCTGCCCACCGTTGCCGGAACCCTGATTGCCACCGGACGCACAAAGCCCCTTCTGCAGCACACGGCACAACCAAGTCACCGCAGGCCGGGGCGGGGGAGCCGAGTTTCCCACTGAGCGACTCTGCTTGCAGCCGGAGCGAAGGGGGAAACTCGGCCCCCGCCCCGGCCGGACAGGTCACCCTACACCGTGTACTGCGGCAGGTCCTGCAGGGCGATGACGTCCATGCCCATGTCGTTAGCGCTGCCGTGGCCCTGCTGGTCCTCGCGCACGGCCTCGATGGCACTCACGTACGTGTTGGCCGCGGACATCGCCGTCACGCAGGTCACGCCGCGGCGCACGGCCTCGGTACGTAGCAGGTAGCCGTCGCCACGCGAGCCCGGGCCGTACGGCGTGTTGATGATGACCGCAATCTTGCCATCGGCGATGAGGTCGCCGATGTTGGGACGCTCGCCGTCGTGCGGGCCGCTGATCTTCTCCACGACTTCGCACGTCACGTTGCCGCCGCGCAGCACGCGCGCCGTACCCTCGGTGGAGCAGATATCAAAGCCCAGGTAGCGCAGGATACGGGCGACCGAAAGGATATGACGCTTGTCGCGGTCGCACACGCTGATGAACACCTTGCCGGCGCTCGGGTCGGGCAGTTTGTAGTCGATCGCCAGCTGCGTCTTGGCATATGCCTCGGGATAGCTCTTGGCGATACCCATGACCTCGCCCGTCGACTTCATCTCGGGCCCCAGGATAACGTCGGCACCGGGGAAACGACCCCAGGGCATAACGGCTTCCTTCATGCAGAACCAGTCCAGCTGACGCTCGTCGCTCGGCAGGCCCAGGCTCGCGATGGAATCGCCTGCCATGATACGCGCCGCGCACTTGGCCAGCGGCACGCCGGTGGCCTTGGAGATAAACGGCACGGTACGGCTGGCGCGCGGGTTTGCCTCGATCACGTAGACGGTCTCGCCCTTGATGGCGTACTGCACGTTGACCAGGCCGCGTACGCCCAGCGCCATCGCGATGCGGCGCGTGGTCTCGCGAAGCTTTGCCTGCAGGCTCTCGCTAAAGCTGAACGGCGGGATGCACGTCGCGGAGTCGCCGGAGTGAATACCGGCCTCCTCGATATGCTCCAGAATACCGCCGATGTAGACCTCTTCGCCGTCGCACAGGGCGTCGACATCGGACTCGATCGCACCCTCCAGGAAGCGGTCCAGGTACACCGGGTAGTCGGGGCTAATGCGCGCAGCCTCTGCCATGTAATCGCGCAGATGCTCGGCATCGTAGGCGATCATCATGCCGCGGCCGCCCAGCACGTAGCTCGGACGCACCAGCAGCGGGTAGCCGATGTGCGCGGCCACGGCCTCGGCCTCCTCAAACGAGGTGGCCTGGCCCGCCGGCGGATACATAATGCCCAGCTTGTCGAGCAGAGCGGCGAAGCGCTCGCGGTCCTCGGCAAAGTCGATGGCATCGGGCTTGGTGCCCATGATGTTGACGCCACTCTCCTCGAGCGTGCGCGCCAGCTTAAGCGGAGTCTGGCCGCCGAGCGTCACCACGACGCCGTCAGGACGCTCAACGTCAATGACGTCCATGACGTCCTCGTAGGTGAGCGGCTCAAAGTACAAGCGGTCCGAGGTGTCGTAGTCAGTCGAGACGGTCTCGGGGTTGCAGTTGACCATGATGGTCTCGAAGCCGCGGGCCGCCAGCGCGTAGCTCGCGTGCACGCAGCAGTAATCGAACTCGATACCCTGGCCGATACGGTTGGGGCCGGCGCCCAGGATCATCTCCTTGGGTTTGTCCGCCGGCGTGGTCTCGTCGGGAGCCGCGCACTTCTTGGCATCCGGGCTCGTGCGGTAGATGTTCTCGTACGTCTTGTAGTGGTACTCCGTGGCACTCGAGAACTCCGCAGCGCAGGTATCGACCGTCTTCATGCTGGGAACCACGCCCAGACCCTTACGATAGGCACGCACAAAGCGCTCGTCCGAGCCGGTCAGCGCGGCAATCTCGGCGTCGCTCGTGCCATACTGCTTGAGCAGACGCATCGCATCGGCGTCAATGTCCTCCACACGCAGGCCGCGGATGCTCTCCTGGACCTGCACCATATCGTTGATGCGGTTGAGGTACCACGGGTCGATGCCGCAGATGGCATGGATACGCGCGACATCCCAGCCGCGGCGCAGGGCTTCGACCACAAAGAAAATGCGGTGCTCAGTCGGGGTTGCCACGGCCTGAGTGAGCTCATCGTCGCTCAGTTTGTCGGCGCCCTCCTTGCCACCGGCGCAGATACCCTGGTGACCGTCCTCCAGCGAACGCATGGCCTTGCCGAAGGCCTCCTCAAAGGTGCGGCCGATCGCCATGATCTCGCCCACGGCCTTCATGCGCGTGGTGAGCGTGGGGTCGGTACCCTTGAACTTCTCGAAGGCAAAGCGCGGCACCTTAACGACGCAGTAGTCAATCGTGGGCTCAAAGCAGGCGGGCGTGGCCTTGGTGATGTCGTTGACAATCTCGTCGAGCGTATAGCCCACAGCCAGGCGCGCGGCGGCCTTAGCGATGGGGAAACCCGTGGCCTTGGAGGCCAGCGCGGACGAACGGCTCACGCGCGGGTTCATCTCGATGACGATTAAACGACCGGTGTTGGGGTTCACGGCAAATTGCACGTTGGAGCCACCGGTCTCGACGCCAATCTTCTCCAGAATGGCGAGCGAGGCCACGCGCATGCGCTGATACTCAAGATCGGAGAGCGTCTGCGCCGGCGCCACGGTGATGGAGTCGCCGGTATGCACGCCCATGGGGTCGAGATTCTCGATGGAGCACACGATGATGCCGTTACCGGCGTGGTCGCGCATGACCTCCATCTCATACTCTTTCCAGCCCTCGATGGACTCCTCGACCAGCACCTCGTGGGCGGGCGAGAGCTCCAGGCCCTGGCTCACGATGGAGACGAGCTCCTCGTGGGTATGTGCGATGCCGCCGCCGGCACCGCCGAGGGTAAAGCTCGGACGCAACACGCAGGGATAGCCCACGCGCTCGGCGATGGCCTCGGCGTCGGCCACGCTGTAGGCATAGCCCGAGCGCGCGACCTCCAGGCCAATCTCGGCCATGGCCTCGTTAAAGAGCTTGCGGTCCTCGCCGCGCTCGATGGCGGCCAGGTCGCAGCCGATCATCTCGACGCCGTACTTATCGAGCGTGCCGTCCTTTGCCAGCTCGACGGCGGCGTTCAGACCGGTCTGGCCGCCTAGCGTGGGCAGCAGCGCGTCCGGACGCTCTTTCTTAATTACGCGCTCGATAAACTCGGCGGTGATGGGCTCGACATAGGTGCGGTCGGCAAGACCCGGGTCGGTCATGATGGTCGCCGGGTTGGAGTTGACCAGGATGACCTCAAAGCCATCCTCCTTGAGCACCTTGCAGGCCTGGGCGCCGGAGTAGTCGAACTCGCAGGCCTGGCCGATGACGATGGGGCCCGAACCAATGACGAGGATACGCTTGATGTCAGTACGTTTAGGCATATTAGTTCTCCTCGGTCTCAGCGGTCTCGGACTCAGCAAAGTTCCAGCCGGCAAGGCGGTCCTTCGCGGTATCGATGTCCAGGTAGTTCTCCTCGCCGTCCATGAGTCGCGTAAAGGCGGTAAAGAGATAGTGGGCATCGGTGGGGCCAGGCGAGGCCTCGGGGTGGTACTGGACCGAGAAGCACGGTGCGTCGAGCAGCTGGATGCCCTCGGCGGTGCCGTCGTTGAGGTTCACATGTGTCAGGCGAATGCGACCAAAGCGCTCGTTCATCACGACCGGCGCGATTCCGCGGCGCACCCAGACGCGCAGATCTCCATCGGCCGCATGCTCGGTCTCGCCGCCGGAAAGCTCGGGGACAAGCTTGCCCAAGCTGGGGAACAGCAGGCCAAAGCCATGGTTTTGTGCGGTGATCTCCACACGGCGGCTTACCAGGTTCATAACCGGCTGGTTGCCACCGCGGTGACCGAACTTAAGCTTTTCCATCTGGGCGCCGCAGGCCAGGCTGATCATCTGGTGACCAAGACAAATACCAAAGACCGGCACCTTGCCGATCAGCTGCTGCACCTGCTCGTAGGTCTCCACCACGGCGTCGGGGTCGCCGGGGCCATTGGACAAAAAGACGCCGTCGGGATTCATGTCGAGCACCTCGCTCGCGGGCGTATTCCACGGCACGACGGTAAGGTCGCAGCCGGCGCGGACCAGCCCTTCCAGAATGCCGCGCTTCACACCGCAGTCGTAGGCGACCACTTTGTGACGGGCAGGAGCGGCAGCCGAAAGCGCAAAGTCATGCGTGGCAGGCAGGTCGGCGGCCACAAACTCATGAGGTGCGGGGCAACTTACGGTCTTGACCAGGTTCTCGCCTACCAGCGTAGGCGCTGCGGCCAGACGCTCGGCAAGCTCGTCGACGTCGAAGATCTCGGTCGAGATAATGCCCATCTTGGAACCATTGTCGCGCAGATGGCGCACCAGAGCGCGGGTGTCGACACCCTCGATAGCGACGATGCCGTGAGCGCGCAGGTACTCCGGCACGCTGACGGCCGAGCGCCAGTTAGAAGGCGTGGCGCACATGTCGCGAACGATCATGCCGCACATGGCCGGAGCGCTCGCAGGGCGCACGGCGTCGCCGGGGAAGGCCGACTGGACGTCGGTCTCGTCGATACCGTAGTTGCCGATCTGCGGATAGGTCATGGTTACGATTTGGCCGGCATAACTCGGGTCGGTCATGACCTCAAAGTAGCCCTCGAGCGAGGTGTTGAAGCAAACTTCGCCGGTCGCGGTGCCCTCGGCGCCGCATGCACGTCCATAAAAAATGGTCCCATCCTCAAGATACAGGATGCAGGGACCGCAGGTGCCCTTGCTGGTTTTGGCCAGCATACGCTGGCAAAGCTCGCTGGGCGCGAAGGTGCGGGCGGCAGCGCCCGCGGTATGGTTGTTCGCCATAATTCTCCTTCCCGGTCTCACAGGACCGGCTTAAAGGTGTGTAGTTAGGCCTCGCGGTATTGTAACCGCAAGCATGCCTCATGGCGTTAATTTCATCGAAATGTTTACGAAATGATAATTATGACTTTCTATGCATAATGTTTTTTAATCCCCGTCCCAGAAAAATCATCCCGCGGGGCTTGTGGCTCACGCGGGATGATGGCCTCTTACTTTTTCTTGTCCTGTTCCAGCAGTTCGGACGGTGTGCGATCGGGCTTGCCGCCACGGAAAATCTCGCGGCCATGCAAACGATGCTCCAGATCGCGCTCGGCTTTTTCCTCGTCAATCTTGGTCTGGCTCACCACCGGGTCCTCAATCAACGACGACACCGAGTTCACCTGCTTCTGAATGCGCTCGGCGATGGTGTCATCCATACTCACGATGCGCATCTTCCAGTCGATACTCGTGGCGTTGGATGAGCTCTTGGTCCACACGAACGTCAAAATGGCGCTCTGGTGGCCGCGCGCGGGGAACATGCCAAAGAAGGAATCGTGCTGAATGTTGCTATCCTCGTCGATATAGGCGTGAACGTTATACACCACGCGGTCGATCTTATCGTTGAGCAACGCGTTGGTCGCAAGCGCCGCGGCCTGAATCTGCCCGTTGGACAGCAGCTCGAGCTCGTTGGCAGACGATGTGTTCAACACCGTCACCTCGACCGTGCCCGTGCGTTCATCGGCTTCATCGACGGTAAAGTCGAGCGGGAACTGCGTAAAGCCGTTGCCCCATTCAAGTCCACCCTTCAGCGCCGTCGAAACGGTATCGACCGAAACGCTCTCGGACAGGTTGGCGGTGTTCAGACGACGCATCACGCCGTAGCCAATCTGCATGCCCACGATCAGCACCAAAATACCGATGACCACGGCCATCGCGGTCTTCGTAATGGTATGGCTCACCTGCGAGCCCGAAGGATCGTCCTCGGACAGCGGGTCGATATGTTTTGCCTGGCTCGCGCGGTCCTCACTGCGCAGCTGCGCTAGCGCCGCTTTGTCACCGCGCTTGGACGCAGCCTCCTTCTCACGCATGCGCTCGGTTCGCTTTTTGGCAAGCGTGGGATCCAAGACGCCGGATGCATCGATTTCGGAGAATAACTCCGTCACTTCTTCCGGAGTCAAAGGGTTCTTGTCAGCCATAAACTTCCTGTCATATCAATCAGTCGAGCTCGTGCGCACGCGCACCTTCGAACTGCATTCGATAGTAACGGGCATAGGTGCCGCCACGGGCGAGAAGCTCCTCGTGCGTGCCACGCTCCACAACGCGACCATGCTCAACGGTCGCAATCTCATCGGCGTGCTTAATGGTCGAAAGACGGTGGGCAATGATAATCGTGGTGCGGCCGCGTGCCAGCTCTTCGAGCGACTCCTGCACCGCCTCCTCGCTCTCGTTATCCAAAGCACTCGTCGCCTCGTCCAAAATCAGGATCTTGGGGTTCTTGAGAAACACACGCGCGATGGCAACGCGCTGCTTCTGCCCGCCCGAAAGACGGCTGCCGCGCTCGCCCACGACCGTGTCATAGCCCTGTGGAAGCGACTCGATAAAGGTATCGATATTGGCGCGACGGGCCGCCTCAGCGATCTCTTCTGCCGTAGCACCCGGCTTGCCGTAGGCGATGTTCTCGCCAATCGTACCGTCAAACAGGTAGACATCCTGCTGCACCAGGCCGATGGCACGGCGCAGGCTATGCTGCGTCACGTCACGCACGTCCTGGCCGTCGATGCTAATGGATCCGGCAGCCACGTCATAAAAGCGCGGCAGCAGCGAACAGGTCGTGGACTTGCCGCCGCCCGAGGGGCCAACCAGCGCGATGGTCTGCCCGGGCTTGATAGACAGGTCCATATGGTCGATAACGGGACGCTCGTCGGCATCGCCCTCGCCCAGCTCAACGTCCTCGTAGTTAAAGCACACGTCGTGATACTCCACGGCGCCGGCAGTCACCTGCAGATCAGTGGCGCCCGGCTTGTCCTGGATATCCGGCGCGGTCGAGAGCACCTCGTCCATACGCTTAAAGCCGGCGATAGCCTTCTGATACGTTTCGGCCGAATTGACGAGCGTCTCAAGCGGCGTGCAGAACAGCGAAATATAGAGTGCAAAGGTCGCCATATCGACCGCCTGCAGCTGTCCCTGGGCGACCAGCCAGCCGCCCAGCAGCACTACGATCACATAGAGCACACCCGAGAGCAGGCCATACGTCGCGGTATAGACGCCCATGGCGTGATACATGTTCTCCTTGGACAAAAGGTAGCGGTCGTTAGAGGCACGGAACTTGGCACGCTCGGTCTCCTCATTGGCAAAACTCTTGACCACGCGCATGCCCGCCAGCGAATCCTGCAGCTGCGCATTGATGCCGCTGATCTTTTTGCGGTTGTCGCTAAAGACCTCGCGCATGCGCATGTTCTGCCAAAACATGACGACCGCAAACGCCGCCGTCACCACGGCCATGGCGAGTGCCAGCACCGGAGCGATGGTAAAGAGAATCACAAACGAGCCGATAATCTCGATGCCGCAGATGATGATCCACTCGGGCACGTGGTGCGCCGCCTCGCAGATATCGAACAGGTCGTTGACCACGCGGCTCATCATGTCGCCCGAGCTGTTGCGGTCGAAGTACGCAAAGCTAAAGCGCTCATACTGGTCGAACAGGTCCTCGCGCATCTTGGACTCCATGCGCGCGCCCATCACGTGACCCCAATAGCTCACAAAGTAGCGGCAGGCACAGCGGACGGCATACATCAGCACCAAGCCCACCGCGATCATGCCGAGCGCCTGCATAATGGCAGCCTGGCCCTGGGTAAACAGTCCACCGGTCAAATTGCGCAGGATAATGGGGAACGCCAGGTCAATGGCGGCAAGCACCAGAGCACAAACAGTATCAGCAACAAAAAGCCCCATCTGGGGCTCGTAATACGAAAGAAACCTCTTAAACATGCAGTCCTCGGAGATAAAACAATAACGTAAGACCCTGGGGCAAATAATCAGTAGCGTTTGCCCCAGGGTCGCCCTCGCTTTTAAAGCTCAGTTCCGCCCAGCCTGTGTGCGATGCTGTCACAGGCCAAGGCGCCTACGACGGTCTTGGCGTCTTCGATCTTGCCGTCGAGTACGGCGTCGATCAGCTCGTGCAGCGGCACCAGGTCCACGTTGACAAACTCGTCATCATCGGGGTTGGGCGCATCAAACTCGAGCTTGGTAGCCAAGTAGATATGGATGATCTCATCGCAAAAACCGCAGGACGTGACAATCGACGTCAAAAAGCGAATACGACCAGCCCTAAAGCCCGTCTCCTCATGCAGTTCGCGCTTGGCGCAATCGAGCGGGTCCTCGCCCGGGTCGAGCTTGCCGGCAGGAATCTCGACCGTCACGCGGTCGATGGCGGTGCGGTACTGACGCACCAGTACGATCTTGCCGCTCTCGGTCAGTGCCACAACGGCCGCCGCACCCGGATGGCGAACGATATCGCGGGCGCTGCGGTGACCGTTGGGCAGCTCAACCTCAAGCCGGTGGACGTCGAGAATCTTGCCCTTCCAGGCGCACTCCTCCGAAAGAATCTTCTCGTGCAGCTCGGCATCGTGCGGGTCGTCATCGCCCAACACCAGCGCCGGCTCGTCAGCGACCTCACCACCAGGCTCGCCCTCGGCGTGCCCATACATGCGGCTGTCCTCTTCGACGATCTGCGCGTCCACGAGCTCTTCGTTCTTCTCGTCCATCCGTCTCATTCCTCTCGGATTTTAGGCATCCCAGGCGTCGCGACCGCGCAGCGCGCGCAGGCCGATGTCGTGACGCAGGGTCTTGCCCTCAAAATCAATCTTCTCGCAGGCCTCGTAGGCAAGGTTGCGAGCGTTCTCGAACGTGTCGCCCAGAGCGGTCACGGCAAGCACGCGGCCACCATTGGTCACGAGCTGACCGTCCACCACGGCAGTGCCCGCGTGGTATACGGTCACGTTCTCCATGGCCTCGGCATCGGCGATACCGGTGATGACCTTGCCCTTCTCGTAGCTGCCGGGGTAGCCCGCGCTCGTCAGGACAACGGCCACGGCCCACTCGTCACGCCAGTCGAGCTCAATCTGATCGAGCTCGCAGTTGGCACAAGCCAGCATGACCTCGACCAGGTCGTTCTTAAGGCGCGGCAGCACGACCTGCGTCTCGGGATCACCAAAGCGGGCGTTGAACTCCAGCACCTTGGGGCCGGCGGGAGTGAGCATAAAGCCGCCATACAGGCAGCCGCGGTAGTCGATGCCCTCGGCAGCGAGCTCGGCCACGGTCTGCTCCATGACCTTCACCATGGTGGCGTGCTCCTCGTCAGTCACGATGGGCACCGGGCTGTAGACGCCCATGCCACCGGTGTTGGGACCCTTGTCGCCCTCGAGCGCGCGCTTGTGGTCCTGCGAGGTGGCCATGGGGCGCACGGTCTTGCCGTCGGTAAAGGCCAGCAGCGAGCACTCGGGGCCGGTCAGCATCTCCTCGATAACCACGGTGTTGCCGGCATCGCCAAAGGTGCCGCCAAAGCACTCGCGTACGGCTTCCTCGGCCTGCTCAAGTTCGGTCGCCACGATAACGCCCTTGCCCGCGGCAAGGCCGTCGGCCTTGACGACCAGCGGGGCGCCCTGCTCGCGCACGTAGGCGAGAGCCGAAGCCTCGTCGGTAAACGAACCATAGGCTGCCGTCGGAATGCCCGCACGCTCCATGAGCTGCTTGGAGAACAGCTTAGAGCCCTCCATCTGGGCGCCCTCGGCACCCGGGCCAAAGCAGGGAATACCCGCCGCGCGCACGGCGTCGGCCACGCCCGCCACGAGCGGAGCCTCGGGGCCAATTACCACGAGTCCGCATCCGTGGCTCTGAGCAAACGCCGCCACGGCCGCAGGATCGCAGTCGTCGAGAACCACGTTCTCGCCGCAGCTCGCGGTGCCGCCGTTACCCGGCGCGATGTAGAGCTTGCCGGCGCGCGGTGATGCTGCGAGCTTGGCTGCCAGAGCATGCTCGCGGCCGCCGCTGCCCAACAACAGGATGTCGATGGTTTGAGTGTCCGCCTTCAAGGGTGCCTCCTCTATGGATGAATGGCCCGCTCCGCGCGAGCCCTTTGCAAGCAAATATACCCCTCGGCCGCCCGTCTGGGCTGCAAAGGGGTATATCGCAATAACCGTATAAACCGATTACTTCCAGAATCGGTTGATGATCTGCTCGCGACCGGCGCCAACGCCAATGAACGTCACGCGGGTGTGTGCCAGATCCTCGATAAACGCCACGTAGTCCTGAGCCTCTTGCGGCAGCTCATCAAAGCTGCGGCAACCGGTGATGTCGCACTTCCAGCCGGGGAGCTCCTCGTAGATGGGCTTGGCATGCTCAAAGCGCACCTGATGCTCGGGCACGCTCGTGTAGCGCTCGCCATCGACGTCGTAGGCCACGCACACCTTGATGGTGTCGAAGGCCGAAAGCACGTCGAGCTTGGTCACGGCGATGTCGGTGAGGCCGTTGACGCGCGAGGCATAGTTGGCGATAGGGCCGTCAAACCAGCCGCAACGACGACGGCGACCGGTGGTCACGCCGTACTCATAGCCCTCCTCGGTCAGCGTGTGGCCATCCTCGGACTCATAGGAAAGCTCGGTGGGCATGGGGCCCGAACCGACGCGGGTGATATAGGCCTTCATGACGCCCAGCACGCGGTCGACGTTCTTCATGCCCACGCCAGAGCCGGTGATGGCGCCGCCGGCGGTGCAGTTGGAAGACGTCACGTACGGATAGGTTCCGTGGTCGATGTCGAGCAGCGTCGCCTGGGCGCCTTCAAACAGCAGGTTCTTGCCCTCATCGATCATGTTGTTGAGCAGCAGGCTCGTCTCGGTGATGTAGGGGCGCAGGCGCTCGGCCATGGGCAGGTACTCGTCGCAGATCTGGTCCACGGTGTAGGTGGGCAGGTGGTAGATGAGCTCGAGCTCGGGATTCACGCGGGCAAGAGCGGTCTCCAGCTTGTCGCGGAACAGCGCCTCGTCCAGCATGTCCTGCATGCGCAGGCCAATGCGGGCCATCTTGTCCTGGTAGCACGGACCGATGCCGCGCTTGGTGGTACCAATGTTCTTCTTGCCGAGCTTCTGCTCAAAAGCACCATCCAGATCGATGTGGTAAGGCATGATGATGTGCGCGTTGCCACTGATCTTGAGGTTCTTGGTGGTGATGCCGTCGGCCTCGAACATGTCAATCTCCTCAAGGACAACCTTGGGGTTGACAACGCAGCCGTTACCGATCACCGACATATGGTCGGAATACATGATGCCGGAGGGCACCTGGTGCAGGCCGTACTTCTTGCCGTTGACGACGATGGTGTGGCCGGCGTTGTTACCGCCCGAATAGCGCACGACGGCATCGAAGTCGCCGGCGACCAGGTCGCAGATCTTACCCTTGCCCTCATCGCCCCACTGGGCACCGACCAAAACGGTTGACGGCATGTTTACTCCTTACATTCATGGACTGTCTACGCGCCACGCTGGCACGCAGAAGCACAAAACATTCCCAGTATACCCGTGCAACGGGCGCCTGTCCTACTCCTCGGTATGCGCCCCATCAAGCTCATAGAACTTGGTGGATGCCGGCAGGAACATCAGGTCGACGTCACCGATCGGGCCCGAACGGTTCTTGGCCACGACGATACGCGTAACGCCCTCGTCGGGTCGATCGTCACGCGAGGCCTCAGCCTCATCGGCGGAGCGGTCCAAGAACATAACGATGTCGGCGTCCTGCTCGATGGAGCCCGATTCACGCAGGTCGGACAGCTGCGGGCGCTTGCCGGTACGGGACTCGACCTGACGCGACAGCTGCGACAGTGCGATCAGCGGAATCTTGAGCTCCTTGGCCATAATCTTCAGACCACGCGACATCTCGGAGACCTCGACGGTACGGCTCTCGGAGCGACGCCCCGGCGGAGGACTCACCAGCTGCAGGTAGTCCAGGATGATGATGGCCTTCTCCTTATTGTGGAGCATGCGGCGGCTCTTGGCGCGGATCTCGGTCACCGTGGTGCCGGGCGTATCGTCAATCAGGATGTCGAGCTTAGACAAGGTCTGCGTGGCCTCGTTGATATTGGCCCACTGTTCGGGACTAATGCGGCCCGTACGGAAGTCGCTGATTGAAATCATGGCGTAGGCGCAAATCAGGCGCTGGGCAATTTCCTTGCCCGACATCTCCAGCGAAAAGAAGCCGACGGTATAGCCCGCAGCGGCGGCATTCAGCGCCAAGTTCAGAGCGAACGACGTCTTACCCACGGCAGGGCGGGCGCCGATAATGATGAGCTGGCCCTCGCGGAAACCCATGAGCATGCGGTCGAGCGACGGGAAGCCGGTGGGCACGCCCGCGGCCTGTCCGCCGGCCTTACACACTTCCTCGGCCTCGTTATAGGCCTCGACCATAAACTCAGTCAGTGTCTTATAGCTCGACTTGACCTCGCGCGCCGTGACCTTGAGCAGCTTGCTCTCGGCCAGCTCCACGACCTCTTTGGTGTCGGTAGGGGCGTTATAGGCCAGGGCGTTGATCTCGTTGGTGGCACCGATCAGCTCGCGCAGCATCGAGTCGCGACGGACGATGGCGGCATGGTGCTGCCAGTTCACGAGCGACAGGGTCTGACCCATCAGCTCCAAAATGTAGGCCTCGCCGCCCACGGCATCAAGCTTGTTGATGCTGCGCAGGTAATCAATCAGCGAGATAGAGTCGATGGGAATGCGGCTGTTGTACATATCGACCATCGCGGTGTAGATGGTCTTATGAATGGGCCGGTAGAAGTCATCGGGCTGCAGCTCGACCTGGGCCTCCTCGACCACCTCGGGCGACAGCAGCATGGCGGCCAGTACATTGGCCTCTGCATCTTGGTTTTGAGGGAGACCCAACTTGGAGCCACGGTCCTCGACCGTCAGCCCCGTCTCCCTTTCGTCATATGCCATGAGCATCCTCATTCATATCGCTTGCGAGCATCCATAGTATCAGCCACAGTCCCAAAACGGGCCGCGCCCCGGCAATCATCACCGAACGAAACGGATGAACGGTCCCGTATATAGGACTTCGACGCAACGTTCACCATGACACCCACTCAGCGCAAAAAACAAAAGGGCGCCCCGGTTTCCCAGAGCGCCCTTCTTAGAACAAGATTGTTGCGTTGCAGCAAATGCTACTCGGCAGCAGCCTCAGTCTCGACCTCGGCGGTCTCGGCCTCGGCGACCTCAGCGGCCTCCTCGACCTCAGCCTCGGCAGCGAGCTCCTCGGCGGTAACGCCGACGAGAACGACAACCTCGGCCTTGATCTCGCGGTACAGCGAGATGGCAACGGTGTGGGCACCGGCAACCTTGATGGGCTTACCGAGCTCGACGCGCTTGCGGTCGATGTCCATACCGAGCTGAGCCTTGATGGCATCAGCGATCATAGCGGCGGTAACGGAGCCAAAGAGGATGCCCTCGTCGCCGACCTTGACGTCAACGGTGACCGTCTTGCCCTCGAAGGCAGCCTTGGTCTCGTTGGCGGTAGCCAGACGGACGGCCTCGCGCTTGGCGATGTTGTTGCGACGCTCGTCAAGCTGCTTGAGGTTGCCCTTGGTGGCGGCAACAGCGAGCTTCTTGGGGAACAGGAAGTTCTCAGCGTAACCCTGAGCGACCTCTACGACGTCACCCTCGCCGCCCTTGCCCTTGATCTCATCGAGAAGAATAACCTTCATGATGCGTCTCCCTTCTTAGCCGCGGTCGCGGTTGCCACGAGAGGAAACCACGGGGACGGTGTACGGCAGGAGAGCCATCTCGCGGGCGCGCTTGATGGCGTTGGCGATGTCATGCTGATGCTGCGTGCAAGCGCCAGTGACGCGACGGGGCTTGATCTTGCCACGGTCGGTCATGTACTTACGGAGAAGCTGAGTGTCCTTATAGTCGATGAACTCAGTGTTCTCCTTGCAGAACTGGCAGTACTTACGACGCGGCTGACGTGCAGAAAAATCATTAGCCATGTCAAAATACCTTTCATTTGGCAACTTCGGCGAACCGAAGCCGCCTCTCACTCAAAAATAGGTGAACAACCCTTAGAACGGGATGTCCTCATCGTAGACGTCGACCGCGGGCGGCGTAGCCACCGGCGCGGCAGGACGTGCTGCAGGCGCGGGAGCTGCGGGGGCGTAACCGCCCTGGTCGTAGCCACCCTGGCCACCACGGGAGCTCATAAACTCGATCTCATCGACGATGACCTCAAGTTTGCTCCGGCGCTGGCCGTCGCGCTCCCAAGAGCTGTAGCGCAGCTTGCCCTCGATCGCGACCTTGTTTCCCTTTGCCAGGAAACGGCTCACGGCCTCGGCGCGGGTGCCGAACATGGTGCAGTCGACAAAGTTGGGATAGTCCTCCCACTCGCCAGTCTGCGCGTTGCGGCGACGATCGTTCACGGCGACGCCAAAGGACAGAACCTGGGTTCCGCCGGCTGTGGCGCGCAGCTCGGGATCGCGGGTGAGGTTACCGGTGATGTTCACTCGATTGATGCTCATAACTCACTACTTCCTCTTGGGGCACAAGCCCAGTCCAAAACGACAGTCTTACTCCTGGTCGTCGCGACGGACGATCATGTGGCGGACCACAGCGTCGGTGATGCGCAGGACGCGATCAAGCTCGGCGATCTGGGTAGGATCTGCGTGGAAGTTGATGAGGGTGTAGTCACCATCGGTGAGGTCGTTGATCTCGTAGGCGAGCTTGCGCTTGCCCCACTCGTCAACGGAGTCGACCTTGCCAGCGCCCTCAGCGATCGTGGTATCGATACGCTTCATAACAGCGAGACGAGTCTCGGGGTCGAGCGACGGGTCAACAAAGAACAGCAGTTCATAAGCCTTCATATTGTCACCTCCTCTGGGCAAATGTGGCTTCAGGTCGTGAAGGTGCGCCTGAAGCAGGAAAAGACTTGGTAATAATATCTTTCAACCTCCTAGGCTGCAAGAATATGCAGCTACAACCTCATGACCTCCACATATGCCCATACTCGCACGACGTTTCATGCGCATTCCAACCAAATGCCGACCAAATGCTTGACGGATTTGTGGACAAGATACGGTGCCGCGGGGACAAGCTGAGCCAAGCCGCAGGTCAACGGGCACAAGGCTGTGGTCGCAAAATGCATACCAGTGGCCCACAGCACCAACCAAAGATTTTTAAATTCATTGCCAAGTCGCTTATGAATACCCTTTTTGAACAATTGAGTTGATCAACCACGCTGGTCGGAAGCCGTTTTTTGGCACCTCAAACCCCACTGCAACGCCAAGTGCGGCCAAGCGTTTTAAAAAATGCTAAGTTTTCGGCTTGCACCTTGCGATTCCTCGTGTATACTAACTTTCGCATTTAACGGAGAGTTGTCCGAGTGGCCGAAGGAGCACGATTGGAAATCGTGTAGGCGTCAAAAGCGTCTCCAGGGTTCAAATCCCTGACTCTCCGCCAGTTAATTCCAAAGCAGGCCTTCGAGCCTGCTTTGTTTTTACCCCACGCGGAGGGGTGGCAGAGTGGTTGAATGCGGCGGTCTCGAAAACCGTTTGGCCTGTATAAGGTCACGAGGGTTCGAATCCCTCCTCCTCCGCCATTTTGGTTGAGAAAGCTCCCAGATCGGGGGCTTTTTTCTTTTAAGTCCCTTACAAGCAAATACGGCGGAGGAGGAGGGATTCGAACCCGCCAGGGCGCAAAGCGTAAAGAAAACGCGCCAGTGGCGCGTTTTTAGCGCAGCGCGGTCGGCGTAAGCCGACCGGATAAATTTTGAGCAAAGCTCAAAATTTGGACATCCCTCCTATTCGACCACGCCCCCATCGCGTTCAGCATCAACCCGGATCCCCAAACATGGAACCTATGACCGTTCCCAGTCCCGACCGTTTACCGAGCAATAGGGTCACCACGCCCGCCAACCATGTACTATGTACGGGCATTGTCTAAACCCGCAACCAAAAGGACCCCATCTTGCCCGTCGCCGCCGCTATGACCGTTACCTCACACGCCACGGATGCCATGGTCGCTATCCCATTTTGGCTCGAGATGTTCGCTGTTGTCGCTGCATCGATCTCGGGCGTGTTGGTCGCACGCGAGCACAAGCTCGACTTGGTGGGCGCGGTCGCGCTCGCCGTGGTCTGCGGTCTGGGCGGCGGTCTCTTGCGCGATATGACGCTGCAGGTGGGCAACGTCTACATCCTCAACCAGCCGATGGCGCTCCCGCTTTCCATTGCCACGGCAGCCATCATCTATATTTTCCCGGCAATCGTCGACAAACCCGAAAAACTCATTCCCCTGCTCGACATCATCTCGGTCGGCATCTATGCCGCCACTGGAGCAGACAAGGCGCTGGTCTACGGCTTTGCGCCGGCGGTGTGCATCATGATGGGCTTTTTCACCGCGGTGGGCGGCGGCATGCTGCGCGACAGTTTTATGGGCGTGGTACCGGGCATTTTCCAGCGCACCAACTTCTATGCCATCGCAGCCATCGCCGGCTCGGCGAGCTATGTATGCCTTGTCATGAGCGGCGTCGTCAGCAACATCACCGCGTTGATCGTATGCGTTGCGGTAACCATGGGGCTGCGCTGGCTGTCGCTGCGTTTTGACATCAAAAGCCCCACCGAAGAGGACATCGCGCGCTTTTTGCACCACAAAAAGTAGATTGCGCGGGCTCATCCTTCGAAATGCAACCGAGAGGTTCTTTTAGAGCGCCCACGCGTTGGGTACCCTGTTAGGTGCATATCGAGCATCTGACGAAGGATTCACTATGCCCCACAATCAATTCCCGTCGACCCAGCGCCGTAAAGCGTGGGGCCGCATCACCATCCTATTCGCGCTCATCGCTCTGGCGCTCACCGCACTTCCCGCTACGGCTCTTGCCGGCACGGACGCCGCAGGCAACGTACTTGCGACCGACAATGACGCCACTCCGTCCGGCGTCGAAGGTGACCTGTACTGGGCAGGTCAGAGCCTCAACCTGGATGACACCTCCATCGACCGCGATATCATCGCCGCGGGCGATACCCTCTCGATCCGCGACTGCACGGTGGGCGGCGCCGTTCGTCTTGCGGCGCGCACCATCGACATTGCCAAGACTACGGTTGATGGCGGTGTCACGGTCGTCGGTCAGCATGTCGTGCTCAATTCCGACAGCACCGCCAACTGCTTCTATGCGATAGGCGAGACGGTTGCCCTGCGCGGCTCTACCAAGTCGGCAGCGCTCGCGGGCGATACGGTGACCATCGATGGCACCGTCGAGGGCGATGTCGAGGTCTGGGCCGACAAGCTCATCCTGGGCAAGAACGCCCACATCACCGGCACCGTGAACGCCCATGTTTCCGAGGACCCCGAGCGCGCCGCGGGAGCCGAGGTCGGCGCGCTCAAGATCGACCGCACCGAAAACGAAGATACTTCCACCGCCAACGATGTCATCGGCGGTATCGTCGCCGCGGCCCTCTCGACCTGCTTTGTCGCTCTGCTGCTCGAGCTCGTCTTTCCGCGCGCGACCGCCGGCGCCGCCGGCATGCTCCACCAGCGCCCCATGCCCCTGTGGGTGAGCGGTCTTCTGGGCACGATTGCTATCGTCCCCGCCGTCCTACTGCTAATTATCTCTATCGCTGGTCTGTCGCTTGCCGGAGCCCTCATGTGCGGTGTTATTGGCATCGCGCTGGTGTCGAGTGCCTTTGCAGGGTGCGCGATCGCCCGCATGGTTGGACACAACCAAAACCGCTACGCCATGGCAGCCGTGGGCGGCGTAATCGCAGGCGCCCTCACGGGGCTTCCCCTCGTAGGTGACTTCATCAGCGGCGTGGCCTTTGTCTTTATGCTCGGTTACATCATCCAAATCATCTGGCGCAACGCCCGCGTCAAGCCGCAGCAGCCGGCTAACACGCCAGGACTCCCCACCGCTTAGCCGCCAACCACCACAAAGGGACCAGGCACCTTTGTGGTGGTGCAGACCAGCTCAGTCCCTATGCACAAAAAGGGCGCCGACCATTACGGTCGACGCCCTTTCTTGTTAGACGCTATAAAGTCCAGCGCTTATTTGTTGACCTGGCCGGCGCGGACGGCGGCCTTCTTGCGGTCGGTGGCGTTGAGCAGGCGCTTGCGCAGGCGGATGTTCTTGGGGGTAATCTCAACCAGCTCGTCGTCGGCGATGTACTCCAGCGCCTCCTCCAGCGAGAAGGTGCGGGGCGGCACCAGCTGAACGGAGATATCGGAGGTCGAGGAACGCTGGTTGCCCAGGTTCTTGGTACGGGCGATGTTGACGACCATGTCGCCAGCCTTGCTGCGCTCGCCCACGATCATGCCCTCGTAGCACTCGGTGCCCGGCTCAACAAAAAGCTGGCCGCGCTCCTGCAGCGTACCCAGAGCATAGGCAACGGCCTTCTCGGTGGTCATGGAGATCATTGCGCCGTTCTGACGGTTGCCGATCTCGCCGGCGTAGGGACCGTACTCCAGGAAGGTGTGGTAGAACACGCCCTCGCCGTGGGTGACGTTCATGATGCGGTTCTTAAGGCCCATGATGCCGCGGGTCGGGATCTTAAACTCGAGGTGCGTCACGATACCCGAGGTATCCATGCTCGTCATGATGCCACCGGAGGTACCGAAGACCTCAACGACCTTGCCCGAGTACTCGTCCGGGCACTCAACGACGGCCTGCTCGACAGGCTCCATCTTGTTGCCGTTCTCGTCCTTCTTAAACAGAACGCGGGGACGGCCGACCTGGAACTCAAAGCCCTCGCGGCGCATGGACTCCATCAGAACGGACAGGTGCAGAATGCCGCGGCCCGAGACCTCGACGCCGCTCTTGTCCTCGAGCTCCTCGATCTTCATGGTCACGTTGTTCTCGGCCTCGTTGAACAGGCGCTCCTTGAGCTGACGGGCGCCCACGATGTCTCCGTCGCGACCGACGAGCGGGGAGGTCGAAGCCTCGAAGACGATGGACAGGGTCGGCGGGTCGATCTCGATGGGCTCGAGCTCGACGGGGTTCTCGGGATCGGTGTAGACATCGCCGATATCGGTGCGGTCGATGCCCACGACGGCGGCGATGTCGCCGGCGCCGACTTCCTGGCACTCGGTGCGGCCCAGGTAGTCGAAGGTAAAGAGCTGCTTGACGGTAGCGGTGGCGCTGGAGCCGTCGTTCTTCACAACCAGAATCTGGTCGCCCTGATGGATGGCGCCGGAATACACGCGACCGATGCCGATACGGCCAACGAAGTTGGAGTGGTCGATGGTCACGCACTGCATGGCCAGCGGAGCGTTCTCGTCAACCTCGGGCGCGGGCATGTCGTCGATGATCATATCGAGCAGCGGATACATGTCCATGTTGCCGTCGTTGGGATCAAGGCGGGCAAAGCCATTCATGGCGCTGGCGTAGACCACGTGCTCCATGGCGAACTCAAGCTGGTCGTCGGTGGCGCCCAGGTCGGCCATGAGGTCCAGGCAGTCGTTGTAGGCCTTCTCGGGGTTGGCGCCCGGACGGTCGATCTTGTTGATGACGATCATGATCTTAAGGCCGGTGTCGATAGCGTGACGCAGCACGAAGCGGGTCTGGGGCATGGGGCCCTCAAAAGCATCGACCAGCAGCAGGGCGCCGTCGGCCATACGCAGCACGCGCTCGACCTCGCCGCCGAAGTCGGCGTGGCCCGGGGTGTCGATGACGTTGATCTTGACGTCCTTATACTCGATAGAGATGTTCTTGGCGAGAATCGTAATGCCGCGCTCGCGCTCCTGGTCGTTGGAATCCAGGACGCGGTCCTCGACCTGCTGGTTGGCACGGAAGGCGTCCGTGGCACGCAGGAGCTTGTCGACCATCGTCGTCTTGCCGTGGTCGACGTGGGCGATGATGGCGATGTTCCTCAGATTGTCTACGCGCATGTAGTTCCCCTATCTTCTATCCATATACAAACGGCACGCGTATGCGGCCCGCCCAGCGATACAACGCTCAGCGGGAATATTGAGCCTTTTACCGAAAACTCGTTTATTTTAGCGATTTTAGATGAGAGGGGTTTCCTCACCTGCAGGTTCAGGGTCGCTCCACATAAAACCATCGCCGGCGCCCATGCCCTCATACAGCACATATGCCGAAAAACCGCTCTCGAGCGTCGTCTCGAAAAAGCTCACGAGCAGGGCGTCATGGTAGCCGCCATCGATCTCGACGCAGCCGGTGTAGCCGATGGCATAGCGGACGATACGGCCCAGGCCCTCGTCCTTAAGACCCATCTTGTGCTCGGAGATAAAGTTGGTGGCCGCCTCCAGGCACGCCTCTTCGCCGTCCTCGTCGAGCGCCGCCAGATAACGGTTGGAAGCAGCATCCTCAATTGCCACGACCACGCCAGGGTTTTCACCGGCGGCAAGGTCGTCCAAGAACGCGCCGATCAGATCGCACACCATGGCGTCGAGCTCGGCGGAGACGTTACCGGCATCCTGCATATCCTGCGCCATCTTTAGACCTTCCCATCGAGTCTGACGTCGTTACAGTTCTTGTGCCTCGGCGGCGATCTTGGCGGCAGCGTCGCGGGTGCGCATCATGTCCGCCGCGCGCTTGTCGAGCACCTTGATCTGACTGGTCAGCATGACTGCATCGACCACGCCCCAGATCACCAGGCCCGTAGAGATCGAAAACCCAAGCGCACCAACTGTACCACGAAGGCGTGAGCAGATTGCCGCGACAAGGGCGGAGACGACAACCATCTTGATAAACGAGCCGCGGCGCTCGCGGAGCGTGCGGGCCTGCGTCACATAGGCAATGCGAGCCGCCTCAGAAGCCTCCGAGCGCATCTGGGCCTCGCGGGCGATCGCAGCCGCCTCAGCCGACATACCGCCGGCCATCAGCGAACGCTCCGCATCCTGGCCGCCCCGCATTTAGAAGTCATCGGGCGAGAGCGTATGGACGAACTCGTCGAACTTCTCGAACTCCTGCTCGTCGTCAACTTCCTCGGTATGGGCAGAAACAGTGCCCAGGCGATTCATGATGTCGTCCTCCACAAACATGGGGGCATTGCTGCGCACGGCAAGGGCAATGGCATCACTGGGACGGGCATCGATCTTGCGCTCGTCACCATCGGCCAGTACGACAATCGTCGCGTAGAACACCGGCGGCTCGGCGCGAACGATCTCGATGCGCTCGAGCTTGGCGCCCAGGGCGCCAACAGTATCGAGCAACAGGTCATGGGTAATCGGGCGATCGGCGCGTCCGCTGTCGATGCCGCGGCTGATTGCCGCAGCCTCAAACGAGCCAGTCTGGATGGAGAGGGAGCGCAGCGGCGCGGGGGAATCCGACTTGCTGCAGCGTTCGCGAAGCACGATAAGCGATGGCACGGGACCGGCGGCCATGACGATGGTCTCTATGTCGACACGAACCATGGAACACCTCCGGTACGTAGCGGTTAACACGCGGCGGCCCGCCGCGTTGAATAGCTATACTACCCAAACTTTCGCGTAGCACACAAAATCAAAGTAGTTAATTTGGGACAGAGCTTTTTTGACTACCTTCTGTGGCTAAGAAAAAAGCCTCGAGGCAATTGCCCCGAGGCTTTTAACAGTTTTGATGGTGGACCTGACAAGATTCGAACTTGTGACCTCCCGGTTATCAGCCGGACGCTCTAACCAACTGAGCTACAGGTCCATCATGGTGGAGGTTAGGGGGATCGAACCCCTGACCTCAGGCTTGCAAAGCCCGCGCTCTCCCAGCTGAGCTAAACCCCCACGGAGACAGTAATAAACACCCCAGCGGCGACTCGGCTCTCGCTGGGGTGTTTATTGCGAAAGAAAGTGGTGGACCTGACAAGATTCGAACTTGTGACCTCCCGGTTATCAGCCGGACGCTC
>CAUFRO010000004.1 GCA_959027945.1 uncultured Collinsella sp.
GGCCCGTGGGTTATACCCTAAGAGCAAACCACCCTTTTTAAGGGTGGTTCTGATTTCACGTCACCTTGGCGCAAATGCGGCTCGCTCGCTGTCCGTTCTCTACCTGCGGCGTCGTCTTGCTCCGAATGCGGCTCGCTCGCTGTCGTTGCCGAAACATCGGCGTTGCCGGACTAGTCATTGGGGACGTTCATAAATGACTACTCAGGAATGAGCGTGGATAATCTCCCGTTTTTGGCCTGTGTGCGGGCTCAAAGTGGGAGATTATCCACGCTCGCTTTAATTTGCCTGGGCTGCGATGCCTATCTAATCGGCTCGGCGTCTTCCCTGAGAATCGAAAGATACTCTTCATACCCGTACTGCCGGTATCTCTGTCTTGACTCGTCGAGCGGACGGAGGATACCCAATTCTTCAAATGATTTGACGAGCGAGCTCGCGGTACTCCTGCCGATATCGAGTTGGGCAGCGATGAATGCGGTGTCGACGATGGGGTGCTCTTCAAGAATGCCCAACAGCCTTTGCCCGTTTGCAGCAGTCCTTCCGAGATTTTCGGTAATGGTTGCTGTGGAACGGTTATGGAGGTCAACAAGGTTTTTTAAAGACCCTACCGAGTCCTTCGCACTCTCGAGAAGACTGTTGCAGAAAAACTCTATCCATTCCTCGTAAGTGCCTCTCTCCCTTACGGATGTGAGTTGCCGGTAGTACTCGCTTCGGTTTTTCTTGAACTGGAACGATGGATAGAACAAGCAAGAATGAAGAACGCCATCATTGATGAGCATAAGTGTAATGAGAAGCCTGCCCAGGCGACCGTTTCCGTCTAGGAATGGATGGGCAGTTTCAAATTGGTAATGGACGAGCGCCGCCCGCACAATCGGATCCATTTCGACTTGAGGCTCATTGATAAAGCGTTCGAGGTCCTGGAGCGTGTTACTCAAATCTTCAATGTTTGGAGGGACAAACGATGCGGTTGCAATGGTGCAGCCTGAGGGGCCAATCCAGTTTTGTGAGGAGCGCAGCTCGCCTGGATTCTTCTCCGTTCCGCGCACTCCGTCCAGCAGGACCGCATGAACTTGCCTAAGAAGTCTCGTGCACAAGGGCATCTTTTTGAGCAGTTCTACGCCGCGGTCGACAGCACGGACGTAATTCACGACGTCTGCAACATCTTTATGATGGAGTTGTGTTTGCGATGGACTAAGTAGGTCGTCAAACGTGCACTGGGTTCCCTCAATTTGCGAAGAAAGGAGTGCTTCTTTGCGCACGTACATTGTCAGATACATGTCGGCGTTGGGAACAAAGTAGAGCATGCCTTCAAGCTCTCCAAGCTTTCGTGAGCATGCGGAAAGCGTGCGATAGGTTTCCTCGGTGAGGTTTAGCTGCCTCAATGATTGCAAGGGCGTTGGAAAAAACGAATAGTAAGCCAATTTCCCCAATAGATTATTGCGGAGCGTTCCCTGGCCGTTCTCCTCGATTTGCATCGCGCCCTCCATATCTTTAGTGCCGGAAACTCGTTATTAGGCTAATCATATCAATTCTAATAACGAGTTTAAGGATTAAATAGTTATTAGGATTGATGTAAACAATCTAATGATGAGAAGTCGTTATTACTTGACCATGGAGCTCGGCTTGGTACAAGGGGGTCATCCAAAATGAACGTGGATAATCTCCCGTTTTTGGCTCGGTGACGGCCTCAAAGTCAAAGTGGGAGATTATCCACGCTCGTTAGTTAAGCGTCCGAAAATCCACACTCGCCAAACCTACCAAAAAGGGACAGGTTTATTTTGGCACGTTTCGGCCGGTATCAGGAAGTGTCAGGGACGGGGCGGCGGCAGGACTCGAGAGCGAAAAGAAGTATCGGGTTTGGTGCGCCCGCTTCTGCCCGTCCCGTGCGCAGACGATACTCGGCTTATCGACCCGCAATGCAAAGGAGATGCTCGTCCCACGAGCACTACCGGGAAGGGCTCGCGATTCGAGTCCCCACCTTAGCATTTGAACCATTTGGCACTATAATTACTGTAGGCATGCGCACAACGTTGCGCTTAATCAAGAGGAGAAAACGTATGGGTCTGTTTGACATGTTCAAGAAGAAGGCTGAGCCCGCGGCTGTCGCTGCTCCGGCCTCCATCTCTGCTTCTGCTGGCGCCGACGTGCTGTGCTCGCCCGTCAAGGGCAAGGTCATCAAGATGGCCGACGTGCCCGATCCCGTCTTTGGTGGCGAGGTTCTGGGCAAGGGCTGTGCCGTGTGGCCCGAGGACGATCTGGTCTACGCTCCCTGCGACGGTAAGGTGACCGTCACCATGGGTCACGCCGTGGGTCTGCAGTCCGATAGCGGCATCGAGGTTCTGGTGCACGTTGGCGTCGATACCGTCAACATGAACGGCGATGGCTTCGAGGGCTTCGTCAAGGCCGACGACGTTGTGAAGGCCGGCCAGCCCATACTCAAGATCGACCGCGCCAAGATCGCCGCTGCCGGTTACAAGGACTGCGTCGTGGTGGCCGTGTCCAACACCGCCGAGTTTGCCGATGTCGAGCTCACCGTTGAGGCAGAGTCCGCCGTCGCCGCCGGTGACGCCATCGTTAAGGTCGTTCGCAAGTAAACTGCGGCGTTCAAAGGATGTGCAAGGGTGGTCGGGTTTTCCGACCACCTTTTTTATTACACCGTGGGGAAGCGTTTTATTGCGCGTTGGGCGGGCTTGCAAACCGTTCGGACGCTAAAACGAACCGACCGCGCCTTCGCGTTGCCGAGGGTGTTCATAAGTGGATAGTATGGGCTTACTTATTACAACGTGTGCCGCGTCCGGGAAGCGCGGTGCCGCTCATTGGGAGGAACAACATGAAAAAGAAGCTGCTGCTTGCGCCCCTCATGGCCGTCTTGGTTGCATGCGTGGTCGTGCTTTCCGGCTGTGGAGGTCCTTCGGTTGAGGAGCTCATCACCGAGGATCTTACGACTCAGTTTGACGAGGTCAAGAACGGTGGCGACGACTTCCTCTCTGGTCTGGAGGAGGCTTCGGGCGACGAGTTCGAGCAGCTGGGTATCGATCCCAAGGAGTATGCCAAGACCTATCTCGAGGGCTTTGACTACAAGATCGGCGACGTGACGGTCGACGAAGACAAGGGTGTCGCGACCGCCGAGGTCTCCATCACCTGCAAGTCTATGAACAAGATCGTCGAGGACTTCTCCACCCAGTATCAGGAGAAGGTCGCTGCGCTTGACACGGTTCCTTCCGATGACGAGCTGTACAAGATGGCCGGTCAGGTTATGGTCGATGTGACCAAGGCCACCGAGCCCAGGAAGACCACGGTTATCTTCAAGTACACCTGCAACGACGATGGCGAGTGGTCTGCCGACGACTCCGTCAACTCCGAGATGATGGATGCAATGCTGAGCTAGTTCGTTGCGGCGTTTTACCAAACGCCGCAACTGCTCGACGCTGCGCGGGCACCAGAGCGACAACTTGTCATTCAAAGAGGGCGGCATGACCAGAAGGTCTATGCCGCTTTGTTTCAAGGCACCTTGCTCGCTCTGGCGGGCTTTCGCTGTCGTTGCCAAAACAATGGCGTTCCCTTGGCTGGCTTAAAGTGGCGCTTGTACCTGTGGCGTTGCCATCGCTGCCGAAGGCGGCACTTGGAGACGTTCCTTTTCTGCCGGCAGTTGGGGACATTCCTTGTGCTAGCGTTGCATCGAGTGCTTGGGAAACCGCGACCCGGTTTTTGGCCGAATAGCGGGTCGCATTTTCCGGATGGGGTGGGTTACGGAAAGTGCGACCCGGAATATTGCTCTGAAACGGGATGCGGTTTCCCTGATGCGCCTCAAACGGAAAGCGCATCCCATTCCGGAGCTCCAAAACGGGACGCGCTTTCCGCGCGGAAGAATTGTCGCAGCTGCGTTAAGCAGTGTCGCTCGTTACTCGCCCAGCACCAGCGCTGCGAGCTCGTCCTGGGTGTCCACCACGTAGTCGGCGCCGGCGGCCTCCAACTCTGCGCGGCCGCGGAAGCCCCAGCTGACGCCCGCACTCTTAAGGCCGGCGTTGTGACCGGTCAGGATATCGACATTGGAATCGCCCACATAGAGCGTGGTCGCCGGGTCGGCGCCCAGCTCTTCCATCACATGCAGCGTAACAGGCGCCTCGGGCTTGGGCGGAAACGCATCGACACGGCCCTGTACCAGCGCAAAGCGCTCGGAACCAAAATACTTCTCGATAAGCGGAGCCGCCGAGACGTGGTCCTTGTTAGTGAGCACGGCAAGCTGAACGCCCGCGGCGCGCAAGCGGTCGAGCGTCTCGATCGTGCCGGCATAGGGAGCGGTGTGGTCTTCCTTGTGCTCGCCGTAGTAAGCCCTAAACTCGGCAAGCGTCTGCTCAAACATGCGGCCGTCGCCTGCGTACTCGGCGGGCATAAAGCGCTCAACCAGCTTGAGCATGCCGTTTCCCACCTTGTAGCGGTACTCGTCAACGGCAAACGTGGGCCAGCCGTGCGCCTCGCAGGTATGGTTGCCGGCGGCCGCCAGGTCCTCGAGCGTGTTGAGGATGGTTCCGTCCAGGTCAAAGATCACATGGGAAAAAGCTGCTGCCATGGGTGCTCCTGCCGCTTGAGTTGTAAAACGCACCCCATGATACTGGGCATGCGTGCCGGGCATGTTTGGAATCTGAATATCTTTAATAGCCCTGAGCCTTTGTCGTTAGCAAATTCTCGGCAGCTGCTCTCCTACAAGCATGTCGAGGATGCGGGTCGAACCCCAGCCGGTGCGCACGCGCACGGCGGGATGGGCGCCCTCGGCAAGTGGCAACACGCGACCGATGATGGCGGCATTCTCGCCGTAGCGGGCGGCGCGCATGGCGCTCAGCGCGGCATCGGCTTGCTCGGCCGGCACGACGGCAACCATCTTGCCCTCGTTTGCCACCTGCAACACATCGTAGCCGAGCATCTCGCAGGCTGCCTGCACGTCTGGGCGCACGGGCACATCGTCCTCGTCGATCTCCATGGTAACGCCGCTGGCCTGCGCAAACTCGTTGAGCGTCGAGGCCAAGCCACCGCGCGTGGGGTCGCGAAAGCAGCGTGTGTCGGGTGCTGCAGCAAGCACATCGGCAATCAGGTGGTTGAGCGGCGCGGCGTCGCTTTCGATGGTGCTCGAAAACGCCAGACCCTCGCGTTGGCTCATGATAGCGATGCCGTGGTCGCCCAGTGTACCTGAGACCAGGATGACATCGCCGGGCTGGCAGTTTGCGCCGCTGAGCGCCACGCCCGCAGGCACCTCGCCCACGCCGGCGGTATTGATATAGACGCCGTCGGCCCCGCCGCGCTCGACCACCTTAGTGTCGCCCGTGATTATGGACACGCCCGCCTCGCGCGCCGTCTCGGCCATCGTCTGCACAATCTGGCGGAGCTTATCCATGGGATAGCCCTCTTCGAGGATAAAGCCGCACGACAGGTAGCGCACGTTGGCGCCCGAGGTCGCGACGTCGTTGACGGTTCCGCACACGGCGAGGCGGCCGATGTTGCCACCGGGGAAGAACTGCGGCGAGACTACAAAGCTGTCGGTCGACATGGCGATGCGCCCGCTCGCGGGCAGCGCGGCGACGCCGGCATCGTTGCCTTCGAGCAGCTCGGGCGAACCAAAGGCATCTAAAAAGACCTCATCGATGATGCGTTTCATCATCTGGCCGCCGGAGCCGTGACCCAGCAGGACGGTGCTATCGGTAACGCTATGGGACATATTGAAAACTCCAATCGTGGGTGGAATTATATGGGTGAGGCGCAGCGTCGACTGGTTCGCCGTTCGTTAGAACGGCGGAACCTATTAGCCTCGGTAGCGGAAATATGCTGCGCAGCTGCCCTCGGAGCTCACCATGCAGGGGCCGACGGGATGCTCGGGCGTACAAGCGTGGCCGAACAGGGGGCAGCTGCTCGGCGTAATGGCCCCGCGCAGCACGTCGCCGCAGCGGCACCCGCGCGGCTCAACCGTCGGCTCAACGGGCACGTCAAAGCGGGTACGGGCATCAAAGCGCGAGAACTCGGGGCGGATGGAAAGGCCCGAGTTGGCAATCGGCCCCAGCCCGCGCCATGTGGTATCGCACGGCTCAAATACCTGCTCGACCAGCTGGCGCGCCACAGGATTGCCGTCGGCATTGACGCCGCGACGGTATGCGTTGTCGATCGCGGGTTGCCCCTCAACAACCATCTGGACCAGCATGCAGATACCCTGCAAGATGTCGACCGGCTCAAATCCCGTTACCACGCCTGGAGTCTTAAACTCGTCGACCAAAAAGCCAAAGGGGGCCAAGCCCGTGATGGTGGCGACGTGGCCCGGCAGGATAAAGCCGTCGATGGCGGTCTCGGGGTCGTTAGCGATGGCGCGCAACGCCGGCGGCGTGGTCTTGTGGGCGCAATAGACCGAGAAATTCAAAAGCCCGCGCGCCTCGGCCTCCAAGATGGCGGCGGCGATGGTGGGCGTCGTAGTCTCAAAGCCCACGCCCATAAAAATGACCGGGCGATCAGGGTTTTGCTCGGCGATATCGAGTGCATCGAGCGGGGAGTAGACGATGCGAATATCGCGCCCCGCCGCCTTTTGCGCAGCGAGCGAGGTGGATGATCCGGGCACGCGCATCATGTCGCCAAAGGTGGTGATGATGGCGCCGTCTATGTTGGCGAGCGCGATTGCGTGGTCGATGTCGCGGTTGGCGGTGACGCAGACGGGGCAGCCCGGGCCGCTCAGCAGCTTGAGCCCGGCCGGCATAATGGAGCGAAAGCCATAGCGCCCGATGCTCACGGTATGTGTGCCGCAGACTTCCATAAGGTTGATGGCGCGGTCGCCGACAAGCTCATGAATGCGCTCGATGAGCTCGCGAGCCAGCTTGGAATCGCGAAATGCCGAAAAGTCGATACCGGAGCGCGCCGGCTGTCCGGCCGCCACTAGTATGCCTCGGCCGGGTTGCTGGCCAGTTGGTCTTCTTCGGCCAGTTCGGTCATGGCATTAACGAGCTCGAGCGTTTCTTGCGCTTCCTGCTCGTCGACGATCTGGATGCCAAAGCCGGCGTGTACGAGAATATAGTCGCCTACCTGCGCCGTCGGCACGAGTCTCAGCGACACGGGGCGCTCGATGCCCATCATGTCGACGGTGGCCTTGAGGTCGTCGTCGCGTTTGACTACTTTGCCGGGAACGGCAAGGCACATATTGTTCCCCTTTTATACGCTTTGCGCTGGATGGGCGCTTAATAATCCATCAGTTGATGGTAGCGCTCGCGGGGTTCGCGGGCAAACGCGTTACGCCTGTGAGACGGCTGGGCGCGGCGGCGTGCGAGGGCGAGCTACTGTGATGCAATCTGCGCGAGGCGAGCGCGTGCGACTGCTGCCTGACCGTAGGCGATGCAGCCGTCATTGACGGGTACGGTGTGGGGGACAAGGACAGTAAAGCCTGCGCTTTTGAGCTCGCGGGTGAGAAGCTGAAGCAGAAGTCGGTTCATGAACACGCCGCCCGAGAGCGCGACGGTGTCGATGCCCTCGTGCACGCAGATATCGCTGGCGATGCGCGCCGAGGAGCGCGCGACGGCGACATGGAAATCGAGTGCGAGCCTGTCGGCGGGCGCTCCGGCTTCAATTCCTCCCAAAAGTGCCTCAAAGAGTGCTTTCTGGTCCAGAACATAGGGGCCGTCCAGCCACGATGGGTCAGATGCGGAATAGCCGGCGTTGTCGTCGGGAAAATGGGCGATTTCGCTGTCGAGCGCGCGCCAGGCGGCGGCTTCGAGCTCGATGGCGGGTTCGCCCTCGTAGGTTGCCTGGCCGCAAATGCCCAAAATCGCGGCTGCGGCATCAAACAGGCGACCCATGCTGCTAGTGCGCGGACTGTTGATGCCGCGCTCGATCATCGTTGCCGTTATGCTGCGCGTTTGCTCGTCAAGGCTGTTCAAGAGCCCCACAGCTCCCGGGTGCTCGAGCAGGTCGAGCTCGCTGAGCAGGGCAAAGGCGTTGCGGCGGGCATCGTGTACGGATGCGGCGCCACCGGGGAGCGCCCAGGTGCGCAGATGCGCGACGCGCTCAAAATCGGCGAGACGGGAGATAAGAAACTCACCGCCCCATATGGTGCCATCGGTGCCGGCGCCCGTGCCGTCGAAGGCGATGCCGAGGACGCGTGCATCGGGCGCAAGCCGGCCTGCGACAATCGCCTCTGCCATTACGCTCGCGATGTGCGCATGATGGTGCTGGACTTCGATAAGCGGCAGATTGTGCTCCCGTGCCTGCTCGCGCGCCCATTGGCTCGACAGATAGCTGGGATGCATGTCGCATGCCAAGGCGGCAGCCGCCAGGTCAAAGAGGTTTTCCAGACGCGTGCGTGCGGCGCTCCAGGCATCGAAAGTCGCGCCGTTTTCGACATCGCCGATATGCTGCGACACAAAACAGGTCGTATGACCGTTGGCGTCCTCGCGCGTGAGCGCGATCGTGGCTTTTTGCTGCGGACCGCAGGCGAGCACGCAGGGCGAGGTGCCGTTGAGCTCCGGCAACGACAGCGGCTGCGGCGCATATCCGCGTGCGCGACGCACGGGCATGACGTCGCCGTCGACCACGCGTACCACGGAGTCGTCGTAGCGCGACAGAATTGCGCGGTCGTTGCCGAGCAACGCGTCGGCGATGCCGGCGGCAACGAGATGCTCCCATGCAAGGGCATCGTCGGTCTCGATGGGCTCTTCGCTCAGGTTTCCGCTGGTCATGACGAGTGCGCTCATGCCGCGCGCCGCGGCCGCGGCGAGCAGTAAATGTTGAAGCGGGGTGTAGGGGAGCATGACGCCGAGCTCGGGCAAGTCGTGCGCGACGGATGGCGCGAGCTCAGGGGCGTCGGGGGAGCCGTAGGCGTCGTTGCCGGTTACGCGGCGACGCAGCAGCACGATGGGACGAACGCTGCCGGCAAGAAGATTACGCTCAACGCCATCGATGTGACACAGGCGCTCGGCGTCGGCAAGGTCGCGCACCATAACGGCAAGCGGCTTATTGCTGCGACGCTTGCGACGGCGCAGCTCGCGTACCGCTTGTTCGTTGGTGGCATCGCAGGCCAGGTGGAATCCGCCCAGACCCTTGATGGCGACGATGCCGCCGCCAGCCAGCAGCTCGACGCAGCGTTCGATGATGGCATCGCTGGCCTCGCGCGTGGAGCCGACGGCTGGTGTCGCGTCGACCGCCGTTGGCACAACACCGCAATTGACCTCACGCCACGTAATATGCGGTCCACAATCAAAGCAGGCATCGGGCTGCGCGTGAAATCGCCGATCGAGCGGATCGGCATACTCTGCGGCGCAGGTGGGGCACATGGGAAAGCGATTCATCGAGGTGGCCGCTCGGTCATAGGGCAGCGAGCGAATGATGGTAAAGCGCGGTCCGCAGTTGGTGCAGTTGATAAAGGGATAGTGAAAGCGTCGGTCGGCGGGGTCGAACAGCTCGCGCAGGCAGTCGTCGCACGTGGCGATGTCGGGTGAGATGAGCGTCGTGTGGGCAGTTTGATCCTGTGACGCCACAATGCGAAAACCCTGCTCGTTAGCGGCGTCCCAGTTGCCGGGTGCTAGGTCCATAACCTCGACATGCTCAACGCGGGTCGCGGCAGGCGCGTGCTCCGACAGCGCGGCGACAAAGCCGTCGAGCGCCTCGACCGAAGCGTGCGCCTCGATATGCACGCCGTCGCCCGCGTTGAGCACCCAGCCGCAAATGCCGTGCGCCATGGCCTCGCGATACACAAACGGTCGCATGCCGACACCCTGCACAATGCCCGTTACATGGATATGCGCATGTCGCATGCGACCCTCCTTCGTTGAAATGTGTGCTGTTACAGCCCCAAGCTCTGCTTGGTGGCGGCGCACGTGAGCTCGCCGTGCTTAACGCCGCGCAGGCCCAGCAGACGGTCAGCCAGCTCGTAGACACGTTCGCCGCGACCCTTGAGCGCCAGAATCTCCAAGCAGTTGTGGTGATCCAGATGCACGTGCATGGTCGATACGATCTCGTCGGTGTAGTCGTGCTGCACTTCGTCCAGACGGCGCGTCAGGTCGCCGGTGTGATGGTCGTAGATCATGGTGAGCGACCCGATAACGTGCTCATCGGGCGTGCGCATCTGCTCTTTGGCGATTGAGGCGCGAATCAAATCGCGCACGGCCTCGGAGCGGTTGGCCACGTCGCCGCGGCGCCCGATCTGCTCGTCAAAACGGCGCAGCAGGTCGTCGGGTGCGGTAACCGAAAAACGGACCAGCTCGGAGCCGGAGCCACTACAGTGGCAGCCCGCGTCACCGTCCGCCCCGTGCGGATGCTCGTGCTCGTACCCGCAGCAGTGCTCGTGTTCGGCCACCTTACACCAGCTTCACGGAGCCGACGGAGTTGTGGTCGGCCTCGATGGCTTCCTCGTAGCCCTCGAGCGCGTCATGCGCCTCGTGGAGCGCGGCCATGGCGGCCTCGAGCTTGGCGCCGATGCGCTCCATGTCAAAATTCTCGGTCGCATGCAGCAGCTGATGGCTCCACTCGTGAGCGAGCTCGATGGTGTCGTCGACCTGTTTGACGCTCATGGCAAGCTGGCTCATGTTCATTCCAACATCATGCATGGAAAATCTCCTTTTGTATGGGGCAGTTCAGTGGTTCAGATTTTACTACGCCCGCTCTGCGTGCAGCTGCATAAGAAAACGGGTACGAGTCTGTGCGACTCGCACCCGTTCACTGGGGGCTGTTTGTGACTACCATACTATCCGTGGTTGCACTCGGTGCATCTAGAAGTCCGGCGAGCGGTGCAAAAGCGCTCATGGGCGGCAGGCAGACGGCAACATGTAACAAGCGTATTACAGATGCTTCTCCAGCAGCGCCTGCAGCCTCGCCTTGGGTAGAGCGCCAACCGAGCGGTCAATCTCCTCGCCGTTCTTAAACACAACCAGCGTGGGGATGCTCATGACGCCATACTTCATGGCCAGGTCCTGGTTGTCGTCGACGTTGCACTTGGCAACGGCGAGCTTGCCCGCCAGCTCATCGGCAACCTCGTCAACGATGGGCGAGAGGGATCGACAGGGCCCGCACCACGGTGCCCAAAAATCGACCAGCACGGGCAGGCTGTCGTTAACGATGGAATCGAAGTTCTCGGGGGTAATCTGATTAATGTCAGCCATGGTGACCTCCATAATGCGACGCGGCTCGGCCGCGTAAAACTCAGTACGACCGTGCTTATACCCAGCCGCCCGCAAAGCAACCACTCGCGGGCGGCTCTTTTATATAATGGTGGGCACGCAAACGATTGGAGAGCGCATGTCCACGTCACAAAGCCAGAAAAAAGAAGCCATCGCCCAGGCGGCCGAGCAGGAGCTCGCATCGCTTGCGGTCCGTGGCGTGCGTATCGCGGGCAACGCGTGCTCGCCGATCGTGCTGGTCAAAGGTGATTTGGACGAGGCCGAGCGTTCGGGTGGCGAGCTTGCCGCCGGCCCGGATGGCGCGGCGTTGCGCAAGGCGCTTGGGGCCATCGGCTACGCGCCCGAGGATTTTTGCGTGCTGTCAAGCGTCGCCGGCGTGGGTGACGGAGCGGTTACGGTGGGCGAGACTCTGCCGTGCGAGCTGTTCCGCGAGGCGCTCGAGGCCTTGGACCCCGAGGCGGTCCTGCTGCTGGACGATCGCGCGGCCGATACCATGCGCGAGACCTATGCCGACATGCTTGTGGCAATCGACGACTTCGACACCGCCATGCTCAAGCCCGGTTTGGTCGCCCATGTGCAGGGTCGCCGCGTGCTTGCGCTCGACGGTTTTGAGGCGGCGCTCACTGACAAAGCCGCCAAGCAGCGCATGTGGGCATACATCAAGCAGCTGACCCCGGCGGCCGCTCCGCTGTAGCGGATTGGCGCCGGCGAGCGATTGTCTGGCGGGCAAGGCACGCCTCGAGATCGGCGCCGCACTTCTACATCACAGCGCGCAGCTCAAACCGATCGCCGTTAATGCGGAACTGACAGTTGCCGTTCATGCGCTCCACGGCAAGCTTGATGCTCCTGGTGCCAAAGCCGTGGCCCGCATGCCGGGTCACGGGCATACCGTCGACCATGCGCGGCGCGCGGTCAAACGTGTTGGAAACTAACAGCAGCAGCTGGCCGTCCTCTAATCGCAGGTCAAAGTCGACGAATCGCTTTCCTTGGGGTGCGGCGCTTGCGGCGGTGATAGCGTTTTCCAAGGCATTTGAGAGCACGCTAAACAGGTCGGCGTCACCTACGTGGATGGTTTCGGGTACGGCGGCGCGCAGGTTGGCGGTAATGCCGTTTCTATTGATATCCGAGTTAAATGACGAAAGCGCGATGTTTACCGTCTCGTTGGCGCAGAAGCGGCGTACGGCGGTGCGATCGCCGGCTTCGCAGAGTTCATCGATGCGTTTGAGCGCCTCGTCGGTGTGGCCCTCCTCAATTAAAGCGGCCAGGCCGCGTAGGAAGTGGCGCATGTCGTGGCGCAGAATCGACAGCTCGCGCCCAGATTGACGCCAAGCCTCGAGCTCTTTGATGGCGGCGCTGTCGCGGGTTTCGAGCATCCAGCGCTCTCGCTCGGCGGTTTCCTTTTCTTCGTATTCACGCAGGTAGACGGCGAGGAACATAAGGTAGAACGCGCAGAGTGCAAAGGCCAAAAACTCAACCGTTACCACCGAGCCCGAGTGGAACAGCGTGGTGTAGACGTTGGTGGCATAGTCAAAGACGTAATAGACGAGCGGCAGGATTAAAAGGATGCCCAGCTCGGTGGTGCTTTTAATCGCCAAGCGTGGACCGATGTCGCCGGCCCAATGCAACAGGACGGCAAAGACGGCGAGTGTGGTCGCGATGCGCGCCAGATAGTACGCGATCTGAGAATCGGTTGCGGCAAATGCGGCGATGCCCATCCAATTGCTGAACTGGCAGCTCAGATAGGCACTCGTAATGCCGAGCACGGCAAGCAGCGGGCTCAGGCGGTAGCGCGCGCACAAATAGATGACGAGCGGCAGATGCACGACGAGCGGATATACCTGGCGGGCAAAAAGCTCGCCGCCGACGGCATTGGCGAGGCCGAATGCACATCCGGTTACGGCGCCGACCCCCACCAGCTCGAGCGAATGGCGGCCGTTGATCTCGACACCGCACAGCGCCGCCGAGGCAAAGACGCCAAAGAGCAGCGTCGTGGCGTGGTGGATTGCCCAAAGGACCATTTCGACCGAGGAGACCATCAGTGTCTCCCACCCCCAAAGCGCACCGCAAAGTAGGCGTCTTGGAATCCCTGCTTGCAGCTGCGCGAAAGCGGGATGCACGCGCCCGAGCGCATGACGATGTCCGTGCGGTCAAAGTGATCGATATTGCGCAGGTTGACCTGGTAGCTGCGGTGGCATTTAAAGAAGACCGCGTTTTGCTCCAAGCGGTCCTCGACGCTGCGGAACGACTCGAGTGCCTCGATATCGCGTCCGTCGCGCAGGTGGAAGACCACGTGCTTGTTGCGCGCCTCGGCATATTCGATGTCGGACAGGCGCAGGGCGTGGTAGCCAAAGGAAGTTTTGATCACGAGCTCGTCGGTTGCCGCCGGGCGCATGCTCGAAAGCTCGTCGAGTAATCGCGCCAGGCGTTCGTAAGTCACGGGCTTGAGCAGATAGTCGAAGGCGCGGACCTCGTAGGATTCCAGCGCGAACTCGGGCGACGAGGTGAGGAACACCAGGCGCACGGCGGTGTCGGCCTGGCGCAGTTCGCGTGCGGTGTCCATGCCGTTGACGAGCGGCATGATCATATCGAGCAAGATGATGTCGGCGCGCGATGCGGCATGGCGGGCCAGCAGGTCCTCGCCGCGCGTGACGAGCGCAACATCGACCGCCGTGCCCGTCTCGGTCGACCAACGGTCGATCATCCGGTGCAGTCTATCTAGAAAAGCGACATCATCGTCGCAGGCAATAATCTTGAGCATTCGGCCCCCTTAAGTAGTTCGATTTTGCCACATCGGGCACGCGCCGCTTGCGGGGGTGCGGACCGTTTGCGCCTCACGGCGTGCAGCTCGCGCCAAGCGGTGTTGCGGTGGCGAAAGATGCCTCCTGCGCTATCGAAAGCCCGGCTATCCTCAGCTTGCCAGTTCGAAAATGGACCTGCCACATGATTGAATCTTTATTTCAACTTTACACCTAGGTTTACAGCTGTCTTGTCAGCTGTAAACCTAGGTGTCATACTAAAGCCCCAAGATTCGCCAAAAGAGAGGGGCCTTGATGGCACAGAGCGCGAACATGGATGCGTCGGAGCTTGCACGCGATATCGCGGCCGGCCTGGCATCGGCAACGACGGCAACGGAGCGTGCGGCACTGGTGCCCGCAGAGCTCGTCGAGGCCATTCAGCAACTAAAAACCCAACGTGACGCGGTGATCCTGGCGCACTATTACGTGGCGCCCGAGGTGCAGGCTGTGGCCGATTACGTCGGCGACAGCTTCTACCTGGCAAAGCTTGCCAAGAGTCTGCCGCAGCAGACTATCGTGCTGTGCGGCGTGGAGTTTATGGGCGAGAGCGCCAAGCTGCTCAACCCCACCAAGACCGTGCTGCTGCCCGAGCCGGGCGCGGACTGCCCCATGGCGCACATGGTCAAGCGCGAGACGGTCGACGCGGCGCGCGCCGAGTACGGCGACGACCTGGCCGTGGTGTGCTACGTCAACTCCACGGTCGAGATCAAGAGCTGGAGCGACGTGTGCGTCACCAGCTCCAACGCCGTTAAGATCGTGTCCGAGCTGCCGCAGCAGCATATTCTGTTCATTCCCGACCAAAACCTGGGACGCTTCGTAGCCGAGCAGGTGCCGCAAAAGCACGTCATCCTCAACAACGGCTACTGCCCGCGCCATCACATCATCACCGTCGAGCAGATCGTCGACGCGACGGAGGCCCACCCCGACGCGCTCGTGCTGGCGCACCCCGAGTGCAAGGCCGACGTTCTGGCCGAGGCCGACTACATCGGCTCCACCGCCGGTATCATCAAGTATGCCGAGGAGTCGGACGCGAGCGAGTTCATCATCGTGACGGTCCGCGGCGTGCTCTACGAGCTCGAGCGCCGCTGCCAGGGCACCGGCAAGAAGTTCTATTTCCCCGCGGTGCAGCCCACCTGCGTCAACATGGACCTCATCACGCTCGAAAAGCTCGTGCGCTGCCTGGAGACGGGCGAGGGCGAGGTGCAGATCGGCGTCTCGGACGAGGCGGCAGACCAGGCCAAGCTCACGCTCGACCGTATGCTCGAGTACGCTGCGCGCTAAGCCAATGTGACATGAGGGACCATCCCTTATGTCGCATTACAAGGGAGAGGATTCCTGTGGAAACCAAACAATACCCCGACATGGAGTGCGACGTCGTCATTGCCGGCTGCGGCGTGGCGGGCCTGTACGCAGCTCTCAACCTGCCGACGAGCACGCGCGTGATCATGCTTTCCAAGGGCACTGTCGACGAGTGCGATTCGATGCTCGCGCAGGGCGGCATCTGCGTGCTGCCCGAAGGCTTGGACTATGATGCCTTCTTTGAGGACACCATGCACGCCGGCCACTACGAGAACCGCCGCGAGAGCGTCGACATCATGATCCGCTCGAGCCGCTCGGTCATCAACGACCTGCTGGCGATGGGCGTGGATTTTGAGCGCAAGGCCGACGGCAGCCTCAACTTTACCCGCGAGGGCGCGCACAGCCGTCCGCGCATTGCCTTCCATGCCGACATTACGGGCAAGGAGATTACGACCAAGCTGCTCCAGGCCGTTCGCAAGCTGGAGAACGTGCAGATTTTGGAGCACGTGGCCATGACCGACATCCTGACGGGCGAACGTGACGGCGCCACGGTGTGTGCCGGTGTCGTCGCCGTTTCCGTGGACGAGGACAACTCGGTTCGTCCCGCCGACGAGCTGGCAAATGCCGCCGAGGTCGTGCATGCCGGCGAGCCGTTTAAGATCCATGCCCGCCACACGCTGTGGGCGACGGGCGGCATCGGTGGCGTATATGACCACTCGACCAACTATCCGCAGCTCACGGGCGATGCCTGCTACATCGCTCAGGAGCACGGCATTAAGATGGAGCACTTGGACTACGTGCAGATTCACCCCACGGGACTGTTCTCGCCGCAGCCGGGCCGCACCTTCCTGATCAGCGAGAGCTGCCGCGGCGAGGGCGCGATTTTGCTCAACGCCGCCGGTGAGCGCTTTACCGACGAGCTTCAGCCGCGCGATGTGGTCGCCGCCGCTATTCGCGAGCAGATGAAGCAGGACGGTACCGAGCACGAGTGGCTGAGCTTTGCACCCGTCGAGCGCGACGTGGTGACCGGGCACTTTGCCAATATCCGCGCGCGCTGCCTGGAGGACGGCCGCGACATTCTGGACGAGCCCATCCCCGTCACGCCCACGCAGCACTACTTTATGGGCGGCGTATGGGTCGACAAGGACGGCCGCACCTCGATGCCCGAGCTCTACGCCGCGGGCGAGACGGCCTGCAACGGCGTTCACGGCAAGAATCGCCTTGCATCAAACAGCCTGCTCGAGGCGCTGGTCTGGGGTCGTCGCGCCGCGTGGTATATGCGTACCGGCGAGTCGCTGGCCGTGGAGCAGGCGGGCGATCCCGCGCTCGATGGCCGTCATCGCGCCCTGAGCGCCGACACCCTGGCAATCGATGATCTGGCCCGTGCCGCCGGCACGCAGGCCGTGGAGGAGTAGACCATGAATCCCATTACCATGAAACTCGTCGTCGATGATCTGATTCTGCAGGCTCTGCGCGAGGACATCACGTTTGAGGACGTGAGCACGGCGAGCGTGTGCCCCACGGCGCGTCCCGCTACCGTTGAGCTTATCGCCAAGGCCGACGGCATCATCGCCGGCTTGGATGTGTTTGCCCGCACCTTTGAGTTGCTGGATCCGCAGAGCTCGGTGCTGTTTGATGTTGCCGACGGTGACGAGGTTCACGCCGGCGACCACGTGGGGCAGGTGCGTGGCGATGCACGCGTGCTGCTTTCGGGCGAGCGCGTGGCGCTCAACTACCTGCAGCGCATGAGCGGCATCGCTACCTACACGCACAGCATGGCCGCGGCGCTCGAGGGCACCAAGACCGTGCTCGTCGACACGCGCAAGACCACGCCGGGCATGCGCGTGTTTGAGAAGGCGGCGGTCGAGATCGGCGGCGGCAGCAATCACCGTTACAACCTGTCGACGGCCGTTATGCTCAAGGACAACCACATCGACGCCGCCGGTGGCGTGGCACGTGCGATTGAGATGGCGCGCGCCCATGCGTCGTTTACCACGACGGTCGAGATCGAGTGCGAGAACCTGGACATGGTGCGCGAGGCTGTGGAGGCCGGAGCCGACATCATCATGTTCGACAACATGACCCACGACGATATGGCTGCCGCGATTGAATTTATCGCCGGTCGTGCCAAGACCGAGTGCTCGGGCAACGTGGACGCCAGCAATATCCGCGCGCTTGCCGACCTGGGCGTTGACTTTATTAGCTCGGGGGCGCTGACGCACTCTGCGCCGATTCTCGACCTCTCGCTTAAGCACCTGCGTCTGCTGGACGGTAAATAATGGACGCCCGCGAGCGTCGCCGTGCCATCATAGGCGTGCTCGAGCGAGCCAAGGAGCCCGTTTCGGGCAGTGCGCTTGCTCGTGAGGTGGGTGTGAGCCGCCAGATTGTCGTGCAAGACATCGCCCTGCTGCGCGCCGATGGGCACGATATCGTGGCCACCAATCGCGGCTACGTGCTGCAGGAGGCCCCCAGCAGCCCCGCCGTGCCTACGCGCTTGGTCAAGGTTCGCCACAGCGTGGAGCAGGCAGGCGATGAGCTCACGAGTATCGTCGACGCCGGCGGCGCCGTGCTCAACGTGATCGTCAATCACCGCGTGTACGGTAAGATCACGGCTGATCTGGACATCCGCAATCGCCGCGATGTCGAGCGCTATCTGCGCGATATCGAGAGCGGCAAGAGCTTTCCGCTGCTAACGGTGACGAGCGGCTATCATTTCCATCGCATTGCCGCGGACGACGAGCAAACCCTCGACGAGATCGAGGCCATGCTCAAAGAGAAGGGCTATCTGGCAGACCTAATGCCCTACGAGGACGATTTGTCCTAGTCGACGCCGCATCTATAAGTTGCGGTGAAATAGTTCCTAAAATCGGCATCCAAGCCATAAAACAGGAACTATTCCACCGCAACTGCCAAGGGTCCCGCTCCAAATTAGCTGCCCACATATGCAAAAGGAGGCCTCCGCGGCGATGCGGAGGCCTCCTTTTTGTGCACGGTGTACTTGTGAGTGTGCAAGTGGGGGAGTTGTTACTCCTCGACGATCTCGGTGATCGCGCCGGCGGGGCAAGCGTCCTGGCAAGCGCCACAGGCGACGCAGGAGTCCTCGTCAGCGACGGTAGCGACGTCCTGGAGCTCCAGAACGCCAGCGGGGCAGGAGTCGACGCAAACGCCACAAGCGATGCACTCGTCGGCATCAATTACGGGATGAGCCATGGTAGTTTCCTCTCTGTTGACCGACGCTACAGGCGATGCGCGCCGGTTTGATTCGGGCAAAAACATACCACGGGAGCGACCGTTTGCAATACCCTCTGGCCGGCATCTTCATACCGTTCGCCGAGTATGCCAAGGTTTACTAAAAAATGCGCAGGTGGGGCCGTTGAGCTGCGCAAATGTTAGCTAAAGGTGACTTGAAATATTGAGCTATTGAGCGCGTCTGCGGAAAGGGCATCCCGTTATTTGGCCGAAAACCGGGTCGCAGTTTCCGGTTAGGCCCGCTAGCGGAAAATGCGAGCCGGTATCAGCTCTCAAAACGGGATACGGTTTTCGGTTGAGCCTTCAGACGGAAACTGCGACCCGGAATCCACGCTCAAACTGGGATGAGCTTTCCGCAAGACGGCCCCCAGGCACCCCCGGACGCAAACCTCAGCCATCTCTACATAGATCTCGATAGATTTGCCGAGAACTCAATCAGCGCATCTACCTGCGCATTTAAGAACCTAAACTCTCAGCAATAAGAAATCTTATATGAATTGACTTAGATTTTGTATATTCCGGCCCATAAGGGGATACACTACATCCTGAAAGACAAGCCGAAACACCGCTCGGCAGACCGCCGAGTCGGTGCAAACGCACAAGAGAGAGGGAATTTCTAATGGGCAAGATTCTTGGTATCGACCTTGGTACTACTAACTCCGCAATGGCCGTTCTCGAGGGCGGTTCTCCGACCATTATCGTGAACGCCGAGGGCGACCGCACCACCCCGTCCGTCGTGGGCTTCCGTGCCGACGGCGACCGCGTCGTGGGTAAGGCCGCTAAGAACCAGGCTGTCACCAACCCCAAGAACACCGTGTTCTCCATCAAGCGCTTCATGGGCCGCAAGTACTCCGAGTGCACCTCCGAGATCAAGACCGTGCCGTACGAGGTCAAGGAGGGCCAGGGTGGCCGTGCCGTCGTCGACATCGAGGGCAAGGACTACACCGCCGAGCAGGTGAGCGCCATGACGCTCGCGAAGATGAAGGCTGACGCCGAGAAGTATCTGGGCGAGACCGTCACCGACGCCGTCATCACCGTCCCGGCCTACTTCAACGACGCCCAGCGTCAGGCCACCAAGGACGCCGGTAAGATCGCCGGCCTCAACGTCAAGCGTATCGTCAACGAGCCGACCGCTGCTGCTCTTGCCTATGGCCTGGACAAGCAGGGCACCGACCAGCGCATCCTGGTCTTCGACCTGGGCGGCGGCACCTTCGACGTCTCCATCCTCGACCTCGCCGACGGCGTGTTTGAGGTTCTGTCCACCTCGGGCGACAACCACCTGGGCGGCGACGACTGGGATCAGCGCGTCATCGACTGGATGGCCGATAAGTTCCAGCAGGAGAACGGTGTCGACCTGCGTCAGGACCCCATGGCCCTGCAGCGTCTGAAGGAGGCCGCCGAGAACGCCAAGAAGGAGCTCTCCGCCGCCCAGCAGACCACCATCAACCTGCCGTTCATTACCATGAACCAGTCCGGCCCGCTGCACCTCAACTACACGCTGACCCGCGCCGAGTTCGAGAAGATCACCCGCGACCTGCTCGAGCGCTGCAAGCAGCCTGTCACCAACGCCCTGCGCGACGCCAAGCTTAAGCTCTCCGATCTGACCGAGGTCATCCTCGTCGGCGGCTCCACCCGTATGCCCGCCGTCCAGGAGCTCGTCAAGACTATGACCGGCAAGCAGCCCAACATGTCCGTGAACCCCGACGAGGTCGTTGCCGACGGCGCTGCCGTCCAGGGCGGCGTGCTCACCGGCGACGTCGAGGGCATCCTGCTGCTCGACGTTACCCCGCTGTCGCTGGGCGTCGAGACCATGGGCGGCATCATGACCAAGATGATCGACCGCAACACCACGATCCCGACCTCCAAGACCGAGGTCTACTCCACCGCTGCCGACAACCAGACCAGCGTCGAGATCAACGTGCTCCAGGGCGAGCGTGAGCTTGCCCGCGACAACAAGTCGCTCGGTAAGTTCCAGCTGACCGGTATCCCGGCTGCCCGCCGCGGCGTGCCGCAGATCGAGGTCACCTTCGACATCGACGCCAACGGTATCGTCAAGGTCTCCGCTAAGGACAAGGGCACCGGCAAGGAGCAGCAGATCACCATCTCCGGCTCCACTGCTCTGTCCGACGACGAAGTCGATCGTATGGTCAAGGACGCCGAGGCTCATGCCGAGGAGGACAAGAAGCAGAAGGAAGAGGTCGAGGTCCGCAACCAGACCGACAGCCTGTGCTACTCCACCGAGCAGACCCTCAACGAGCTGGGCGACAAGGTTTCCGCTGACGTGAAGTCCAAGGCCGAGGCCGCTATCGCCGACGCCAAGAAGGCGCTCGAGGGCCCTGACGTCGAGGCCATCAAGGCCGCCGGCGAGTCCCTGCAGTCCGTGGCCTATGAGCTGGCCCAGGTTGTCTACGCCGACGCTCAGCAGCAGACCGACGGTGCCGCCGGCGCCCAGCCTGCCGACGATGACGTCGTCGATGCCGACTACGAGGTTGTGGACGACGAGGACAAGTAATCATGTCCGCCCGTAAAGCTCGCACGGAGGCGGCTGCCGCTGGCGCCGCCCCCGTTGACTCTGAGGAGAAGGACGTGAAGATTCCCGTAGAGGCCGTCGACGATACCGAGGCCAACGAGGCCGCGGCCGCCGAGGCTGCCGAGAACCAGGTAGAGGATTCCAACAAGGAGGCGACGATGACCGAGGACGAGATGGTGGAAGCTGCTATCCGCGCCGGTGAGGAAGCCGCCGACAACGACTTTAAGCTCAAGTTCGAGCAGGCCCAAAAGGAGCTCGCCGACGTGCGCAGCGAGCTCGATGCTGCGGCAGAGGCTCAGAAGGCCGCAGAGGACAAGGCAAAGGACGCCACCGAGCGCACCGCCCGTCTGCAGGCCGACTGGGAGAACTTCCGTCGCCGCACCGCCAATGAGCGTATCGCCGAGCGCGAGCGCGCGACCGAGAAGCTTGTCACCGCGCTGTTGCCGGTGATCGACGATATCGAGCGCGCGATTGACCATGCCCGCAGTCAAGAGCTTTCCGACGACTTTAAGCAGTTCGTCGATGGCGTTGACGCGGTACATGCCAAGCTGCTCGACGTGTTCGCGCACGAGGGCGTTGAGCCAATCGACCCCAAGGGCGAGGCGTTCGATCCGCTCGAGCACCAGGCCGTGGGTCGCGTCGAGGACGCGTCGCAGTACGACGAGACCGTCAACGATGTGTACCAGAAGGGCTACCGCATGGCGGATCGCATCCTGCGTTCCGCGATGGTGACGGTGACCTACGGTGGCGAGAAGCGCCCCGCACCGGAGCCCGAAGCGGCGCCCGAGGATGCTACGGCCGATACGGCCGAGAGCACCGAGGAGTAATTGAGAAGGGCCCCGGGGCAACACCCGGGGCCCTTTCTGGCCTAGTGCCATATGAAAGCATGAACCGTCGTCTGCATGGGCGGCGGACGTAACAGGAGAGGAGCTACGATGGCTGCAGGCAAAACCTTCTATGACATCCTGGGCGTATCCAAGAGCGCCTCCGACAAAGAGATCAAGAGCGCGTTTCGCAAGCTCGCGCAAAAATATCACCCCGATGCCGGCGGCGACGAGGCCAAGTTTAAGGAGATCAGCGAGGCCTATGAGACGCTTTCGGACGAGAAGAAGCGCAAAGAGTACGACCAGATGCTCATGTTTGGCGGCATGCCGGGCGCGGGCGGCGCGTATGGCGGCGGCTACGGTGCCGGCGCGGGCGCCAGTGGCTGGGGCGACATTTTCGACAGCATCTTTAGCGGCAACGGCGCCTGGGGCAGCGATTGGGGCTCGGGCTTTGCCGGGGCTGCGGGCGCTGCCGGTGCCGGCGCGGGTCGCAGCCGCGCTCGCAAGGGCGGCGACCTGTCGCTGACCGTCGATGTGACGGCTGAGGACGCGTTCCGCGGCGTGACGCACAAGGTCACCTATCGCATTCCCTCGACAGGCGAGCAGCAGACCATTACGGTCTCGGTGCCTGCGGGCGCGGTCGACGGCGGCAAGCTGCGCTACAAACGTCGCGGCGAGTATGGCGTTGCCGGCGGCGAGCGCGGCGACCTGGTCGTGACCACGCACGTGGAGGAGCATCCGCTGTTTAAGCGTAAAGGTGCCGACGTGACCATGGAGGTACCGGTCTCGGTCTATGAGGCGGCGCTCGGCTGCACGGTGGACGTGCCGACGCCCGGCGGCGCGACGGTTCGTCTGAAGGTGCCCGCTGGCACCCAGACGGGCAAGAAGTTCCGCTTTAAGGAGATGGGTGCGCCCGACGTTAAGCATCGCGGGCGTACCGGTGCACTGCTTGTCGAGATTAAGGTGCAGGTTCCCACGAACCTGTCTGATGACGAGCGCGATGCCATGACCAAGCTGCGCGAGGCCGACGCGCGCGACTATCGCGAGAAGGTCAACCGTTACAAGGCGACGTACTAGGGCGGTCGTGGCGCACGCCCGCGCCCGCGGGCTTATGATGGACGATAACGAGACGGAAAGGGGTCAGGTAGCATGGCCGAGGACAATAGGAACAAACCGCTGTACATGATCAGCGTGGCGGCCGAGCTGACCGGCATGCACCCGCAGACTCTGCGCGTCTACGAGTCCAAAGGCTTGGTGAATCCCCAGCGCTCGGGCGGCAACACGCGCCTGTATTCGCGTGCCGATATCGAACGCTTGGAGCTCATCAACCAGCTGACCGACGAGGGTATCAACCTTGCCGGCGTGGTGCGCATCCTCGATATGAAGGAGCGTGCTGAGGAGCGCGAGCGCGAGAACGAAAAGCTTCGTGCCCGCGTGCGCCAGCTCGAGGACGAGCTGCACGAGTACAAGATGCAGAAGAAGATCACCGCCCTGGCCCCGCGCGACGGCTCGGTCAACCCCGAACAGGTCATGCGCAAACTTTTGGGCGCAGGCGGGGATTTGTAGTTACGCGGTTTTACCAACCCGCGTAACGGGCCGACGCTGCGCGACGTCCAGAGCGACAATTTGTCATTCAAAAGGCAAGGCATGACCAGAAGGTCTATGCCTTGCCTTTTTCATGCCAACTTGTTCGCTCTGGACGTCGCTCGCTGTCCGTCCTCTACCTGCGGCGTTGCCTTGCTCCGGATGCGGTAGTCGTTGGTAGTCATTGGGGACGTTCTTAAATGACTAGTCGAAAGGGACACTCTTGCACTAAATCTGCAGGCCCTCGCCGGACTCGTCCTGTACTTTACCGAGATAAAGTGAACGTGTAGATTCCTAACCCACTCGCAACCGTTCTATGGCACGATATTGAACGAATGTATGCTATGCGCCCAAATCTTTTGGGCAGAGTGGGAGACAGTATGGTCAAGCTGTACGAGGACGGCATCTACCTGCGCGGCGGCAGCGAGGTTGTGCCTGCGGCCGAGGCTGCCGAGCGCGGTATTACGCAGACGCCCGAGGATGCCAAGCGCGGCACCATCGCGTATTCGATCCTCCAGGCACATAACACGTCGGGTGACCCCGAGGCACTCAAGATTCGCTTTGACGCCATGGCGAGCCACGACATCACCTTCGTTGGCATCATCCAGACGGCGCGCGCCTCGGGCATGGAGCAGTTCCCGCTGCCCTACGTGCTCACCAACTGCCATAACTCGCTGTGCGCCGTGGGAGGCACCATCAATGAGGACGACCACGTCTTTGGCCTTTCCGCGGCCAAGAAGTACGGCGGCATCTTCGTCCCGCCGCACATCGCCGTCATCCACTCCTTTATGCGTGAGAACTTCGCCGGCTGTGGCAAGATGATCCTGGGCTCCGACTCGCACACCCGCTACGGCGCTCTGGGCACCATGGCCGTGGGCGAGGGCGGTGGCGAGCTGGCAAAGCAGCTGCTGCGCGACACCTACGACGTTGCCTATCCCGGCGTCGTTGCCATCTACCTCACGGGCGCCCCGCGCCCCGGCGTTGGCCCACACGATGTGGCGCTCGCCATCATCCGCGCCGTCTTTGCCAAGGGTTACGTTAAGAACAGGGTCATGGAGTTCGTGGGCCCCGGCATTGCGAGCATGACGACCGATTATCGCAACGGCGTCGACGTCATGACCACCGAGACCACCTGCCTGTCGAGCATCTGGGCCACCGACGAGGACACGCGCGCGTTTTTGACCATGCACGGCCGCGGCGACGACTACCGCGAGCTCAAGCCCGCCGATGTCGCCTACTACGACGGCTGTGTCGAGGTCGACCTGTCGAGCATCAAGCCCATGATCGCGCTGCCGTTCCATCCTTCTAACGGCTTTGAGATTGACGAGCTCAACGAGAACCTCGAGGACATCCTGCATGAGGTCGAGCTCGAGGCCGCCAAGATCGGCGAGGGTAAGACGCACTTTAGCCTGCTCGACAAGATCGTCGACGGCAAGCTGCACGTGCAGCAGGGCGTCATCGCCGGCTGCTCGGGCGGCAACTACGACTCCGTGGTCCAGGCTGCCCGCGTGCTTAAGGGCGCCAACACCGGCTGCGGCGAGTTTTCGCTGTCGGTCTATCCCACGAGCCAGCCCGTGGCGCTCGAGCTTACACGCCGCGGCTACATCTACGACCTTATGGAGGCCGGCGCGATTGTGCGCACGGCATTCTGCGGCCCGTGCTTCGGCGCCGGCGACACGCCTGCCAACAACGGCCTTTCGATCCGCCACACCACGCGCAACTTCCCCAATCGCGAGGGTTCCAAGCCGGGCAACGGTCAGCTGAGCGCCGTGGCCCTGATGGACGCCCGCTCCATTGCGGCGACGGCTGCCAACGGCGGCGTCCTGACGCCGGCGACCGACCTGCCCGAGGAGACTTGGGACGAGGCCTGCGAGTACACCTTTGACGACGCGCCGTACAAGAAGCGCGTGTACTGGGGCTTTGGCAAGGCTGAGCCGGCCGACGAGCTGGTCGAGGGCCCCAACATCAAGCCGTGGCCCGCGATGGAGCCTCTCGGCGACGACATCCTGCTCAAGGTGTGCTCCAAGATCATGGACCCGGTCACTACGACCGACGAGCTCATTCCCTCGGGCGAGACGAGCTCCTTCCGCTCCAACCCGCTGGGTCTGGCCGAGTTTACGCTCAGCCGTCGCGACCCTGCCTACGTGGGCCGCTCCAAGGAGGTCGACGCGGTGGAAAAGCGCCGCGTTGCCGGCGAGGCAGCGGGCGACCTGGTGGCACTCGATGCCGAGCTTGCCAGCGTGTTTGAGGCGCTGACCGGCGCGGGTGTCGCGGCCGATGCCAAGGCGACTGAGTACGGCTCCATGCTCTATGCCAAGAAGCCCGGTGACGGTTCTGCCCGCGAGCAGGCCGCGAGCTGCCAGCGCGTAATTGGCGGCCTGGCCAACATCGTCCACGAGTACGCCACCAAGCGCTATCGCTCCAACGTGATGAACTGGGGCATGGTGCCCTTCCAGATGGAGGCCGAGCCCAACTTTGAGGTGGGCGACTACGTCTTTGTGCCGGGTATCCGTACCACGCTCGACGGCGACCTGCAGAACATCGCCGCGTACGTAGTGCGCGCCGATGGTGCGGTCGAGCAGATTGAGCTCTATATTGCCGATATGACGGCAGAGGAGCGTGCCATCGTCAAGGCCGGCTGCCTGATCAACTACAACAAGTTCAAGGCCGCTGCCGAGTAACGCACTTAATTGTCCGTCCGGGGCTTACCCTTTCCCGCCCGCTCACGCGCTTCGCGAGGGTCGCGTTCGGGAAAGGGTGAGCCCCGGACTACATTTCTGCATTCTCGTTGGGTCTTGAGGGACGCTAATAAATAGACTTGCTTGATGCCGCCTCTGTTAATGGGGCGGCTTCTTTTTGTCGAAAACCGCCACAAAGGTGCCTGTCCCCTTTGTGGCGGTCCGCGGTTTGTCTTGTCCTGTAACAGGTAGACCCTTATTTGCCGAGTAGTTGTTACAGATCTAGATAAACGGGCGCCGCTGAGCATTTCATCTCAATCTGTAACATCTGGGGTCAAAAACGGCAGCTAGATGTTACAGATCGAGATTTTGAGCGCTGGAGCCGAAAATCACCACAAAGGGGACAGGCACCTTTGTGGTGGTGGGGTGGGCTCGATGTTATTGTGATCGCTGGGCGGCATTTTAATGAGCGTCCCTACAGGATTTCATCCGGGCTGGCGGGTTTGGTTGTTTTGGGGATGCCGAGTTTGGATGACGCGAAATCGTCAACATTGTCCTTAATTCCGTCTTTGGTGTAGACAGTGACCATATAGGTGCTGTGTCCGAATTCGCCCTTGTCGCGTGTTGCCCAGGCATCCCAGTAGGCGGCCCCGTTTCGCCCTTTGATTTTTCCGACACGGCGGAGTTCTGTTCGCTTTAATTTCCGGTTGCTATAGATGGTTCGACCGGCTTCCGCGGTGAGCCCGCACTGTCCAAGCAGCTTGTCGAGGACTTGGTTCATGTGGCGCTCATCGGTGTTTGGTGCGTAGTCGTAGGCGAGGGTGATGGAGTCGAGTGGCTGGTCGTCGATCAGATAGTTTAGCGCCTGAGGTTCAAGGCAGAAATAGGGGGAGCATCCGTCGACCTTGCCGAGCAACGGTAACTTGGACTGCCAACTTCCGGTGGGAATTGCATATTCGTAGAACACGCCACGGCAGACAAAGGAGAGCGAGGTGGCACGCGAGCCGGCGTCGATCATCCCGCAAAGATCGAAGGGCGAGGCGATACCAAAAGAAAAGGGCGTGATGACGATAAGGAAGAGCATCACGATGGGTATGGCGAGAATGGCGATGACGTTGCGACCGGTGGAATGAGACGGCTTCATATGCGCTCCTCGAGACAAAGATCTGTTGAGGATAGGCAGAAATGGATATGTTCAGAGAACAATTCAAGTTTAATCTCATGGCGCGAGATGGTCGACCGTTAGCGTCGAAAACCACCACAAAGGTGCCTGTCCCCTTTGTGGTGGTGAGGAGCGCGCGGCTTCTTTTGGTAATAGTGTTAGCTGGCGGTATCATTAGTGCAGGTGGCGAAGGTTTGCATTGTGGGGTGTTTTGCCGTGAGCCGTTCTGCCCGTATTGGATTGATTGTCTTGGCGCTTGCGATCGCTGTGGTTGGCGCGGGCGCTGTCGGTATGGCATTTCTACCTGCTGCGGTGACGGAGCCGTTGGTCAAGCCTGTGGCTCAATCTGTCGAACTTCTGACCGGCGACGACAAGCCCGAGACCATTACCGTTGATTTTGATGAGCAGCCGGCTGTGCTGGGTATTAGCAATTATCCGAGTATTCAGCTTGGGGCCATGCGCTATACCACGGATACAAGCCTGATCGATAGGGCGTCCGAGCTACTCAAGGGCAAAACATTTAAGCGTTGGTACGGATATGCGTCCTATCGGGCAAAAGCGAACGACATGGTTGGCGGATGTCACTCTTCCATCGAGCTGGACACTGCAAACGGCGCAAAGTTATGTGATGTCTCGTACGATCCGGGTTACGAGGGCAATGAGGGTCCGGGTATTTACATCATGGCCGGCGATGCAGCCTATGTCATGGAGGGCGACCAGGCCGAGCTCAACGATTTTATGGGTCAGTGTATCCAAGATGCCTATGAACAGACCTGCTTGCCCGACCCGCAGACTGCACGCGATAGTGGGTCTGCCCGTACATGGCTGTTCGAGGATGAGATGCCCTGGAACGCCGAATCGGGAAGCACGGGTTCGGCGAAGGAGTAGAGACCGCGACCACCACAAAGGTGCCTGTCCCCTTTGTGGTGGTTTGCATGTCGTGGGAACACTCAGAAAATCTTATATATAGAGACTTAGATTTGTGTATAAGATCGCGCAAAGCTGGCAACAATACTTCTCGAACAACGTGAAGCCGCCCCGTAGGGCGGCCGCCCCAAGAGAGGTGATTCCATGAGAATCGATAAGCTAGCAATGACGTCGCGCGAGGCGCTGCAGACCGCCATGAGCACGGCTGCCGACGCGCAGGCCGGCGCGGTAGAGCCGATTCACCTGCTGTCCGCCCTGCTCGGTGCCGGCGAGCGCAATATCTCCGTGATCATAGAGCGCATCGGTGCCGACCCGGCTCAGCTCGCACGCTCCACACAGGATGCCATCGACCACGCGCCCAAGGTTTCCGGCGAGGGCCAGCAGATGGGTCTTTCCAACGAGCTTGTCCGCGTCATCGAGAAGGCCGAGAAGAAGGCCACCAAGATGGGCGACAGCTTTGTGGTGACCGAGCATCTGCTGATGGCGCTTGCCGAGGACAAGGGCGAGGCCGGCCGCGTGCTGCGCGACGCCGGCGTCACCAAGGAGCGCATCGAGCAGGTCTACGAGGAGCTGCGCGGTGATGACCGCGTGACGTCTGCCGAGGATAAGACGCAGTTTGAGGCGCTGGAGCAGTACGGTCGCAACATTTGCGACCTCGCCCGCGCCGGCAAGCTCGACCCGGTCATCGGCCGTACCGATGAGATTCGCCGCACCATCCAGGTCCTGTCCCGTCGCACCAAGAACAACCCCGTGCTCATCGGTGAGCCGGGCGTCGGCAAGACGGCCATCGTCGAGGGCATCGCCCAGCGTATCGTGGCCGGCGACGTGCCGAGCACCCTGCGCGACCGCGACCTCATCGAACTCGACATGAGCGCGCTGGTCGCCGGCGCCAAGTACCGCGGCGAGTTCGAGGACCGCTTGAAGGCTGTGCTTAAGGAAGTGCAAAAGTCTGAGGGCAAGGTCATCCTGTTCATCGATGAGCTCCACACCATCGTGGGCGCGGGTGCCACCGAGGGCTCCATGGACGCCGGCAACATCCTCAAGCCTGCGCTCGCCCGTGGCGACCTGCATGCGATCGGCGCGACCACACTCGACGAATACCGCAAGTACATCGAGAAGGACGCGGCGCTCGCCCGTCGTTTCCAGACCGTGATGGTCTCCGAGCCTACCGTCGAGGACACCATCTCGATCCTGCGTGGCCTCAAGGAGAAGTACGAGATCTTCCACGGCGTGCATATCACCGATAGCGCGCTCGTGGCGGCTGCCGACCTCTCCGATCGCTACATCGCCGACCGTTTCCTGCCCGACAAGGCCATCGACCTGGTCGATGAGGCCGCAAGCCGCCTGCGCATGGAGCTCGACAGCATGCCGGTCGAGATCGACGCCACCACGCGTCAGCTCACCCAGCTGCAGATCGAGGAGCAGGCACTTATGAAGGAGACCGATGACGCCTCCAAGGAGCGTCTGGAGGCCCTACGTCAGGAGATCGCCGAGGTCCAGGAAAAGCTCAACGTGCAAAAGGCCGGCTGGCTCAACCAAAAGAACGCCATCGACCACGTGCAGGAGCTCAAGGGCCGGCTCGACGAGGCCAAGAGCGAAGAGGAGCGCGCGACGCGCAACGGCGACCTGGGCCGTGCGTCCGAGCTGCGCTTCTCCGTGATTCCGGGCCTGCAGCAGCAGATTCAGGATTCCGAGGCCGCGCTCGAGGCACAAAAACAGCAGGACGGCGAGGGCCTCAACGAACAGGTGACCTCCGATGAGATCGCCGAGGTCGTGAGCGCCTGGACCGGCGTGCCTGTGTCCAAGATGATGCAGGGCGAGCTCGACAAGTTGAAGGGCCTGGAGGGCGAGCTGCATAAGCGCGTCATCGGTCAGGACGAGGCTGTCTCCGCCGTTGCCGCGGCCGTGCGCCGCAGCCGTGCGGGTCTCTCCGATCCGGACAAGCCCATCGGCAGCTTCTTCTTCCTGGGCCCCACCGGCGTGGGTAAGACCGAGCTCGCCAAGGCGCTTGCCGAGTGCCTGTTCGACGACGAGCGCGCACTCGTGCGTATCGACATGTCCGAGTACATGGAGAAGTTCAGCGTCCAGCGTCTGATCGGTGCGCCCCCGGGATACGTGGGTTACGACGAGGGCGGCCAGCTCACCGAGGCCGTGCGCCGTCGTCCCTACTCCGTGATCTTGCTCGACGAGATGGAGAAGGCCCATCCGGATGTCTTTAACGTGCTGTTGCAGGTGCTCGACGACGGCCGTCTGACCGATGGCCAGGGTCGCCAGGTGTCCTTCAAGAACACGATTATCATCATGACGTCTAACGTGGGCTCCAAGGCTATCGCCGAGCTTTCGGGCAAGGACGAGGAGGAGATGCGCCATCAGGTCGACGCCGCCATGGCTCAGACCTTCCGCCCCGAGTTCCTCAACCGTATCGACGACATCGTGGTGTTCCATCCGCTCGGCATGGCGCAGATCGAGAAGATCGTCGACATCCAGCTTGCCGACGTCCGCGCGCGTCTGGCCAAGGAGCGCATGACGCTTGCCATCACCCCGGCGGCCAAGCAGATGCTCGCCGTGGGCGGCCTGGACCCCGTGTTCGGTGCCCGTCCGCTCAAGCGCCTGGTCCAGCGCGAGGTCGTGGACGCCATCGCCGCCGCCATCATCGACGGCACGGTGCGCGAGGGCGATCAGGTGACGGTCGATGCCGACAAGGACGGCGGCTTTACCGTCGTGTGCGATAACACGCCGGCGGCCACCTACGAGGTCCCCGACGCCGAGTAGATTTTGGGCCATGCCTTAAAATCTGCCGGCCGTCTCTAAACGCCAAGGGCGGCGGATTCAATTGGGTCCGCCGCCCTTTTTCGTGCGACAATCGATAATATTGAACACGATTGCATGGCAAGGAGATATGCAGGTGATAGACAAGAACAAGACGAATGCGCCGGCGACCGATGCCGCACCCGCCGCACCCAAGCCTGCGCCTAAGCCGGCGCCCAAGCCGCGCGACCCCTACATCCGTGCCGAGAACGAGGACGACGACGGCTACGATCCCTACAGCGATCGCCGCCCCGAGCGCGAGCCGATGTTCGAAGCCGACCCGTGGCGCTGAGTGCCACCCAAAAGGCCACCAATAAGTTGCGGCGAAATAGGGATTGTTTTGCGGTTTGACCAGCAAAAACAGTCCCTATTTCACCGCAACTGCGTTAGGGATTTTTCTACAGGGGGAGGGTAGTCAAAAAAGCCCCGTCCCAAATTGACTGCTCGGGGAGTCGCATTCGAGCTCGGTTGTCCTCTTAGCCACTCGATATCCTTCGGAGCAATAACGGTGATAAACTTGCTTAAGTGTTAATCAAGCTACACACAATCTTGCTCTCTAATTAATCAAGAATCGCTATAATTTTGATTAGCTAGAGAGCAAGATTGGAGAATCATGGCATTCAACGACTTGATCGCCCAGAAAATAAAGGACTTTGAACAGCAGGGGGTTCCGCAGGTCTTTGAGCGAGACCTTGATCTAGGAAACCCACAGGAGCCAAAGCGCGACAACATCGTAAATGTGATTGTGGGGGCCCGCCGTTGTGGAAAGACGTATCGCCTGTATCAGGAGATGTGGCGGCTTCAGTGCCGGGGCGTCAAGCTTGACCGGATGCTTTACTTCAATTTTGAGGATGAGCGCTTGCGCCCGTATGAGCCATCGCTGCTGGCGGACGTGCTCGACACGTTCTATGCGCTGTATCCTGTTGCTCGAATCGAGGGCGCTTACATTTTCTTTGACGAGATCCAAGAAATTCCCGAATGGGGTGCGTTTCTGCGTCGTGTAGTCGATACGGAGAAAGCGACCGTCTATGTGACGGGATCTTCTTCTAAGATGCTGTCCTCAGAGCTTAAGAGCGAGTTCAGGGGTCGTTCTCTTATACGGGAGCTTTTTCCGTTGAGTTTTTCGGAATACGTTCGATATAAGACGGGGAACGTTTTCGAGCCAGATGCGACCTTTTCCCCGAGCGATGCAGCGCTGCTTCGACATCATCTGATCGGGTATCTTGAACGAGGGGGATTCATCGCGACACTTGAGCAGACGCCTGCAGACGCGATTCAGCTGCTACAGGAATATGCTTCGCGAACGGTCGCCATGGACGTCGTTGAACGGTACGACGTCAAGAACCCTCGCCTGGCATCGCTGTTCTTGACGCGGTGTATGGCATCTTCGGGACGAGAGCTGTCAGTGAACAAAGTGTACAACGAGTTCAAGAGCAGACAGATACCCGTCAGTCGTAATTCGCTCAGCGATTTACTTGAGTATTATGAGGACGCCTACCTGTTATTTTCTGTGCCGGAGTTTACGCGTTCACTGGCAAATAACATGCGGTCTGCGTCTAAGGTCTACGCTGTCGACCCTGCGATGTTTGGAGCATTCTCTCCCGCATCGGCATTGGACCAGGGCCAGAGGCTCGAGACCGCAGTGTTCAATGCGCTAAGGAGAAGGACTCCCGCGGTGAGGACCGGCTCGGTCTGCCGCCTGCTAATCAAAGAGAAGAGCAAAAGCCATGAGGTGGACTTTGTGGCTGGGGACGCGCTTCTCATGCGGGCTTATAGCCTGATTCAGGTGAGTGCGGATATGGCAAGTGAGAAAACGCGCGAGCGCGAAATTGCCGCGCTTGATGCCTCGATGGCCCAGTTCGATCTTGGCGAGTCGGCAATCGTTACCATGGATGAACAGACCGATATTCCATGCGAGCACGGTGTGGTACACGCTATGCCCGCATGGAAGTGGCTTCTTGCCTGATCATCTATGGACCTGTGGGGTTAGGACCTCCTGGCTCCTTCATCGCGGTTGGGGAGCACCTTGCTGCGCCCGGCTAGTCCTGGGCTTTGATACTCGGCAGTAGGATCTGCGCGAGGTAGTCGGTTTCGAGCTTAGTGGCACCATCGGCCTTGCCGTCTTTACCTACCAGGTCGTTCTTGATCTGACTATACGTATAGCGGTTGCCGGTCGTCAGCTCGACAAGCTCAATGGCCGTGTCCATGGGGTAGGTTGACACGGGGTTCTGCGTCCGTCCGTTGATGGTCTGGGGCACCACGTACGGATAGACGGGGCCGCTGGCGTAGACGGTATAACCGTTGCCTAGATTGGCCGCACCCAAAACCGTATCGCCTTCATCGGGCGTAAAGCTCTCGCCCTCGCGCACCGCGACGAGCGTCACGAGCGGCGTATTGGCGTCGTCGCCCAGATAGATGCATAGCGTGCTTCCGTTTTGCCAAGTTGCGACCTTGCCGTACCACTCGACGGGAATATCGAGCTGGTAGAGGTCGGTTGCCTTGTGGCGAGCGTCAGCATCACGGGACGCCTGTGCCTTTTGCGCGCTCACGGCATTGACGGCGGCGTCGCGCCGCGCGGTTGCCGCCTGCTGAAGTATCTTGGCGGCCGCGGCGGAGCTCGCACCGCCTTCCTCGGCATACTTGGCGGCGGCATCGATCTGGTCGTCAGTCACCGTGTCGGCCGAAGGCACCTTGAGCTTAAAGGCGGCCTGGGCACTTAAATCCTGTCCATCGCTCTTAACGGTGACCTGCGTCTTGGTGGTCGGGACGGTATAGACGGTGCCGTCGGCCGCGATGGGGGAGGCGGCGATGGAGAGCGTGTAATCGCCGGGCAGCAGTTTGATGCCGCGGCCGTGCTCGTCAACATAGAGTGTTTCGCTCACGGAGGAGCCATCAGCGTCCTGACCGCTCACCTGTACGGGAATCTTGGAGCCGGTGGAACAGTCGAGGCCCGCGGCATGCACGCCAATCTGCACTGACATCATCGTGTGGGCATTGGCGGCGGCAGCGGCAGCCTGCTCTTGCTGATATCCGTTCCAGGCAGCATAGCCTGCACCGCCGGCGACGAGCGCGACGGCTACGACACCGGCGACCATCAGATTGCGGCGCTTGGGCGACATCTTGCGATGGCGAACCTCGGCCTCGCGTGCCGAGGGAACGGACGGCAGGGGAATATCGCCCATGGCGATGGTCTCGTCCACGGCTGGTGCGGAACCCAGGCCAGGAAGCTCGCGGGTCAGCGAATCCTCGGCCGGCAAGCTGTCGAGCAAGACGGTTTCCTCGCCCGTGTCGGATTCGGGCTGATTGCCGGCCTCGCATTCGGATTTCTCGTGCCCCGCCCCGCCTTCGGTGGGCGCGGCGCCATCGTCTTTTGCATCCTGATCATCGGACTGCGCCTCGGCTTCCGACTCATCCTGCACATCAACGCCCGAATCGTCAAACGCAATCTCATCGAGTGAAATCCGGTCTAAGCTCTCCAAGGCCTCAGCGCAAGCTTCTGCATCTTGGGCCGCATCCTCTTGGCCCATCGTCTCATCTTTCATATATCCCCCAAGCTCAATATCGGGACAACACTGTACCCAAAAATGGAGCCATATAAAGCGCGTGCGAAATATAAGATCCGATTTAACTCGAGCGCATCGTTCGGCCGCATCCTCGCGGCAGCAAAAGGCCCCCGGAACGCGAACGAATCACATTCCGGGGGCTCTGCAATGCGTTGAGTTGCGCGGAGCCGGCTATGCTGCTTCGCGCTCAAGCGATGTCTGCGTCAGGCGCGTTACTCGGCGTGCGCGTAATCAACCTTGGCGCGGCGAGCGGTAGCCTTCTCCCAATCGCTGGTGCCCTCAAAGACATCCTGCTTGTAGGGATTGCGGCCGAGCTTTTTGGCGCGGTAGGCGATGTAGATGATCGCGGCGACGTTGGCGACCAGTGCGGCGATCGAGACCGCGGTAGCGGCGCCGGGGTCGAGCGTGGAGTGGGTCACAAAGATGGACTCCTCCTGGAAATACGGGAATACCTGGGCAAACATGCACCAAATAGCCAGCGTAAAGGCGCGGTTCTGGATCCAGCCGCCCTTGTTCCAGATAAAGGCGGCGACGGTGGGTGCCAGCAGCAGCGCAAAGCCGCAGAACCAGGAGTGGGTGGGCAGGCAGTTGTAGGTGTAGCAAAAGTTCCAGATATCGTAGGCGATAATATAGACCCAGGTCATATCGGGCCACAGCATGTCGGTCTGATCCTCGGAGGCGTAGACGCTCCACCAACCGGTCATGCAGAAGATGTTGATGATACCGGCGATGCCGTTGAACACGTTGTTCCAGCCGGCCAGCTGCGTAGCACCTTCGGAGGTGACCCAGGTGGACTCACCCAGGACAAAGAAGTGATAGGCGCTCTCGAAGTCGGACACGACGGCGATCATGATGTTGATGGCGACGATCACAAACGGCCACGCGCGGAACCAATGCGCCTTGCCGATCTTTCCCCACTGGTACTTAATGGCAATGAAGCCCCAGCAACCAGCCAGCGCCGCGTATACCTTGGCGTAGTGGAACCAGCTGTTCTGGTACACATGGGTGGGGTTGGTGAGCGCCCACTCGGCACCCTGCGAGACGCCGATGGCGATGGCGACGCAGTAGATGGTCATGGCCAGCGGAGCCACGCCAAAGATGATTGCCGCGCCCAGCTTGGTGCGGCGGCCGACCTCGTTGAGCACGATCAGGCCGATAAAGACCATGGCCCATCCGGCCCAGTGGATAAGGGTATCGCTACCCCAAACATCGAACAGCATGCTGCTCTCCTTTCACACGCCCGCGGCCCCTCTTCTGATCGCGGGCAGTTTGGCCAAATGTCGTCAGTTCTGGGGCTTGCGCTCCGGATACTTGGCGGTATAGCCCTCGATGTGGAGTGTCGAGGCGATGATTTCCTTGACCGTCTCGTCGGGCACATCGGGGTGCGTGCGGATATACATCAAAAGACCCATGATGAGGGTGTAGAACGTTTCGTAGACATGGTCGATGCGCAGCTCGTGGTGGGCGACAAAATCCACCACGGTGGTGTCGCAGATATACTGCGCCACGCGCTGGACCACGTTGTGCAAAAAGCCGCCGTAGAGCGCGCCGCTGTTGGAGGTCAGAGTGTGCGGCAGCTCGTGGCCGCTGGCGACCAGGCGCTTAAAGAGCGGGGCGACGGTGTCGAGCGCGCCCTCGATATCACCGACGGTGCGGTTGGCATTCCACTGCTCGAGCTCGGAGATAAAACCGTCGATTGTCTCGTCCATGACGGCGGTGACGGCGGCGTCCATGTCGGCGAAGTAGTGGTAGAACAATGAACGCGTGCAGCCGGCTCGCTTGGTCACGGCCGATACCGATAGGTGGGACACGCCCAGCTCGGAGCTTACGGTGCGCACGGCATCGAGGATCTCGCGACGGCGTTCGTCGCCCGTCAGGCGCTTTGCCGCGCTATCGGATGCGGGGACGGCATCGACCACAGAGGTACCTGCTGTGTTGTTGCCCATGTTTTGCCGCCTTTCATCCTCTTTTGCCTGACCGTTCGCCTAACAGTCTTGAATATTGTTGACGGTTCGTCAATACTATTTTTGACACAATGTCAACAATGGCGGGTGAACGGCATGGGGGCATGCCCGGCCTGCAAAAAAGAGGGGCGCCGCGGTCCCGCCGGGCTGTGGCAAGAGAAGGGACAACCATGATTCTCAACGGACCGGGGATTAGCTACACCGAGCCCGACATCGGTTCGGAGTTCGTGGCGCCGCTGCCGGAGCATCCGCGCGAGGCCATCGTCAAGCTGTGCGAGCACTGCACCAACCGTCTGCTGCATCGCGATGAGCTGCTGGGCTACGAGTACTGGTCGTTTGCCGAGGCCGCGACTGACGAGCAGGCCGAAGTGCTCTGCAAGATGAAGATGCGCCGTCCCTATACGCTGCCCGAGATGGTCAAGCTCACCGGCATGCCCGAAGCCGATATCGAGAAGATGCTCGACGACATGAGCTACACGGGTCTGCTCGAGTACAACTGGGAAAACCCCGAGCGCGCCAAGCAGTGGGTGCTGCCCATGCTGGTGCCGGGTTCCGCCGAGTTCCTCAACATGCGCGTGAGCCAGCTCGAGGAGCACCCGGTCTATGCCAAGTTCTTTGAGCAGGCGTCCAAGGGACCGCTGTCCAAGGCCACGCCGATGGTGCCGCCCGGAGGCGCCGGCATCGGCATGCACGTCATTCCGGTCGAGAAGGCCATCGACGCCGCGAGCACCTCGGTGCCGATCGAGCATATCGAGCACTGGCTCGACAAATACGAGGGTAAGTATGCCGCCAGCACCTGCAGCTGCCGCGCGAGCCGTCGCGTGATGGGTGAGGGCTGCGCCGATGACCCGGCCGATTGGTGCATCGCCGTGGGCGATATGGCCGATTACGTGGTTGAGACCGACCGCGGCCATTACGTGACCCGCGACGAGGTCTACGACATCCTGCGCCAGGCCGAGGACAACGGCTTTGTGCACCAGATCACCAACATCGACGGCGAGAACAAGATCTTCGCCATCTGCAACTGCAACGTCAACGTGTGCTACGCCCTGCGCACCTCGCAGCTGTTCAACACGCCCAACCTGTCGCGCTCGGCCTATGTCGCCAAGGTCGAGAAGGACAAGTGCGTTGCCTGCGGTCGCTGCGTTGAGGTGTGCCCCGCCGGTGCCGCCAAGCTCGGCCAGAAGCTCTGCAGCAAAAAGGCCGGCGGACAGGTGCCCGAGTATCCGCGCCAGGAGCTGCCCGATGCCACCAAGTGGGACCACACCAAGTGGTCGCCCAACTACCGCAACGATAACCGTATCGAGACGCACGAGTCCGGCACCGCGCCCTGCAAGACGGCTTGCCCCGCGCACGTTGCCGTTCAGGGCTATCTGAAGCTTGCGGCACAGGGGCGCTATGACGAGGCCCTAGCACTCATTAAGCGCGAGAACCCGCTGCCCGCTATCTGCGGCCGTGTGTGCAACCGCCGCTGTGAGGATGCCTGCACCCGCGGCCGTGTGGATGCCGCCGTGGCTATCGACGAGGTCAAGAAGTTCATCGCCCAGCGCGATCTGGATGCCGCGACCCGCTACGTCCCGCCCGTGGTGACCCCGACGCGTGCCGGCGGCTTCGACCAGAAGATCGCCATCATCGGTGCCGGTCCGGCCGGCCTGTCCTGCGCTTTCTACCTGGCCGAGAAGGGCTACAAACCTGTCGTGTTCGAGAAAAACGAGCGCCCGGGCGGCATGCTCACCTACGGCATTCCCAGCTTTAAGCTGCAGAAGGATGTTATCGAGGCCGAGGTCGAGATCATTCGCCTGATGGGTGCCGAGTTCCGCTATGGCGTGGAAGTCGGTCGCGACGTGACGCTCGACGAGCTGCGCGCGCAGGGCTTTAAGGCCTTCTACGTTGCCATTGGCTGCCAGGGCGGCCGCCTTGCCGGTATTCCGGGTGAGGATGCCGAGGACGTGACCGTGGCCGTCGACTTTTTGCGCGAGGTCAACAGTGGCAAGATCGACGCGCTGCCCGGCCGTACCATCGTGGTGGGCGGTGGTAACGTGGCTATCGATGTCGCGCGCAACGCCTGCCGTCTGGGTTCCGAGCACGTTGAGATGTTCTGCCTGGAGAGCGAGGCCCAGATGCCCGCCAGCGAGGAAGAACGTCGCGAGGCCGTTGAGGACGGCGCTCACATCAGCTGCGGCTGGGGCCCCAAGGAGATTCACCTGGACGAGGCCGGTCGTGTGTGCGGTATCACCTTCAAGCGCTGCACGCGTGTCTTTGACGACGAGGGCCGTTTTGCGCCCGAGTACGACGAGAACGACCTGCGCCGCGTCGATGCCGACCGCGTGGTCATGTCCATCGGCCAGTCCATCGTGTGGGGCGACCTGCTGGCTGGCTCCAAGGTGGAGCTTGGCCGTGGTCAGGGCGCCCTTGCCGATCCCCAGACCTACCAGACCGCCGAACCCGACATCTTTGTGGGCGGCGACGTCTATACCGGCCCCAGCTTTGCCATCGATGCCATCGCCGCCGGTCACGAGGCCGCCGTGTCCATCCATCGCTTTGTGCAGCCGGGCTCCACGCTCACCATCGGCCGCAACCAGCGCCGCTATACCGCGTTCGACCGCGACGACGTTGTTCTCGAGGGCTACGACAACGCGAGCCGCGAGGTTGCGCATGTGGACCGCGAGCGCGAGAAGGCTGCGCCGTTTAGCGAGTATGTTGAGACCTTTACCGAGGAACAGGTGCGCGCCGAGACCGCCCGCTGCCTGGGCTGCGGCGCCTCGATTGTCGATCCCAACAAGTGCATCGGCTGCGGCCTGTGCACCACCAAGTGCGCGTTCGACGCCATCCATCTAGATCGCGACCGCCCCGAGTGCTCAACGATGGTCAAATACGAGCAAAAGCTCCCAAGCCTGGGCAAGTACGCATTGAAGCGTGCAATTAAGATCAAATTTGGGAAGAAGTAAGAGACCTAACAAGTAAGTGAACGGCGCAGAGGGCGGTTGGACAGCGAGCGGGTCCCAGGCGTGGCGAGGTGCCTTGAAAGAGGAGGGCATAGGGCTTTTGCCCATGCCCGACGATTGAAAGGCAGATCGCCCGTCTGGGACTCGCGCAGCGTCAAGCCGACCGCCGTTCGTTAGAACGGCGGAAGGAATTAAAAGTGCACGAGCTCGGAATCGTCTATCACATCATTCGCGATGTCGAGAACGTGGCGCGCGCCAATGGCGTGCGTCGCGTTTCGAGCGTCACGCTGCTGCTGGGCGAGGTCTCGGGCGTCGTTCCCGACTTGCTGCTCGACGCTTGGCGCTGGGCGGCAGATAAAAAGCCCATCACCGAGGGTGCAGAGCTTATCGTGGAGCCCGTTGAGGCCGTGACACATTGCGAGGCGTGTAGCCGCGACTACGCGACGGTCGAGCACGGCAAGACCTGTCCCCATTGCGGTAGCGGCGAGACATACCTGCTGCAGGGCCAGGAGGTCATGATCAAGCAGATTGAGACCCCCGACGAGAACCCGGCAGATGCTGCTCCTGACGGCCTCTCCGACGCCCCCGACGCCGTCGACGCCGCCAACCCCCTCCGCATCGTCTAGGACCCCCTATAAGTTGCGGTGAAATAGTTCCTAAATCAGCCTTCTGGCTCTTAAACAAGAACTATTCCACCGCAACTATTTTGAGTGGTTTCATAGATCATAAGTCACGAAAATAGTCAAGTCATGTCTGTTTAAACAAAATAGCGGCAGTACAAGCGCATTCGCGCTTGCCAAAATCGATATTAATGAACAGCCTGTTTGTATCTGTAAAATGCATGGCTTGATGTGCGACGCCTTGGCGTGTAATGAGTCAAAAAGCGGTAACGTAATCAATTTGTAACAAACATAGACGTTTAAACAAATAAACCAACCTTTTGCGAATTTAGCTATAATTCCACAAACCAAACAGGTATACTTCCTTAATGTCGTGTAGGAAATACGTAGACAAAAAGGAGGTTATGTGATGGTAAGTATTGTTCTTGCTAGCCACGGGGACTTGGCAGCTGGAATCAAGCAGACGGGCTCGATGGTCTTTGGCGATCAGCCGTCTGTAGCCGTGGTCTCGCTCGAGCCGAGCATGGGCCCCGACGACTTCCGTGCCAAGGTCGAGGAAGCAGTCGCTTCCTTCGAGGACCAGGAGCAGGTGCTCTTCCTCGTTGATCTGTGGGGCGGCACGCCGTTCAACCAGATCAGCGGGCTCATCGAGGGCCACGATTCCTGGGCTATCGTCACCGGTGTCAACCTGCCTATGCTCATCGAGGCATATTCGCAGCGCTTTGATGCAAAGAACACTGCACATGCGATCGCAAAACATCTCGTGACTGAGGCTAAGGCTGGCGTGCGTGTCAAGCCCGAGTCTCTGGAGCCCGAGGAGAAGAAGCCGGCTGCGGCCGCCGCTGCTCCTGCAGGCGCCATCCCTCCGGGAACGGTCATCGGCGATGGGCACATCAAGATCGCCCACGTCCGTATCGACACCCGTCTGCTTCATGGTCAGGTGGCCACCACGTGGACCAAGCAGATCAACCCCAACCGCATCATCGTGGTTTCCGACGGCGTTGCTCACGACGAGCTCCGCAAGACCATGATCGAGCAGGCTGCCCCTCCGGGAGTCCATGCCAACGTCGTGCCCATCAAGAAGATGGCCGAGGTCGTCAAGGACACGCGCTTTGGTGACACCAAGGCCATGCTGCTCTTTGAGAACCCGCAGGATCTGCTCAAGGCCATCGAGGCCGGTGTCGACATCAAGGAAGTCAACATCGGTTCCATGGCTCACTCCAAGGGCAAGGTCGTCGTCACCAACGCCGTCGCTATGGGCGATGATGACGTTAAGACTCTCGAGGCCCTCAAGGCCAAGGGCGTCAAGTTCGAGGTCCGCAAGGTTCCTTCGGATTCCTCCGAGGATCTCGACGCCATGTTGAAGAAAGCTAAGGCCGAACTGGCCGCTCAAGCATAGTAAAGGAGGGTCCGATACATGTCTGCAATCACTATTCTGCTTGTTGCGATTGTCGCGTTGCTTGCCGGTATGGAAGGCATTCTGGATGAGTTCCAGTTCCATCAGCCGCTCGTGGCATGCACGCTTATCGGTCTCGTAACCGGTCACCTTCAGGAGGGCATCCTCCTGGGCGGTTCGCTCCAGATGATGGCCCTTGGCTGGGCTAACGTCGGCGCCGCTGTCGCGCCTGACGCCGCTCTGGCCTCGGTCGCTTCTTCGATCATCATGGTGCTCGCCCTCAACGGTGGCGCCACCGATTCGGCCAAGGCCGTTACCACCGCTATCGCCGTCGCCGTCCCACTGTCGGTCGCTGGTCTGTTCCTGACCATGATCTGCCGTACCATTGCTACCGCTATCGCTCACGCCATGGACGGTTGCGCCGAGAAGGGCGACTTCTCCGGCATCGAGCGCTGGCAGTATGCTGCCATCCTTATGCAGGGCCTTCGTATCGCCATCCCGGCAGTGCTTCTGTGCGTCATCCCGGCCGAGGCCGTTACCAACGCGCTTAACGCTATGCCCGACTGGCTGTCCGGCGGCATGGCTGTCGGCGGCGGCATGGTCGCTTCCGTCGGTTACGCCATGGTCATCAACATGATGGCCACCAAGGAGACCTGGCCGTTCTTCGTCCTCGGCTTTGTCCTTGCTGCCATCCCTCAGCTCACGCTGATAGCCCTTGGTCTCATCGGCATCTCCCTTGCCCTCATCTACCTTGGCCTTAAGGATCTGGCCAAGCAGGGTGGCGGCATGGGCGGTGGCTCCGGCGACCCGCTCGGCGACATTCTGAACGATTACGAGTAGGAGGGGAGTGATACATATGGCAGAGAACAAGATTCAGCTCACCAAGGCTGACCGCAAGAAGGTTTGCTTCCGTCATCAGTTCCTTCAGGGCTCGTGGAACTACGAGCGCATGCAGAACGGCGGCTGGTGCTTCGCAATGATCCCTGCGATCAAGAAGCTCTACACCAGCAAGGATGACCAGATTGCCGCTCTTAAGCGCCACCTGGAGTTCTATAACACCCACCCCTATGTTTCCGCCCCCGTCATTGGCGTTACCCTCGCTCTCGAGGAGGAGCGCGCCAACGGTGCCCCGATTGACGACGTCGCCATTCAGGGCGTCAAGGTCGGTATGATGGGCCCGCTCGCCGGCGTCGGCGACCCCGTCTTCTGGTTCACCCTTCGCCCGATTCTGGGCGCTCTGGGCGCTTCCCTGGCCATGTCCGGCAGCATCGTCGGTCCGCTGCTGTTCTTCTTCGCGTGGAACATCATCCGTTACGCTTTCCTGTGGTACACGCAGGAGTTTGGCTACAAGGTCGGCTCCTCCATCGCCAAGGACCTCTCCGGTGGTCTAATGGGCAAGGTCACCGAGGGCGCTTCCATCCTGGGTATGTTCATCATCGGCGCCCTGGTCGAGCGCTGGGTGTCCATTTCCTTCACCCCGATCGTCTCCACGGTCAAGCAGTCTGCTGGCGCCTTTATCGACTGGGCTAGCCTGCCCTCCGGTTCCGAGGGTATCAAGGAAGCGCTGACGATGTACAACTCCGTCGGTGCTACCGCCCTTGATCAGATGAAGGTCACCACGCTTCAGGCCAACCTCGATCAGCTCATCCCCGGCCTTGCCGCCGTGTGCCTGACCCTGCTGGTCTGCAAGCTCCTCAAGAAGAAGGTCAGCCCGATTGTCATCATCCTGGCTCTCTTCGCCGTCGGCATCATCGGTCGCTTCTGCGGCTTCATGTAAGCACGCTTCGGCTTAAGACCGAGAATTGCTAGGCAAGGGCTTTTGAGCCATTGAAACGGACCGCACCCGGTGGGTACACTGGATGCGGTCCGATTGTTTTATTTGGAGGGCGAGGCGCGCATGGCGCAATCTCAGAACAGCACGGTCGATTTGGCAACGCCGGCAACCTGCCTGATGGGGCTTACCAGCCACGGTAACGTGATGGTGGGCAATAAGGCGTTCGAGTATTACAACGAGCGCAATCCCGAGGATTATATTCAAATCCCGTGGGACGAGGTCGACTATATTGCCGCCGAGGTTTTACGCGGCACCAAGAAGATCACGCGTTTTGCCATCTTCACCAAGGACAACGGTCACTTTACGTTTTCGACGCGCGACGACAAAGAGACGCTTCGTGCTGTCCGCAAGTACGTCGACGAGGATAAGCTCGTGCGTTCGCCCGATTTTATCGACGTAACGACCAAGGGCGCCAAGAGCATCCCCGCTGCCATCAAGAGCCTTTTCCACAGAGACAGCTAATCGTTGGCGATAGATGGCGGAAAATGCATCCCGGAATTTGTTCTCATTCCGGGATGCATTTTCCTTTTGAGGGCCAGTTGGGAAAGCTTGTCCCATTATTTCGCGTTATTCCGGGTTATTCTTTCCGATATTGAGGATTGCCCTCGGAAACTATTCGCTATAGAGCCTTCTCGATGAGTGGCCATGCGCTACATGGCAAAGGGGTAAATCTGCTACACTAGTACAGCATGCCTCCGTAGCTCAGGGGATAGAGCACCGCTCTCCTAAAGCGGGTGTCGACGGTTCGAATCCGCCCGGGGGCACCAGGGAATATGACGGCGTCGCGGGAGCGGCGCCGTTTCTGGTTTGCGGGGGCCGCCGTGCTGCTCGCCCGTGGGGGACTGGCATCTGTTTCCTAGAGTGCGCTGCGGTAAATCTTTCTCGCGTTGTCCAGCGTGAGCTTCCTGAAGCTGCCGAAGAGCTCTCCGCGGTTGATCTTGAGGCCCGGAATCATCTTTTCGATATCGTCCTCGGTGACTCCGAACTCCGATAGCGCGCGCGGCATTCCCAGCGAGACGAAGAAATCCTGCAGCTCGTCGATGGTCGCTTCGACCGCGTACTCGATTGCCTGCTCGGGGGTTACCTCCACATCGAGCTCGTCCGCGTCCGAATCGATGGGTTCGATGCCAAGGGCCTGGGCGCTGAACTCCAGGAAGCGCTCAGGGTGCTCTCGCCATACGTAGCGCATCCAGGCGGGGAAGATGACGGCGAGGCCGGCGCCGTGCGTGATCTTGGTGTCCAGTGCGGATAGCTCGTGCTCAAGGCCGCGGCAGGTCCAATCGCCGTCGCGCAGGGCGTTATGGGCGAGCGTACCCACCCACATGATCTCGGCGCGGGCGTCGTAGTCATCGGGGTTCTCCATCACCTTGGGCGCCGCCTCCCTCGCGGCGCGCACTAGCCCGCAGGCGATGTTGTCGGTTACGCCCACGGCGGGCTCGCCGGAGAAGAGTCGCTCCATGATATGGGCGATCATGTCGGTCACTCCCGCGGCGGTCTGGCAGGCGGGCAGGCTGTAGGTCAGCTCCGGGTCGAGGAAGGCGATGGCCGGGCGGTTGAGGTCCGTGTTAATGCTGCATTTGAGGTGCTCCTCGTCGTTGCTGATAACGCAGGAGTTAGAGGCCTCGGAACCGGATGCGGGGATGGTCACCACGCAGGCGACGTCGATGCGGTCGGCGGGAACGGCGCGCTTGCGGAAGAAGTCCCATACGTCGCCGTCGTATACCGCCCCAGTGCGATGGCCTTCGCGCAGTCCATGACGGAGCCGCCGCCCACGGGCAGGATGATGTCGGCGTCGTTTGCCCGTGCGAGCTCGACGCCTTCTCGTGCCAAGCCTATTTCGGGGTTTGGACGCACCCCTCCAAGCCCGATGTGCTCCACGCCCGCGGCATCGAGCGATGCCCTCACGCGGACGAGCGTTCCGCAGCGAACTGCGGAACCCCTGCCGTAGACAATGAGCGCTCAGCGGTAGCCGGAGGCGGACAGAGTCCCCCAACCTTGTCGGTCGCTTTTCGCCCAAAGACAAAGCGGGTGGGGGAGTAGAAGGAGAAATCGTTCATGGAGCTCCAATCTGGCGTTTCGCCCTACATGCGCGGAGGAGTTTTTCGGGCGCATCGCCTGCGTTCGCGTCGCAATCTCGGCGGCGCGGTGCGGTCCGTGGATTCCATCGTATCGCCCGCGGCACCCCTTACCGACGATTGAGGCGAGTCTGCATTTCGCGGCGCGACGTCCACCTGGCGGACGATATCCGTTCGCGACACGTGGCCGTCCCGGTCGCAATAGCGTATGCGCACCGGGTTGCCGAGATGGGCCTGCGACCCCTTCTCCTGATGCGAGCGCGCGAGACGGGCGAGCAGCGGTGCGAGCACCTGCTCGACCGTCTCCTCCCGATACCGCGCCGCCACGGGCAACCCGTTCACGTCAAACCCGTACGTTCGCCATGCCATTCGCCTCGCCGCCTTCGCCGAACGAAACCGCGTATCCAGACCGCCGGTCCCCCACCCAGCACTTCGACGAGCCTTCGCGCTCACTTCTGCGGTCGGGATGCGCCCGCGAGGCGCTCGGCAGGCAGCGCCATTTCCGCTCGCTGTGTCGAGCGCGAGTGTCGAGAAGTCGCCATATGCCACTCAGATGTAGCATGGAGTGCCGAAGCGCACGCGCCCGTGACGAAACACTGGCGCCAACCCGTTCCGCGCACCACCCCGCCCGTAAGGTGTGTGGCGAAAGGAGGACCAGCCGCATGAACATCCCCGAGACACAGAGCCTACCTCGATCGCATTCCGCACGAGCTTCTCTGACATTTCCGCCCATTACCACGTGGAGGTCCCCGTCACGGAGATCGCCTACGCATACGACTACATCAATTCCCGGCATGCCCCGCGCAGGCAGGCCACGCTGAACGACGGGTCCGCGGCCCGGCAGGACGAATGACGCGCTTCGGCACAGGCCATGCCGAAACGCGTCACGCAAGCAAAGGAAGGAAGCCAACATCACATGAGCATCATCGCAGCACGCATCGACAACCGCCTGCTACACGGCATAGTGGCAACCCAGTGGGTACCCGAGTTCCGTCCGCAGCGTCTCATGGTCATCGATGACATCGTCGCCAACGACCCGACCAAGAAGGCCGCCATGCGGATGGCAAAGCCCTCGGGAGTCGCCCTCTCCATTATCAACAAGGAGACGGCTCTCACGAACTATCGGGCGGGCAAGTACGACGACCACACGGTCTTCATCGTGGCGCGAGACCCCCAGACCATCCTCGACGTCATACAGACGGGCCAGGTTGTTCCCACACTCGTGGTCGGAGGCACAGTCTTTCCCGAAGAGGGGTCAGACGCCGTCCAGGTGAGCAGTCGCGCCTACGTCACCAAAGACGAGCTGCCCGCATATCGAGCGATTGCTGGCACCGGCTGCGACATCACCGTTCGCTATGTGCCGGCCGACAAGCCCGTAGAGCTCTCCAGCATCATCACGCTTTAGCAAGGGAGTGAACTTATGACACCATCCATCATCCAGATAGCCGTCGTTACACTCATCGCCTTCATCTACGGAGCCGAGAAGAACGCGGGACAAATTCTCACGAACATGTCCGTCACGCCAGCATGGTTCGTCGGACTTGCGCTCGGCGACCCCGTAACCGGCCTCGCCGTCGGCGCCATCGTCCAACTCATGAGCCTGGGCGTGGCGGCCATGGGAGGAGCCTCCGTCCCCGACTATCCCACTGCCGCCATCATTGGCGCCGTCGTTGCCATCACCTCGGGTCAGGAGGCGAGCGTCGGCGTTGCCGCCGGAATCGCAGTCGGCATGCTCGGCCTTCAGCTCGACGTCATCGCCAAGACGGCAAACGGCTTCCTCGGGCGTACCTCGCAGCGCTTTGCCGAAGAGGGCAAGTACTCGCAGATGAAGAGCGTACTTTTCCTCGGTCCGGTCTTCTATGGCCTTACGGCGGCCATCCCCACGTTTGCCGTACTGCTCTTTGGCGCCGATGCCGTCAACGCTTTCCTCTCCGTCATGCCCTCCTGGTTCACGACCGGCCTCTCCATCGCCGCCGGTATCCTCCCCGTCGTCGGCCTTGCGATGCTTCTGTCCTTCATGCCAATGAAGAAATTCATCGCCTACGCCATCGTTGGCTTCGTTCTGGCCGCCTACCTGCAGATAAGCATTCTCCCCATTGCCCTGCTCGGTGCCGCCGCGGCCATCGAGTACTACAAGTCGCACAGCAATCCGTCCGTAAACGCCCTCGACGCTGGAGGTCTGGAAGATGAGTAACGAAGTTAACGCCACCAAGGCAAACGAAGCGCCAACCCGCCTGGCAGACGGAACGTACCAGCCAGTCCTCACCGTTTCCGATCTCGACCGTTGCGGCCGCCGCTGGATGCTCGGCGCGTCCATCTATAACTATGAGTCCCAGTGTGCCCCGGCGGTCATGTTCGCAACCGAACCCGCCCTGCGCAAGATCTATGCAGGAGACGAGGAGGGCTACCGCAGGTCACTTCTGAGCACCTATCGCTATTACAATGCGACTCCCCAGGTAAGCGGCCTGCTCCTCGGCGCCGGCCTAGCCTTGGAGGACAAGGGGCACAATGACGCCATCGACGCGGTCCAAGACCTTAAGATTGGCCTCATGGGCTCCCTCTCAGGAGTCGGCGATACGATCTTCGCCATCCTCATTCCCACCATCTTCGGCTCCATCGCCGCCTACATGGGACAGGCGGGAAACCCCGTCGGCGTGCTTCTCTGGCTCGCCGTCGCCATCGCCATCTTCGTATGGAAGCTCTTTGACTGGCGCATAGGCTATAAGTTCGGCGACAAGCTCTTCACGACCCTTGCCGAGAAGATGTCCGTTTTCACCGAGTCGACGTCGGCACTTGGCATGATGGTCGTCGGTGCGCTCATCCCCACCGTCATCAAGGTCTCGTGTGGTCTCACGTTCACCATGGGTGACGTCACGCTCGACGTCCAGACGGGCATCCTCGACCAAATCATGGTCGGCATGCTGCCCGTAATAGCCACAGCCATCGTCTACGCCCTCGTCAAGCGCAAGGTCAGCATCAACAAGATTGTCCTCGGCATCCTCATCATCTCGTGGGTGTGCGCGGCTTTCGGCATTCTTGCTGCCTAGCCTAGGGCTAGACCAACCCACAAAGGACGCATTATGAGGCACATCATCATTGCATCGCACTACGGCCTGGCAGCCGGACTCGGAGACACGCTCAAGGCCATCATAGGACCGGGGCACGACATCAGGGTTGTCTGCGCGTTTACAGACGAAACCCCGCTCGAGGAGAAGCTCGCCAGCGCATTCGAGGGCATCGCCGAAGATGACGAGACCCTCGTTCTCACCGACATCCTTCAGGGCAGCGTAAACCAGCTCGTAGCCTGCTCGGCTCCGCGAGGCGCGTTCATAGTGACCGGCGTAAACCTTCCCGTGGCCCTCGAGCTCTCGCTCCACGCCGGACAGCTTACTCCCGATGTGGTGAGGCATGTCGTCACCCAAGCCAAAGAGCAGCTCGTCTACCTCGGAGATCTTACTCCGGACGTTGACGAAGAAGACGAATAGGAAAGACGCGACAGTAAGGAGGACGAGACATGCGCAAAGTCCCGACCAATAACCAGCACCTGTTCTACCAACCGAAGGACGTGTGGGTGGGAGACGTCATGCCCTTCGGCAAGGACGGCACGTTCTATCTATACCACCAGCGTGACACGCGCGACCCCGCTCCGCTTGCCGAAGGACAGCCCTTTGGGTGGTCGCTCGCGACCACCCAGGACTTCGTGACGTACCAGGAACACGGAACGGCGATCCCCCACGGCGGAGAAGACGACCAAGACCAGTTCATCTACGCCGGAACCGTTTACGAGGCAAAAGGGGAGGTACGCGCTTTCTATACCGGGTTCAACCGCAACTACCTGCGAGAAGGCAAAACGTCCCAGGTGCTCATGCAGGCGAAGGCCTGCTCGGATGATTATGCGACGTGGAAAAAGACGGGCGTTGCAGTAGAGCTCACGCCTCAGCCAGGATACGATGGGCGCAACTGGCGCGACCCTTTCGTAATATGGGATGACGACCGGAAGGAATACCTCCTCGTACTGGGCACGCGTAAGGGAGACGACCCCTCCAAAACCCTCCAAACTGGCAGGCTCGTTCACTTTACGTCGAAGGACCTCGAGCACTGGCAGTTCAAGGGCGACTTCTGGGCCCCCGGCCTCTACACCATGTTCGAAATGCCAGACATTTTTAAAATTGGCGATTGGTGGTACCTGGTCTACTCTGAGTACAGCGACGAGAACAAGATCGTCTACCGCATGAGCCGCGATCTCTACGGTCCGTGGGAGAAGCCGAGAGATGACGCCTTCGACGGGAGGGCGTATTACGCCGGACGGACCGCCTTCGACGGATCGCGCAGGATTCTGTCCGGCTGGGTCCCCACGCGCGAGAACGACGATGACCGGGCCAACTGGCTTTGGGGTGGCTCGTTTATGCCCCATGAGGTGTACCAGCGCCCCAATGGCACCCTCGGCGTTCGCCCTCCCCAAAGCATAAAGGATGCGTTCGAGTGCCCTGATGCCGTCCCGGATATCGAGCTTCGCGGAGACCACGAACGAACGGAGTGCGTAATCACCGAAAACGCAGGCGAGATCTTCTGCTTCGAGGCAGACGTGACGTTCAGGGACGCTTGCGACTTCTCAATTCGAGCCTACAAGAATCTCGAGACCGACGAGTCGTACGAATACCGCTTCGACCTCGACGCGAATCGGCTCTCGTTCGACAAGAGCCCCTGTTACAAGTGGTTCCGCGTAATGGATAAGGGGCTTTGGAGGCCAGTCTGGCTCGAGTCCGGGCGTTCTTACCACCTGCAGCTCATCGTTGACGACAACATCCTCGTCCTCTACCTCGACGGTACCGCACTCACGACACGCGTCTGCGAGAAGTTCGGCCACTCGCTTGCTGTTACGGTAACGAATGGCGAACTCAAACTGTCCAACATAGCCTTGGCGAAGGGGCTGCGCGAACAGGAAAAGTAAGCCAGTGAACCTCGTCGCCACAGAGACTCCCCCAGCAAAACACGCGAACAACGGGTCCGGCCGCATTCCGGCGACCGGACTCGTCCTGTGCCCTGATGGCACATGGCCCCGGGCTGCCGACAGCGAGGCGGCCTTAGGGGCCTCGCCTACAGATTCCTGAGTGCGTCGACGAGGGAGACCTTGCCCGCGGTGACCTCGTCGGCCTGCTTGATGACCTTTGCGGGCACGACGGCCACCACAGCGCCGGCGGCAGAGTCGATTCGAGCGATGTGGTCAGAGACGGAGCGAACGGCGAGCCGCTTGCCGACAGGGAGGCAGTCAAAGGTGGCAAAGCACACTCCTACGGTTGGGATACGCCCGTGAGGCGCTCGGCGGACAGCGCTGTTGCCGCTCGCTGTGTCGAGCGCAGGTGTCGAGTAGTCGCCATATGTCACTACAGATGTATCATGGAGTGCCGAAGTTCACGTGCCCGTGACAAAACGCGGGCGCCAACCCGTCCCGAGCACCACCCCGCCCGTAAGGTGTGGGACGAAAGGAGGACCAGCCGCATGAACATCCCCGAGACACAGAAAGACCTGCTTGCCTACCTCGATCGCATCACGCGCGAGCTTGGCAGCACGCGGGGCGGGCGCATCCAGAACCGTCTCGACCACTTCACCACGGCATCTATAACCGACTCGCTCGCCATCTCGCGCAGCCTGGCAAGTCAGTATCTCAACGAGCTCGTGCGCGCTGGCCTCGTGGTGAAAGCAGGGGCACGACCGGTGTGCTACTTCCACCGCCGCTCCCTCGAACGCTTCTTCCAGTCTCGCATTGAGCGTAGCACCTACCCTTCGGTCGAGCAGCTCTTCGCCACGCTCGGAAACGGCGAGCGACTCGACTTCGACCGCGCAATCGGTCACGAGCTGAGCCTTGCGCCCTGCATCAGCCAGCTCTGCGCCGCGCTCAAGTACCCGCCAGCTGGCCTGCCCATCCTGCTCTGTGGCGCCTCGGGAACCGGCAAGGGTCTACTCGCCGAACTTGCCCTCGAATACGGCAAGAACGTCGGCGTCCTGCAGCAGGAAGCCAAGCTTGTGAGCATCGACTGCTCGCATTACGCAGACGATGCCCGCGCGCTCACTCACGACCTGTGCGCAGATGGCGGGCCTGCAGATCGGGCGAGCGGCGGCATCGTTTATCTCAAGGACGTCGACGCCCTCTCACCCGCTGCCCAGGACGCGCTCTTGGAGTGGGCCTCCGCACAGGCGGGCGCCATTGTGCCAGCCCCTGCTGTGCGCCTTATCTTTGCCACCTCAAACGAGGCAGACAGTACCGAGTGCCGCAGCCTCACGCGTCGCATCCCCATGTCCGCCCAGGTGCCGTCTCTGCGCGAGCGCACCCAGGAGGAGCGTGAGGAACTGACTCTCCACTTCCTCAGGGAGGAGGGCCGACGCATAGGACGCGACATCCTCATAAGTCGCGGAGCCTTCCGAGCCCTCGCCGGCACCAACTTCGAGGAGAACGTACGCGGCCTGCGCGACTGCATCACCAACTGTTGCGCCGAGGCCTATCTAGACACGAAGGGTGACAGCCTGGAGATTCGCACCTACCAGCTTCCCTCCGCAATCCTTGCCGGCTCCGCACTCGAGCGCAGCGAGAACGACATGCAGCTCATCGACACCACCCGGAGCATCCAAAGCCAGGCGGACGACCGCGCACGGCATGTACTCGACGCCATGCTGGAGCCATACGAGAGCTATCGCGAAGGCACGCTTGATGGGGGCGCGTGCAGCGCTCAGCTGGTGGAGCGAGCCCGCGACCTCGAGGACTACCTGGCGTTCGGGCAAAACCCGGGCCGCTCGAAGTCCGACGCATACGAGCAGATCGCCGACAGCGTCGTCACTTCCGTGAACGAACTCTACTCGATCGATTTGTCCCGAAAGAGCTCGCATCTAATCGCCCAGGGCATCTGCCTCCAGCTGTGGCCGCCCGCAAGCCTCTCGCGTTGGAAGAGCTCTCATGCAAGCGAGCTTTCCGGCATGCGCGGCGTCGTGGCCCAGCGCAACCGCTTTGCCGTTACTGTCTGCGCCTGCATCGCTGATGAACTCAAGGCCACGCTCGGCATCGCACTCGACGATCTCACGTGTCTGCTCGTCCTTGCGCATGCGGCACTCGCACTCGACCCGTCTAAGCGTCGTCGGAGCGTCGGTATCGTCCTCAGTCATGGCTACTCGACCGCCACGAGCATCGCCGACGCCGCCAATCGGATTCTTGACACGAGGGTCTTCGAGGCCATCGACATGCCCTACGACCAGAAGGTTACGGACGTCGCTGTTCCTCTTCAGCAAATCATCGACCGCTTCTCCTACGCAGACGAGGTCGTCATCCTTGTGGACATGGGATCGCTCCAGGATATTTATAAGAGTCTGGAATCCACCTCCGGCATGACGCTCGGCATCATCAACAACGCCTCTACCGGCCTTGCGGTGGAGGTTGGCGCCGGACTTATCGCGGGTCGCTCCGTGCGAGAGGTTCTCGACGATGCTGCGGCAGCTTGCACCTGTAATTATCACATCGTGGCGCGCAACGCCCGACCGGACGCGATTGTCTTCTGCTCCGAAGGCGGACTTGACGCAGCTGCGCGGATCCGCGATCTCGTGGCGCAGAGCCTGCCTGGCGAGTCCCCCGCGCGGCTTGTCGCCGTTGACTGGCGGCAGCTCGCCAATAACGGATCTGAGGATGCCGCCTTCTCCCAGTACAACGTGCGCTCGGTCATCGGCACGGACAATCCGCACGCCGACGGAGTCCCGTTCATTTCGCTCGAGGAACTCATCGCCGGCGAAGGAACGGCCCAGATAGACCGCGCCTTCGCACGCTTGCTCGACGCTGACAGCTTGCGCACGTTCCACCAGAATCTCGTCAAGAACATGACCCTCAGGAACGTGGTCGAGTCCATCACAATCCTTAACCCCAACAAGCTCTTCGGCGAAATCGAGAGTGCCGCAGAGCGGCTCCAGCAGCTCACCGGAGACGTGATTGGCGCTCGTGTGAGCATGGGGCTCTACGTGCACCTGTGTTGTCTCGTGGAGCGCCTCGTGACCAGAAGCCCCATCGAGAACTACGCAGACGAGCAGCGCTTCGCCAAAGAACACAACGATTTCGTCGAGGCATTCCGCACGAGCTTCTCTGACATTTCCGCCCATTACCACGTGGAGGTCCCCGTCACGGAGATCGCCTACGCATACGACTACATCAATTCCCGGCATGCCCCGCGCAGGCAGGCCACGCCGAACGATGGGCCCGCGGCTCAGCAGGACGAGTGACGCGCCTCGCAAGCAAAGGAAGGAAGCCAACATCACACGAGCATCATCGATCGCTGCGTGCAAGGCGGCGGGCCTCACCGTGTTCGCCAAGCGCGAGGAGCGTTTTGGTTTTTCGCAAGCAAATGCGGACGAAATCAGCGACCAGATTCCCGATCCGCTCAAACATGCAGGGCCCCTATGTGTTTAACCTCATTTTTCCGTGTGCGGTAGAATGGAGTCGTTGAGATCGCGAACGCCTTAAAGGGAGAGTTTTTGTGGATGCGCATCTGGATGAGGGCTCTTCCGCCCCGCTGTATCAACAGGTGCTCGATTTGCTTAAGAGCGATATCGAACAGGGGACATATCCCGTTGACTCGCAGATTCCAACGGAACTTGAGCTTTCTAAGATGTACGGCGTGGGAAGGGTCACGGTTCGCCGCGCAATAGAGGAGCTTGTGGGCGAGGGGTATCTCACCAAGCGGCAGGGGCGTGGTACGTTTGTGACCGCGACAAAGATAATTCGCAAGGTGCATCAGAAGGACGATGTTCAGAGTTTTACCCAAGCATGCGCTGAAAACGGCATGAAGGCGGGCGCTCGCGTCGTTGCCCGCAAGACCGTTGCCGCCGATCGCGACCTCGCTTCTTTCTTTGGCTTGGATGAAGGCTCTGACCTCATCTTGGTCTCACGCGTGCGTACCGCAGACGGCGTGCCGGTCCTGTTCGAGAACAACTACTATCCTGTCGATGGATTCGAATTTCTCAAAGATATCGGTCTCTCCAATTGTTCGATATTCGAGGCCGTGGGGGAGCGTACGGGTAGGTATCCCTGCTCGTCCGATCCCTGCAGGCTGGAGATCGCCCGTGCGGGAATTGATGCCGCCCGCGAGCTCAAGGTCCCAGTAGGGGAGCCGCTGTTCTTCATGAACGCGGGCTTTCTCGATTCCAACGGAGAGCGCTTCTGCTATGGCAGACAGTACTACGTGGGTTCGCGCTACAGCTTCGATATCTAGCGGCTCTGTCTCACACAGCGCTGTTCTCGTATTGCCGCGGCAGGTCCGTTTAGCGCGTAAAAGTTACCACTTATAGAACAACCTAATATGTTTCTTGACGACGCCTTCATGCAGGTTATACATAGAACAACCTAAGATGTTTGCCTATACGTGAAGGATTTTTGGCAAGCATCGTTGCTCTGGCAGGAGGTTAAGAATGTCGGATGCCAAACAGGAGAAGCCCAAGCGCAGATTCCATCTCCAGCTTCCCCATGTGTACACCATCGCGTTCATGCTGATCGTGTTCTTCGCGGTGCTCACATGGATCGTCCCATCGGGTCAGTTCGACCGCCAGACCATTCAGACGGCCGCGGGCGAGCGAGAAGTCGCCGTAGCCGGAACGTACCAAGAGGTCGACAAGGTCTACACCGATTCGGAGACGGGGGAGACCGTCGATCTGCGACAGGGCATCGATGCCGTCCTGCAGGCTCCCGCCAAGGGCATTCAGGCTGCGGCCGATGTCGTCGCGTTCGTCCTGCTGATCGGCGGATCGTTCGCCATCGTCACCAAGACCAACGCCCTAAACGCCGGCATGAGCCGCGTGATCAAGAAGCTGAAGAACAAGGACATCTTGATCATCCCCATCTCCATGATCCTGCTCTCGATCTGCGGCACCACGTTCGGCATGTCCGAGGAGGCGCTGCCGTTCTACGCGATCTTCATCCCCATCATGCTGAGCATCAGGTATGACTCCATGACCGCGTTCATCATCTGCTTCCTCGGCCCCAACCTTGGTTACTGCGCATCCACTATTGATCCTTTCAACGTGCTGATCGCCCAGGGCGTTATCGGCATCGAGGGAAATCCCCAGCTTTGGCTCCGCGCCATCCTGTGGGTCATCTTCACCGCCGCGGGCATTTTCTGGGCCATGCGCTACGCGCGCCGCGTCAAGCTCGATCCCAAGTCCTCCATCACCTATGAGGACGATAAGCAGAAGCGCATCGAGTTCTCTGTCACCGATGCCTCTATCGAAGAGGAGTTCACGCTTCGCCACAAGCTCGTCCTCATTGATTTCGCGGTCGGCATGGGCGTTATCGTGTGGGGCCTCGTTACCCAGGGCTGGTATATGGACGAGATCTCCATGGTGTTCCTGGCCATGGGCCTTCTTGCCGGCATACTCGGCGGCCTGGACTAGAAGACCATTGCGGAGGAGTTCGTCCGCGGAATCGCCGACTTCGCCTACGCAGCCTGCATCATCGGCATCGCCCGCGGCATCCTGGTCGTCGCAGAGGGCGGAATGATCATCGACTCTATTTTTAACTGGCTCGTCGGACTCCTTGCGGGCGCTCCGTCCTTCATCTATACCACCTTCATGTACATCGTCCTCGGCCTGCTTTCGCTGCTGGTTCCTTCCAGCTCCGGCCTCGCTGCACTCACCATGCCCGTCATGGGCCCGCTGACCGAGCTTATGGGCCTCAATCCCGAGGCTGCCGTCACCGCTCTGCAGTTCGCGAACCAGACCGTCAACACCATCAGCCCCGTTGCGGGCATGACCGTCGCGGGTCTTGCCGTGGCGAAGATCTCCTTCGGGCAATGGTGGAAGACCATCTGGAAGTTCTTTATCTTCATGGTTCTGTTCGGATTGGTCGCGACTGTGATCTCCGGCCTACTGCCGATGTAGGAGGTGCCCAGCATGGATTTAAGCGCTTCCACACCCCGTCTGCGTCGCGAGCAGGTCGCCGGCATGAACATTCACTACATCATGTGGTCGCTCGATTACTTCCTTGATGCTCAGCAGCGCCTTGGCTTCAAAACCATCGAGCTTTGGGCGGCCGAGCCGCACGTGACGCTGGACCACACGGGGTATTTCGAGGCCGACGAGCTTCGCCGCAAGATCGAGTCCCGCGGACTCTCCGTGAGCTCCCTGTGTCCGGAGAACGTGGTGTATCCGTGGCAGTACGCTGCCAGAAAGCCCCTCCACGCGCAGCGGAGCCTCGCTTACTTTAAGCACGGCATCGAGCTCGCCGAGGTGCTCGGCGCCCCGTATATGTCCATCAACTCCGGTTGGGGCGATTGGGACGAGGACCGCGAGGAGGCTTGGAAGCGCTCTGCCGAGCACTTGGCGATTCTTGCGGACTATGCCGGCGAGCACGGCGTGACCCTCTGCATGGAGAGCCTGAGGCCGGAAGAGAGCAACTTGGTGGTTACACTCGCGGACGCCAGGCGCATGCTTGACCAAGTAGCCAGCCCGCACCTTACTCCAATGGTGGACACTACCGCTATGGGAGTCGCCGGCGAGAGCCTTGAAGAGTGGTTTGCCGAGTTTGGCGATGGTGCCATAAGGAACATGCGCTTCATTGATGGCGACCCATATGGCCATCTGGTTTGGGGCGATGGAAAGCACAGTATGGACGATTTCGTACGCGTCCTCAACGCGCATGGGTTCGAGGGCTATCTTGGCCAGGAGATCACCGATGGAAGGTATTTCGATGATCCCGCAGCAGCGGACCGGCACAACATGGACGCCTTCGAGAGGTATTTTGTCGACTAGCGCGTAGCTCCCATTCGCGTGGGGAAGTCAACACGCTTGACGAGAAGACTCGCAGTAAACGTTGGCGGATTCGTCCGCCGTATCGAAAGGAAGAATAACAATGAACGCACATGATCTTATCGCCGACGCAATCGCTGAAAAGGGCGGTTTCGATAGCGTCTTCTGGGTTGCCTGCGGCGGCTCCCTCATCGACCTGCTGCCCGCCCACGAGCTGCTCAAGCGCGAGGCGACTACGTTTGCCAGCGAGGCGTATACCGCCCGCGAGTTCGATATCATGCGTCCCAAGCGCCTGGGCGAAAAGTCCCTTGTCATCGCTTGCAGCCACTCCGGCAACACCCCCGAGGTAATCGATGCGTGCTCGATCGCCAAGGCGGCGGGCGCGACCGTTATCGTGCAGACGGACAACGCGGGTTCCGGCATCGATAACGGTGAGTGGACGTGCTGGGTATATCCGTGGGGCGAGGGAGTTCCGCAGGCGGAGGTGCCCGCCGGCATCTCTTTGGCTCTCGCTTCCGAGCTCCTGGATCAGCAGGAAGGTTATGCCGACCTTGCCGACATGTACGAAGGCATCGCCAAGATGGACCAGATCCTGCCTGCAGCTCGCGAGAAGGTCAACGCCGAACTCTGCGACCGTTTTGCCGCCCTGTGCCAGGACCACAAGTTCCTGTATATCTTGGGGTCCGGTCCCGTGTTTAGCCAGGCCTATGGCTTCGCTATCTGCTCGCTTATGGAGATGCAGTGGCAGAGCTGCGCCTATATCCACTCCGGCGAGTACTTCCACGGCCCCTTCGAGGTGACCGAGCCCGGAGTCTTCTACTTCCTGCAGATGTCTTCTAGTGAGTGCCGAGCCATGGATGAGCGCGCCCTCGCATTCCTCGAGACCCATACCGACACTCTTATGGTGCTCGACGCCATGGAGTACGGCATGGACCAAGTACCGGCGAGCGTTCGCGCGTTCCTTGATCCAATCCTGTTCTACGCGATGAACTGTGAGCTGCGCTCCGCTCGCGGCAAGGTGTTCGACCATCACCCGGACGTGCGTCGTTACATGGGCATCGAGAAGTACTAGCGATTTTAAAACGGGGCGCGAGGCGCGTTGAGACGTGCGAATCCCTCGCGCCCCGTCTGCTCGCCGTAACCACGGCGGTTTACCTGAATGGAGATAACCATGGCAGCCTATCCTATAAGCGTGCTTGGCTTTGGAGACAACGTTGTCGATAAGTACGAGCACATCAAGACCATGTATCCCGGCGGCAATGCAGTTAACTTCGCCGTCTTCGCCAAGAAGCTCGGCGTCGATCGCAGCGCCTACATGGGAATCTTCGGATCAGATGAGGAGGCCGAGCACGTTATAGCATCGCTCGAGGACGAGGGCGTCGAGCTTCTTCGCTGCCAGCAGGTCCTGGGCGTCAACGGCGCCGCTCGCGTGACCGTTGACGAGACCGGGGACCGTATCTTCCTGGGCTCCAATGAAGGCGGCATACGTGGCGACATGCGCTACGTGATAGACCGCTTCGCCGCCGAGTACGTCAGCGGCTTCGATTTGGTGCACAGCGGCAACTACTGCTTCACCGAGCGCGAGCTCCCCAAGATCAAGGCTGCCGGCGTGCCTATCAGCTTCGACTTCTCCGATGACTCCACCGACGAGTACTTCGGGCAGATTGCGCCATTTGTGACGTACGCCTTTATGTCCATGGGCGACGCTTCCCTGGAGGATATCAAGGCGAAGCTCGAGTGGGTGAAGGCCCTTGGCCCTCAAATCGTATGCGCATCGCGCGGGAGCAAGGGCTCCGTCGCCTATGACGGCGAAAACTTCTACGAGCAGGGCATCAAGCCCGTGGCGCCCGAGGAGCTCAAAGACGCTATGGCGGCCGGCGATTCACTGCTGACGGCGTTTTTGGTCACCTATCTTTCCAAGAAGAAGGCCGGCGAGTGCGGCGAGGCCGCGATTCGCGAGAGCTTGGACTTCGCTGCCGGTTTTGCGGCGGAGACCTGCAAGATCGAGGGCAGTTGGGGCCACCCGCTGGTCTACGAGAACTAGTTTTTTGTCGTGGCGGGGTGTCTTGGGGCGCCCCGCATTGCGTTAGGAGTCAAGATGTCCGTTCGTGCCTGCGCGGCAGGATTTTGCTGCGCCGATGTCTACCAGAATCTGGATCCCCTGGGTTGCATCCAAGGGGGCCTCTCAGGAGCGCTTCGAGGGGTGCTTCTTGAGTATATGAAGGCAAAAGGGATATGCAATCTTCATATACGGCCTTCTTTTAGAGGGCGTTGTCCTTACTCTTTCATCTCCTTGCCTATGGACATTTTGTCCATAGGCAAGAGTCCATGGTCGAGATCATGGTGAAGTTCTGCGGCCAGTAATTACTGCATTACATATTCTGTTGTCACCTGGGAGGCTCGCTTTTGCGGGCCTCTTTGCGTTGCTAAGGGGCCATGGTCTGTCGATAAATAAAGCGCCCGCTTGCGGGGGAGCAAGCGGGCGCCGTTGAGCGAATATGTTTGCGGCCCTAGCCGCTGCGGGTGATGGGTCCTCGACTAGTTAGTCGTGCCGGAATCGTCGCCCGAATCGGAGCCAGAAAGCGAAACCGTCAACGTGATCGTGCTGTCGGTGGACTGCTTGCCGGTGGGGGAGACACCCGTTACGGTAGCGCTCTCGTTGCCGCTCACGGGGTTGCCGTTCTGGTCGCAGAACGCGATGTTGTAGAAGCCGGCATTGTTGAGCGCGGTGACGGCGGCAGAGATGCTCTTACCGTACAGATTGCCCGGAACGCTCGCCTTGCCGGACTTCTTGGCAATGACGACGGTAATCGTGGCGCCGGGCTTCTGCTTGCCGCTGGGGTTCCAGCTAATCACCGTGCCCTCGGTAACCGAGTCGTTCTCCTGATAACTCACGTTAACGCCAAAGCCGGCCATGTCGAGCGCATTGCGCGCCTGGGACTCGGTCATGTCAGTCAGATCGGGAACAGAGGTGGTATCCGGGCCGCTCGAGACCTTGTACGAGATGGTCGTGCCCTTCTCGACTTCCTTACCGGCTTCGGTGCCCTGCTCAAAGACCTGACCCTCATCAGCCTCGTTGGCCTCCTCGGAGGCGTTGCCCTTCAGGCCAACGCTTGCCAGTGCGGCTTCTGCTTGGTCCTTGGTCAGGCCGACAAGTTTGGGAACCTCAACCTTTTCGGAGGGCTTGGGGCCCTTGGAGATTACCAGGTTCACCTTGGTGCCCTTGGTCTTCTTGGTGTTGCCGTTGGGCGTCTGCTCGGCGACCTTGCCCTCGTCGACATCGTCGTTGTAGCTTTGGTCGATGGTGCCGACCTCGAGGCCGGCTTCCTTGATCAGCTCGACGGCAGTCTGCTGGTCCTTGCCCAGCACATCGGGCACGGTGACCTGCTCGCCGCCAAAGAGTCCTGTGGCAAAGGCCACCACGATGCCGATGACGGCAACGGCTGCCACCACGGCGGCGATGATCTTGTTCTTGTTGGATTTGGGCTTTTCGACCTCGTAGGAGCCGGTGGAGCCCGAAACCGAGCTACGGGCGGTATTCTGGCCGCTCACGCCCGAGACGGGACGCACCATGGCGCGCGTCTGATCGGAAAGCTCGCGAGTCTTGGTGGCGCCCAGCTCACCGGGGGCACCGATGATGCGCGTGGGCTCCGAGACGTTGACGGCACGGCCCGACAGGTAGCTGTTGAGCACCTGACGAAGCTCGTCGGCGGTCTGGAAGCGGTTTGCCGGGTCCTTCTCCATGCACTTGAGGATGATGCGCTCAAGGTCGGCGTCGACACCGGAGTTGATCTGGCTCGGCGGAATAGGCAGCTCGTTGACCTGCTTGAGTGCGACCGAGATAGCGTCGTCACCGTCAAAGGGGACGCGGCCGGTGGCGCACTCGTACATCACGACGCCCAGCGAGTAGATATCCGAGGTGGGGCCGAGGTCCTGACCACGGGTCTGCTCGGGGCTGACGTAGTGGGCGGTTCCCAGCACGTTGTTGTCTTGCGTGAGGTGGCTGTTCTTGGCGCGTGCGATGCCAAAGTCCATCACCTTGATGTTGCCGTCGGGCAGCACCATGATGTTCTGCGGCTTAATGTCGCGGTGGATGATCTCGTGCTTGTGGGCGACCGAAAGCGCGGAGCTGATCTGCGAGCCGATCTGGGCGACCTTCTTGGGGTCGAGGGCGCCGTGGCTCTTGATGCCGCTCTTAAGGTCGGTGCCGCGCAGGTACTCCATGACGATGTAATAGGTGTCGCCGTCCTTGCCCCAATCGTAGACGCCCACGATATAGGGTGAGGAGAGACCGGCTGCTGCCTGGGCCTCCTGCTTAAAGCGTGCGGCGAAGGTTGCGTCGCCAGCATACTGCGGCAGCATGATCTTGACGGCTACCGTGCGGTCGAGGACCTGGTCCTGTGCACGGTAGACGGTCGCCATGCCGCCTGTTCCCACCTTATCCTTGAGGAGGTATCTTCCCCCGAGGACCCTCTGTTCCATTCCTGCTCCTAACATAACTATTCGCTCAACGATGTGTGTAGTACCTACGATGTGGCCGCTGGGGCCGTGTGGCGCGTTGCCGCTAACTCTTCGGCCGCGGCGCGCCTCGGGTGTCCGATTCGATCATGGGCATCACGCTCCCTGTGCAGCAAGCGCCGCGGTCAGGACGATGCCGGCGATCTTGGCGGCCTCGACGTCATGCTCGTCGTAATCCTCTAAGGCCACCGAGATGGCGACTGTGGGTGAATCGTAAGGTGCAAAGCCAACGAACATCGAGTTGACGTTGGTGCCGCCAATCTCGGCCGAGCCGGTCTTGCCGGCGACCTTGACGCCGGGGATTTGGGCATCGGTGCCGGTGCCGGACTGGACGACGGCAAGCATGGCCTGCTTGACCTGGTCGGCCGTGGCGGAGCTGACGGCCTGACCAAGCGAGCGGGACTGCGTGGTCTTGACCACGGTTCCGTCCGGGGCGAGTACCTGGGCTACAAAGTACGGGTCCATGACCACGCCGCTGTTAGCGATGGCGGCGGCAATCACGGCGTTTTGCATGACGGTGGTCTGCGGGCCGGGCGTGTGGTCCATGCCGACAGGCTGGCCGGCGCCGGCCCAGGCGGTCTCCCACTCGGTCATGAGCGACGGGTCGGCCATGATGGAGGCCGCGGAGGTCAGGTCCTGGCCGAGCTTTTGGCCGTAGCCGAAGGCGTTGGCAAACTGCACGAGCGTGTTTGCGCCAACTTCGTTTGCCACCTGGCCAAAGACGACGTTGGAGGACACGGCAAAGGCCTGCTGCAGGCTGATGGTACCGTAGCTCTCGTTGGCATAGTTGGTGACCGGTGCGTTGCCGATGTCCATGGAGCCGGGCGCCTGGTAGGTGCTGGTAAGGCTGGCGGTACCGGTCTCGAGTGCCGCGGAAAGCGTAACGACCTTAAACGTTGAGCCCGGCGTGTACAGCGCGTCCATGGCGCGATTGTACATGGAGCCGTCCTCGCCGCCGCCCGTCTGCAGCAGGGCATCGATGTTGGTGTTGTCGTAGGTGGGCGAGCTGGCACATGCGAGCACCGCGCCGGTACGCGGGTCGATGACCACTACAGCGCCCTTAAAGCCCTTGAGCGCCTGCTCGGCAGCCGTCTGGATGCGCGAGTCGATGGTGAGCTTGGCGGTGTTGCCCGGCTGGGTCTGGCCCGCGAGCGACGCGATGGCGTTGTTCCAGCTGGAGTAGTCCTTAGAACCGGTGAGCGTGTCGTTCATGACGCTCTCGATGGCGGTGGTGCCATACTGCTGGCTCACGTAGCCAACCACGTGCGCTGCCAGGTTGCCGTTGGGGTAGGAGCGTACGTAGGTGCCGTCCTCCTGCTGCAGCGACTCGGCCAGCGTCACGCCGTCGGACGTGATGATGGAACCGCGCTGGATGTACTTGGAGCGGGCGATGGTGTGGTTGTTGGTCGGCATGTCCTGATAGTCCTTGGCCTTGATGACCTGGACATAGGTGAGGTTGCCGATAAGGATGGCGAACAGCGCCGTAAAGGCGAGCACCGCGCGGGTTAGACGGTTGGCGAGCGCCACGCGGCCGAGCACACCGGATTCAGGTGTGTCGAGCAGGCGACGGCGCATGCGCGAGCCGACGGAATGGCTGCCGCTGCCGTAGGAAGACGAGGTGGCAAAGCGCGTGCCCGTCGGGGCGGCGGCAGATGCGACCTGATCATCGGTGATGGCGGCCATGGTGCCGGTGCCGGTAAGCTCGGCCTCGCGTCCGGTCGCCTCGTCACCGGCGCGCAGCAGGAGCGCGACGATGATAAAGCTCGCCAGCAGAGAGGAGCCGCCCTGGCTCATAAAGGGCAGGGTGACGCCGGTCAGCGGGATCAGGCGGGTTACGCCGCCAACGATCAAGAAGGCCTGGAAGCTGATGGCGGCCGTAAGGCCCGTGGCGCTAAAGGCAGCGAGGTCGGATTTAGCGCGGGCAGCCGTGGTCAGGCCGCGAACGGCAAAGAGCATAAACAGGATGAGCACGGCGCCGCCGCCCAAAAGGCCCATCTCTTCGCCGATAGCCGAGAAGATAAAGTCGGACTCGACGACAGGGATGTTGTTGGCCATGCCGTTGCCGATGCCAACACCGACCAGGCCGCCATCGGCAAGCGAGAAGAGCGACTGGACGATCTGGTAGCCCTGCCCCTGGGCGTCCTTAAACGGATCGACCCAAACTTGGAAGCGCACCTGAACGTGAGACAGGAACTTGTAGGCGACCACGGCTCCGACGGCTAAGAGCGCAAGGCCGATAACGACATACGAAAAGCGCCCCGTGGCAACGTAGAGCATCAGCAAGAAGATGGTGTAGAACAGCACGGCCGAACCCAGATCGCGTTCGAAGACGACGACGAGCAGGCACACACCCCACACGGCAAACAGCGGCAGCAGCAGTCGCAGGCGAGGGATCTTAAAGCCCAGGATCTTGCGGTTGGAGATGGAGAGCAGCTCGCGGTTCTCGGCCAGGTACCCGGCCAGGAACAGCACGATAAAGACCTTGGCGAACTCGCCAGGCTGGATGGTAAAGCCCGCGATGCGAATCCACAGTTTGGAGCCCGAGATCGTGGTGCCGATAAAGATGGGCAGCATCAGCAGGATGATGCCGATAATGCCAAAGGTGTACTTGTAGCGCATGACCACGTCGAGGTTTTTGACCAGTGCAAGCGTTCCCACCATGAGCGCCACCGAGACAAACAGGATGATGAGCTGTGAGATGGCGAGAGCGGGGGTGAGACGCGTCACGAACGTGATGCCGATGCCCGAAAGCACAAAGACAATGGGCAGGATGGCGGGGTCGGCACCGGGCGCCAAGATGCGCACGGCAATGTGGGCCGCGGCAAAGGCGGCAAAGAGGCCGATCGGCACGGCGAGCGTCTCAAAGGAGATGGCGGCGCCCGCGGTGAGCACGTACATCGCATATAGCAGGATGACGGGGAACGCCGAGGCGATGAGCAAGAGCAGCTCGGTGTTGCGGCGACTCATAAGCGGCACTCCCTTTCTAATTCTTATCGGAGGCTTCGGCCTCGGCGGACTGTTCGGCGGTTTTCTCGGAATCTGATTCGGAGGTCGATCCCTGATTGGTGTTGTCGCGAATCGTTTGCGCGTCGATCACCTGGCGGGTCTGCTCCTCGTCGATCTGGTGGCGGTACTTGGATATCGTGTCCTGCGCATCGTCGACACTTGTTTGCGGAATGCCCGCCTTGAGGCGGTTTTGCGTGTCTTCGGGCAGGTCGGACAGCTTGATGCTGGTTTCGCTTTCGAGCCAGTGGAGCTTGAGTCCGAGTGGCTTGCCGGGCAGGCCGCGCCAGACGGCGACATTGCCCTGGTAGGTACCAAGGTAGTACGAGCCGGTGACACCCGTGTAGGCCCAGATGCCAGCTGCCAGCACAAAGACGAGGGCCAGGATGGCGGCGATAGTAACGTTGCGGCGACGCACGCGTTGCGCCTCGCGCATGACGCCATCGTCAACCAGGTCAACGACTACTACGGTCACGTTGTCGTGGCCGCCGGCGGCAAGCGCCGCGTCCACTAGGTTGTCGACGCAGATTTGCGCGGTTGAGGACTGCGTGGCGATGTTCTCGATATCGCTATCGGGAATCATGCTCGAGAGGCCGTCGGAGCACAGGATCAGGCGGTCGCCTTCCTCGATATGCAGAGTGAAGTGGTCGGCATACATGGCGGGGTCCGAGCCCAGCGCACGGGTGATGACCGAACGGTTGGGGTGGACGCGAGCCTCGTCTGCCGTGATCTCGCCGGCGTCCACGAGCTCCTCCACGTAGGAGTGGTCGCGGGTCACGCGGATGAGCGTGCCCTCGTGGAGCAGGTAGGCGCGAGAGTCACCCACGTGAGCGATGGCGAGCGTGTCGTTTTCGATATAGGCGCAAGTGGCTGTGCAGCCCATGCCGGGCTTGCCCAGGCCATTCAGGGCCGCCTCGATTACGGCGGCGTTGGCTGCCTCGACGGCTGCGGCCAGGCGTGCTGCGTCGGCAGACTGCGGGGCCGTCTTGGCGATGGTCTCGACAGCGATAGAAGAGGCCACCTCGCCGGCGGCGTGACCACCCATGCCGTCGCATACGCAAAAGAGCGGCGACTGCACCAGGTAGGAATCCTCATTGTGCGGACGCACGCAGCCAACGTCGGAGCGGGCGCCCCACATGAGTTGCGTGGTGGTGCCGGCATCATAGGTCGAGTCGGTCTCGATGCGCTCCTCGGTCAGGGGCTCAAAGCTCATGGTCGAGCCGGGGTCTTTGAGCTTGGCCTCAACGGCGGCAACGTCGATCTCGGCGGTGTCACCGGGAGAGACGGTGTCGGTCTCGGCGTTTGATTCGGAATCGCCGGTGTCCGGGGAGTCGGGCTCCTCGGAAACGCGGGCGGTCGACTCGTCATCTTGCGGGCTGACGTCTATAGGCTCGGGCGCCGGCGTAGACGCGGGCGCAACCTTGGATGCCGGGGCTATGGGAAACGCCGGCGCGGCGGGCTCGGGTGCCGCAAACACCGCAGCGCTCTCGTTGATTGCCGCGGCGACGGGCTCTGCAAAGTGAGCCGGCGCCGGGGTTGCTTCGGGCGCTGTGGGCTGTTCCGCAGCATGTGCGCCGATGGGCGCCGCTACGGCATCCTCTTCGTCCTCGTTATCGGCGAGATCCGAAATATCATGCGTTACATGCGAAAGAGGCAGGGAGAACACGGTGTCCTCGGGCTCCACGGGTGCGGAGCCTGCCGGAGCGGCGTGGGCCGGCGCAGCTGTGGTGGCGGCCGGTGCCTCGGTCATAGTTGCGGACTTGTTCTCCTCGTCGATCATCGACGGTTCACCTTCATGACCACGTCGCCAATCTGGACTTCGTCGCCCTCGCGCAGCGTTGCGGGCTCCACCAGCTGGCGGCCGTTGACGAGCGTGCCGTTAAGCGAGTTGAGGTCCTCGATGATGAGTGCCGGGCCCTGCAGCGAAAAGCGCGCATGCGAGGCCGAGACGAACGGTTCGTTGATGCAGATGTCCGAAGATGGCGAGCGACCGACGATGACGGGGCCGAGCATGTCTACGTGGATGCCGCGGATACCGCGCGGACCCTTGTCCACATCGATCGTCCAGATAGCCGAGTCGCGGCGCTGCCCGCGCACAAGTCCCACGCCGGTCTTCATGACGGCGAACAAGAAGATATAGAGCAGGGCGACCAGGACGATGCGGCCTGCAAAAAGGACGATATCGATGTTCATAAGCGACTATCCCCTAAATTCAAAGGTGCTCAGGCCAAACGTCAGCAGATCGCCGTTGCGCAGCGGGCAGCGCGTGATGCGGCGGTTGTTGACGAGCGTGCCGTTGGTGGAATTGAGGTCCTCGATCGACCAATCCGAGCCCGTAAAGGTGAGCTGGGCGTGGCGGCGCGACACGTTGGGGTCGCGCAGGGCAATGTCGGAAACTGAGCGCTCGCGACCGATGGTCACCTGTGCGGAGGTGATGCTATGGCTCTCGCCGCTCACGACGTCGACGAGCTGGGCGAGCGGGCGCTGCGGGGCGCGAGTGCTCGCCATGTTGGAGGCGATGCCGGCTGCGGCGCCTAGGCCCACGGCGGCACCGGTCGCGGCGGCTCCGCCCATGCCGGCAAGCGCGTCGCGCGAGACGGTCTGCGGCACCGGGATGGGTGCGGCGGCGGGGTCGGGGACGCTAGGCGCGAAGGGGTCTGCCACGGCGAGCGGGTCGGGAGCGGCGGCGCGAGGCGTCGGCTGCTGCTGGGGCATGGCGGCGGGGCGCTGCTGCTGCGGGGCAGCAAACTGCTGCTGGCCGGCGCGCGGGGCGCTGGCGGCACGGCTTGCCGCGGAGTTGTTCTGGCCCAGGCCGTTTTGATAGGCGCGCTCTTCTTCGTACAGGCGGCCGAGCGTGGGGGCATCGACGTTCTCGGCAAAGACCGAGAACTTGCCGGCGCGCAGCTGCGGATCGATCATAAAGCGCACGAGGGGCTCGCCGACAAAGACATAGCGGCGCTTTTCGGCCTGCGCCTTCACAAACTCGCGGACCTCGCGCGAAAGCTCGGGGTAGAACGGGGCGAGCATGGGATCGTCGTCGGCGGCGATCAGGATGGTATAGAGTGCCGGCGCCGTGTTGACGCCGTTGATCACCAGAGTCTGATCCTCCATGTCGCGAGCGGCCTGCTTGGCAAGCTTCTTAAAGGAGAACGGGGCACGGGTGGCACCGAAGATGCCGGCCACGTGGTCCTCGAAGATGTTCAGGAAGTTCACGAAAGATCACTCTCCGTATAGGTTCTTTGGTATCCGAGCAAATATAGGCATATCCCAACGATTATAGAGGATAGGATTCCCGCAACCGCCGCCTTGGCGATGACCGCGGCTGCAAGGCTGGCAATTTCCATATGGTGTGCAAGACAGGACGCCGCTGCGCAGCCGATGCCGGTGACAGCGATGGCGGCGATTGCGGCAAGGTTTGAGCCCTGATTGGCACGCTTGGCATGGGCATTGAGCAGCGCGGATGACGCTGCGGCAGTTGCCGCGGCCAGCCCAAAGGCAGCCCAGAGGAGCGGGTCTCCCAGCGCTGCGGCAACGTTACCGAGCCCCAGCACGCCTCCGGCTGAAAGCGCGACTGTCGCCAGGCGGGCAAAAAGCGCGCCCATGCCCGTTGCCGCGGCGGCGCTTGCCGGGCCGAGCCAAAATGACGCGACGCCGGCGGCGACCCCAGCTGCCAGGAAGGTATTGCCGGTCAGACAGCCAAGCGCGAGTGCACAGGTGAGTGCGGCGCTCGCGGCAGCCTCGGTGCGACCCCAGGCGATCCACCAACCGGACATGGCAGCGGCAAAGATCACCGCGACGGGCAACATCGACAGGATGCCCTGCGCCTGCATGGTGGCGTTGGCCATGAGCACCAAAAAGCCCACAGCCGAGATGGCCGAGCCAATCTGGGGGGCCAGGCCAGCCGCCGCTCCGATCGCGATGGCCGCAATGACCAGGCCGGGAAGCGCCGCGACCCCGGCCGTTTGCATCAGCAAAAAGCTAAAGGTGCCGCACGTTAGCGCCGAGATAATGCGCATGGTGTAGTCGCGCGCATGGCTCCAGCGCGTGCCCGCCCAGCCGAGTGCGCGGTCGACCTCGATGGCGTCGTCCTCGTAGTGCGACGGCTCGATATCGTCGAGCTCCTGCTCGTCATCCGAAAGCTCGCCAACCATTTGCTCCAGGCTGCGACGGCCCTCGCGCACGCTGCCCAGACCGGCAAGGAGCTGGTCGCAAAATGCCTCGATGCTGTTGGGGCGGTCCTGCGGCATGGGGGAGAGCGCGCTCATGAGCGCGCTCTCGGCTCCCGGGGGAAAGTGTGGTATCAGCTCGCTGGGATAGGTGGCGCCGCCGATGATGCGGTCGAGCGAGTCGGCGGGCGTGGCCGCCATAAAGGGAGCGCTGCCGCACAGGCCCTCGTAGATCACACAGGCGAGGGCAAAGACATCGGCGCGCTCGTCGACCGTGCCGGTCTCGATATCGAGCTGCTCGGGCGGCATGTAGCCGATGGTGCCGCCGCGCGAGCCGCCAAAGCCACCGGCGGACGACAGTCGCGCCATGCCAAAGTCGGTGAGCTTTACATTGCCCGAGTGGTCGATGAGCACGTTGGCGGGCTTAATGTCCAGGTGGAGTACGCCATTACTATGGGCGAAGGTGAGCGCCTGGCCCAGGGCATCGGCAATGGCCGCGGCCTCGTCAAAGGTAAGTGAGTGGCCGTCCACGCGGTGCAAAAACTCGGCCAGCGACATGCCATCGACATATTCCATAACCAGGTAGGCATAGGCTGTGTCGTGCGTAAAGTCGATGACCTGCACGATATTGGGATGTTGAAGCATGGCGGCGGTGTGCGCCTCGCGCAGGACATCCATGATGTCGCTGGCGGGCATGCCGACACCGTTAATAAGGGGGATGCGCTTAATGGCGACGCGGCGGCGCAGGTGCGTGTCGCGGCAGATCTCGATGGAGCCAAAACCGCCGGTCGCAAGTGTCTCGAGCGGCTGGTACCGCTTGAGCAGCTCGCGAGAGCTGGTGCCCTCCAAAGGAACGTCCGGCGAGAACCGGGCGGTATGTTGCGAGAAAAGCGGCATGGCCAACCCTCGTGCGTTTAAAGTTCGTTTGCGAGCGGCGGGCGCGGGGCCGAGCCGTTCGCGGTGGCATAGATGCTGCTAGTGTAGCACGCTCGGGTGCATGGGGAGGATAGCGGGATGCGAGGCTGCCTGCCTGGCTTGGCCTTAGCGCTTTTTCTTGTTCTTCTTCTGCTTGCGCCGCTTGCCCTTGGTCTCCTGGGGCTTGTCGCCCTGCTTGGCCTCGGCGGCGGCCTTCTCGGCCTTCATTTTCTTCTTCTTGGTCTCGATGCGGAGTTTTTTGTTGATGCGGGCCTTGAGGAAGGGACCGAACTGCTCGGCATCGCCACGGACGAAGGTGTCCTTGGGGATCGTCACGCCCTGGTCGGCGAACATGGCCACAAAGATGCGCTCGCCGTCGAGTACGTGGTCGAGCTTGTCAAACGGGAAGAACTGCGACTTGCCGCTCTTGCCCCAAACCATCAGGCCGTCCTCGTTGGCGGCGACGCGGCGATAGCGGCCACCCATGGACTCGTCGGCCTCGACGGCGTCGATAAAGTCGCGGGCGAGCGTGTGGTGCAGGTTCTTGCTCCACCAGGCCAAAAAGGCGCCGAACACGATCAACACGACGCCGAACTTGATCCAGCTGCCGCCGGCCACCAGCATGCCGATGCCGATGAGCGCGGCAACTGCCGCGGCGACATACAGCGAGCCGCGACGCCTGGGCGAGGCGACCAGGCGGGCGAAGTCGGTGACCAGGTCGTTTTCGTACTGGTACTCGTTGAGGTACAGGATGCCGTCATCGGCTGCGGCCTGCTCCTCGAGCGCGACCTCGACCTGGTCGGCTGCTTCGGAGGGAACGAGGTTGCTCTCTGCGTCTGCCATGCTCTTTGGACTCCTATCGCGGCGGGCTCGCCGTACGGGTTATTATGGAATGCAGTATGCCGTGCGACCGCATGGCCGCCGCGGCAACAAGACTCAGTATACCCGGGGGAGCACCCATGGAATCGTTGTACCGAAAGTATCGCCCGCTCACCTTTGACTCCGTGGTGGGCCAGCAGCATATCGTCTCGACGCTCGAGCACGCCATCACCGAGGGGCGCCTGTCCCACGCCTACCTGTTCTGCGGACCGCGCGGCACGGGCAAGACCACCATGGCGCGCATTCTGGCCAAGGCGCTGCTGTGCCGCAATGCCGAGGCGGCGCGCGCCGAGGGTGCAAGCGGCTGCATGCCCGACGGTACTTGCGAGGAGTGCGAGCTCATTGCCGAGGGTAACCACCCCGATGTCTACGAGCTCGATGCCGCAAGCCGTACCGGCGTGGACAACGTGCGCGAGGAAATCATCAACTCCGTCAACTTTGCCCCAGTGCGCGGCAAGTACAAGATTTATATCATCGACGAGGTCCACATGCTCACGACGGCGGCGTTCAACGCGCTGCTCAAGACGCTTGAGGAGCCGCCGGCACACGTGATCTTTGTGCTGTGCACCACCGACCCGCAAAAGATTCTGGAGACCATCCTCTCGCGCTGCCAGCGTTTCGATTTCCATCGCATCGGCAACGAGGATATCGAGCGTCGCCTGTCCTACGTGTGCGAGCAGGAGGGCTTCGATTACGACGATGAGGCGCTGGCTATCGTGGCGCGCCATGCCAAGGGCGGCATGCGCGACGCATTGTCCACGCTGGAGCAGCTGAGCGTCTTTGGCAACGGTTCTGTGCATGCGGACGACGCCCGCTCGCTTTTAGGCGAGGTTTCGGATCAGATTCTGGGCGAGTTTGCCCGCGCCATCGCCGAGCGTGATGTCGCCGAGCTCTATGGACTGATCCGTGCGCAGGTCGAGGAAGGAAACGACCTGCTGGAGCTGACGCGCGACCTGGTGGCGCACGTGCGCGACGTGTATGTTGCCTGCGTTGCCGGTGCCCGTGCCGAGCTGTTTGAGGGCGGCTCCGAGCAGGCCGAGGCGCTTGCTGCCGAGGCCGCTGCCTTTGGCGAGCATCCTGCCGACCGCCTGGCCCGCGTGCTGACGGTGCTCGACGATGCCGCACTGGAGATGAGGGGCGCGAGCGACGTGCGCCTGGTGCTCGAGATTGCCTGCACGCGTCTGGCACGTCCCGAGGCTGATATAACGATTGAGGCATTGGCCGAGCGCGTGGCACGCCTGGAGGCCATGGTTGCCAATGCCGCGGTGCCGGCGAGCGTGGCTGCTGCTCAGGCCGCCGCGCCTGCAGCATCCGTACCCGCTGCCGCCCAGCAGCCGACGCTAATTTCGGGCGTCCGTGCTGCTGCTCCGGCGGCATCTGCTACCCCCGCTGATACGTCCGCGCGCCAGGGCGGTATGCCTTGGGACCGTGGTGCTGCCGCTCCGGCGGCTCAGCCTGCGCCCCGTTCTGCGTCCGTATCGGCTTCCAAGCCTGCAGCGTCTGCACCTCAGTCTGCGCCGGCTCCGACGCCTCAGCCCGTTGCGGCCCCCGCGCCTGCCACCGCTCCGGCACCTAAGCCCCAGCCCAACACCGCCGCCCAGGTTGCTGCCGCCGGTGCCGCCGAGACCCCCGCGGTCGAGGATGCCGGTGAGCTCCAGCGCAAATGGGCCGAGGTCGTCGAACGCGTCAAGGCTCGTCAGGCCTCCTACGCAGGGCTTTTGCTCAATGCCCGCGCCACAGCAGACGACGGCTCCAAGCTCACGGTCTCGTTCCCCGCGGGCTCGACCTTTGCCATCAAGATGCTCGGACGCGCCGACACGCAGTCGGTGGTCCTGCCGACAGTCAGTGCGGTCTTCGGTCGTCGCACCGTCGACTACGTCCTGGATGGAGGTGGCACGCTGGCTCCTCAACATGAGGAGCATTCTCCATCTGCACGGGCTGCGGCATCTGCGGACCCGCAACCCGTGTCCTCGGCGGCCCCTGTATCCTCGAGCGCCAGCGCGCCGCAGCAGCAAGCGGCACCGGTAGCGGCATCGACCCCGTCGGCGCCTAAGCCAGCCGCGCCCAAACAGGCTGCTCCGGTCCCCGCGCCCAAGCCCGCCGCCGCGCCTGCGCCCAAGTCATCCGACCTGGGCAAAGCCCCCTGGCTGCGCTCCGACAACCCCGCTGGCGCTCCTGCCACGGGCAAGCTCCCGACCGAGCCCGCACCCCGAGCGCCCGAGCGCGCGTCCGCTCCCAAGGTTCAGCCGTCTGCGCAGTCTGCACCGTGGGAATCCGAGCAGGTGCCCTACGATGACGCCATGGTCGGCGGCTTTGCAGGCGATGCGAGCGGGGACGATCTGCCTCCGTTCGACGTGCCGGGTGCGACGCCCGCGCCCAAGCCCGCTGCAACTGCCCCCAAAGAGGAGGACGCTCCTGCAGCTCCCTGGGAGTCCAACCCCGGCGCGGGCAGTCCCTTCGGCCATCAGGGCGCAGCCCCAAGCATCCCGCAGACCGAGGACGAGGCCAAAGCCCTCATCCGCAGCGTCTTCGGTCAGGCCACCATCTTCAAGCCGGTGGAGTAGCTGTACAGGCGGGTATACTGCTCAAGAAGAGACGTCTTTGAACGGAGCGAGCTTATGATGTGGGAATATGTCCGCCTTGAGGACGATACGCAAGTTTCGTATTCCGAAGTCCGTGAGGACAATACGGTGAAGGTCGTTGTGGAGCGCCCACGCGATTGGGGTTTTGACACGGCGGAGTGCATCTTGCCGGCATTCAATTGGGTGTCGCACGAGGGCTTTAGCGAAGCAGACCTCAAAGAACTCGATGATTTTGTACGCAACAACGCCCCGCTCATCCTACGTTTTGCCTACGAAGGCGGCCGAGTCTATGCCTAATGCCTAGTCTGTTTCGACTTGGCCATATATCACTTTCTTTTGTCCGGGCGCATCTGTATTTCGGACATGTGCAGCGTGGTGCCGCGTATATCGCATTCGAGCAGACAGGTACGTGACGGTCGGCCTAGGATGCTGAGGTCGATACGATACGTCGCATGGCTGTCCGTGTGCTCGACTTGCTCGGCGTTGACGGTTGCTCCGATTGTCAAGAAAGCGCCTAGTTCGGCATCGACAATCTTGGAGTCCTTTATCTTGACCTTGAACTCTTGGTAGAGGGACGGGCTGTTGTAGTAAATGGTTCGAGTTCCGTCGGTGCACTCATCGGTCGCTTCCCATTTGACGATGGGCTGGTCCGAGCTGGCTATCAGTAGTTCTGCTCCAAAGGCTATAGCATGGGTGATGACAACCAGCAATGCCCAGCCGACAAAGAGATAGAGAACCACATATGCAACGGGGTGTTTTGAGCGGATGTTTTGGAGCGCGTCGGGGGCATTCATGGGGCACCTCCAAATTGCAATCTATGACAATCAAATTATACCCTGCCGCCATGTGCTCCGCCTCGAGCAGCGGTTTGGCATTTAGCTATTTAGTGGCACACATGAAATGCCGGATTCGGCTCTACTAGATTGAGTATGCGATATTATGCAACCTTGCATAATTCGGCCTTGCATAATCTTTGCGCGTGGTTTGTATTGGAGGACATGTATATCGACTGAGGTAGTGTGTCCGCCCCGCTCTCTCGCCGCGCGCCGTGGTACGATTTTTGAGTTTGAAAGTCCCGCCGTGCTCCGGCTGCCCTTGCAGCTCGGCGTGCGGCCGCACGTAAAGGAGCCATCATGGCCGGTATGAACATGCAGCAGATGATGAAGCAGGCTCGCAAGATGCAGGAGCAGCTTGCCGCCGCGCAGGAGAACCTCAAGTCCCAGACCGTCGACGCCTCTGCCGGCGGCGGCATGGTCAAGGTGACCGTTAACGGCGAGATGGAGCTCGTCAACCTCACCATCGATCCCGATGCCCTCGATCCCGAGGACGTCGATATGCTGCAGGACATGATCATGGCTGCCGTCAACGAGGCCGTCCGCGGCGTCAACGAGCTCGCCAACAAGCAGATGGGCGCCATCACCGGCGGCCTCAACATCCCGGGCATGCCGTTCTAAGACACACATATATATGAGTGCGAATCACAGTCTGCAAAAACTGCTCGATGAGCTGGGCCGTCTGCCGGGCATTGGTCCCAAGTCGGCCCAGCGCATCGCCTATTACCTGCTCGAGGCCGATGCCGAGGAGGCCCGCCGCCTGGCCGAGGCCATCCTGGAGGTCAAGCAGGAGGTCCACTTTTGCAGCCGTTGCTTTAACTACGCCACGGCCGACGAGTGCTCCATTTGCCAGGATTCGATGCGTGATACCACTCGCATTTGCGTGGTGGGCGAGCCGCGCGATGTCCAGGCGATTGAGCGCACGGGCAGCTACCACGGCCTCTACCACGTATTGGGCGGCGTGATCAGTCCCATGGACAAGATTGGCCCCGAGCAGCTGCACATTCGAGAGCTGCTGGCACGCTTGGGCCACGAGGACATCCACGAGGTCATCATCGCCACCAACCCCAATATTGAGGGCGAGACCACGGCGAGCTATCTGGCCCGCACTATCAAGCCGCTGGGCGTCGAGGTATCGCGTCTGGCGAGCGGCCTGCCCGTGGGCGGCGACCTGGAGTATGCCGACGAGCTTACGCTTGGCCGCGCCATCGAGGCCCGTCGCGCGATCTAGTTGCCGGGTGCGCCGTGTCATGGCCCGTCGGCCTGTCGCACGGGGTGCTCATAATTGGGCTTTCGTTCGTGGGTTTGTTGTGCAACAAAGATACTTCGCATCCGCTTATCGCATGGATGCTTCCGCTTGCATCCTAAATTTGCCCATTCGTTGCGCAACCTTTTGGGTTCGCTGATACACTCAACCATGGATTTGAATGAATGCGCCGCCCCGAGCGGCGTGTTTTTGTTGGAGGAGAGCGCATGCGACCCGGTGGCACTCAGACAAAGCGCGGCACCGCGGTGCGCATGCGACGCCGACTGGGCTTGGCGCCGCGAGCGTACGCGCTGCTGTCTTGCTCGCTGGTACTGGTCGTGGCCGGTGTTTCTGCCTACGGCATGACCGTGCCGTCTATGGTGCAGGCGCACGCCGCGCGCGAGGCGCATGTGGGAAGCAAGGCGAAAAGCGACCTGGGAACTACAACCGGATATGCCTGGGCGAGCGTGGTCGCACACGTTGTGTTTGGCGTTGACGACGCAGATGGCGCCGAGGCTCCGGACAACGAGGTTGCGCTGCCAAACGGCAAGACCATCGTGCTCACCAACACCAAGATCATCGATCGGTTGTCCAACAATAGCGTGGCGGCAACGGTGAATAAGGTCGAGCAGCAGAAGGAACAGGACGCCCAGCAGTCCGGAAAGCCCGGTAGCTCGGATACTTCTGGCTCCGGCTCGGATTCGCCGAGTTCGGGCGGCGGTTCTGGGTCGGGTTCCTCTGTCGGAGGGTCTGGAAATGGCGCCTCGACGGGCGGCAACGCTGACAACGATGCAAACTCCGGTGGCCTTTCCGCTGCTGAGGAAGAGAGCATTCACAGCTGGCTCGTGACTAAGTACAACATGCTCGACGGCTACGTTTCTCGTGCCAATGAAGTGGTCTCGACCTATAACTCTACAGGGGATCCCAGGCCGTGCGACAGCTTGGTCGGGGAGATGTTTGTCATCCGCGCCGAGTTCGGTCGTCAGACATTCTCGCCCCGGTCAAAGTGGTATCAGCAGTATGCCAATCTGTGGGGCTGTTACACCAACCTATGTCAATGGGTCGGCCATTACGGCGATGATGACGTCGCGCTCGGTAACTTCAACAATAACGTGGCGGCGCTTGCCCTATGATGACCGATCTTGCATCCACCACACCACAATCGCTCGGTCGCGATCCCATGGTCGGCCTGCGCCTGGCGCGTGTCGACGGGTTTGAGCCGGCCATTGCGCTCGGTCAGGACGAACTGCCTGCCTATCTGCGTCGTTTTACGATACTGTTTGCCGACGATGCCACCATGCGCCGTGGCGGTATCGGCCGCGTGACGCGTGCCGTCAACGCCCAGGGTGAGGCCGTAGCACTCAAACAGCTCATCTTGCCGACGCGCGATGAGTTTGACGACGATGCCGCCCATGAGGCGCTGGTCGCCAAGTTCAAGGCGGCGTTTCGCGAGGAATATGAATGCCACCGTGCCCTTTCGGGCCTCAAGGGCTTTCCCCGCCTCTATGGCTGGGGCGAGGTCGACGGTGTGCCTGCAATTGTCATGGAATGGGTCGAGGGCGAGACGCTTGCCCGCTTGCGTTCGCGACTTGCCGTGGACGATGCCGGACGCCTGTCGCCGCTTGTGGCGGCGCGTCTGGGTCGCGACCTGTTCGATCTGCTCTGCCGTATGAGCCTGGTGGGCGAGGGCTTTGTCCATCGCGATATCTCGCCCGCTAATATTATGGTGCGCACGGCGCGTCTACCGCTTGACCGGCAGCTTGCCGAGGGCACCTTTGACCTGTGCCTGATCGACTTTGGCTCGTCGCTGGCGCTTGAGCCTGCGTCGGCCGTGGCCGGTACCGGCGGCAAGGCGTCGTTTACGGAGCGTTATGCCACGCTGCGTCGCGCGACGGTTGCCTATGCCCCGCCCGAGATGCTCACCGACGATATTCCCGACCTGCGCGCTTTGCGTATGTCGCCGGCGATTGACGTCTATGCCGCGGCAAGCACGGTTTACGAGCTCATTGCCGGCGCCGCGCCATACGAAGCCGCACCGAGCACTTCGGGCACCTCGGGTTCGCGCAAAAAGACGCGCGACATCGCCAGCCCCTATCGTCTCAAGATGGACACGCTGCCCGACTATCCCATTGGTGCCCATGCGCCCGGTTGCGATTTGGCTCAGCTGCTTCGTCGTGAGCCCGATGTGGCGCTCGCTGCGGCCGAGCAGGCCCAGCAGCTGGGGCTTGAGCCGGATTCCGAGGAGCTACGCGATGCGCTGGCGTTTGTCGATGCCCAGCTGTTCGACGTGGTGATGGCCTGTCTGTCCAGCCATCAAAAAGATCGTCCCGAGCCGGCGGCGGTCGAGGCGGCGCTCTCGGCGTTTTGTGACCACTATGCGCAAAATGTCGGTCGTTCGCTCCGCGGCGAGCCGCTCACGCCGTGCCCCATGGATGCGTCTGGCCGCGCGGTTCGTCGCGCGCTGATGATCGGTGCGGCGGTCGTTTGCAGCGTGGTTTGGGCTGTGGTCGTGGTTTCGGCCGCGCTGCTGGCGTCGGGCGCTCGCGTGACGGCGATTTTGGGATCGCTCGTGTGGTCTGGGTCGCTACCGGGTATTATTGCCGCACTGGCTTTGGCGCTGCCAGGCATAGCCGGCGTTGCCGCGGGGGCACTTGCGCGCAATCGGCGCTCGGGGTTCCTGCAGGGTGTGCTTGCGCTTTCTGCCTGCGAGGTTCCGGTGCTGGTTGTGGCTGCATGTAGCGTATTTTCCCAACGCGCCGTGATGGGCGGCCTTGTTGCCGCTCTGGTTGCAACCTATACGCTTACGTGGTTTTTGCTTGCGATGGGCTTTGCCTTTGAACTTCCCGTTTCGGCACCGCGACGCACAAAAGCCCAGATGGCGACTCCGCTTGCCGGTGGAGCCGCAGCTGCCCGTACTTTTGGCGGACCTGTCGAAGTATCGTCCGATTCTATTTCTACGACCAAGGAGGCCTAGGTCATGGCATCTCAAGTTGAGCTCACCCCATGCGGGGCCATGTTTGACATCTTTAAGCGCGCGGCGCATCTGAGCCATATCGAGCTGTGCGGCTTGGTGCTTTCGTCCCGTCCGCTCGCCGACGGCCGCAGCCCGCAGAGCCGAGCCGCCGATCGCTCTTGGGTTTCCCGCTTTATCGTTCGCGCGCCGGTCGGCACGCTTCAGCAGCGCTACTTTGCCGAATACGGTACCTCGGCTGCGCGTATTATGTCGCAACTGGCCCTGCGCCAGCGCAATCCCATGGACTCCACGGCTGTGATCAATATGGTGTGCGGTCCTGCAGGTGAACCGATGGTACGCGCGCTCGAAGAGTGCCACCAGGACACGAATCTCTATCGCAACGCGCTCGATCGCCTGTCCCAGGCGGCGGAACTCATGCCCGCCGAGCGCGCCGAGGCCGTGCTGGTGCTGTTTGTCGCCGTCGGTTGTTCGGCGGATGTGCGGTCCTCGGTGAACTATGCCATCGACTACGCGCACGCGACCTGTGGCGGAGGCACCTCCACGCCGCGTTCGCTTGGCATGTCGATGACCGCGGGCGAACGCGAACCCGCCCCGGCGCACCCCTTGGGCTTGCTGCGCGTACAAAACAGTTTTGTCGTGAGCGCCCCGCGCTGGATTCAGCCGAGTGAGCAGGGTGTTGAGATTGGCGCGCTGGCCACTGGTGAGGGCGATATTACCGACGTCGGCGACGATGTCTCGGCCCGCCATGCCCATATCTGGTGCGATGCTCAAAATATCTGGCACGTCGAGGACTTGTCGTCCACCAACGGAACCGTGGTGGTAAACGGGGCCACGCGCGTCTGCATTCAGGTCGAGCCCGGCCGTTCCGCCCAACTCAATCCCGGCGACGAGCTCAAGCTCGGCGAATCCACTACCTACGCCATCCTCTTCGGTGCTCTCTAGCCGGCAGATGGGGACGTTTCTTTTCTGCCGGCACTTGGGGACACTCCTCGGCGCGCCAGAGCCAGTCGCCTGGGGATGGAGAGGCCATTTTGGCCCTTGGCGGTCAGTCGGGGCGAAACTAGAAGATCTTTCCGATTCGCGGCTGTTCATGCTTGTAGAGCATCTAAAACAATAGGATGTTATTCTGGAATATGCCGGGTGCGTGAACTTGCCTGTCTTAGCCTTAATAAGGTATAGGGGAGTTTGGCTCAGGGGTTCCGTCTTGTTCTTCAGCGCAGTATTGTGGGACAGATTTGCTGAGATTGGCGCCTTACACCGCAGAGCGCACGGAAGGCTCTCGATTTGTGTTCTGGCCCCAGAATACAGGGCCTGATACTTACCAACTGTGGCATGGATGTAACATCTGTAGAAATCAACCCTTTTGTTGTCGACCTTTGTAAGAAAAACACTGCCATCAACTCTTTGGATGACGAAACTAGGGTGCTTGAGGGGAGCCTTTACTCCCCTCTGAGAGATGACTCATGTTTTTCGCTTGTCGTTGTGAATCCTCCGTTACTGCCGATTCCGGATGAGATTCCTTATCCCTTCGTTTGAGATGGAGGACAATCGGGTCTGGATAAAACACTTCGTATTCTTAAGGGTGGCGATACGCATTTAGAGAAAAACGGTAAATACTGCTAATAGGGGTGACGACGATGGTGCAGGGGCGACCCGCGATGCTCTCATCAATACGTCGGATACTTGGGAAATCAGGTCTAGATGCATGTATGATGATGCTGTGTGGCTATTCAATTAATCCGCGTTCCGAATGGGTGCAGGGTATAGCTGCGACATCGTATGCTTTTGACCCGGCGCGATACTCAGATATTTCTGAGGCGGTTGACGAAGTTTATACGCACTATGCCGCGCAAGGCGTTTCGGAAGTTTGCACATCTACGTTACGGGCTTAGGTTTCTTCAAGCGAGCAGGCCGGTTGCGTTATTTCGAGCGATTTTTCTAGTCTAGACGACAAAAGGCAAAGGATTTGATGGGTATAAAACGCGGACGTTTGTGGGCGGATGCTCAAATCTATTGTGGCAATCGGGCGGTTGAAAAAGATATTTCAACCGCCCGATTGCCAGGTTCGTCGGAGGAGATGTCCGATTCCGACTCTCTTGTAGGAAGAGCTTGAGATCGTATTGGCCCAAGGCAATCTTAAAGCAGTCTCATTGGCAAATCTTCGCTCCTGTTGTGTTGAGGTGTAAGGTATCAGTGATTGATGTTTTGTGGCGGGTAGATTGGGGCCTTCCTTGATTCGATGCGTTCTCTCGAGGTTCATCAGAGCAAAAGGGGCTTTCGTCTTCATTGCTATCACGGTGATTGGAACCGCTCTCTCCTATGCCATGCCATACGTGAACGGGAAATTCTTAGATTTTCTTCTCGGTAACCGCAGCGAAAGAGACGCCGTACTCTTCGCGCTCCTGGTTGCGTCAATAGGAGTTTTCTCCACCCTCTTTACTTATTTTGCAGGAACACTTTCCATTCGCATAACCACGAGACTTTCCTTTGATCTTCTCAGGGAGGCCGTCTTGCGTTTTGAAAGAGACGATTACTTGGTGAGTCGGACCATCGATCCAGCCTATACAACGCAACGGATTATTTCCGACTCCAGCGTGGTCTCATCCTTCGTTTTGGCGAATTTTATCAGTGCGCCGCTGTCCATTGTAGCCATTCCCATCGTATTGCTTATCATATGGTCAATTGATTCAACTCTCGCGGTGTTTTCCATCATTCTCCTCATCGTGTATTTCTGTGTAATTACTGGGTTGAGGAAACTTTTGTATAGGGTCACGTATGAGAAGAAAGAGGCGGACAGCGCCTTTTACGCCGCAATTGCATCGCAGCTTAATCAGATTCTCAACATTCAACTGACATCTTCGTACGGCAAGAGCGAACAAGCGCTCGACGCTGGGTTTAAGAGCTATTTTCCCAAAGTTTTGCGCTCCGGAAAGCTATCATATTCTCTGACATCGCTCGATGGTCTTTTCGCAGCGTTGTTTCAAGCGGTGATACTTGTTGTTTCCGGAGTACGAATCATTAACGGAACTATGTCAATAGGCGAGTACACTATCATCGGTACATACTTCGCGGTTCTCTTTAAGACTTTGAAAAGTATGATGTCATTGTTCAAATCCTATCAAGATGCCAAAGCATCATGGGATAGGACGGCTATCGCGACGAGAGAAAAGGAGAGATCGGGGTGGAATCGGACCGATTTAGCTAAACTCGATGAAATAAATGACATTTCGGTATCTGATTTGGAATTCTCGGTTGCCCTTCCAGACGGATCTGTCCGAGAGGTCCTCGGCGGGTTTTCTTTCAAGTTTTCCGGTCCTGGTACATATTGCATAGTTGGGGAAAACGGAAGAGGCAAGACGTCACTTCTTTACTTGATGCTCGGGCTATACTCATCGAAAGGCAAAGTAAAATACAACGGCGTGCCAATCGAAGAATGCGACTTGGATTACATACGTGCGAGAGAGATATCGTGCTGCCCACAGTCGTGCTTCGCGCCGGACGAAACGGTGAAAGAGCTGTTAGAGTATTTCGACACGCCCTTTTCTTCCTATCACCGGGGTGTAGATGGCCTACTTTCGCTGGAAAACAGCGTGAAGGAGTTGCTCGGGAAACGTTGCTCCGCGCTTTCGGGCGGTGAGCTGCGCCGAGTGTACTTATGGTCGGCGATTTCACGCAAGTCGTCAGTTTTGGTACTCGACGAGCCCACGACTGGGTTAGACGCTGTAAGCCGCGCCGAGCTTGCGGCCTATGTTAAGCGCAACAAGCAAAGCCAGCTGATCATCGTTGTCTCTCACGATGACGAGATGGTCGGCGCGGTAGAAGGGGTAGTGGATTTAGGCAGCATGTACCAGGGTAAATGATGACAAGTGTAGTGCTACCCAACTGGCAGAGATAACAAAAAGGCGATGCAGATGCACGTAGCATTCAGGCGGTTCGGACTCGGCGCCTTCACGCCATCGCAACGCTTTCAGATATAGTTCTCGTTCTCTTACTAAAGGAAACTTTAGTCTACGTCATCTTGTCGAGACAGAGGTGAAGCGAAGTGTTGTCGCGACGTATCTTGAGTCCTAGGCCCTTTCGACACCACCTATATTGCGAATCAGCACCGCCGCCCACCCGACCGAATATTGCCGTTCGGCACCGCCATTAAATGCCTTCCCGCGCATCCCCGTTACGCTCGGGCTGCCATGCAGTCCAGAGAACGAGGAGGTTCCACATGGCGAGAAGGATCAGGGCCAGGGAGGTCCTGAGGCTGAGGTCGGTGAACGGGCTTTCGCAGAACGCGATCGCCCGCACCGCCCACGTCTCGAAGCACAGCGTCCAGGACGTGCTGGAAGCCGCGAGGGAGCGGGGCGTCTCCTGGGAGGACGTCGAGGGGATGTCCGAGGAGGCCGCCTACGCGCTGCTGTTCCCCGGCAGGGGCGACGCCGGGCCGGTGCACGCCGACCCCGACTGGGCACGCGTCCACCGCGAGCTCGCGAGGACCGGCGTCACGCTCAAGCTCCTGCACGCGGAGTATGCCGACGGGTGCGCGGAGGCCGGCGCGCCGTCGATGCCCTACGACAGGTTCTGCAAGCGCTACCGCCAGTACACGGTGTCGCGCAACGTGGTGAGCCGCGTCGGGCACAAGGCGGGCAGGAACATGGAGGTCGACTGGTCGGGGCCCACGATGCGGCTCGTGGACCCCGCGACCGGCGAGGTCAGGAAGGTGTACCTGTTCGTGGCCTGCCTCCCGTTCAGCCGGTACAGCTACGTCGAGCCGACGCTCGACATGAAGCAGGATACATGGCTGCTGTGCCACGTGCACGCCTTCTCCTTCCTGGGAGGCGCGACGCCCTGCATCGTCCCCGACAACCTGAGGACCGGCGTCACCGCCCACCCCAGGGCCGGGGAGCCGGTCCTGAACGCGGCCTACGAGGAGCTCGCCGCGCACTACGGCTCCGCCGTGATCCCGGCGAGGGTCAGGAGGCCCCGCGACAAGCCGAGCGCCGAGAACGAGGTCTGGGCCGCCGCGACCTACGTGATAGCGGCGCTTCGCGACGAGGTGTTCACCGACATGGCGGCCCTCCGCGCCGCCGTCGCCCGGAGGGTCGCGGAGCACAACGACGCGCCGTTCGCCAAGCGCGAGGGCTCGAGGCGCGAGGTGTTCGAGGAGGTCGAGCGCCCGCTGCTGAGGCCCCTACCGGCCGAGCCCTTCGAGGTGTGCGAGTGGGTCTACGGCCGCAAGGTCCAGGCCAACTGCCACGTCGCGTACGCCCGCAACTACTACTCGGTGAGCCACCTGCTCGTCGGCTCGACGGTCGACCTGCGCGTCACCGAGGGCAAGGTGGAGGTCTTCTCCGGCGGCGAGCGCGTGGCCACGCACCCCAGGTTCCCGTCCTACGCGAGGAACCGCTACTCCACGCGCGGCTCGGACATGCCCGAGGGCAGGGCGTGGTCGGACTGGGACGCGCCGCGCATCCGCGCCTGGGCCTCGAGGGTCGGGCCCTCCTGCTCCGAGCTGGTGGACAGGGTGTTCGCCTGCCACGAGTTCGACGAGCAGGGCTTCAACGCCGCGCTCGCCGTGCTCAGGCTGTCCAGGCGCTACACCCCGGCGAGGCTCGAGCGGGCGTGCGGGATGGCGCTCGCGACCGGGAAGAGGTCGCCGCGCTACCGCGACGTCGAGCCCGTGCTGAGGTCGGGGCAGGACAGGGCGCCAGCCGGCGAGGCGTCCGGGGACTGCGGCTACGTGCGCGGCGCCGGCTTCTACGGGGAGGGGTGAGCATGGACGTCAACGCGGAGACCGCCCGCAAGCTCAGGGAGATGGGGGCGGCCGAGCTGCTCGCCGCCCTCTCCGCCCAGGACGAGGCCGTGTGCGCCGGGATGGCGTTCGCCGAGCGCGTCCAGATGGCGGTGGACGAGGCGCACTCCGACTTCATCACGCAGAAGGTCCGCAACCTGACGAGGAGGGCCGGCCTCAGGTACCCCGAGGCCGACGTCCGCTCGGTCGACTTCTTCGAGGGCCGCGGCCTCGACAGGGTGGCGGTGGCCGAGCTCGCGACCTGCGGGTTCGTCGGGCGCGGCGAGAACGTGGTTCTCCAGGGCCTCACCGGCACGGGCAAGACCTACCTGGCCTGCGCGCTCGCGAAGGCCGCCTGCGCCAGGAGGGTGAGGTCGTGCTACGTCCGCCAGCCCGACCTCGAGGACCTCTGGCGCGAGAGCCGTGACCGGCCCGGCGGCGAGCGCAAGCTCGTCCGCAAGTACGGGGCGTTCGGCCTGCTCGTGATAGACGAGTGGCTGCTCGAAGCCGGACACCGAGTTCAGGTCGATGCTGCTGGAGCTGATGGAGCTGAGGTACGGCACGGCCTCGACCGTATTCTGCACCCAGTTCAAGAAGAAGGACTGGCACCCGAGGCTCGGCGGCGGGGTGCATGCCGACGCCATCATGGACAGGATCGTGCACAACGCGGTCTGGGTCGACATGGGCGAGGCCAACATGCGGCAGCGCCGCGGATAGACCGGTAGCAATAAAAAAGCACCGGGGCCAGTGTCGGCCCCGGTGCCCAAGCGCGATATCGGCGGTGCTGTTTCGCGATATTCAACAGTGCTCAAGCGAGCAAATACTCAATCTTATTCCAGGTGGCTCAGTATCAGCGTGAGAATCGCACCAAAGTGTACTTACGATTCTCGTGTCCCACGGACAACATGAGCTGAGCATTGAGGTTCCACCCTTTGCTGCAACTACACGGGGTTGGACGGCAATGAATATGCCGGGCCGCATACCACGCGCAGCGGGGGTCCATGTCCCAGTATGTTGCCTACAGCAGCCTCGATGTCCGCGCACACATCATCTCTGCCTTCGCGTTCAATCCATTTGCCGGAGAGTGCGAGGGTTGCCAGGCCGTAGAATTCGAGCCGAACAAATGAAATGCGGTATCAGCGCATAGGATTAAACTGACGATTGCTTTGCACTGAGAATACGCTTGGAAAGCCGCTATGGGTGGCGGCCCGGGTTAAATAGAGAAGCCCGTCCGATCACTTTCATGTGGCGAACGGTCGGGCTTCTTATTCCACTTGCCAATGCTCGGCTCATATTGGAAGAAAGCTACGCTAATGTTTGCGTGACACTCCTATTTTCTCCGAAGAAAGAGTCGGATAATGAAGAATAGAATTAAAAAAGGTGCCAGATATAACGCAAATATAAAGGCTAATCCAACGAGACCTTGCAATAATGGCATAACTCCTCCCAGACACGAGATTTTGGTATTTGTTCCCATCTTATTCTGAATTGGACCAAATAGTTCCTAGCCACAAAACTACTCGTCAACTGGATCGCACCAATCTGCTGGCAAAACACAGCTTGATTCTTTATCGACATAGCACCAATCCGCAACAGGGCACTCGGCGATGTCGTAAAAATTGCATATATCAACTCCAAGACAACAAGGCTCAACGGGAGGATGTTCATTTGAACCAACAGGATGGATATGCTTCATAACAGCTCCTCACCTTAATCCAATTAGAGACTACGTTTGATCAATGCCACAGTGATCTACAACGCAGATGCTGCCGCCATCCATGTCATAGTCGCAGTAATCGTATGCACCACAGCCATCTGCTTTATCATAAACAGTACAGATGTCAGTAATGCCCAAGAGGCAGTCAAAAGACATCGGCTTCACGCCTGCCTCGTCGCCACTTCCTGGATTAATCGGATGAATATGCTTCACGACTACCTCCCTTTGAGTGCAGAAAAACCTCAATATTGTGTATAACAAACCAAGATGTCTAGTTCACCATATTTCTAGAATGGTTTCGGCGAACGTAGCAATAAGCTTCGCAGACGGTAATCAGAAGAAGGAACACCTCCACAATGGTGACAGCAATGCGCTGAACCGCTTATTCCGATACAGTAGCTTCTCGTTGATTTTTCTCCTGCGAAGATGAGTGGCGGGAAATAAGGTCAAAAGCCATCTCGTAGCACATTTTTCTATATTCACATGATGCAGGGTGTAGACTCTTGGGCAAGTAGCCGTGCTCGTCTGCAGCCTCCCAGCTACAGCCCCCACCACAGAAAGACCGAGCCCAACAGTCCGTACAGTCAATTCTTTTTTCGACACCCTGACTCCAGTTTTCAATATACCTAGTTTCGTCAATTCCGGTGACGATGTTGCCCATTTTGAATCGCATCATCCCGACAAACCTGTGACAGGGGTATACGTCCCCTTCGGGAGTCACGGAAATAAAACGCCTGCCAGCCCCGCATCCGACAAAGGCGATCCTGTTGCTCATAATCAAATCAACTGCAGTTTTCAATGTTCTAAACAAGGGCTTTTCCCCTTGATCAATCTGTTTGAGATATTGATCCGCCAAATCTATTAGGCCCGCCCTGATTTTGTTTAATGAGTGTTCGTCGAGTTTGATATTCTCATCGAATGAGCTCACGGGCGAGAAGTAAATCCTTCTGAAGCCCATCTCTTTAAACTGAAGATAGTCTTCAACAAGGTTACAGTTATTATTTGTTAAGGTCGCTCTTGCGCCGAAGGGGAACGACTCGGAAAAACGACGAACGTTTTTGTCGATATCGGAGAAAGAGCCGCCTCCCGTCTTGTACGGGCGCGATGCATCGTGCTTGCATCCTGTACCATCGAGACTAATCAGAACAGAAAACCCGTGCTCCTTGAAAGAATTCACAGCAGTGTCATTCAAAAGCGTTCCGTTGGTCGTAATAGAATAGGTAAAGTTTCTATTGGGGTATATTCTTTTTGAATAGTCGACCGTTTTCCATATCAGCGGCTCGTTAATCATGGGTTCCCCACCAAAAAAGACGATCGCAAGCGTTTCGTTTTCCGATGAACTTGCGACGAGGTAGTCGACCGCCTTGAAGGCTATCTCGTCTGTCATCAGCAGAGGAGACGTTCCATAATCTCCTTTACCGGCAAAACAGTAACTACAACCAAGGTTGCATGCATGTGAAACGTGGAGTTCGATGGATCTAAGTTTTCGAGGCGTGTCTTTTGTTAAGAAAGTCCGCTCAGACAATCGTTGATACTCATCAATGTCGTCTTCAAGTTCTGCTATGGTCGTTTGGTCGTAGCCTTTCGCAGCAAGTGACTTTGTTAGCAACTTCGAGTTGACCGTTCTTCCCGATGCTTCAAATATGCGAAGCGCATCTTCTGATGCTTGGTCAACCTGAAAGCAATTGCGAGTGACCTCATCGAAGCAGTAACGACGATCACTTACTGAGAAAAAATGCATACGTTCCTCAATTTCATGCTGGACTGGCACTAACCTTGTTTATTGTTGCGCAGCTATAAAAAACCACCAGCGGGGATTCGGTGTGCGGCCCAATCGGACTCCCAAAAGGTTCTATTTGAGACTGGCAAGCTTTGTGTTGTTGGCACTTCGACAGCGCTCTTTATTCCAACATGGAGCCTCGCAGTTTGAGTCGACTTGCCTCTGGAAGGTCCGATCTTAACTTGATTTAGGATGAAAACAGATTACAGGCGCGCTCCTCTAGAAAGAAAGGAAACCAATCGCCGCCTTTCACCAGGAAAGTTTTTATAGCCCACCTCGAGCAAAATGAAAGATGCGAGAGCGATTGGGGAACAACGCGAATCTCCCCTTTTGGGTGGGAGCGAGCCTTCAGCCACCGGCGAACGACTCGCCCTGGTCAGAATCTGGAAGTGGTGCCGGGCCGCTTGGGCCTCCCCGGTGACTTCGTGGGGCTTACCTGCCTGACGTCGAGGAGTACATCCGCAAGATTCGTTCCCTATGCCGTTTGCTCTCACGCCCGCCTTAGTTCCAAGTCGGGCGAGCCGCCGCGCTCATGCGACCCGTGGCGGCGACACGTCGACGCCGCGCTCGCTGAGCACATCTTCGGTCGCGGGCGAGCACGAGGTCGCGCCGGCGCATCCGCTGGGACTGCTGTGCGTGCAAAACGGCTACGTGGTGAGCGTCCCGCGCTGGATTCAGCCGAGTGAGGAAGGCGTTGAGATCGGCGCGCTGGCAACGGGGGAGGGCGGCATCACCGACGACGTCTCGGCCCGCCATGCCCATATCTGGTGCGATGCTCAAAATATCTGGCACGTCGAGGACTTGTCGTCCACCAACGGAACCATGGTGGTAAACGGCGCGACGAACGTCTGCATCCAGGTCGAGCCCGGCCGCTCCGCTCAGCTCAACCCCGGCGACGAGCTCAGACTTGGCGAATCCACCACCTACGCTATCCTCCTCGGCGTCGGCGCCCTCTAGTCGGCAGATGGGGACGTTCCTTTTAATATGAGCAGGACATTGTCAAGAGGCAAAATCGGGCCT
>CAUFRO010000005.1 GCA_959027945.1 uncultured Collinsella sp.
GTGGTAGCCCGTACCAGATTCGAACTGGTGATCTCCGCCTTGAGAGGGCGGCGTCCTAAACCGCTAGACGAACGGGCCACATGACATCTGCACTGCCGTGCTGCGAGGAAATATATTACGGGACAAAAAACGTCAGCGCAAGAAGAAATTCCAAATTGCCGAAAAATTGTCGGCAGGTTATGGAATACGCAGGTAAACTTGGTAGCTAATTCAAGTTGAGATGAACCAAAAGAGCTTCGCGCTCGTTGGGAATATCGTCTTCGATCACGGCGTCGAGGGCGGAGTTGAGAAGCTGACCCAGTTCCGGCCCGGGCGTGACTCCGGCACGGATCAGGTCGCCGCCGTTGATGGCGAGCATCTTGAGCGTATAGGGCTCCCCTGCCTTCAGCAGCTCGTGCGCCAGCGCGCGCATCTCCTCAATCGTCTCAACATAATAGAAGCACGACGGGGCCTTGCCAAGTGTGTCGGCACGCTTAAGGTCCATGAGCTCGTCAATCAGGCGGGCCGTGTCGACGCCCTCACCCGAAAGCGCGCGCATCATATTGAGCAGGCAGGAGCGCTCGGGGCGCAGCGGCTTGTCATGGTATTTGATGAGCAGGCACACGTCGCGCACCAAGTCGTGCGAGAGGGCCAGGCGATCCATAATGACGCGCGCCTTCTTGGCGCCGAGCTCGGGATGACCGTAGAAGTGTCCGCTGCCGGCGTGATCGACCGTGAAGCACTCGGGCTTGGACACATCGTGCAAAAACGCCGCCCACATAAGGCTCGACGAGGGCGCGACGCCGTCACACAGCGCGAGCTCCCCCGCCACCGTCAGCACACGGGCGATATGCACGTAGACGTTAAACGCATGATAGACACTGCGCTGATCAAACCCGCGACCCGCTGCCAACTCGGGCACGGCGGCGCAGATGAGCTCGGGATAGCGGAGCATCGCGTCTCCCCCATGACCGGTCGAAAGAATGCCCTCGAGCTCAATACCCACACGCTCACGCGCCACGGCATCGAGCAGCGGCGCGCACTCGGCAAGCGCACGCTTGGTCTCGGGCTCAATCATAAAGTCCAGACGGCAGGCAAAGCGCACCGCACGCAGCATGCGCAGGGCGTCCTCGTTAAAGCGACGCTTGGGATCGCCGACAGCGCGAATCAGCTTGCGCTCCAAGTCACCCTGGCCGTCGTAGCGGTCGACAAGCTCGCGCTCGGGATGCCAGGCCATGGCGTTGACGGTAAAGTCGCGGCGCGCCAGATCGTCCTCGAGCGAGGCGGCACGCTCCACACTCTGGGGATGGCGACCATCGGTGTAAAAGCCATCCAGACGGTACGTGGTGACCTCGATACGCTCGCCATCGGAAATAGCCGTGATTCCGCCAAATTTAATGCCCGACTCCACAACCGCGATGCCGGCGGCCTCGAGCGCCACTTTGGACTCCTGCCACAGGCCGCTACAGCACATATCAACATCATGGCTGGGGCACCCCATCAGGGCGTCGCGCACCCAACCGCCCACGTACCAAGCCTCAAGACCAGCCGCCTCAAGCGCGCGCAGGACGCGCAGGGACGCATCGGACGGTTGAGTACCGTTGAGCGAAACATTGCACATGCCTATGGCCTCCTGCGACTATCAAATTGGCTATCGATTGCGTCTGCAAGAAGTCTAGCAAGAAACAGCCTCCACTGCACACGCAAGTCCGATAAACAAAAACGCATCCGTCCTAGTCTAAGACGGATGCGAAATAATCAAACTATTCAGACAAGGTGCCGGAACTAGCAGACCTGGCGAACCTCGATGTGCTTCTTATATTCGTCCACCTTGGCAAAATCACCCAGACCGGGGCACTCGACCACGTTGGCGCCAGTGGCCATCGAAAGGCGCAGGGCGTCCCCGACGCGCTCGGGGGCGTCGTGCCACACGGACAGGAAGGCAGCGAGCGAGGAATCGCCGGCGCACACCGTCGACAGCAGCTTGACGTCGAAGGTGCGGTTGGCAAACCAGATATGCTCGCCGTTGGAGAAGTACGCACCGGCGCCACCAAGGGTCAGCAGCACGTTCTTGGCGCCCTTGGCGTGCAGCTCGGCCATAGCGCCCTTGACGGACTCGTCGTCGCCACCGCTCACCTTGATGCCAAAGATGTCAAGCAGCTCGTCGTCATTGGGCTTGATCAGCAGTGGCTCCAGAGCAATGAGGTCTGCCAGCTGATGGCTCGAGATGTCGAGGACGAACTCGGCCCCCTTGGCCTTGACACGGCGCAGGACCTCGGCCAAGAAGCCCTCGGAAGTGTTGGGAGGCAGCGAGCCGCTGATGACCAGGCAGGTCATGTCATCGAGCGAATCGATAAGTTCAAACATCTCCTGCTCGTTGGCCTCATTGATGGCGGCACCGGCATTGACCATGTTGTACTCGGTGTCGGGACCGGCGTTGAGGAACACATTGACGCGCGTAATACCGTCGGTCCACACGGGCTTGACGGGCACGCCCAGGGCCTCGGCGCCCTTGACGATGAACTCACCCGAGAAGCCGGCGAAGAAACCCAGGATCGTGGTGTCGACACCATAGTGGTCAAGCGTAAACGAGACGTTGAGGCCCTTGCCGTTGGGCGTGTAGACGGCATTGCGGGTACGCGTGACGGTATTGGCAGTAAGGCCGTCGCAGGCGATGTTGTAGTCAATGGCGGGATTTGCAGTGAGCGTGTAAATCATGGATGTTCCTTTCACGAAACAACGTGTTAATGAAAGTATATTCCACGCATCGGTAAAAGGCTAGGACAACTCGGTGAACGGTGTGGAAGCGATGAAGTACGGCAGGACACCTCTCCCCCATGGCGGAACAAAAAAGGCGCCCCGACCGAAACCGGGGCGCCGCATGCGCACGAATATGTCGCGATTCGATTACTGACGATCGAGCTTGCGGACGGCAACGCGCTTGCTGTACTCATCGACGTGACCAAAGTCGCCAATGCCGACGGACTCGGCAACGTTGGCGCCGGTGGCCATAGCGAGCTTCATGGCCTCCTCGACGTTGTCGCGATCCCTGTACCACTTGTGCAGGAACGCAGCGAGGGTGCAGTCGCCGGCGCAGACGGAAGAGACCAGCTTAATGTTGAACTCACGCTTGGCGTACCAGATGTCCTCGCCGTTGGAGAAGTAAGCGTCGCCGCGGCTACCACGGGTGAGCAGCACGTTCTGAACGCCGGCGTCGTGAGCCATCTTCATGGCAACGCGGACCTCGTCGTCGGTGTCGACCGGCACGCCGAAGATGGCCTTCATCTCGTGATGGTTCGGCTTGATGAGCAGCGGCTTCTTGTGAGCGAGCTCCTTGAGCTTGTCGGAGGACAGGTCCAAGACGACATCGGCGCCACGAGCCTGAGCGTGCTCCATGACCTTAGCCAGGAAGTCAGGCGTAGCTTTGGGAGGCACGGAGCCGGAAACGATCAGGCACTCGAGATCGCCCGCGGTGTCCAGGATGTTGTAGAGCTCCTCCTGGTGCTGCGGCGTGATCGGAGCACCCGGGTTCAGGATGCCGTACTCGTGCTGGCCATCGTTGACATAGGTGTTAATGCGCGTGATACCGTCGGTCCAGACCGGGCGGCAGAGGCAACCCAGGTTCATGACCTCCTCGACGATGAACTTGCCCGTGAAGCCGGCGAAGAAGCCGAGCGCGACGGTGTCGACGCCCATCTTCTTAAAGGCGAAGGACACGTCGAGGCCCTTGCCGTTAGCCGTGTAGCTGGCCGAGCCGGTGCGGACGTTCTCGTCGGGCTCAAGCGGAGAGCTCGAAACCGTCATGTCGACAGCCGGGTTAGCGGTTAGCGTGTAGAACATTTACAGTACCCCCTGTATATGTGAAGGCCGCGTGGCCGGCCCATTCCAACCACGCGGTTACCTCTGATACCAAATTAGCGAGCTGCGGACTCGAGCAGTGCCTTGACCTCGGCGGCGGTGTTGCAGGCGAGTGCCTTCTCGGCGAGCTCGTCGCACTCGGCCTTGGTCCACTGGCTGATGGTCTTGCGGGCGCGCAGGATCGACGGAGCGCTCATCGAGAACTCCTCCAGGCCCCAGCTGATCAGCAGCGGCTCGAGCAGCGGATCGGCAGCGGCCTCGCCGCACATACCGACCATGATGCCGGCCTTCACGCCGCTCTCGATGATGTTCTTGAGCGAGCGGAGCACGGCGGGATAGTAAACCTGGTACAGGTTGGAGATGGTGTCGTTACCACGGTCGGCGCACATGGTGTAGCCGATCAGGTCGTTGGTGCCGATGGAGAAGAAGTCGGCAACCTCGGCAAGACGGTCTGCGAGCAGCGAAGCGGCGGGTGTCTCGACCATGATGCCGACCTCGATGTTCTCGTTGAACTTGCGACCCTCTTCGGTCAGCTCGGCCTTGCACTGCTCGACGAGCTCCTTGACAGCCAAGACCTCCTCGACGCAGGTGACGAGCGGGATCATGATCTTGACGTCACCGAAGGCGCTAGCGCGCAGCAGAGCGCGGAGCTGGACCTTGTACTGGTCGGGATTGGCCAGGCAGTAACGCACGGCGCGGAAGCCCATGAAGGGGTTGTCTTCCTTGACCATATGCAGATACGGAATCTCCTTGTCGCCACCCACATCGAGCGTACGGATGATGACCGGAGCACCCTTGAGCGCGCTGGCGACCTTACGGTAGGCGTTGAACTGCTCCTCCTCGGAAGGAAGCTCGGCAGAGTCCATGAACAGGAACTCGGAGCGGAACAGACCGATGGCCTCGGCATCGTGATCGAGCGCGTTGGGCACATCATCAGGGTTACCGATGTTGCAGGCGATGATCTTCTTGATGCCATCGGCAGTCACGGACGGCTTGCCACGGAAGGCCTCGAGGGCTGCCTTCTCGGCAGCGAAGGCCTCGGCCTTGGCGGTGTAGGCAGCGAGCGTCTCCTCGTCGGGATCGGCCTCAACGATACCCTTGCCACCGTCGACGACAACGGTCATACCGTTGCGCAGCGCGGTGCAGCTGTTGGAAACCGAAAGGACAGCCGGGATCTCGAGGGCACGCGCGATGATCGCGGAGTGCGACGTGCGGCCACCGGTCTCGGTGACGATACCGGCAACGTGGGCCTTATCGATCGTGGCGGTCATGGACGGCGTGAGGTCATGCACGACAACGACGGTGTTCTCGGGCAGGACGGAGAGGTCGACGACCTCCTTGCCCAGCAGCTCGGCCAGAATACCGGTGCGGATGTCGGCGATGTCGGCCGCGCGCAGACGGAACATCTCGTCGTCCATGGACAGGAACATGTTCTCGAACATGGTCGAGGTGTCCATGAGCGCCTGCTCGGCGCAGGTACCGCCGTCAATGGCGGCGTTGATGGCGTCGGTCATACCCGGATCCTGAGCCAGGACAATATGTCCGCTCATGATCTCGGCCTCGGCCTCGCCCACCGTCTCCTTCATGTGGTCGGCCTGAGCCTGGGTCTTCTCGCAGAAGACCGAAAGAGCGGACTGATAGCGCTCCTTCTCTGCTGCCGAATCAGCAACCTCATGCGGCTCAAACGTCAAGTCGGGATCGACGGCGACCATGACGGTGCCGATACCGATGCCCTCGGAAGCGTTGACTCCCTGATACATTCCCATTCCTCTCTCCGTGTCATGTGATAAAGCGTTTTGCCATATCCATGACAAAAGAGCGCAGTTACCTTACAACAGGTCACTGCGCCCCCAAATATGAACTTAGTTGTTCAACATGCGACCCGTTTGAGTTCTACTCGCCAAGACCGCTCTTGATGAGCTCGATGGCAGCAGCCAGAGCCTCGGCCTCGTCAGCGCCGTCACACTTGACCTCGACCTCGGTGCCGCAGGGGATACCAGCAGCCATGAGGGCCATCGGGGACTTGCCGTTGACCTCCTTCTCGGGGGTGACGACCGTCACGTCACAGGCGTACTTGCCCATGGTGGAGGCGAACAGACCAGCCGGACGCATGTGCAGACCCTGAGGATTAACGAGGGTAGCCTTCTCAGAAACCATAGTTGACTCCTTTTTTGTGTTTAACCCCTGTCATGTATGTGGCAGGAGTCAGATTCACGACGTTGTTTATATTAACTCACATCAAACGGTTTTTCATTATGTTTCGGACGAATTGTTGGACAGATGTGTTTGTCGTCCGCTTGCTCGCCCACAGGGGGCCGGGTGCGGCCAGTGAGATTTCCTGCTCTACAGTCCTGCTCGCACGAAGAGCACATTAAGTGCTCTTCGGCTCGTGCGGAACTCGCGATAAATCTCACTGGCCGCGCCCGGCCCCCTGTGGGCGAGCAAGCTGCAGAAACTCGGTCGGTCCAGAGCAATATCGTGCGAACGGAATTCTGGCTAATGATCTGTTCGCGACAAAGACTCGATAGGTAGCCCCCTCTATGCCCTTTTGTAAGTTGCGGTGAAATAGGGACTGCATTTGGAGTTGAATCGTTTAAACAGTCCCTATTTCACCGCAACTTATGGGAGGGATAGAAAAAAGGCGGAGGCCCTGGGGAGGGACTCCGCCTTATATACAGGGGGCGATGTTATTCGCGGGCTGGGGGATTAGACCAGGCGGGCGTTGATCGTCTTGGCGATCTCGGCGGCGTCGGTGGAACCCTTGACGGTGGCACGGAAGTCCTCGTCCATGAGCGCCTCGGCGACCTTGGACAGGATCTTGAGGTGCGTGGTGCCAGCCTGGGCACCCGGGATGAGCAGGGCGATAGCCACGTTAACGGGAGCGCCGTCCATGGTGTCCCAACCGGTCACGCCGGACTCGTCCTTAACGACGATGACGGCAGCCTCGGTAATGGCGTCGGACTTGGCATGCGGGATGGCGAAGCCCTCCATCATGCCCGTGGTGCCCTCGGCCTCGCGAGCCAGGAAGGCGTTCATCACGGCGTCGGCGTCGCTGGCGATACCTGCCTTGACGGCCTGGTTGGAAACGAAGCTCAGAGCCTCGTCACGAGAAGCGAAGTCCTCGGCGACAAAGACATTCTCGACCTTCACGAAGTCGGCAGCCTCGGCCTTGGGGGCCTCGACGGCAGCGGCCTTGGGGGCCTCAACGGGCTTGGCTACAGGAGCGGCCTTCTGATTCTTCTCGAAGTCGTACTTCTTGAAGGCCACGAACAGGATGCCACCGACCACAGCGCCGATGAGGATCGCGAGGACCCACAGCGGACCGTTCTCGACAACAGGCAGGACCAGGAAGCCGCCGTGAGGCGCCGGATCGTGAACGTTGAAGAAGATGGTCAAGATGGAAGCGATGGAAGAACCGAGCATCATGATGGGCATGACGGGCCAGATGTTCTTGGTCATGAACGGAATGGCGCCCTCGGTGATGTGGGTGCAACCAAGGATGAGGTTGACGATACCGGCGTCATGATCCTCCTGGCTGAAGTACTTCTTGCCGACAACGACGGCGAAGGTGGTGATCAGCGGCGGAACGATGCAAGCGGCGGAGACGGCAGCCATGAAGTTGGTGCCGAAGTTGTAGGTCTCGGTGCCGACGCCAGCTTCGAGAGCGGTACCGAGCAGGAAGGTGCCAGTAGCGTAAGCAGCCTTGTTGACCGGGCCGCCCATATCAAAGGCGCACATGCAGCCGATGGCCAGGCCAAGAATCACCGGACCGGAGTTACCGAGGCTCTGCAGGAAATCCATCATACCCTGGTTAATGGCAGCCATGGGGCCGGAAATACCGAGCATGACCAGGCCGACGATGGCGGTAGAGCACAGCGGATACAGGAAGATTGCCTTCAGGCCATTAAGGCTCGCGGGAATTTTAGAGAAAACCTTCTCGAGCAGCAGGATGACATAGCCGGCGAGGAAGCCGCCGACGATGCCGCCCAGGAAGCCGAAGCCCACGCCGGCGCCACCGGCGTCGATCATGCCGGTCTCGGCGTTAACAGGCAGGCCCTGGATGGCAATCATACCGGCAACGAAACCGGGGACGAGCGCCGGGCGCTTGCCGATGGATTCGGCGATGTAGGCGGAAAGCACCGGAACCATAAGGTTCATGGCGATGCCGCCGATGATCTTGAGCATCGCAGCAAAGCTGTTGTAGTCGGCAGCCGTCGAATCAAAGGACGTGATGCCCCACAGGAACGAAATGGCGGTCAGAACACCACCGGCAACGACGAAGACCAGCATGTGGCTGACGCCGTTCATGAGGTGCTTGTAGATGACGTGGCCGATGGACTCCTTCTCCTCGACCTCGTCCTCGACATCGGCGGCAGCGGCAACCGTGTCGTCGCCCTTGGCGGCGAGCGCGCGGTCGATCAGCTTACCAGCAGCCTCGACAGACAGGGCCTTGGAAACACCAACGGAAACCATGGGCTTACCGGCGAAACGCTCAGCCTGGACATCCTTATCGGCTGCGACGACGACGGCCTTGGCACCGGCGATCTCGCTCTTGGTGAGCTCGTTCTCGACACCGACCTGGCCATGAGTCTCGACCTTAATGGTCAGACCGCGCTCGGCAGCTGCCTTCTCCAGCGCCTCCTTCGCCATGAAGGTGTGCGCAATGCCGGTCGGGCAACCGGTCGCGGCGATGATGTCAAACTTAGCCATGTGTCCCTCCTTCTTGAGTACAGCGCCCTCGGGCGCTCCCCTACACGCGCTTCGATGCGCGTTTTTCCACAACTGAAAGATACCAACCTACCGTCCGCGTGAGAAGAGACAAGGCGCAATTCTCCGGTGAAAGGTTCTTTCATAACCGTAAACGGCAAGTGAAAGTTTACCATCAACACTTGAAACGGCAAGGTGTATCTTGTAATTGAAAATGCCCGTATACTATGGCATTGCAAATCAAGTTAGATTTTCATGCCAACCAGGAGCCATCCATGACCGATAGTAGCAAAAGCGCACTTTCCCTCATTAGTACCCACCAGGGATACAGCGAGTCCGAGCAGCGCATTGTCGACTATATATTGGAGCACCAGTCCGAGGCGCCACGCCTCACGGCGGCTCAGCTCTCGCGCGCTGCCGCCACGTCCGAGGCGACCGTTTCGCGTTTCTGCCGCAAGCTGGGCTTTGGCAGCTTCCGCAGCTTTCAGTTTTCGTTGGCGCGCGACTTAGAGAGTCAGCGCAACGAGGGCCTGACCGACGAGGTCTCGCTCGACAACATGGAGCAGAGCCTTAAAAATATCCTCGCCGCCAAGGTGAGTGAGCTTAATGCGACCATCGACGGCATTGATCACGACACGTTGGCCGCAGTTGTACACGCGCTTAAGAACGCCGGCGTTATTGAGTTTGCGGCCGTAGGCAACACCAACGCCGTCGCGCTCGACGCGACGTTCAAGTTCTCGCAGCTGGGCCTGCGCTGCATGGCGAGCACCATTAGCGAGACATCAATCGGCTTTGCGCTCACGTTACGCCCGGGTGACGTCATCGTGCTAATCTCAAACTCTGGCAAATCGCGCCGACTGAATCGCATGGCAAAAGCGGCTCGCAACTGCGGCGCAACCGTAGTCGTCATCAGCAGCGATAGCAAGTCTCCACTTGCGCGCCTCGCCGACTACACCTTTAATACCGTCAATCACGAAGCGCTGCTGACAACGGGTGACTTCGCATTCTCCAAGATGAGCGCCACGATGATCATAGAGGTCATCTACAACTTCCTGCTGCCCGAAATCGAGGACGCCCGAGAGCATATCAGCTACTACGAAGAGCTCATCCAACCGGATAAGGTCGTGGAGTAAAACGCGAAGTGGGACAAAAAATTCAGTCTATTTTGTCCCACCAACACCGCTGATACGACCTAACCTCGAGCTTCTTCGAGCATCTGCTTTGCGTGCGCCAGGCTAGCCTCGGACTGATCGCCGCTCAACATGCGGGCGATCTCGGCGGTACGCGCTTCGCCGGTTACCTCGTCCAAATGCGTCTGGGGAACATCGCCTGGTTCCTTGCTGACAACATAATGCTTGTCGGCCATGACGGCGACCTGCGCCAAGTGGGTTACGACAATCACCTGATGCGTAGAGGCGAGATCTGCCAGCACGCCCGCGAGTGCACGCGCCGTGGAGCCACCGACACCGGCATCGACCTCGTCAAACACCAGCGTATCGACACCGTCCGCGTTACCGAGGACAACCTTGCTTGCAAGCATGACGCGGCTGAGCTCGCCGCCCGACGCAATGCGGCGCAGGGGACGTGGCGTCAAGCCGGCACCGCTGCGGTATAGCAGCTCGTAGCTCGAAGGACCAACGGGCGTCCACTCAGCACGGGGAAGATCGCGCGACTCCCAGACGAGCTCGGCACTACCCATCTCCAAGCGCGCCATCTGGCGGCCAACCTCGTGGCAGAAGCGCGGGGCCGCCGTATTGCGTGCGCGCTTAAGTGCCTTGGCAGCGGCAAACAACTCGCGCTCGGCGCTCCCGAGTGCCTCACGCGCCTTTTTGATCTGCTCATCGCCATCATCGACCAGGGACAGCAGCTCTTGCGAGCGATCGCGCATGGCAAAAACATCGTCCATGGTGGGACCCCACTGACGCAACAGGCCCTTGAGGTCGGAATATCGCTCACGCATGCGTGCGAGCTCGCGCGGGTCGAAGGCGACGCCATCGCGATAGGTACGAAGCTCGTTCGCGCAATCCTCAAGGGAGATACAGGCATCCGAAAGCGCATCGGCAATGTCGCCCAGTTTGCGATCGACGGTAGCCATTCGGGAAAGTTCTGCCACGGCGCTGTTCACGGCGTCGAGCGCTCCCCCTTCGGAGGCAAGCGATGCATGGGCATCGTTAGCTGTGGCAACCAGTACCTCGGCATGTTCGGAGCGCGGCAGCAGTTCCTCGAGTTCCTCATACTCGCCCTGTTTGGGGTCGACCTCGCCGATGCGCTCGAGCGCAAAGCGCGCTTCCTCGACGCGACTCCCCCGCGCACGTGAGGCCTCCTCGACGCGACGGACCTCCTTGGCAGCCGCGCGCGAGGCTTTAAAGCAAGCACGGTAGTGCTCGAGCGCCTCGAGCGCAGAGCGTCCCGCCCAGGCATCGACCATCGCAACGTGATGCGCCGGATCGAGCAAGCGCTGGTGCTCGTGCTGGCCGCACAGATCCATCATCACGCCGACGCGCTCCGAAAGCTCGCGCACACTGGCAATGCGACCGTCAATCTTCACGCGGCTGCGGCCCTCGGCAGAAAGGCTGCGCTGTACGGTGAACCCCTCCGTGTCGTGAGGCCCGTCGAAGAGTCGCGCCTCGACGCTCGCCAGTGCCTCGCCCTCGCGCACCGTCGACGAATCCGCACGCTCGCCCAAAATTAGCTTGAGGGCCGAGAGCAGCGCGGTCTTGCCGGCGCCAGTCTCGCCAGTCAGGACAGTCAGGCCGGCACTCGGCACCAGCGTCGCCTCGCGAATGAGTGCAATGTTATAAACCTGCAGCTCATCGATCATGACGGACTCCGTAGAATACGCGGCTCACCGAGTTATAGAAGCTCTCGGGGCCGTAATCCAGCAGCAACACATCTCCGGGCCCGCGGCGCACCGCCACGCTCTCAACGGTGCCATCGCAGGTAATAAACTGTCCATCGATAGCGATCGCCGGAACGCTCGGGCGATCATCGGACATAAAGATTTCGACGACATCACTCGGCGAGGTCAAAAAGGCACGAGCCTGAATGGTGTGCGGCGCAATGGGTACGCAGACCATGCCCGTATAGTCGGGGCTCACGATGGGGCCACCGGCACTGAGCGCGTAACCCGTAGAACCAGTCGCCGTGGACACGACCACGCCGTCGCCACGCAGACGGTCGATATGATGGCCGGACACCGTGATGTCGAACTCGACCATATCGGACAGCGGACCGCGGGTAAGCGCCATGTCGTTGAGGGCGAAGGTGCGCACGACATCCTTCGTACCGTCTTCGCGCACGGACACGATATCCGCGGCGATGGTGGCGCGACGGCTCACGTGCAGCTCACCGGACAGGGCGTCGCTCACGACCTGCAGGATGTCGCGCTCCTCGGGGCTCGCAGCAGTTAGAAAGCCCAGGTGACCATAGGAAAGACCGAGGATAGGAATCTCACGATGGTTGAGGATGCGGGCAGCGCGCAGCAACGTACCGTCGCCGCCAAGCGTAATGACCAGATCGGAGCCGTCAATATCAGGCGTGCTCTGAATCTTGGATCGCTGGTCGGCAGCCCATGCGACCTCATAGCCCTGGCGAGTCAGCCAAAGCTCGAGCATCAGGCCGCTCTCGACCGCCTCTTGCTTGTAGTAATTGGGAACCAGAAAGACCTTCATAGCGTTGCAGCTTTCTCGCTCATAACCGATACCTGGGATTGCAGCTCGTCTTGCGAGCGATCGCCGGGGTCAAATCTCGTGCCGTACAGGAAAAACTCAACGTTGCCCTTGGCACCATGAATGGGCGACACGCACACATCGACCGGGAACAGGCCCTTGGCAGCAAAGAGTTCAACCGCCGCCACGAGTGTATCGCGGCGCACGGCGGGATCGGTCACAATGCCGCCCTCGCCCACCAGCGCCGCCGGAGCCTCAAACTGCGGCTTTACGAGCGTGCAGAATGCACCCGTAGGCGCCAGGCACGCCAGTACCGCATCGATAATGTTCGCGATGCTGGTAAACGAGACATCACACACAGCCAGGTCGATAGTGCCGGCATAGCCAAGCTCAGGCAGCTGCGTCACGTTTGTGCGCTCATGCAGCGTCACGCGATCGTCCTGGCGCAACGACCAATCGAACTGGGCGCGACCCACGTCCACCGAGACAACGGTCGCAGCTCCGCGCTTGAGCAGACAATCGGTAAAGCCGCCGGTAGAGCAGCCCACATCCAGACAGGCAAGGCCCGTCGGATTGATGCCAAACGCATCAAGCGCGCCTTCGAGCTTAAGACCGCCGCGGCCAACATAGGGAATGCGCCCCTTCACATGCAGCGGCAGCCCCGGGATCACCTTAAGGCCCGGCGAAGTCAAGCGCTCACCGCCACTCGAGACCAAGCCGGCCATAAGAGTGCGAAGGGCATCCGCGCGATCGGCGCAGATGCCCTGTGAAATCAGTTCGTCATCAAGACGCACGCGTTTCATGAATGCCATCAACCATTCGTATCCGGAGATGCGGCCTAGCTATCCTGGGATTCGTTTGCCGCATCCTCATCGTATTCCTGCTCGAGCTTGTCGGCCTCACGCGGCGTCAACTCAAACTTGTCGACCATATCGACCGCGCGGGAGCCCAGCTCAATCGCTTCGTCAAACAAATCGAGCGAACGCTCCAAGGAGGTATCCTTAGAGCGAACGGTAGCGATGATCTGATCCAGACGGTCCGAAATCTCATCAAAGTTACGGACAGAACCCTCTGGCATGGCTACTCCTCGACGGAGTCGGCCTCGACGGCCTCAGCAGCGTCCGCATCCTCGGCCAACACACCAGCCTCAGCCTGGGCAACCGCAACCTTAGCGGCAGCCTCGGCAGCCTGTGCCTCCTCGCGAGCGCGATCCTCGGCCAGCAGCTCCTGGTATAGGTCCTCGCCCGGCAGCTCCTCGCTGCGAGCGATCTTGCCCAGCACGCCGTTGACGAACGACGCGGACTGGTCGGTGCCATAGGCCTTGGCAAGCTCGACGGCCTCGTTGATCACGATGGCGTCCGAGACCTCCTCGTCGGTGAGGAAACGCATCTCGTAAACGGCGATACGCAGCAGGTTGCGGTCGGCGCCGGGCATGCGCATAAGATCCCAGTTCTTGGCAACGGAGCGCAGAGCGCTGTCGATGCGATCGATATGCTCATAGGCACCGCGGCACAGCTCCAGCGCATAGGGATCGAGGGGACCCTTCGAGATCAGGAAATCACCCTCGAGGACGCGCTCGAGCGGGCTGTCCGTGGCCTCGGCCTGGAACAGCAGCTGCAGCGCCTGACTGCGGGCAAGCGTACGCCCGCGATAAACCTTAAGGCTCAAAGGTTACTCCTTGGGGAAAACGAGGCCGTCGATGCAAACGTCAACACGCTCAACCTCAACGCCCACCTGGGCATCGATGGCGGCGACCACGGCGGCGCGAACGGCCTCGGCGAGTTTCTTGAACGGATAGCCAAAGAACACCACGACACGCACGGTGAGTGCGAGCTTGTCGCCGACGACCTCGGCCTCGACCGCCGGCTCGGAAGCCGGGGCCTTGGACGAGAGCATCATGGAGACAAGGTTGGTGGCAAGGTCCTTGACGCCAACGGAGGCGATGCCCTCGACATCGGACACGGCGCGCGAGACGATGGCGGTCAAAACATCGGGCGAAATGCCGATGCCGTCAATCTTGATTTCCTGGGGCATGAGTCCTCCTAGAAGAGTTGGTTGCTAAACGCGGGAGACGAACTTGCCGTCGCGGGTGTCAACCTTGATGACCTCGCCCTCGTTGAGGTACATGGGGACCTGGATGACAGCGCCGGTGTCGATCGTGGCCGGCTTGGTGGAACCCTGGACGGTATCGCCCTTAAAGCCCGGGTCGGTCTGGACGATGGTGGTCTCGATGAACATCGGCGGGGTCACGCCCATGAGCTCATCGTCGGCGAAGAGCAGCTGGCAGATGTCGTTCTCGCGCAGCCACTTGGAGTTCTCGCCCACCATGTCCTCGGGAACGGGAACCTGCTCATAGGACTCGTTGTCCATGAAGATGTAGTCGGTGCCATCGTTGTAGAGGTACTGGAACTCACGGGTGGTGAGCATGACGCTCTCGAACTTGGTGCCGGCGTTGCAGGTGTTCTCGACGACGCGGCCGCTCTTGATGTCGCGGGTCTTGTAGCGCACAAACGCGCCGCCCTTGCCCGGCTTGACATGCTGGAACTCGACGATGGTGTAGACCTTGTCCTTGATGCGGAGACCGAGGCCGTTCTTGAAGTCGGCGGTGGAAATGGTAGGCATAGCGACCTTTCTTGTTATGGGCAGAACGCACAAGCGTCCAAATTACATACGACAGAAATTATACACTTGCAGACGGCGCCTGCGGCGAGCGCATAAAAAGAGAACGCGGGGCGTCCGAATCAATCCGGACGCCCCGCCCCAAACTATCTACTGAAGTAAACTAGCAGTCGATAACGTGCAGGTCGTGCGGGGTCTTGGTGAAGGGCTCATAGCCGTTCTCGGTGACCACGCCGTAGTCCTCAAGGCGCACGCCGCCCACGCCGGGCAGGTAGACGCCGGGCTCCATGGTGACAACCGAGCCGATCTCGATGGTGTTCTTGCTGCGGTTAAAGTTGGGCAGCTCATGGATGTCGATGCCCACGCCGTGACCCAAGCCATGGTTATAGTAATCGCCATAGCCGGCATCGCCGATGATCTTCTTGGAGAGCTTGAAGATGTCGTTGCCCTCAACGCCCGGATGGATGGCGGCGACGCACTCCTCGTGCGTACGGCGCACGAGTGCGTACAGGTCGAGCTGCTCCTGGGTGGGCTCGCCCATCACGACAGTGCGCGTCATGTCGGAGCGGTAATCGCAATAGCCCGCGCCGTAATCCATAAGAACGAAATCGCCCTTCTCGATCACGCGGTCGCTCGGCACGGCATGCGGGTTGGCGGTGTTGGGACCGCTCGCCACGATGGAGCCGAAGGCAAGGCTGTCGGCGCCGTTGGCGAACATAAAGTTCTCGAGCTCGTTGCGAACCTGCTTCTCGGTCATACCAGGCTTAATAAACCCGAGCATGTGCTGGAAGGCGGCGTCGGTGATCGACTGTGCGTGGCGCATGAGCTCGATCTCCTCGGCATCCTTGATGGCGCGCATCTTGCGGATGTCGTCGTGCATCAACGGCAGCATGCAGGCGACAGAGCGGTCCTCCAGGCCGCGCTGAATGCCCTGGTAGAAGTTGATCTGCATATCGTCCTCGACAGCGCAGACGCGGCACTTGTTGGCTGCAATCTTGCCGGCGACCCAACCGGGGATGGTGCCCTCGTCCATGTCGTAGACCCAGGGGCTGCCGGCGGGCGTGTTCTCCTCAAAGCTGTTGAGGTAGCGCGAGTCGGTATGGAACAGGCACTGGTCAGCCGTAATAAACGCCGCGTGCGGGAATTCAAAGGTGTAATCGAAAACGCCCTTCACGCCCGTAAGCCAACGAAGGTTGGCCTCGTCGCGCACCACGATGGCGTCGTAGCCACGCTCGGCCATCAGGGCACGGACACGCTCGATACGACCGGCAGGACCGGCAGCAAACTCAGACATGCAGATTCCTTTCTTGTTGTCTCCATAAAGACGGGACGGGTCTCAACCGAACGACGGAATCGCATGCGATCCGCAACCGATTGGAAACCCGCCCCTCAACATGATACGAAAGACGATGGATGTCAATAAAACTTAGAGAAGTTCTTTGCGAGAAGCCAAGTAGGCGTGAGCATGGCGCTCAAGAACCTCGTCCTCAACGCACGTTAGACGAATAGCGCCGAGTGCCGCGGGCAGCGGCAACATACTGCGGTTCGAGCGGACAAACTGCTGCCTGCGGAACTCCTCGATATATGCGGCAGGCTCCAGATCGAAGGCAAGTTCCTCGATACCAAAGTCCTCCAAGCAGTCATCGACCTCAAAGACGTAATCGATATCGAAGTCACAGGCATCATGTGCTAGGCGCGCCTCAAAGCGCATGCCCTCGGACAACAGCTGGTAGGCAGGGACCTGTGAAGCGGCATCGCCCAAGCAGGCGCGCAGGGTACGCTCCCCCGTCTTGCCAAAATCGAGCGCATGGCGAGCGCTCGGGTTCGTGGCCATCAGTACGTCCTTACGGGCAGTCTGAGACCATTGAACGGCATTGACGAGCGCAACCTCCTCGCCCGCGAGAATCTCGGGGACGGTCTCAGTAAACTGATTCCAGCGGGACTTACTGCTCGAAAGCATGGTGCCAACAAGTACCACAAAGCCGAGCTTGAGGTCCTCGGGGTCCGCCTCGCGAACAAGGTCGAGGTCACACACGACCAAGCCCGGTTCGGGACGGAACGCGATAGCGGGAAGTGCATTGGCCGACGAGGCGACGAGCGGCTTCATGGTCGTCGCGACCGTGAGCATGGCGTCGAAGGTCGTCGGCAACAGCGCGCACTCGGTTCGGCCGCACCACTGGTTGGCGCACCAGCTAACAACCGAGCAGGTTGCGGCATCGCCAACGGCGACAACCAGATCGTCGCAGGTAACGCCGTTGGCAGACAGGGCGCCAAAGATAGCATCAGCATCGGCCAGCGTGGCACCAGCAGGCGAAACCTCGAGGACAAACAGCGACACGGCAAAACCGGCGTCGACCAGCGCATGCTCGACAACCTCACCAAAACGCTCGGATGTGGCGTCGTTCCAAACCACCATCGCGCGCTTAGGCTTGCCAACGGCCGAGGCAAACATGCGCGACAGCTCATCGAACGCGCCCAATCCGACGCGGACATCGACACTGCGGTTTTGGAAATTGATCAGTTGACGGCGAATCATAGCAGTCCACGCTCCAAAAGCATCTCGGCACAAAGGTAGGAAACGTCCTCGAAGGACTTGTTGCGAATATCAAGGGTAAGGTCGGCGGCCTGTCGATACAGCGGACGGCGATGCTCAAACAGGCGCGCGGCATGCTCGGGCGAGCGGAAATCGGGGCGCGTGTCGGACCGACGAATCTGGCGAATCGAATCCTCGAAGTCGCCCTCGAGGTAAACGCACGTACCCATTTCGTGCATCAGCTCAATATTCACCGGCGTCTCGACGATACCGCCCCCGCACGAAACCAACAGGCTGCGCTCACTTTGGAGCGAACGGAGCGCCGAGGTCTCGAGCTCGCGAAAACGATCCTCGCCCTCGGTCTCAAAAATCTCGGTTACCGACTTGCCGCAACGGCGCACGACCAGGCGGTCGGTATCGATAAAACGCCGCTTGAACATGGTTCCGACGTTGCGCGCGAGCGTCGATTTGCCCGCGCCCAAAAAGCCGATAAAGAAGATATGGTCGCAGCCGTGTTTGGTGTGCTGGGACATAGCGAGACCTATTCCTCGCAGGGAAGGTCGCGCAGGGCCCGGCGCTCAAAGATACGGAAGATCTGCGTGTACCACAGGTCCTGGGTTGCCTGCGGCTTAACCAGGATAGTATCGACGCCGGCAAAATTGCCGCTCCACACGTCCGTATAGAGCTGATCACCGATCAACACCGCCTCGTCGGCCGTGGCGCCGAGGCGCTTAAGACCTGCCTTGAGGGCAAACGGCGCCGGCTTCATGGCGTGGCTGATGGCCTCGAGCCCCAACTCGCGTGCAGAGCTCATGACCTGGTCGCGATGCCAGTTGTTGGACACCATGCACAGCTTAAAGCCTTTGGCGCGGGCGGCATCGAGCCAACCGGAAACCGCAGCGGGAACCTGCTCGGTATCGCGCGGCACCAGGGTGTTATCGCGATCGAGCAGAATGGCGCGTTTGCCGTCGGCCCACAGGGTTTCGAGGTCGATGCGATCGACCGAGGCAACGTATCGTTTGGGGCTAAAAATCCTCATGCTAATTCCAAGACTGTTGGTGCTCTTCGTAGGTTTGCGAGAAATACTCCTCGTCCTGCGTAATGTAGAAATACAGGTCATCGGAGTCGGTCGGCTCAAGGGTGGCCTTGAGCGCCTCGAGCGACGGAGAGCAGATGGGCGTGGGCGGCAGGCCCTCGTGCTTATAGGTGTTATACGGGCTATCGCTCTGCAGGTCGTCGGCGGTAACCTCGCCGCCGGTGACATACATCATGGTCGCATCGCTATTGAGGTAACGCAGGCCATCGAGCTTGCCGGCAAGGCGGTTGTAGAAGACCGAGGCCACGTGCGCACGTTGATCGGCGTTGAGGCCCTCGCGCTCAACGATAGAGGCCAAGTTGACGATGTCGTAGTCGGACATCTCCACACCGTAGCGATCCTTGATCTTGGCTTCGCAGCTCGCAAAGTCAAGCGACTTGTACTCGGTCTTAAACTGATCGAGCATGGCGCGAATCACGTCATCGGCCGTCGGCGAATCGCCCAGCGAATAGGTCTTGGGGAACAAGAAACCCTCGAGCGAGTCGTTAGCGGCGCCCTTAAGGAAGCTATAGTCGTCCACGTAGTTGGAGGCCTTGGCCTGGTTGAGGAAGTCTTCCTTAGAGATGCTGTCGTAGGCCTGGGCCACACGGTCGGCGACTTGATCGACCGTCAGGCCCTCAGGGATAGTCAGCGCATTGAAGCCCGCGTTGGGGCCTTCCATGAGCTGCTGAACAACCTTGGTCGCATCCATGAGTGTGGTGAACGAATAAGTACCAGGCTTGAGCGACATATCGGCGTTGAGCTTTTTCACCGCCGCATAGTAATCCTTGGGATTTTCGACGATATGGTTCTCGGAGAGAATCGAGGCGATCGTATCGCCCGAAGCACCATCGGGAATGGTCACCGTAACCTGCTGACCAGCCGTAACCTTCGTATCCTCACCGGCAAAGAAACCCTTGACGGCCGGCACGACAAAGCAAGCGATCGCGGCAAGCGCGAGCACCGCCAACACAACGCCGATGATCATGGGAACCGGAGAACCCTTCTTTTGAGCACCGCGACGAGCATGCGTGTTGTAACTCGAGCGGGTCGCCGGAGCAACGCCATGCGAACCGCGAGCGTGATGCGAATGCGATTGGGGGGGCTGAGTTCGCTGGGTAGGTGCCTGCTGCTTAAAGCGGGTACCGCCTGCAGGCTGGGCCGTACGAGCAGCGGGCTGCTGAGCCGCGTGAGAAGCCGAATGCTGAACCGAACGAGCAGAAGGCTGCTGACCCGTCCGTTGAACAGGTTGGGCCGAATGAGAGAAGGACTGCACCGGGCGCGCGGCAGGCTGAGCTGCGCGCTGCGTCGGCTGTGCCGGACGCTGGCCAGGCTGGGCAGGGCGCGACGCCGGCTGCCGTGTACGATTCTGCTGGCGCGGATCGGAAGCGCTAGGCATGCGAAACCTCCTCGTTTTTACGATCGAGCCACGTCTGCAAAAACAGGCTGGCGGCAATCATGTCGATCTTGCCCCTCATCTGCTTTTCGTTGAGGCCCTGCTCGCGCAGGATACGCTTGGCCTCTTGCGAGGACAGACGTTCGTCCTCAAACTCCAGCGGAAGATCGAGCTCGTCGGCAATCTTTTGCGCTACGGCGGCAACGCGCTCGGCCTGGGGGCCGGGCTCACCGGCCATGGTCAAGGGACGTCCGCTTACCAGGATGTCGGGCTCATAGTCCTCGACAAGGTAGCGGAACGTCTTGGCCATACCGGTGACCTCGGCAGCCGGAAGCACCTTGACGGGCATCGCCATCTTGCCATCACGGCTCGAGACGGCGATGCCGATCCTGGTCTCCCCTATGTCCAGCGCGAGCGCGACCACAATGACTTCTTAGATTCTTAGGCGCCGAGCGCGGTCTTGGCGGCCGCGAGGGCATCGACGATGCCGGCAGCATTCTTGCCACCGGCCTGGGCCATGTTGGGACGGCCACCACCGCGACCGTCGACCAGACCCGCGATCTGCTTGATCACGTTACCGGCGTGGAACCCGGCCTTCACGGCGTCATCGGAGCCGGCAGCGAGCAGGGCCGGAGTGCCCTTCTCAGTCACGCTGGCGACGACACAAGCGACAGGTCCGGCGACCTTCTGGTGCACGGTATCCCATACGTTGCGCAGGTCGGCAGCCTCAAGGCCCTGGAGCTCAGCGACAACGAGCTTATAGCCGTCAAGCTCGACGGCGTCCTCGATGGCGCTGGAGATGGCGTCGGAGGAGCCACCGGTCAGAGCCTTCTTGAGCTTATTGGACGTCTCGCGCAGCTCGGCCTGCAGGTTCTCCACGCGGGCGGGAACCTCGTCTACGCGGCACTTGAGCGCAGCGGCGGCGGCGTCAACGAGTGCCAGGCGGTCGGCCATATAGTCGAGGGCACCCTTAGAGGTCACGGCCTCGATACGGCGGACATTGGAGCCCGTGGAGGACTCGGAAATGATCTTGAACAGGCCGATCTCGGCGGTGTTGGCAGCGTGTGTGCCACCGCAGAGTTCGCGGGAGAACGGCTGGTCCTCAGCGCCCACGGAGACGACGCGGACGACGTCGCCATACTTCTCGCCAAACAGGGCAACAGCGCCGGCAGCCTTAGCCTCGTCGATGCCCATGACACGGGTCACGACCGGCTTGGAAGCGAAGATCTGCTGGTTGACCAGGTCCTCAACAGCCTTGAGCTGCTCGGAGGACAGGGCCTCGAAGTGCGTAAAGTCAAAGCGCAGGTGCTCGGGCGTCACCAGCGAGCCGGCCTGGGAGACATGCTCGCCCAGGACCTGCTTAAGGGCAGCGTCGAGCAGGTGGGTGGCGGTGTGGTTGCGGCGCAGGAAACCACGGCGCTCGGCGTCGAGCGCGGCGGTCACGGTAGCACCGACGGTCAGCGTGCCCTCGGCAACGTGTGCGACATGGGCATACAGGCCGTTGTGGTTCTTGGTATCGGCAACGGTCAGAACAACGCCCTCGGCGGAAAGCTCGCCGGCGTCACCCTGCTGGCCGCCCATCTCGGCGTAGAACGGGGTGCGGTCGAGCACGACCTCGACGTCCTCGCCGGCGGCAGCGGACTCGACGGACTCGCCGTTGCGAACGATGGCGACAACCTTGGCACCCTCGATCGCATCGTTGTCATAGCCGTCGAACTCGGTCGCGGCGACCTTGTCGGAAAGCTCGACCCACACGTCGTTGAAGCTGCCCCAGGCATCGCCCTTGGCGTTGGCACGAGCGCGGGCCTTCTGGTCCTCCATGCAGGCGGTGAAGCCGTCCATGTCGACGTCGTGGCCAGCAGCTCCGGCGATCTCGACAGTCAGGTCAATGGGGAAACCAAAGGTGTCGTGCAGCTTAAAGGCAACGTCGCCCGGAAGGACGGAGCCGTCGGCAAGCGCTGCCAGGGCCTCATCCAGGTAGACGCGACCGTTGTCGAGCGTCGTGGAGAAGCGCTCCTCCTCGGAGGCGACGATACCCTTGACGAGCGCGACGTTCTTGAGCAGCTCAGGATAGGCCTCGCCCATCTGAGCGTTGACCTCGTCGATAAACTTGGTCAGGAAGGCGCCCTCGATGCCCAGCAGGCGACCGTGGAACACGGCGCGGCGGAGCAGGCGGCGAAGGACGTACTCGCGGCCCTCGTTACCGGGGAGGATGCCGTCGGAAATCATAAAGTCGACGGCACGGGAGTGATCGGCGATGATACGCAGCGAGCGGCTGGCACCGGAGTAATCGTCGGCGTCATAGGTCTTGCCGCTGATCTCCTCGCCCAGCTTGATGAGGTGCTGCATCAGATCGCCGTCGTAGTTGGCGGTCTTGTGCTGCATGATAGCGGCCATGCGCTCCAGGCCCATGCCCGTATCGAGGTTGCGGTGCGGCAGCTCCGGCATGGAGCCGTCCTCCTGGCGGTCGTACTGGGTAAAGACGAGGTTCCAGAACTCCAGGAAGCGGTCGCAGTCGCAGCCGGGCTTACAGTCGGGGCTGCCGCAGCCGACCTCCTCGCCCATGTCAAAGTAGATCTCGGAGCACGGACCGCAGGGGCCGGTGGGGCCGGCGGCCCAGAAGTTGTCGTCCTCCCCCAGACGCGAGATGTGGTCCTCGGCAACGCCCAGGGAACGCCACACGTCGTGGGTCTCGTCGTCCTCGGTAAAGACGGTGAAGTACAGGCGGTCGAGCGGCAGCTTGAACTCCTTGGTGATGAGCTCAAAGGCCCAGGCGCAGGCCTGCTGCTTGGAGACGCCGCCAAAGGAGAAGTCGCCGAGCATCTCAAAGAAGGACAGGTGACGGCCGTCCTCGCCGATGCAGTCGATGTCGTTGGTGCGGACGCACTTCTGGCAGGAGATCGCGCCGATCTCCTTCATGGTCTTCTTGCCCTGGTAATACTCCTTAAACTGGTTCATGCCGGCGTTGGCAAGCAGCAGCGAAGGATCGTCGGGGACGAGGGACGAAGAAGGATAGAGCTTAAGACCGCGCTCCTCAAAGAAGTTGAGGAACTTGGAGCGAATCTCAGCCGTAGTCATTGACGGGTAGTCAGCACTCATAGAGGGAATCTCCTCGGTTTCACATCGAAACAGTTCAAACGTAACGATATTACCATCCCACCGCGCCCATGCAAAAAAGAGGGCCGCCAAACAGCGACCCTCCAGCGAAAGTGCACGTTATTTGGGACCGAGCAAGCCTTTGAAAAAAGGCTGCTGTAGAATTACATATAAGAGTCACCCGGAAGGAGCGATCGATGAAAAGTAAACGATTTGTCCTGAATGCACTTCTGGTTGTAGCACTTTTAGCGCTCTTGGCCTTCTCATGCTGGTACGCAAACCAACCAGCATTTGGCTACTTATTATATGCAGTAATGTCCGGCGATAAGGCTTACTACACTCTACGCGCAATTGACGTTCTCTTTTTCTATGTAGCCGGCCCCTTATCAATCGCTTTGCTCGCGTTTCTTGTCATTTACAACTTCAAGAAACGTTAATAGGACCTATTTAGAATCCGAATCGTCCATGGAACCGTCGATGCCGGTTTTGGTGTCGTCGTCCGTATTGGAATCATCATCCTTGGCGAAGGGGTTCTTGAAGAAGCCCGTCGCATCGGGCTGCAGACCCGAGAGCTTGATCCAGGGATTATCGAGCTCGGGCTTGGGCATGGCCTGGGCCTCGGGCGCAGTCTCGTTACCGATGAGCTCGGACTCATAAATGAAGGTGTCGTCGCCGAGCGCGTCGTAGGCGGCGACCGGGTTGCCATCGGCATCGCGGTACGGTGTGCCCTTAAAAACGGCGCCGTCATAGGCCACAAGCTGTCGGCCGGTCTCATTCTCGAAGTAGTACACGAAGATACCCTTGAGGGCCGCACACAGCGGGATGGCAATAATCATGCCGATGGGACCCATGAGTGCCGAGCCAATAACGAGCGCCGTGAGGCTCATGATGGGATGCACCTGCACTGAGCTCTGCATGACCTTAGGAGAAATCACGTTGTCTGTGACGTTTTGCGCGACCATCGTCACGATGAGCGTCCATAACGCCAACATGGGGCTGAACATGAAACCGAGCACCGTGGCGATTGCTGCGCTCACCCAAGGACCAACGACCGGAACCAAATGCATGATGCCGGTAAAGATAGCCATGAGCGCCGCATACGGATGGCCGATGATCATAAAACCGATAAAGGCGAGGAAACCACCGCAGATGGACGTCACGACCATACCGCGCATGTAGCCGCCGACAGAGCGAGAAAGGATGGCGACCATAAAGCGGTACGAGGTCTCCTTCTCCTGACCGATGATGGTGCAAATCTCGTGGTGCATGCGAGGGTAGTCGCAGGCCATCCAGTACGCAAGCACCAGACCAAGGAAGATCACGAACAACTGCGAGGCCGTATTGGTGATGAGCGGGAACACACCGCGGCCAAGCTCGGCAGCGATCTGAGACACGTACTTCGATGCCACGGTAACAAGCGACGAAAGATTATCGTCCAAATACTCCTTGAGCGGCGTGTTGTTGAGCGTCTTGGCATGCGAGATCATCTCGTTGAGATCGCCACCAGCAACACGAAGCTGCTCGGGCAGGCGGCTCAGGACTTCCATGATCTGGCCAAAGAGAATCGGCGACAAGATGCAAACGACACCGACGAGCACGGCAACAACAACAATAAGCGCGATAAGCGAACCGATGCCGCGATTCACGCCATGGTGCTCGAGCCAGTTGGTGATCGGGGACATCACAAAGGCAATGATGGAACCAACAGCGAGAAACTCGATAACCGGTGCCAGGATGCCCATAAGGTTAAAGATGACAGCAGCAATAACAATGCAGCCGACAACAGCCCAAATGCGCAGCGTCAGAATGCGGGTGTCGCGCAGCACGCGATCGGTTTGTTGGGGGTGCTCACTCATGAACGAATCATCACTCCGTCGGGGTCGATCTTGTCCTGAATCTTCTTAAGCGTGCGGCGCAGCAGACGCGAAACCTGCACCTGAGAAATACCAAGCTTCTTGGCGATCTCGATCTGGGTCATGCCCTTCACAAAGCGCAGCTCGATCACCTCGCGCTCGCGCGGCGAGAAATCACGGATGGCTTCCTCGATCACTAGACGGTCATCGGTAAAGTCGAGCTCGTTGTCGTCGTCGGCGTAACGGTCGAGAATCGAGGGGGCATCGTCGGAATCGGACGCACCAGGAGCCTCGATGGGCACCGAGGTATAGGCCGAAGACGATTCCATAGCCTCCAGCACCTCATCGACCGTCACGTCCAAGTACTCAGCGATTTCCTCAACCTTAGGCGAGCGCTGTAGCTCGTTGGTGAGCTTATCGGTAGCCTGGTTGACCTTGGCCGAGAGCTCCTGCAAGCGACGGGGCACGCGCACGCTCCAGCCCTTGTCGCGGAAGTGACGCTTAATCTCGCCCAAGATGGTAGGCGTGGCAAACGTGGTGAACTCGAGTCCGCGCTCAGGGTCAAAGCGGTCGATAGCCTTGAGCAGGCCCAAATAACCAACCTGCATCAGGTCATCGAGCGGCTCGCCGCGGTTCTTAAACTTGTTGGCAAGAAACCTTACCAGGTTCATGTGGGACATGACGAGCTGCTCGCGTGCGTCCGGGTCACCGGTCTCTTTATAGCGACGAAACAGCTCGCGGGTTTTCTCCTTGTCCCAAGCGGTCTTACCGCTCCGGGAACGTTCGGTCATATTAGATATCCGCCTTGAGGTCGAGGGAAAGCGTCAGGGGCGCCGTAGTCTTTTCGTAGGAGTCGCACACGCTCGCGAGGATGAGCTCGGCATACACCGCAGCCTGGTCGTCTTCATCGACCGTAGCCTGGTCCCCAAAGGTAATAGTCATGCCAACGTGGGTCTCATCGACATCGAATTTGATGGTGATGTCATCGCAGTCGACCGCGGTGCAACCAAAGATGAAAGCCTCCTCAGCAGCCATGCGGATGTCCTCGATGCGATCGACAGACATAGAGCACAGGGCACCAACGTTGGCTGCCGTCATGCGCACAAGGCGAGCGAGACGCGGGTCACCGGCAACGGTCAGCGTGATAGGGCAGTTTGCTTCGCTACTCATCGCAGGACTCCTCAGAGGTCTCGGCGGGCGTATAGGTGTAATACTGAGCCGGCTTGGATACAGACTTCTGACCATCATCGTCGCCCGCGGCGGCCTCGTCCTCGCCAATTAGGACGCGCTCGGTAGGCTGCTCGGCCTCCGCAGCGGCAGCGGCGAGCTTGCGATCGGCGTCGGCTGCAGGAGCCTTCACCTTATTGAAGAGCTTCTGCACAGCACCGGCGGCAGAGTCGGTCACGCTCGACACAGCATTGCTGGCCTCGGCCATGCTGCCCGTAACCTCGGAAATGTCGCGAACCACGGCTTCGACCTCTACGAGATTGGAGGTAAGGGCATCAACTGCCGTCTTGCTCGACTTAAGCAGCGGCTCCATCTGGGCAAGCGTCGGCGTAAGCTCATCGACAGCGCCATCGAGCTTTGCCACCACAGGCTGAGCCTCGGCGATGGTGTTGTTGAGGTCGTTCACGGTCTTATCGAGCGAGTCGACAACATTGCGGGTCTTGCGCAGGGTAAGCGCGAGCTCAGCGATGGCCCACACGCCGGCAACGGCGAGCAGCAGCAGGGCGATTTGAATGGGACTCATACAAGCCTCCCGGAAGAATCGAAATACAGACGCTTTTCATGGTACCCCAAAGGGGACCGAACATGCCAAGAGCAGCAACGTGGGACAAAATTATCAGCAGCTACTTCGGTGCATTCCCGCTGCGGTCGCGTTCGCTTTGCTCTACGCGCCATTCTTCCCAACCGCGGCCGGCAGGCTGCCAGAACACGCCGCGCTCCAGTCCCTCGGGCAAATAGCGCTGATCGACCCAGCCTTCGGGATAATCATGTGGATACTTATACACACCGTATTCATCGCTGCCCGGGCGATGGCGATCGCGCAGATAACTCGGCACCTCGCGAAGCCCACTAGAATGGATATCGGCCAGCGCCGCATCGATCGAAGCCTCACACGCGTTGGATTTTGGCGCCAAGCACACATAGAGTGCAGCCTGAGCCAGGTTAATGCGGCACTCGGGATAGCCAATGACCTCGGCAGACTTAAACGCGGCATGCGCCACCAAAAGCGCCTGCGGGTCGGCGTTGCCAACATCCTCAGAAGCGTGAATCATAATGCGGCGAGCGATAAACTTAGGATCCTCCCCAGCATCGATCATGCGCGCGAGCCAATAGATCGTGGCATCGGGGTCACTACCGCGCATGGACTTGATGAACGCACTGATGATGTCGTAGTGCATGTCGCCGTTTTTGTCATACGTAAAGCCGCGACGCGGGTTGGCAATCTTCACGTCATCCACGGTGATGGGATAGCGCTCCCCCGCCGCCGGCGCTGGCGTCCCCTCGGTATCGGGACGCGTGACGGCAATCTCGCTCGCCAGCTCAAGTGTCGTCAAGGCCGAGCGTGCATCACCCGCGGCCAACGTACAAATGGTCTTGACCGTATCCTCATCGGCCGAGAACTTACCGTTCAGACCATGTGGTGCCTCAAGCGCACGTTCAATAAGCGTGGCGATATCCTCATCCTTCAGATGCTCAAGCTCCACCACGCGCCCACGCGACAACAGTGCCGAGTTGACCTCGAAGTACGGATTCTCCGTCGTAGCGCCAATCATAATGACGGTACGGTTCTCAACTGCATGCAGCAGGGCATCCTGCTGCGACTTAGAGAAGCGGTGAATCTCATCGATGAATAGAATGGTGCGGCGGTCGTAGGTATTCAGGCGCGTCTTGGCCTCGTCAATCACGCGGCGCAAGTCCTTCACGGTGCCCGTCACAGCGCTGACCTCGACAAACTCGCTCTTGGTATGGTTGGCGATGATGTGGGCCAGCGTCGTCTTGCCCGTACCGGCCGGCCCATACAGAATCACACTCGACAGAACGTCATGCTCAATCGCAGCACGTAGCCACGAGCCCTTACCGACGGCCTTTTGCTGGCCCACGTACTCGTCGAGCGAATTGGGTCGCATGCGTACCGCGAGCGGCGCATTTTTAAAGGAACGCTCGCGCGTCGAGGCAGAAAAAAGGTCGTCCATAGCCATCCCGTGCATCAATCAAAAACGTTTTCCACTAACAGTATACCGAATATATACGAACTACCGTTCGTTAATATAGGTACGTTGCGGAAACTTCAATCCCGGGAACAACTTACTCGTGAGCTCGCAGAAGTAGCCATCCGTCATGCTCGAAATGTAATCCACTACGGTCTGATCTTTATCGTCCTGCCAGGCATAGGCGCGATCGTAGTAGGAAAGCTGCTGCTCGATGCGAGAAATGTGGTGCTTAAAGATGTACGAGGACTCGTCACCACTGTTTAGATCCCGCAGGCAACGGTCGTAGAGCTTTTCGAACGCCTCGCGCAGCTCCGCCTCGGAATCGCCTTCGATACCGCCCTTGCTATAGATCTTCTCGTAGTTCTCGCGCTTGGCTCGGCGGATTTCCTCAAACAGGTCCTCGCTCATCTCGATGCGCGGCTTACCATAGCTGTGCTCAACGATATCGATGGAGGCATGCGTGAGGATCCAACTGTTGTAGGCACCGCCCCGGCCATCATCAAAAGCGTCGGGCGAAAGCAGGCCCGCCGCGATCGCATCCTGACGGTCACGACCGACGTAGGCAAGAATATCCGAAATGCGAACGACGCAGCCCTCGAGCGTCATGGGACGCAGATGCTCAATTGCGCTATAGCCCGTGGCAATGCAATCCTCAACCGTCTGGTCAAACTGGTCAAAGGAGCTCATGTCCGAGAGCTCAAACACACGCTGCTCGTACTCGCCGTTATGGCATAGCACGCCGTCGAGCGTCTGGAGCGACACGTTGCGGCCATACAACGCGTCGAGCACGCGGACCGACTGCACGTTATGGAAAAAATAACGCCCCGTACGCTCGTGATAGATATCGTTGAGGAAGCGCTCGCCGGCATGGCCGAAAGGCGTGTGTCCCAAGTCGTGGCCCAGGCCAATCGCCTCGATCAGATCGCAATTGAGCCCCAGGGCGCGACCGATATCGCGCGCAATGCGCGAGACAAACTGCACGTGCAAACCGCGGCGTGACAGATCGTCATTGCTACGGAAGCTAAAGACCTGCGTTTTACCTGCATAACGGGTGTACGCCGGAAGATGAAGTATCTTTTCGGTATCGCGCATAAACGCCGGACGCATAAGCGTGCCTTTGTCGGCGGCGCGATCAATACGACGAATAGCCTGATCGTCGTTGCAACGATACGGGTTGACATAGCCCGAAGGACGATCGGCGGCAATGCGCTCGACAAGTTCGGGCGACAACGCCGAGGGGATACGGTCCATGCGCGCCTTAATGACGGCCGTTTCTTGATTAGATGCCATGGCATGCTCCTTAAGAAGGATGCGCAATCGGTTACAAAGTGCAGCCCACGACCTCGATTATGGCAAAAATCGGCACTAAAAACGGGAGCAATGGCAGGGAGCGCGATTTTGTGAAGAGACAGGAGAGGGCCAGGGCCAGGAGTGCGACGGCAAATGCCACGATGCCACCCATAGGGTCGAGCGTGCAAAGCGCGAAGAGCGCCTTGGCATCCCCCATGCCGATGCCCGGGATTTGGCGAAGACGACGCCAGAGGGACTCAGTCAGCACGAGAGCAAGATACACAATGACGGCAAGACCCGCGTGGTCAAGCGCTGTGTTCAAACCGAGGTCGAGCCAAACACCCGCCAACGCCGCCACGGCACATGCGCCGGCAAGCCCATTGGGAAACCGTCGCTCTCGGGCATCAATTGCCACGCCGGCAAAGATGCAAATCCAAAACGGGATATAGACCATCGGACGCCTCCTCGAGCTGCATCGCAAAAGCAAAAACCACCAGAAAGGTGCCTGTCCCCTTTACGGTGGTTTTGGTGGTGGTTATTTGGCGCCTTGCATGACCTCATCAAGGGTAACGTTGACGGCGTGCTGCGTCGGCACCCAGTCGACCTTAAGGAACAGCGCGGCCACCGTGATGGGGATATAGCTGAACATAAAGATCGGGAAGGTAAACAGGTTAGTCACCAGACGCCACTTTTGCGCGCAGTGAATGTGCTTGTACTCAAAGATAGTCGTGAGCAGCGCCAGGATAAAGAAGGTCTGATACATCATGGCGAAGGTCATAATGAGCGAAGCGGCGCACGCCTGCATCTCGACTTCGGTAGCCAAGAAGCCGTGCGAGAGCCCGCCCACGATCAGGAACGTCGCATTGGCGAGCATCGAGATCAGCGATAGCAGCATACCCGGGGCGATGGTCATAAACATGTCGTAGGCGGCAAAGCGATGATAGCGGAACGTCGATTTGACAAGATGCTTGCCATAGGTAAAAAAGACCTGGTAGAAACCCTTGGTCCAACGCATACGCTGTTTCCAGGACGCCTTAAACGTCACGGGCTGCTCGTCAAAGAACTCCGCCGGCGCATAACCGATGCGAATGCCGTGAATCGCGCAGAACGTGGTGAACTGGATGTCCTCGGTCAGCGTATGGAACTGCCAGCCGTGCATGCCCTCGATAACGCTTGCGGAGATGAGGTAGCCCGAACCCGAGACGGCGCAAGACGTCTTGCAGATGTTACGCGCGTTGTTGAGAAAGCGCGCCTCGCGCAGATACCAGGTGGCATTAGCTGCCGAGATCCACGAGCTGCCGAAGTTCTTAGAGTTGCGGTAGCTCGTGACCACATGGAAACCCTGGTCAAAGGCATCATTCATCTTGGAGACGTAATCGCGGGAGATAACATTGTCGGCGTCGAAGATAAAGTAGCCCTCAAACGTGTCGGGATACTCGTTGAGAATGCGATCGAAACCAAAGTCCATGACCCAGCTCTTGCCCTTACGGGCCAGGTCATTGCGCTCATAGACGATGGCGCCCGCCTCGCGCGCGAGCTGTGCCGTGTTATCGGTACAGGCATCGGCGACCACGAAGACCTCGATGAGCTCGGACGGATAATCCTGGTCCTTGATGGAGCGAACGAGATTGGCGATAACGGCCTCCTCGTTATGCGCCGCGATAAAGAAGGCATAGCGGTGAAGTTTTTTGGCCTTGGGAGGCGCGACCTCGCCACGAAGAGCGCCAATGACAAAGAAGACCACCTGGTACAGAAAGCAGACCGTGAGCAGCGTGACGACAATCTGGTTGAAAATCACGATGGGCGTGTTGGTTTGTAAAAAGGCGAGCATGCAGGCTCCCAGGAACGCGTTACGTAAACAATCGTATATCTTACCGCAGTCTTACCGAGTTCAAGAAACCACCTAATACTGGTTAGGCTTCGAGAAGACCGAGCTGCGGAACGATTTCGTCGCCAGCGGCAGTACGACCGAGTGAGCGCGGAGCCAGGTCGTCGAGAACCGCAGCGAGATCCCACGGCAGCTCATCGCGGCACTCAATACGCTCCCCCGTCACGGGATGATCGAACGCCACGCGCCAGGAATGAAGGAACTGCCTGGTCAGGCCCTGGTCGGCGCGCGCATCGCACTTGCCGTAGAGTGGATCGCCCACGCAGGCGTGGTTGATATGACGCATATGCACGCGAATCTGGTGCGTGCGACCGGTAAACAGATGGCACTCAACGAGCGTATAACCATCGTCAAAGCGCGTGGAATCAAAGCGCTCGAGGACTTTAAATGTCGTAATGGCCTGACGGGCAAAGGGGTCGTCCGAAACCGCCATCTTGACGCGGTCGCGCGTAGAACGGGCGATACCGGTATTGATGGTGCCCTCGTCCATGGCGATGTGCCCGTGGACAAGCGTGATATAGCGGCGGTCGAGCGTACGCGTGCGAATAAGATTTTGAAGCGCGCGCTGGGTGTCGTCGTCTTTTGCCGCGAGCATAAGGCCCGAGGTATCGCGATCCAGGCGATGCACGATGCCGGGGCGGTCCTCACCCTGCACGGTACCAAGATGATCGATACCGCAGTGGTAGACCAAGGCGTTCGCAAGCGTGCCGCTCTCGTGGCCGTGGGCGGGATGGCACACCAGCCCGCGCTGCTTGAAGAGCACAATGAGATAGTCGTCCTCATAGCGAATGTCGAGCGGGATGGCCTCGGGAATCACATCGGTGGGATCGTGCGGCTCAGGCAAATCGACCGAAATACGGTCGCCGGCTCGCACGGCGTACTTTTTAGACAGACAGGTCTCGCCATTGACACATACGGCACCGCCCTCAATCAGATGCGCGCAGGCAGAGCGCGTAGGGCAGCCGTCATTGGAGCCCAGATAGGCGTCAAGACGCTGACCAGCGCAATCGTCGGCAACGAGAATATGGATGTCGGCCATTAACGCTCATTCCTTTCGCGAATCTTGCGGGCACGCTCCCCACGCTGCTTGGCTTTGCGCTTAGCGCAGGCCTCATCACGGGCATTGAGCTCAGCAGTCGCATCGACCTCGCGAGCGGCGGGACTCAAGAACATGTAACCGATAAGCGCCAGCACAACACCGACCGTAATGCCGATATCGGCCACATTGAAGACGGGAAAGTCGATGAAGGTGGTGGCAATAAAATCGGTCACGAAGCCAAAGGCCAAACGATCGATAGCGTTGCCGATAGCACCGCCCGCAACCATCGCCATGCCCACAACCTCAAGATGGGCGAGCTGGGGTGCACGAACGAGGTACACGGCAATAGCGACAATGACCGCCAGCGCCAGCACGGCAAACGCGATGCCATGCCCCTCGCCCATACTAAAGGCAGCACCGATATTGCGGACAAACATAAAGTCGATGACACCGGGGATGAAAGTAACATGCAAAGCTTCGCCCACGGCACGAACCTCAAGCTTGGTCAGCTGGTCAACAAGCAGCACAACGAGCGCTACCCCACCAGCAACACCCAACCGCCAACGCAAAGGCGGCGTCATTTCCCCAGCACGACCCAAATCAATCCCCTACCCTACAGAACATCGAATTACGTTTAACGCAGTAGATAATCATACATTGACGCAAGCAAGAAGCGACAAATCTCCCAAGAACGGAAACACCGCAGGTAGAGCATAAATGAGCGAGCGGGTCGCATTTGAGACAAGGTGACGTGAAATGAAAGGGCGCTGACCTTTCGGTCGCGCCCTTGAAATTGAACGTCAGATTGTCCAAATGCGGCCCGCGCAGCGTCGGCAGGTCCGCCGTTCGGCAGAACGGCGGAACCCCCAATTGCCGCTCTGGCGGGTTTGCAGCGTCGAGCCGTTACGCGGTTTGGTAAAACCGCGTAACTACAGCGCCTCCGCGCAGCGTTTACAGATATGCGCGTGGCCGTTGTACTCGCCGACGGTGGTGCGGTAGTTCCAGCAACGGTCGCAGCACTCGCCCTCGGCAGCCTCGATAGCAACGGAGAGCTCCTCGCCCTGGGTCAGCTCAACATCGGAGACGATGTAGAACTCGGCCAGGTCGACAGCCTTGTCGCCGGTCAGCAGCGCGTACATCTCGGCGGGAACGACCGCCTTGACGCGAACCTGCTGGCTCTTGGTGAAGGTGCCGGCAGAGCGGGCATCCTCAAGGGACTTGGTCACGGCGCTACGGAGTTCGAGCGAAGCCTCGAGCACACCCTCAAACTCATTGGCCTCGTCGACCGTGATGGGCGACTTGTACCAATCGAGCAGCGCGGCGTACTTCTGGTGATCGACGCAGCCGGCGGGCGCATAGGCCATGGCCTCATCGACCGTGTAGGACAGGATCGGCTGCAGGTCGCGCATGAGCATCGAGAAGAGCTCGGCCAGCACGGTCTGGGCGCTGCGGCGCTCGAGCGAGCCGGGCTTGTCGCAGTATAGACGGTCCTTCAGGGCGTCGAGATACACGTTGGAAAGCTCGGTAACCACAAAGTCGTAGAGCGCACGGTAGGCGCGCGGGAACCCATAGCTGGCGTAGGCGTCGTCGACCTCGGCCTGGACCTGGGTCAGACGGGCAACCATAAGCTTGTCGAGCGGCAGCAAGTCGGCAAAGGCGACGCCGTCGGTCTCGGGCTCAAACTGACCCTCGAGCTCGGAGAGCAGGAAGCGCAGCGTGTTGCGGAAACGACGGTAGGCATCGGACGTACGAGCGAGAATCTCGTGGTCGATGGACACGTCGGAGCTGGTATCGACGGAGGCAACCCACAGGCGGATGATGTCGGCGCCCATCTCGTCGCAGACCTTGTTGGGGTCGATGACGTTGCCGAGCGACTTGGACATCTTGCGGCCCTGGCCATCGAGCGTGAAGCCCTGAGAGACGACCGCCTTGTACGGAGCATGGCCGTTGGCACCCACCGAGGTGAGCAGCGAGCTCTGGAACCAACCGCGGTGCTGGTCGGAGCCCTCGAGGTACACATCCGCCGGATACTCCAGCTCGGGACGGTACTCGCAGACGGCCTTCCAGGAGACGCCGGAATCCCACCACACGTCGAGGATGTCCTTATCGGCCTTGAGGTGATGGCCGCCGCACTTGGGGCAGACGCAGGCCTCGCCCAGGTAGCTCTCGGGAGCGTCGGTGAACCAGGCGTCGGAGCCCTTCTCGTGGAAGAGCTTGATGACGGCGTCGAGCGTGGCGTCGTTCATGACCTTCTCGCCGCAGTCGGCACAGGTGTAGCTGGGGATAGGCACGCCCCAGTTGCGCTGACGGCTGATGCACCAGTCGGGACGCTGCTCGACCATGGCGCCGATGCGGTTGGCGGCGTGAGCCGGATACCACTTGACGTTCTCGCGGACCTCTTTGCCAGCTTGCTCGCGCAGACCGGTCTTGTCCATCGAGACAAACCACTGGTCAGTAGCACGGAAGAGCACCGGGTGCTTGCAGCGCCAGCAGTGCGGATAGCTGTGCGTGATCTTCTTCTCGAGGACCAGGGTGCCGCGCTCGCGCAGGAACTCGATGATGTGCGGGTTGGCCTCATCGGTATCCATACCGCTGAAGGGGCCACCGGTGCCAAACTCCTCGCCGGTGTAGAACTTGCCGTCGTCATCGACCGGCATGCAGATGTCGGTGATGCCCTCCTTGAGGCAGGCAAAGTAGTCGTCGACGCCGTGGCCGGGCGAGTTGTGGACGATACCGGTACCGTCATCGACACCGACGTAATCGGCCAGCAGCGCCACGCCCTCAACACCGTCAAAGATTGGCTGCTTGTAGTGGATGTGGTGGAAGGTCTCGGCGGGAACCATATAGGGCTTGCCGTCGACCATAACCGGAGTGTACTCCCAGCCAAACTCCTCGCAGCACTTGGGAGCCAGGTCCTCGAGCATGACCTCGGCACGACCATCGTGCTCAACGGCGACGTAGGCGGCGCCGGGCTTGAGGGAAACTGCCTGGTCGGAGGGGATGGTCCACGGCGTGGTCGTCCAGATGATAAAGTCGACCGGGCCGTCGAAGTTCTCGAGACCGGCGGGCTTGGAGGTCATCTCAAAGCGCACGAAGATGGATGGGCTCGTCTCGTCGGAGTACTCGATCTCAGCCTCGGCCAGCGCGGTGTGGCAGTGCTTGCACCAGTGGACGGGCTTATGGCCGCGATAGATCATGCCCTTGTCGAACATGGCCTTGAAGACCTCAATGTCGGCGGCGTCATGCTGGTGATAGAGCGTCAGATACGGGTTGTCCCAGTCGCCAAGCACGCCAAGGCGACGGAAGCCAGCCTTCTGGAGCTCGATGTTCTCGACAGCGAACTTGTTGCAAAGCTCGCGGATCTTAGCCGTGGAGGTCTGGTTGAACTTCTCGGTGCCGAGCTTCTCCTCGACCTTATGCTCGATCGGCTGACCGTGGCAGTCCCAACCGGGGACATAGGGAACCTCATAGCCCTGCATCATCCAGTAGCGGTTGATCATGTCCTTGGAGATCTTGTTCATGGCATGACCAATGTGGATCGGGCCGTTGGCGTACGGAGGACCGTCGTGCAGCACGAACTTCTTGTGACCCTCGTTCTTCTTCAGAACCTGCTCGTAGACCTTGTTGTCCTGCCAGTCCTTGAGTCGCTTGGGCTCGGACTTGGAAAGACCGGCACGCATGGGAAAACCGGTCTTGGGCAGATTCATCGTCTGCTTGTACTCGTTTGCCACGGTACCCCTTTCATGTCGTGGGCGCGCACGCCCGTTGGGCACCAAAAAAAGCGCCCGTCCCTGCAAGCTGGGACGAAGCGCCACAAAACGGGCTGCACGCCCGCAAAAGCTCTTCGCTTAACCACCCAGCTTAGATGCCCTCGCCCGCGTATTCGCGCGCTCGCATCCGTTACTCGGCTGGCCTATATCGACGACCATCTCGGCGATGTCTACTAAGACGAACCTCGCGGCACGTCCGTTGGGACCGCAGCTCCGGGGTGATTTTCATCGGTCGCATGCACGGGTTCTCAGCGCTCCCCGCTCTCTGTAGCATGCGGACGGCCGACTACTCGTCCCCATCAACGCTTATGCGGAGTATGCTAGCACGTTCCGCGCCGGCGAAAAACCCTCAACACTGGTTTTATACGTTCGAAATTTCTCGCGGCTGTGGACCTTCTCTTGGAGCAAAATACCTGAAAGCACTTTATCGAACGAAAGAAGGTTGCTATGCGCACGATTGGAATGAGCGACTACACCGTTGGCGAGGATTGCTTTGACGAGCTGCCCGGCGCGCTGGCCGAGTACGGCGCGAAGAAGGTCGCGATCATCGGCGGCAAGCGAGCCCTGGCTGCGGCGCTGCCGGGCATCGAGGCTGCGCTGGCAGGCACCGACGTCGAGATTCTGGAGACGCGCGTCTACGGCACCAACAGCACGCGCGCCAATATCGCCAAGGTCGTGAACTCCCCCGCTTGCCAGCAGGCAGACGTGCTTATCGCCTGTGGCGGCGGCAAGGCACTCGACACCGTGAAGACCGCAGCCATCGAGCTCAAGAAGATCGTCTTCACCGTCCCGACGATCTGTTCCAACTGCTCGGCCGCGACCGCCATTGCCGTCGTGTACAACGACGACGGCTCGCTCGAGGGATATTCGTACCCCAACCGACCTGCGCATATCTTCATCAACCCCAAGATCATCGCCGAGGCTCCGGCGGAGTACTTCTGGGCCGGCGTGGGCGATGCCCTGTCCAAGCAGCCCGAGGTCGAGTACGCAACGAGCGCCGGTAATTTGGAGCACACCGCCGGTCTTGGCCTGGCGCTTGCCCACACCTGCTCCGAGCCGCTGTTTACCTATGGCGTCCAGGGTCTTGAGGACGTGCGCCAGGACCTGTCGAGCGAGGCCGTCAAGCAAATCGCACTCGATATCGTGGTCAATACGGGCTATGTCTCGAACCTGACGAACCAGAACGATTACTACTACAACTCGAGCGTGGCGCACGCATTCTACAACGCCACATGCAGCATTCCGCGCGAGGGCACCTACCTGCACGGCGAGGTCGTGAGCCTGGGCGTGCTCGTGCTGTTCGCCTATACGGGCGATACCGAGAACCTTGAGCGCTACGCGGCCTTTAACAAGCAGATGGGCCTGCCCGTGACGCTTGAGCAGGTCGGGCTTTCCGAGTCCGATATCCCGGCCCTGTGCGAGTACGCGCACGCCACCAACGAGTGGAAGCAGGGAAACCCCGAGCCCTTCACCGACGAGAAATTCGCCGCCGCCATCAAGGCAGCCAACGCGTACGGCCACACGCTCTAGACCTAGCCCAAAACCACCACAAGGGAGCAGCACCCTTGTGGTGGTTTTTTATTACTCCAGCATGCTGGGGTCGAACTCGCTAGCCGGGATCACGCGATAACCGTGGCGGAGCAGTAAATCAACGAAGACGCCGTTGCCCGCCGTGAGGGTGCCACTGAATGTTCCGTCGTAGATGAGGCCCGCGCCGCACGAGGGACTACGGTCCTGTAGGATGCACGCGGCAATCTCTTCCGGCCCACCCGCCTGCTCGCACATGTCGAGCGCACGTTGAGCGCCCAGGCAAAACTCGCGATCGACCGAGGCGCCCTCGCAGGTACGGACCTCGCCGTTCACGATCTCGGACGGCGTGCGCGGCGTGGGCAGGCCCCCAAAGACCTCAGGGCACACCAAGAGGACCTCGGTCCCTGTACGCTCACAGGCCTCGACCAACTCGCGATGATAGTTGTCGAGCCCGTTATACTTGCAGCTCTCGCCCATCAAGCAGGCGCTCACCACGATCTTCATTTCCATCCCTCTCAAGCAAAACGCCCCATTTGAGAAAGCTGCTCAAATGGGGCGTCGGCGTCTACTGGCTCGGCCGTGGCTTTACTGTTGCTTGGGCATCAGCGGATTCTCGCGCGTGAGGAGGTTCATGAACTCCTCACCCGTGATGGTCTCCTTCTTGTACAGATAACGAGCCAGCTCATGGAGCTTGAACTTGTTCTCCTTGAGGATCTGCAGGGCACGATCGTGCGCGTCCTCGATCAACTTAGCGACAATCGCGTCCACACGCTCGGCCGTACCGGGTGCGCAGGTGAGCGACGTGTCCTGATTGAGATACGCGTTCTGAACGGTACCGAGCGCCATCATGCCAAACTCGTCGGACATACCAAAGCGCGTCACCATGTTGCGGGCGAGCTTGGTGGCCTGCTCGATATCGTTGGCGGCACCGGTCGTCATCTCGCCAAAGATGAGCTCCTCAGCCGCACGGCCGCCGCAGTAGACGGCGAGCTTGTCCAAGACCTCCTGGCGCGTCGTCAGGAAGCGCTCGTCCTCCTCAACCTGCATGGTATAGCCCAGAGCACCGCTCGTGCGCGGCACGATGGTGATCTTGGTAACCGGCGCAGAGCCCTTCTGGCGAGCGGCAACGATGGCATGGCCGATCTCGTGGTAGGACACGACCTGCTTCTCGTGGTCGGACAGCACCGTGGACTTACGCTGTTGTCCTGCGATGACGACCTCCACCGACTCCTCAAAATCATCCTGCGTGGCGCGTTTGCGACCCTCGCGGACGGCGCGCAGGGCGCCCTCGTTGATGATGTTGGCCAGGTCGGCGCCCGAGGCGCCGGGCGTGGCGCGGGCAATCGCGGTCAGGTCGATCGGCGGCTGCGTCTTCACGCTCTTGGCATGCAGCTCAAGAATGTTCTTACGGCCGGTCAGGTCGGGCAGCTCAACGGGGATGCGGCGGTCAAAACGACCGGGGCGCAGCAGGGCGGGATCAAGGCTGTCGGGGCGGTTGGTAGCAGCGAGAACGACAATACCCTTGTGGTTATCGAAGCCGTCCATCTCGGTCAGCAGCTGGTTGAGCGTCTGCTCGCGCTCGTCGTTGCCACTAAAGCCGCCGCCATCGCGCTTTTTGCCGATGGTATCGATCTCATCGATAAAGACGATGCACGGGGCCTTTTCCTTGGCCTGCTTAAACAGATCGCGCACCTTAGCGGCGCCGCGGCCGACGAACATCTCAACAAACTCAGAACCAGAAATACTAAAGAACGGCACGCCCGCCTCGCCGGCCACGGCCTTGGCGAGCAGGGTCTTACCGGTACCCGGAGGGCCAACAAGGAGAGCGCCGCGCGGCAGCTTGGCGCCGATCTCCTCGTAGCGCTGCGGCTTCTCCAGAAAGTCGACGACCTCCTTGAGGGACTCCTTGGCCTCTTCCTGGCCGGCGACATCCTTAAAGGTCACGCCCACGTCCTTGGAGGCGATCACGCGCGCGCCGGACTTGCCCAGTCCTCCGCCGCCAAAACCGCCGCCGCCAAAGTTCATCGACGGACCGTCATCGCCCATAGCCTTCTTCATGCGGCGGTTGAGCCACCAGCCGATCAGGAAGAAAATCGCCATGGGCAGAATAAGAGTGAGCAGGTAGTAGGTCATCAGACCCGAGTTCTTATCGGGAACGACTGACTCAAGCGAGGCGCCAGATTCAAGTACGCGATCGGTAAAGCCCGCGTCATTCGGCACGCCGGTCGTCTTGTAGGCGATGTTCTCGTCCTCGCCCTTCTTGGTGTAATAAATCGTGTAATCGTCCGTGTTGTACTCGACCTTGTCGACGCTCTTATTATCGAGCGCTTTGACAAACGTCGAGTAATCGGTCTTCGTAATCTGCTGCGTGTGACCGATGTTGGGGAACAGAACGGTCGAGAGCACGAGGTAGACGACGAAGGCGATGAGCACGTAGAGGATCATATTCCGTCTACGCTTGTTGTCATCCATCTCCATCTGCTTGAACTCCATCTACTGGGGTTGATAATGGTTTCTAGAATACCCAACCCGAGCGACGATAAACCGACGCCGGGCACGAAAGGACAGAGATGGCATCACTGGAAGTCGGCAAGGTTCAAATCTATACGGGCGACGGCAAGGGCAAGAAGACGGCTGCTTTGGGGCGCGAGAAGATGTCGAGGAACTGATTGCGATAAAGCCCGCCACCACGGAGATCGTGCTCACCGGCCGCGGGCTGCTGCCGTTGGCCGACCTCGCGGACTTAGTCACCGAAATGCGCCCCGTCAAGCACTACTTCGACGAAGGCCTCCTGGCCCGCCAAGGCATCGAATACTAATTGATCCGAAGGGGACGGAGTGAAGCGAATCATCGACATCACGACGGAGAGCAATGATCCGTTTTCCTCCGCCCAAAGGGATCATTAGGCGGTAGCGCGGCCTAGCCAGTTGCCGCTGTGGTGGTAGATGGTGAACATCGCGGCCGTAATGAGCCAGGTTACGGGGTAGACCAGCAGTAGATGCTCAAGCGACGGATCGAACGGCATGATCGCAAACACCCAGATCACCCTGAGCACGACAGTGCCAAAAATCGTGAGCAGCATGGGCTGCAAGCTCACGCCGGCACCGCGAATGGAACCCGACGCGTTTTCGATAATCGAGAAGATCGCGTAGAACGGCGCGATGAAATGAAGAATCGTCGTGGTGTACGCCGAAATCGAAGCATCGTCGACAAACAAACACGACAGCGGACCCGAGAACACCAGGAGCACGGCAGACAGGCCACCAATGAGCAAAAACGAAAGCACGAGCGACGTGTGATATCCCTTGCGCATGCGCTCGTAATTGCGCGCGCCAAAGTTTTGCGCCGAGAACGTAGTGATCGATACGCCGAGCGCCTCGGTCACCATCCAGATAATGCCATCCAGGCGCCCAGATAGACCCCAAGCAGTCGTGACATCGGCGCCAAACGAATTAACCGACACCTGGATCAGCACGTTCGAGATCGAATAGGCAGCCGATTGAAAACCGAGTGGCAGACCACACGAGATCATACTCTTGCAAATACCGCGATCGATGCCGAGCTTAGACAGCGAAAGACGCCATGCGCCCGGAGCGCGCATCATGCGCAACACGATCATCGTTGCATTGGAGCAAATGGTCAGCGCCACTGCGATGCCGCAGCCCAGCGCCTCCATATGCAACACGGCGACAAAAATGATATCCAGCACGACGTTAACCAGGCAGCCAGAGGCAATGATCACGGCGGGCCCGCGCGTGTCGCCCACGGCACGCAGCAGTGCGGTTCCCATATTAAGCAGCAGTGCCGCAACCATCGAGGCAAAATAACAGCGAGCATAGGCCACGCCCTCGGCCAATAGTTCATGGGGCGTGTTCATAAGCACCAGCATGGGCTCAACGAATACTATGCCAAGAATCGAGAAAACAATACCGCCCACCAGCGCGAGCGTCATGGCGGTATGGACCGAACGACTCAGTCGCTCATCATCGTGCTGGCCAAAATACTGACCGGTAATGACCGCGCAGCCGGCGCCGACGCCAACGCAAAAGCCAATGCAAAGCTCGGTGAGCACCATCGTGGCCTGAATGCCACCCAGCGCGAGCTTGCCGCCAAACTGACCGACGATATAGGTGCCGATAAGCGTGTAGGCCTGCTGAAAAAACGAACTAAAGAAGATGGGAACGCACAGCGACAGCAATTGCTGCCAAATGACACCTTGCGTTACATCGATAGCCGTAGATTTCTTAGCCACACGCCCTCCCCACACGCATACGTCAAACAGCAAAACAGCAATTTAAAACCAAAGCCAAAACCAGCTTAGCACCGACTGGCAGCGACCGAAACACCCCGAATTAGAGCACGGTGCGGAATAACTGCCTAGTGATACAAACCCGGCTGGTAGTGATACTCATTGCTCACGTGCGGGCATAGCTGCCAAAAGGCGACGGCGCTCGCCGCGGCCACGTTGAGCGAATCGACCCCGTGCGCCATCGGAATGCGCACCGCGTGGTCACAGCCGGCAATGGTCTTGGCGCCCAAGCCGGCACCCTCGGTGCCCATAAAAATCGCCAAGCGATCAATCTTCTGCAGTACAGGATCATCAAGCGAAACAGAGTCGTCCGTCAACGCCATAGCGGCACACGAAAAACCGGCGTCGTGCAACGCGCTCAGACCATCATGCGGCCACACACGAGCCTCGCTGCCAATGCGCGTCCACGGCACCTGAAACACGGTGCCCATGCTCACGCGGGCCGAGCGACGGTACAGCGGGTCGCAGCACGTCGGGCTGACCAAAATACCGTCAACGTTCAATGCGGCAGCCGAGCGGAAAATCGCGCCGACATTGGTGTGATCGACAATACCCTCAAGCACGCACACGCGCACCGGACGATCCCCCGCCACCTCGACGACGCCGCCCAAGAACTCATTAACCGGAATCTGACGCGGCCGACGGAACGCCGCGAGCGCGCCGCGCGTCACGTTAAAGCCCGTCAACTGCTCCATGAGCTCCATGGAGGCCACGAACACAGGAACCGGATCCGCGCCCTCGCGCACAACCAGGCGCTCAAAAAGCGGCATCATCTGGTCGAGCCAACGTTCGCCCAAAAGAAAGCTCACCGGCTCATATCCGGCGCGAACCGCACGCTCGATAACCTTGGCGCTCTCGGCGATAAAGATGCCCTTTTGCGGCTCCAACACGCAGCGAAGCTCGCGCTCGGTCAGTCGCACATAGGCATCGAGCCGCTCGTCCTCGAGCGAATCAATTCGCAGAACCTCAACGGCATCAGTCATAGCAGCCAGCCCGCACCTTTCTTTGCAGCACCTATACAAATATCGGGGCAACGCCATGCGCCGCCCCGTCATTCATTTCAACCCGATAATACCGAAGGGATAATCGGTTTTACGCCTCGATGCGACGATACGTCACGAACTCATAATCGACGCCCTCGTCACCCTCACCGGCGGCAATCGTCGCGACCCCGCTACGCTGCGCAATCTCCCACGCAGGATCGGCTTCCAAATCGGGAAAGTACGTATCCACGACATGGACGCAGTGGTTATGCGTGACCTCGGCCTCGACGCAATACGGCAAAAACTGCCGATAGACATCGCCGCCACCGATCACCCAGGCAACGGGCTCATCGGCAACCGCGGCGAGCGCCTCGTCGATACTATGCACCACGTCGACGCCCTCGGGGGCAAAGCTCTCGTCGCGGGTGAGCACGATATTGCGGCGGTTCTTGAGCGGACGCCCGCCGGGAAAACTCAGCAGGTTCTTGCGCCCCATAATAACGGGGCAACCTTTGGTGCACGCCACAAAATGGCGCATGTCGGCGCGATTGGACACAACCATATCGCCCTCGCAGCCAATGCCCCAGTCTTCACACACAGCGACGATGGCAGAAAGCTTACACGTCATGCCCACCACCTACACCGCGATGGGAATGTTCTTGACCTGCGGGCCGTGCTCATAGCCCTCGACGATCAGGTCATCAGTCGTAAACGCGTAAAAATCATGCACATCGGGGTTAAGCGTTACCTTGGGCGCCGCAAACTGCGGACGCTCGATAAGTTCGCGGACGATATCGACGTGACGGTCGTAAATGTGAGCATCGGCGATCACGTGCAGCAGCTCGCCGGGAATCATATCGACCGACTGCGCAACCATCATCAGCAAGATGGCGTACTGGCACACATTCCAGTTGTTCGCGGCCAAAATGTCCTGGCTGCGCTGGTTGAGAATCATGTTAAGTGTGGGCTTATCGTCCTGCGGACGCTGCGTGACGTTATAGGTCACGCTGTACGCGCACGGGTACAGGTGCATCTCGGACAGGTCGCTAAACACATAGGTGTTCGTCATAATGCGGCGGCTGTACGGCGTGTGCTTAAGATCGTACAGTACTCGGTCCATCTGGTCGAAATCGCCCTCGGCATAATGGCTCTTCTGGCCAATCTGGTACCCGTAGGCCTTGCCGATGGAGCCGGTCTCGTCGGCCCACTCATCCCAAATATGGCTGTTGAGGTCATGGACGTTATTGGACTTCTTTTGATAGATCCACAAAATCTCGTCCATCGCAGACTTAAGCGCCGTGCGGCGCAGGGTGAGCGCAGGGAACTCCTCGCGCAGGTCGTAGCGCGCCGTAACGCCAAAGTTTTTAATGGTATAGGCAGGAGTGCCGTCCTCCCACACCGGACGGACCTTTTGGCCCTCGGTGGTGGTGCCATGGTCCAGAATGTCGCGGCACATGGATACAAACTGTTGATCAGCTTTGCTCATTGACCCTCCTGTCAGTCGCCTACAAGCGAGATTCATTGTAGCCCAGGCGCACGCGGCCCCACAGCCCAAACATAAACCCTCATTTTCTGACATATGCCAGAAATTCCTTGCGCAAATCCGCACGTTCGCTATTCTATTGTTGACATATGTCAGATTTGGAGAGTGTATGGCAGGAAGACGAGAAAAATTACGCCGCGTTGGGATCATCCCCGAATACCGCGGCTTTACTCCCGACGGCCTTGCCAGTGGAGACGCCATCGACATGACGATCGACGAACTCGAGGTGCTGCGCCTGTGCGACCTGGAAGGCCTTAACCAAGAGGCAGTCGCACAGCAGATGGGCATCGCGCGCGCCACGGTGGCGGCTATTTGCAGCCGAGCACATCGTAAGGTGGCAAACGCGCTGGTCAACGGGCGAGCGCTCAGTATCGAGGGCGGCAATATCGCATACTCCCCCATCACCACGACAACGGCCGCATGGCCAGCAAAGGAGGTCAGCACCATGAGGGTGGCAACGACGTACGACAACGGCAACATCTTTATGCACTTTGGCCGCAGCGAACAGTTCAAGATCTACGACATCCAGGATGGCAAGGTGCTCAACGAGCAGGTCGTAGGCACCGGCGGCACCGGTCACGGCGCATTGGTGGGCCTGCTTACCAACGGTGGCGTTGACACGCTCATCTGCGGCGGTATCGGCGGAGGCGCCATCAACGCGCTCACCCAGGCCGGCATCACGGTCTATGCGGGCGCCCAGGGCAGCTGCGATGCCTGCGTCGAGGCCCTCATTGCCGGCACGCTCGCGCAGACCGGCGAGGCCACCTGCGGCTGCCATGTCCACGACCACGAGCACACCCATGAGCATGGCGAGTCCTGCGGCTGCCACGGCCATCACGACCACGACGGACATGAGGGCTGCAGCTGCCACTAGCGGCAAGCACCTCGACGTCAACACGCTTCCGCGCGTGCGACAACCTGCGAACAAACGGCGTAGGCCGCCTGGAGTACCATCCAGGCGGCCTACGCCATACACGACTCAACCAGTCGTTACTTCTTATTGCGCATCTGCGCTTCCATCTGGCGCAGCAGCTCCATATCGGACTTGGGGCCGCCCGTACCCAGGCCGCCCATGCCGCCCAGACCCATAGCGTCCAGGCCAGGGATATTGGGCATGCGCATCTTCTTGCCCTTCTTACCCTTTTTGCCCTTCTTGCCGCCGGCCTGCGCCTGATTGGCCATCGTGCGCATACGGCCCATCATCTTGTTCATCTCGCCCCACTGCTTCATAAGGCTGTTGACCTCGGTGGGGGTTACGCCGGCTCCCTTGGCAATACGGGCGCGGCGCTGGCCGTTGATGATGGAGGGACGCAGGCGCTCTTCCTTGGTCATCGACATGATGATGGCCTCGTTCTTATCGAAGATCCCCTCGTCCAGGTTGCCGCCCATCTGGTTGAGCGCACGCTGACCACCGGGGAGCATGCCCAGGATACCCTTCATGCCGCCCATCTTCTTGACGGCTTTCATCTGGTCGAGCATATCGTTCATGGTGAAGCCCTCGCGCAGCATACGCTCGGCAGCCTCAAGCTGCTCTGCATCGGCTGCCTCCTGGGCCTTCTCGATAATGCCGACGACGTCGCCCATGCCTAAGATGCGCTTGGCCATGCGATCGGGATAGAACGGCTCAAGCGAATCGGGTTTCTCGCCCATGCTCACAAACTTGATGGGCTTGCCGGTCACCTGGCGCACGGAAAGCGCGCCGCCGCCACGGGCATCGCCATCGAGCTTGGAGATAATCACGCCGTCAAAGTCGGTGCGCTCGGCAAACGTCGAGACCACGTTGACGATATCCTGGCCGGTCATGGCATCGACGACCATCAGCACCTGATCGGGCTTGACGGCCTTCTTGATATCCACGGCCTCCTGCATCATCTGCTCGTCGATCTGAAGACGACCGGCGGTATCGACGATGACTACATCGCGCAGGTGGTCGACTGCCTCCTGGATGGCACCCTTGGCGATATCGACCGGGTGCTCGCCGTCGCCGCGGAAGACCGGCACGCCGATCTCTCCACCGAGTGTGGCCAGCTGGTCGGCAGCGGCGGGACGGTAGACGTCGCACGCGGCGAGCAACGGCGAGCGGCCCTGCTTCTTGAGCTGGTAGGCCAGCTTTACGGCCGCCGTGGTCTTACCGGAGCCCTGCAGGCCCACGAGCATGATGACATTGGGAATGCGGTTGCTAAAGACGAGCTTGCTCTCGGTGGAGCCGAGCATCTCGGTGAGCTCGTCGAGCACGATCTTGACGACGTTTTGCGCCGGCGACAGTGACTCCATGACCTCGGCGGTCATGCAGCGCTCCTTGGTCTTGGCGACGAACTCCTTGACGACCTTGAAGTTGACGTCGGCCTCGAGCAGCGCCATGCGAATGTCGCGCATGGCCGAGGTAATGTCGGCCTCGGTCAGCTTACCCTTGCCACGCAGGCGGTCAAATGTGTCGTTGAGGCGATCGCTCAGGGAATCAAACACTGGTTACTCCTTAGTTGGACTCGCCCACCAGGGCGCGGCAGAAATCTTTGGCATTGAACTCCTGCAGGTCATCGACCTGCTCGCCCACGCCGATGCGCAGGATGGGAAGCTTGAGCTTCTCGGCCACGGCCATGGCGATACCGCCCTTTGCCGTGCCGTCGAGCTTTGTCATGATAATACCGTCCAGACCCAGCGCCTCGTTAAACTCGAGCGCCTGGTTGAGGCCGTTTTGGCCCGTTGCGGCATCGATCACGAGCACGACATAGACGGGCATGGGGCCGGCGGCCATATTGGCGGCGCGCTTACGGGTCACATTGACCACCTTGGCAAGCTCGCGCATGAGCTCGGGGCTCGTGTGCAGACGACCGGCGGTATCGATGAGCACCAGGTCGCTGCCGCGCTTGTCGGCCTCGTCGAGCACGTCGTAGCAAACACTTGCCGGGTCGGAGCCGCGGTCGCGCTTGATGACGGGGACGCCAGCTCGCTGGCCCCACACATCGAGCTGCTCGATAGCTGCAGCGCGGAAGGTATCGGCCGAACCGATCACGACGTTCTTGCCGCGGGCGGCCATGGCGCTCGCGATCTTACCGACCGTCGTGGTCTTGCCGGCACCGTTAATGCCCACAAACAGCACGCAGCTCGGCGTATCGGAGAACGGATCGCGCTCGATGGGCACAAAGTGCTGCTCAAGCTGCTCGGCCAGGGCGCGACGGAGTTGCGGGGCGGTCTTGAGGTTCTTCTTAGCCGCGGCATCACGCAGGTCATCGGAGACCTTTATGGCGACCTCGGCGCCCATGTCACCCATGACGAGGGTGTCCTCAAGGTCCTCCCAAAAATCCTCGTCGACCTCGCCGCCAAAGTAGAAGACCTCGTTGAGGGCCTCGCGGCTGCGCTCAAGTCCGCGCGAGAGAGCATCGAAGAATCCCATTATGCATTCACGACCTTTCCGGTTTCGCGATCGAGTTTTTGCGAGACGACGCGACTGACGCCGTCGGCTTGCATCGAGACGCCATAGAGGACGTCAGCGTCCTCCATAGTACGGCGCTGATGCGAAATGACCAAGAGCTGCGTATCGGAACGCAACACATCGAGCGCGCCGATGAGCTTGGACAGGTTGGCGTCATCGAGTGCCGCCTCGACCTCGTCCAGCACATAGAACGGCACCGTGCGCGTGCGGTACACAGCAAAGAGGAGGGCGAGCGCCGTCAGGCTCTTCTCGCCGCCCGACATGAGCATCATCTTGGTGATGCGCTTGCCGCGCGGCTGCGCCACGACCTCGATACCCGTCTCGGCAGGATGCTCGGGATCGGTCATCTCCAGATGAGCCTGGCCGCCCGGGAAGAGCATAGCGAAGATCTCGCGGAAGTTCGCGTCGACCTTCTCAAACGTCACCAGGAACGCCTTGCGCATCTTGCGATCAATGGCCACCGTGATCTTGGTGAGCGCCTTGCGTGCGCTCTCCAGATCGGCCAGCTGCTCCTCGATGTAGTCGGCGCGGCGCTTGAGCTGCTCGTACTCCTCCATGGCAACTTGGTTAACGGGACCAAGGTTGTTGATCTGGCGCACAAGCTGGTTGAGTTCGCGCTCGGCGGCATCGCGGTCCGTGGGCGCCGGAAGCATGAGCGCTTCCTCGAGCACCGTCGTGCCATCGGCGGTAATGGCCTTGATGGCAGCCTCGACCTGCACCTCGAGCTTGCCACGCGCGACCTTGAACTCGTTTTGCGTCGCCGTGGCGGCATCAACCCGCTCCTTGGCACGGGAGACCTCGGCCTTGGCATCCTCGATGGTCTTCTTGAGCGAAGCGGAGTCCGCCTCCTCCAGAGAGGCCTGGTCACGCAGGCGCGCTGCCCAATCCGACGCGCGTTCCAACAGGGCAGAATAGCGTTCGTGCATGGGATCGACGCGCAGGCGCAGCAGCTCGAGCGAGCGCGAAGCCTGGCGTGTTCCGCGGATACGACGGTCAATGCCCTCAAGACGATGCTCCAAGTCGGGCACACGGCCCTTCAGCGAACGCAGGCGTTCGCTCGTCTGGGCTAGGCGAACCTTGGCGTCGGCGAGCTTGCCGGCAGCCTCGGAATCGTCACGGCGAACGCGGTCGAGTTCGTCGTTAGCCTCGGCAATCTGCAAGCCCAGATCGCTTGCCTGCGCACGGGCCTCGTCACGCGAACGGGTGAGCTCGTCCACGCGCGGGCGCGCAGAGCGAACGGCCTCGGAGGCCTGCTCGCGGCGCTTGGAGATGCGCACGCGCTCGACCTCGGCATTGTTGGCGCTTTGCTCCAAGCGGCCGATCTCGGAGAGCAGCGAGCGGCGCTCGCCCTCAAGACGAGCGATCTCGCCGGCGGCATCGCCCTCGGCAGCACGCGCTTCCTCAACGGCCGCATTGGCCTCGACGACCTGATCCGACACATGCTCAAACACGGCAGCCAGATCGGGCTCCAGGCCCTCCAGCTCGCGAATGCGACGCTTGCGCTCCAGAGCACCCGAGGCCTCGCCGGCATCTAGCCCCACACGCACCAGGCCGCCACAGCTTACGCGGGCGCCATCGGGAGTCACGTAGGTCACACCGTCAACGACCGGCGCCGACAGCGCGGCAGCAAGATCGTCCACTACGTAATATCCGCCGAGCAACGCCTCGACGACGGGACCGTAGCCTGCGCGCACGGACAGACGATCAACCAGACGGGTACCGGCAGCGCCCTCAGCGGCGGTAGAGCCGCTCACGCCGCGCGCCACCAGCAGCGCCTCGCCCGAAGCCTTCTTCTGGTCCAGAGCGGCACGACCGGCACGCTCAAGCGCGGACGTATCGTCGAACAGCAGCGCATCGATATCGCCGGCGAGCAATTGCTCAACCAAGCCCTCAAGCTCGCGCGGGGCCTCGAGCACGTCGCCCAGACGACCCGAGACATCATCGCCCAGCGCACCCACCAGACGGCTCACCAGCGGCGAGCTGTCAGCCATGCGGGCATCGAGTTTCTTTTGGCTGGCAAGCTCCGAGCGCACCTCGGATAACTTGTTGCGCGCCTCACTCTCGCGGGCACGCAGGTCCTTCAGGGCCGCGCGTGCCGCCTCGGCGGCCTCACGCGCATCGACCTGAGCCTGGCGCGCTTCCTCAAGAGCGCCCTCAAGCTCCTCGGCGCGGTCACGACGGCTCTCGAGCGAAGCCGTGACCTCCTCGAGCTGCTCGTCAATCTGCTCCAGACGCGAGGCATACATGTTGTCCTCGACCTCGGCGTTGGAAAGCGAATCCTTCACCTTGGCGAGCTCGAGCGCGGCGTTATCGGCCGCACGCTGCACATCGCGCTGTTCGCGCGTAAGCTGCGAAATCTGGTTGTCGAGCGCAACGCGACGCTCATGGAGCTCGGCGGCAGCAGGACCGGCGGCATCGACATCCTCCTGGGCCTGCATGTGCGCGCCAGTCACTTCCTCAAGCTGGGCGCGCGCATCCTCAAGCTCCTCGACAACACGACGACGCTGATGCTCGGAACTCGAGATCTGGCCACGCATGTCGGACAGGCGCGACACCATGTTGTGGCCCTTTTCCTCGAGCAGACGCATGTCGGAGTTAATGCGACCGACCACATCTTGCATATGGCGACGCTGCTCGCCCAGGTCGCCCACAAACAGGCCCTTTTCCTCGAGCATGACCTGGAGCTTCTCGAGCTCGCGCTCCTTCTCGCCCAAGCGGTACTGCGCGAGCTCAAGCTCGGCGGCACCTTCCTTGGAGCGGCTCTCCAGATCGTTCCACTGCGACTGCAGCGACCGCAGCTCGTCGACGGCCAGCATCTGCGTAAGCTCGTTCGCGCGCGAGGACAGCTCTTTGTACTTGCGCGCGCGATCGACCTGACGCTCCAGCGGTCGCAGCTGACGGGCGATTTCCTTATTGATGTCGCGGGCACGGGTCAAGTGCTCATCCATCGACTTGATCTTTTTGAGCGCACGCTCCTTGCGGCGCTTGTGCTTGGAGATGCCGGCGGCCTCCTCGATGAGGGCACGGCGCTCCTCGGGGCGGCTCTGCAAAATGGCATCGAGCTTGCCCTGGCTGATGATGGAATGTGTATCCTTGCCCAGACCCGAGTCGTGCAGGATGTCCTGAATGTCCATCAGACGGCACGGGCTCGAGTTGATGAGGTACTCGCTCTCACCCGAGCGATACATGCGGCGGGTGATGGCGACCTCGTCAAAGTCGACCGGCAGCATATGGTCCGAGTTATCGAGCACCAGCGTGACCTCGGCGACACCAACCGGCTTGCGCGCCGACGAGCCCGAGAAGATGACGTCCTCCATGGCCTGGCCGCGCAGCTGCTTGGCGCTCTGCTCGCCCAGGACCCACAGAATCGAGTCGGAAATGTTCGATTTTCCCGAGCCATTGGGACCGACGATGACGGTCAGGCCCGGCTCAAACGTCATATGGGCACGGTCGGCAAACGACTTGAACCCTTTGAGCGTGAGGGACTTGAGATACACGGTTCCTCGCTTAAACGAGTTTCTTGTTCAGAATCACGCCGTTGGTGGTGTAGCCCATGCGATCGAGCGCCTCGAGCGCGGCAGCTCCCTCGGCTTCCTTCTTAGAGGAGCCGGTGCCGCGGCCTTGACGGATGCCGTCGATAAGCACCACAGCGGTAAAGGTCGGTGCATGCGCGGGGCCCTCGGAGCCCACCAGCTTGTACGCAGGAGGCTCATGGCCGTCAGCCTGAACGCACTCCTGCAAAAACGACTTGGGGTTCGCGGGATGCTCGGCACGCTCAGAAGCCAGGTGCGGCTTAAGTGTGCGGTGAATGAACTCCGCCGCAACATCCCAGCCGGCATCCAGGTACAGTGCGCCCACGAGCGACTCGTAGACGTTCTCGAGCGCCGAATGCAGGCCGCGCGCACCGGTACCGGTCTCGGAGGCACCAAAGATGATGATGTCGTCGATGCCCAGCTCGTGAGAAACCTCGGACAGCGTAGCGCCCGAGACAAGCGACACCTTCAGGCGCGTGAGCTTGCCCTCGTCAAACTCCGGATAGGACTCAAACAGGGAGCGTGCGACCACAGCGCCCAAAATGGAATCGCCCAAGAACTCAAGGCGCTCATAGCTGGCAGAAACCGGCTGGCCCTCGACTGCCGAGGGATGCGTAAGGGCCGCGCGCAGCAGCACCTTATTATTGAACTCGTGGCCCAGAATTTCCTGGGCGCGCGTAAGTCGTTCAGACAAAGCCAAGACCTAGGCCTCCCTGGCGTTTTCGATAGCGTCGACGGCGTCGGCGACAGAGTTGAGCGAGAGCAGGGTCTCGTCATCGATCTCGAGGTTGAACTCGTCCTCGATAGCCGTAACCAGCTGCAGGCGCTCGAGCGAGTTGGCATCGAGGTCGTCAAAGGTGGTCTCATCGCTAATTTCGGCAACATCGACGCCCAGAACGTCAGCAGCGACCTCGGCGATCTTGTCGAAGATTTCGGAGCGATCCATAGCGCTTCCTCTCATAGTGCATGAATACCAAAAGAATGGTACCGCCCGGGCGGTACCAAGACACGGTTCTGATTCTACCCCACGACGCACGCCCCGAGACGCATAACGCCGCTGTTATAAAACGATGCCGTCCATGGAGTTGGCGACATTCTCGACCAGCCCGGCGCGCACGGCTTCGGCCGCCGCGAGCGTACCGTTTTTAACAGCCTCGACCGAGGTGGCGCCATGGCCGATCAGGACCACGCCGCGCAGGCCCAAAAGAATCGCGCCACCCTTGGCGTCGCCCGAAAGCTTGGCCTTTATCTCGCGCATCTGCTTTTTAATGAGCAGCGCGGCGATCTTGGTGCCAAGCGAAGACATAAAGACGCCTTTGAGTTCCTGCAGCAAAAACTTGGCAGCGCCCTCGGTGGCCTTGAGCGCAATATTGCCCGACATGCCATCGGCAACGACGACATCGAAGTTACCGGAGGTGATGTCCGTTCCCTCGCAGTTACCAACAAAGCCGGGAACGGCGGCCTTCATAGCCGGGAAGCAGGCCTTGGTAAAGTTGGAGCCCTTCTCGTCCTCGGTGCCGTTGGCGAGCAGGCCCACGCGGGGATGCTCAATGCCCAGGACGACGCGGGCATAGGCGCTACCCATCTGGGCAAAACGCACCATGTCATCGACCTCGACATCGGGGTTGGCGCCCATATCGCACAGCACCGTCAGACCGCCGGCGCGATTGGGCAGCGCATTGGTCAGACAGGGGCGCACCGGCTGTTTCTTACCTTCGGCCATATATCTAAACGGCGTGACGTAGGCGGTCGCAGCGGCGGTCATGGCGCCGGTGGAGCCGGCGGAGAAAAACGCGTCCGCATTTCCCTTCTTGATGGCGCGGCACGACAGCACGATCGAAGACTTGCGTTTGGTCATCACGGCGCGAATGGGATCGTCATCCATGGCGATAACGTCGGGTGCCTCAAGGGCCTCAACACGTGCGTGGGAAGCAGCAAAGGGATTGACGATTTCGGCGGGACCAGCTGCCAAGACCTCGATATCGGGATCGGCGGCAAGTGCAGCCTCGATACCATCGAGAACGACCTGAGGTTTCTCGTCTCCACCCACAACGTCTACACAAACGCGAACGTTACTCATATACATGCTCCTTATACAAAAATGGCCGACTCATTGAGCCGGCCATTGTGGTTCCATTTGGAACGGCATCGCATCCAGAGTATACCGTTACTCGGTAACGATAACCTCGCGGTCCTTGTAGAAACCGCAGCTGGGGCACACGTGGTGCGGAAGCTTGACAGCGCCGCAACGGGGGCACGTGGACTGAGCCGCAGCCGAAATCTTCATGTTGGCGGAACGACGGGTGTGAGTGCGGATACGACCCTGCTTTTGTTTAGGTACGGGCATAGTGACCTTCCTTATGAACTATCCAGTGTGGCGATTACGCGCAAGTAGCGATACTACCACAGTTTTACTCATCAAGCTTGAGATTCTTCAATGCTGCAAATGGATTTTCCGTGGCTTCGGCCCATTCGGCCTCGGCTTGGGCAGCACAATCACATTGCTCCACGTTGAGATTGCAACCGCAAGTGGGGCACAGACCGCGACAATCGGGCTTACAGAGCACCACGAACGGCGTGTCCATGACGACGGCATCGTTGATAGGCTCACCCAGATCGACGAGACGATCCTCACCCAGGAGCTCGTAGCCGTCCTCGTAGGCCTCGGGATCCTCGGGCTCCTCAAAGAGGTAGAACTCCTCGATTTCGCCGGCGATATCAAACGAGGCGGGCTCCAGGCAACGGTCGCACTCGCCGGTGGCGTGCGCGCGGACCATGCCCGTGAGCAAGACACCGGTACCGGCATTGGTAAAGACAACGTCGTAGTCGATGCCGTCCTGAAGCTGGTACTCCTTCTCGCCCACCGTGTAGGTGGCGACATCGACCTTACCGGTCAGCGGATACGAATCTCCAGGAAACTCGAGCTGCTCGGAAAGATCGACGGTAACGCTCGGGAACTCAGCCATTACCACTGACCATTCTGTTGGGCGGCACCCTCGTTGAGCTGCTGACGGCAACGGGTAACGGTGCCGGTAAGGCTCTTGAGGTTCTCCTCCAGGTGCGTAAAGACCTGCTCTGCATAGTCCTCGGCAGCATAACGCGTCTCGCGCTCGTACTGCTGGGCACGATCCCGGATGTCGTCGGCCTGCTGCTGTGCTAAGCGGACGATCTCCTGCTCACCGGCAATGGTGAGGGCCTGCTGCTGAGCGTCGGCGATGATGGAATCGGCCTGAGCGGCGGCGGAAGCCATAAGCTCCTCGCGCTCCTTAAGGATACGGCGGGACTTCTGCCACTCCTCGGGATAGCTCATGCGGATCTCGTCGAGGATGTTGAAGAACACGTCGGCGTCGATGACCTTGAACTGAGCGTTCTTGCCGAAAGGCGGCTTGGCTTCCTCGATCAGCCCTTCGAGCTCATCGACCAAGCTGACGATCCTATCGCCAGGAAAATTCTCGCCCGGCATCCGGTCTCCTTTCATAGGTAACATATCATCGTGCTAGTTTACCACATGCCACCAGGCAATAAGAAACGTCACGAAAAGCGATGTTTGAGCGCTTCGACAACGTTGGACGGGACAAACGTCGATACATCGCTGCCGAGCGAGGCGATCTGACGAACAACCGAGCTCGAGATATAGCCGTACTGCGGCGCGCTCATGACAAAGATGGACTCCAGCTCGTTATCCAAGCGATAGTTGAGGTCGGCCTGCTGCAGCTCGTACTCAAAGTCGGTCATGGCGCGCAGGCCCTTGACCACGGCCCCCGCCCCCTGCTCACGAGCGAAGTCGACCAAGAGGCCGGTAAAGGGCAGGACCTCAACGCCGTCGATATCACCGAGCGCCTCGCGGGCCAGCGCCACGCGCTCATCGAGTGTAAACGTGGTGCCCACACCGTTTTTACCCTGCGACTCGGCAACAGCGACGATCACGCTGGGAAAGATGCGGCGGGCGCGGCGGATCACATCGATATGGCCAAACGTGATGGGATCGAAGGTGCCCGGGACGATCACGCGATTGATGGTGTCACTCATGAGCATCCTCCTGAAACGTCGTGGCATCGTTGTCGTCAGCATCGGTGCCGGCGCTATCGCCCTCACCATCGTCATCGCCGACCCAACGAAGCAGGTCGACCGAGGTAATGCCGTAGCGCTTCTCTCGTACAGTCTCAAAGCCTGCCGGATGCGCGCCCGCATCGGCAGCGGCATGCTCAAACAAGGCGTAAGCGCTAGGTGCAAGTAAACCCTGCTGAGCCAGGTTCTGCAGCAGTTCCTCGACCGGCTCGGCACCAAAAGCATAGGGCGGGTCGAGCAGGACCAGATCAAAGGGGCCGCCCGGTACACGACCGCGCGAGGCACTCGCCAGCATGTCGCCCGTGACCACGCGCCAACGCGCACGGTCGCGGCAGAGCGACTCGATATTCTTGGTAATGAGCCGCGCGGCGTTGCGATCGATCTCAAACGTCGTGAGCGAGCGGGCCCCACGAGAGAGCATCTCTAACCCTAAGGCACCGGAGCCGCCAAAGGCGTCCAGCACGCGGACCTCGTCCAGATCGAAGTCGAATGCCGACATGACCATAGATGCGCACGACTCGCGCACGCGATCAGTCGTGGGGCGGGTGACATCGCGACCACGGGGCTCCTCGATCTTACGACCGCGCCATTCGCCGCCGATGATTCTCATCCTCCGCTGACCTCCTTAAAAATATGTCGATAACGCATGGCGACCGCGTCGCGCAGGGGGCGCGTCGCCACGGAGTCAAGTGTACAAGCATACCGCAAGAGCTCGACCGCGTCCAAATGGGCCCACTCGATCAGCTCCTCGTCGGCATCCAGGTCGACAAAGCGCAGGGTCACACCGCCGTGCTGGCGGTACCCCAGGATTTCGCCCTCATGGCGCAGGCGCAGGTCCATCTGGGCGAGTGTAAAGCCATCAGAGGTTTTTTCGAGCGATTGCAGGCGATCTTGCGCTGCCGAAGCGCCACCGTTGCCCTTGGAGTGCGTCATGACCAGGCACGTGCCCGACACGCTGCCACGGCCCACGCGACCGCGCAGCTGGTGCAGGGCAGCCAACCCAAAGCGCTCGCCGTTCTCGATGACCATGAGGGTGGCGTTAGGCACGTCGACGCCCACCTCGACCACCGTAGTCGAGACGAGCACGTCGATCTCACCACGCTTGAAGGCGTCGATCACACGATCCTTCTCCCCCGCCGGCATGCGGCCGTGAAGGCGCTCGATGACAAGACCCGGCAACGCCAGACGCAGGCGATCGAGCTCGGTTGCCGTATCGTGCAGCGGCACGGGGACCGTCACGCGGCCCTCGTCGTCGCGGGCGATACCAGGTACGTCTTCCAGCTCATCGGCCGAATCACTCGGCTCCACAAGTGGGCAAATCACGTAGGCCTGCTGGCCCTTTGCATGCGCCTCGCGGATGGCGCCATAGGCGAGGTCGCGGCTCGACTCGGTGAGCACGCGTGTCGTCACGCCAGCGCCAGGGACGGGCCGATGGCGGATGATACTCGTGTCCAGATCGCCGTAGACCGAAAGCGCCAGCGTACGCGGGATTGGCGTTGCCGTCATAACGAGCAGATCGGCACCGGGGCCCTTCGCGCGTAGGGCGTTACGTTGGCCGACGCCAAACCGGTGCTGCTCGTCGATGACGACAAGCGACAGATGCTTGAACGCAACGTCATCCGAAAGCACCGCATGGGTGCCAAAGAGCACGTCAAGCTCGCCCGATTCCAGCTGTGCATGGATGCGCTCGCGCTCTGCGGCCGGCGTGGCACCCGTCAGAAGCGCCCAGGACATGCCGGCCTGAGAGAGCAGAGGGCCGGTCTTATCGGCATATTGGCGCGCCAGCACGCCCGTGGGCGCCATAACACAGGCCTGCGTGCCGCTATCGGCAGCCACAGCCAGCGCGCAGGCGGCAACGGCGGTCTTACCGGTACCGACATCGCCCAGCAGCAGGCGGTTCATCACACGCCCGCCATCGCACATATCGCGCAGGATATCTTGGAACGCGACCTCCTGCTCGTCGCTCAGCGAAAACGGCAGGGCTTGCTTGAGTGCGGCCAGGTGCTCGCCCGCGGTGTGGGCATAGGGCACCACATCGACTAGGCCGCCATCGTTGCGCAGGCGAAGCGCCAGCTGAAGGTAAAGGCACTCCTCATAAGCAAGGCGACGTCGCGCGATATCCCGCTCAGCCATACTCGATGGAAAGTGGATCGATCGAAGCGCGCGGGCATTGCTCATCAGGCGGCGCTTGACGCGCAAGCGTGCGGGAATCGGGTCGAAGGGATTGCCGACGACCTCGAGCGCGCCGCTTACGATGCGGCGCATCCACGCCTGGCTCACGCCGTCACTCACATAATGGACCGGCAAAATGGTACCCGCAGCACGCCCTTCCTCGAGCTTTTCAAAGTGCGGAGAGGCCATCTGCTTAAAACCGTAGGCAAACTCAACCTTGCCCATCACGGCCAGGCGGTCGCCTTGCTTAAGCTGCTGGGCAATCCAGGGCTGGCGGAAAAAGGCGACCTGCAGCACGCCCGTCTCGTCAACGAGCGAGACCTCGGTCACCTGCATGCGCGGACGCGGCTGTTTTTGGACGATACGGTCGACCGTGGCGATGATGGTGCACACAGTACCGATGGGCGCCATCTCGATAGACCAAGAACGGGTAAAGTCCAGGTATCGATGAGGGATATGGAGAAGGAGGTCCCCCACCGTCCGAATTCCCAGACGGCGAAGGGCCTCCTCACGTTTACCCGAAACATATTTGAGTCGCGCGATATCCTCGTCGAGCGCATTGCTCTGGGCAAAGCGCTCCGAGACGCGCGGCACGGAGCACAGCTCGGACATAGACAGAGCCTACTCGATCGAGAAGATCACGGGATAGAGCGGCTGCTCGCCACGATGGGCGTCGATCTCCAGATCGGGCTGAGCCTCCTCGATGGCGTCGACGATCTCCTGGAAGGCCTCGTCGGATAGCTCCTCGCCGGCCAGAATCGTCAGCGCGTCGCCTTCCTCTTCCTCCTGCATGCGGTTGATGCAGTCGAGCGTGACCTGCTTCACGTCGGAACCGACCACGTCGATGGAGCCGGCGATGATGCCCATGACGTCACCGGAGTGAATCGGAGAGCCGTCCGAGGCGCTGGAGTCGCGCACGGCGCGGGTGACCTCGCCATCGCGGACCTCGCTGATGGCGTCAACCATGGCGGCAACGGCGTCCTCGAGCTCAGAATCGGGCAGGACGGCGAACAGCGCGGAGAACGCCTGCGGGACGGTCTTGGTGGGAACGACGGCGACCTTCTTGTCGGTGCAGGCAGAGGCTGCGGCCTCGGCAGCCATGCGAATGTTGCCGTTATTGGGCAGGATGATGACCGAGGTCGCGTTGACCTGGTCGACGGCGCCCAACAGGTCGGCGGTCGAGGGGTTCATGGTCTGGCCACCCGAGACGATCACGTCAACGCCGAGGGACTTGAGGATGTCGGCCTCACCGGAACCGGCGGCAACGGCGACAAAGCCCAGGGCCTTCGCGGGCTCGGCGGCCTTCTCCTGATCCTCGTGAATCTTAGCGGTACGGTCGTGGGCCTCCATCTCCATGTTGTGGATAAAGACCTCATAGATCTGACCAAGCTGCAGCATGTGCTCGAGCACCAGGTTGGGGGTGTTGGAGTGCACGTGGATCTTGTAGTCGGGATAGGCACCCACGAGCAACTCGCAGTCGCCCATGGAGCCCAGGAACTTAAGGCACTCGTCCTCGTCAAACGGGGCATCGGCCTTAAAGAGGAACTCGTTGCAGTAGCGGAACTCCGAGCCCTCCCAGTCATCGTTGGCCTCGATCTCAACGCGACCGAGGGCCGCATCGCGGGCAGAGCCGGCAGAATCAAACGTGGCGGAGAAATCCTCGACAACGGTGCTACGGCCGAGCGCAGCGGCAACAAAGTTCTCCAGGAAGATGGCAAAGCCAAAGGCGCCGGAGTCGACCACGCCGTTCTCCTTCAGAACCGGCAGCAGGTCGGGCGTGCGGGCGACAGACTGGTAGGCCTCGACAACGATGGCATCGAGCGCGTCCTCGGCCGAGAACTTCTTCTTTTCGCACTCGTCGGCCTTGGTCGAGACATCGCGCAGTACCGTGAGGATCGTGCCCTCGATGGGCTTGCGGACGGCCTGGAAGGCGACCTTGACGGCACGACGGAACGCATAAGCGATGTTGGCGGAGGTGATGGGCTCATCGGCAGAGACGAGGCCCTCGGCCACGCCGCGCAGAATCTGCGACGTGATGACGCCGGAGTTACCGCGGGCGCCCATGAGGGAGCCGTGAGTGATGGCGCCGGCGATGGCCTCCATGTCGGCATCGGCGGGAAGGGCGGAGAGCTCCTTGGTCACCGAGGCGAGCGTGAGCGACATGTTGGTGCCGGTATCGCCGTCGGGTACGGGGAAGACGTTGAGCTTGTTGATCTCCTCGGCCTTGTCGGAAACGGCAGCCGCAGCGATCGGAAAACAGGTGCGAATGGTCTTTGCAATCATGGGTATTTGAATCTCCGTTTTCGGATGCTAGTTCAGACGGCTCTTGAGCGCGTCGATATGGATGCCGATCTTAAGGCTGGCGGGATCGATCTGGGCGATCTCCTGCAAAGTGAAGGCAACGGAGCTCGAAAGATTGTGGCAGACGGACTTCATGTTGACGCCGTTCTCGAGCACGACGTGAAGATCGACCGTAAGGCCGTCCTCGTCGGCGGAGACAAGCACGCCCTTGCGGAGGCGCTGACCGGCAAGCAGGCGCACGCTCTCGGCGCCCTGGAGCTGCTCAGCCATGCCGACGACGCCGTAGCACGTCATCGCGGCATAACCGGCAATATCGGCAATTACGTCGTTCGAGACGCTCAGGCTGCCGTTAATGGTCTCAGACACAAGAATCTCCTTTTCTGGTGCTCGCGGCACCATGTCGTGGGAGCAATCATTCCAATATTCTACAACGACCGCGCCATGTTGAGGTGACGGGGTTCGCGATTACATCCTCGACACGAAATGTTGATATGGCAACGTTGGCACCGAGCAATCGCGGCATGAAAAAACCCGCCGCATAAGCGACGGGTTTTACAACCTGGCTCCCCGGGTAGGACTCGAACCTACAACAGCGCGGTTAACAGCCGCGTGCTCTACCATTGAGCTACCGAGGAATAGGTGCGTGCTCTCAAGCAACGAAGTTTATTATACGGACGAATCAGCGTAGGGCAAGAACTTTTTTAAAGAATTTTCCGACCCAGTCATTGGGGACGTTCTTGAACGACTAGTCATTCAAGAACGTCCCCAACGACTACATGAAAGCGCCCCCAAGCAGATGTGCTTGAGGGCGCTTCTTGCTTGACTAGCTCTCGATATAGTCTTTGAGCTTGCTGCTACGGCTGGGATGGCGGAGCTTGGCCAGGGTCTTGGACTCGATCTGGCGGATGCGCTCGCGCGTGACGCCAAACTCGCGGCCGACTTCCTCGAGCGTACGGGGATGTCCGTCGACAAGGCCAAAGCGCAGCTCGATAACCTTGCGCTCACGATCGGCAAGCGAGTCGAGCACCTGGGTGAGCTGCTCCTGCAGCATGGAGAAGCTGGCCGCATCGGGCGGAACGATGGCCTGGGAGTCCTCGATGAAGTCGCCCAGCTGGGAATCCTCTTCCTCGCCGATGGGGGTCTCGAGCGACACGGGCTCCTGCGAGATCTTCTGGATCTCGCGGACGCGGTCGGCGCTCATGTCCATTTCGGCACCGATCTCCTCGGGGGTCGGGTCGCGACCAAGGTCCTGAAGAAGCTGGCGCTGCACGCGGACGAGTTTGTTGATGGTCTCGACCATGTGCACGGGAATACGGATGGTACGGGCCTGGTCGGCGATAGCGCGCGTGATGGCCTGACGGATCCACCACGTGGCGTACGTGGAGAACTTAAAGCCCTTCTGGTAGTCGAACTTCTCGACGGCGCGGATCAGACCGAGGTTGCCCTCCTGGATCAAGTCCAGGAACAGCATGCCGCGTCCGACATAGCGCTTAGCGATGGAGACGACCAGACGCAGGTTTGCGCTGATGAGCGCCTGCTTGGCTTCGAGGCCCACGTTCTCAATGCGCGTAAGACGACGCATCTCGGCACGCGTGAGTTCGAGCTCACCAGCATCGGCAGCCTCGAGCTTCTCGGTGGCCTCAAGACCGGCCTCGATCTTCATAGCCAGATCGACCTCTTCGGAGGCGGTCAACAGGTCGACCTTGCCGATCTCCTTGAGGTACATACGGACCGGATCGCCGGTCAGCATCACCGTGGAGGCATCGATGCCACGCACGCGGGAGCGTGAACGGGACGTGCGCACGGTGCGCTTCTTCTTGCTCTTGGAAGAACCCATCTCGGCATCGGCCTGACGGGCCATCTTGAGCTCATGATCGTCAAGCGAGCCGGAATCGTGCTCGTCGTCGTCATCGAAATCGTCGGTATCGGTATCGTTATCGTCATCGTTGACGTCCATGGGGGCGTCGTCGTTACCGCTCGCGGAGATAATCTGGATGCCGCTGTTGCGCAGCGCGGAATACACCGCGGTGAGCTGCTCGTCAGAAACATCGATATCCTTCAGGGCGACCTGAATCTCGTCCTCGGTTACCGAAGTCCTGTTTGAGCCGTTGCCCATGAGCTTTGCAACGTAGGATTCCAGCCCAGTACCCGTGCTCTCAGTCTTTTTTGGCACAGATTCTCCCTTCATAGTCCACAGGACTCAATACTTTAGCACACACATTGACGTCTATACCCAAAAAGAGGACTGGATATAGGCGAGAATACGCTGGTTGACCACAACATCTAGGCTTGTTCAGTGCCTGCGGCCTCCACGCCGATCAAACGGAACGGGTCCGCCACGCCGCCGATCGACTTTTGCAGTTCGCGCTGACGCTGCGAGTCCCGCGCGGCCTGCACGGTCAGCGAACGACGGCCCTCATCATCGAGCGAACGGTCCTGGCGCAGCTTGGCCTGTGCGGCACGCATGCGGCGCTTGATGGTGTAGAGCTCGAGCGTATCGAGCATAAACACAATGTTCGTCTCGGTGGGGTGCTTGCTCGTCGCCGAGATGCGCCCGGCACTCACAAGCGTTGCCGCCTCGGGACACACCGATCGTGCCGCATCCATGCAAGCTGCAGGATCGGTTCCCGGCGGCGTAGCCAGAACGGCCCATGCGATGGACTCGTGACGTGGGTCAACCCACTCGATGGAGCAAATGCGGTCGGCATACGTGCGGAACAGGTCGGGGTAGCTCGTGAGCATCGTCAGCAGCTCGCGCTCCCCTGCCAAGGACTTGCGCTCAAGATCGGTCAGAACCATCGGCGCCGCCGCAGCCGATGCACCCGAACCGTCAGCCACAGGCTCAGCACCCATACCATCAGGCACATCGATTGGCGGCAGATCGTCGACGACCTCCACGGGCGCGGCACCGTAGGCATCGAGCGGGACGTAGTCGTACGGCTCTTCTTCGACCGGCGCGGACACCGGCGGCGTCGCGCCCGATGCCCAAGCGCCGCGACCGGCATCGCGAGAACTCGACGCCCGACTGCCCGTCCCGCCGGACCGCTCAGCCTGCGCCCGCTGACGCTCATAGTTCTGCTCACGGCGACGCTCCGCATCCTCGCGCTTGGCGACATCTCGAAACACGCGGCCCGAGCTCGCACGCACTGTTTCCAGATCCAAACCCAGCAGATCGGCAATCTGGATAAAGTACGTATCGATCATATAGCTATCGCGCAGCGGATAGATAAGCGTCAGCGCATCTTCCAGCGCCTTGGCGCGACCGCCCGGCGTGGTGATGTCGCTCGACTCCTGCAGCGAACGGTAGACAAAGTCCATGAGGGGCTCGGCAGCGTCGATGCGCGCCTGCAGCTCCTGTCCACCATGCGCCGTGATGAACTCCATGGGATCGTTGCCGTCGGGCAGCACCACGCAGCGCAGGTCCATCGAATCCTGTTCGATAAACTGAATCGCGCGACGGGCGGCCTTCTGGCCCGCGGCATCGCCGTCAAACATATACACGATGCGCTTGGCAAAGCGGGTGAGCGTCTTGACATGATGCTCCGTGAGCGCGGTGCCCAGCGTAGCGACAACGTTTTTAATCCCCGCCTCCCAACAGGCGATGCAGTCGGTATAGCCCTCTACCACGATGGCGGTATCCTGAGCGACGATAAACTCCTTGGCCCAATTAAAGCCGTAGAGGTTTCGCTTTTTATGAAATACGCTCGTCTCGGCGGTGTTGAGGTACTTGGGTTGGCCGTCTCCCATGATGCGACCGCCAAAGGCGATGTTGTGACCCTGCTCATCAAAGATGGGAAACATCACGCGGTCGTAGAAGCGGTCGGCAAGCTGCCCACGCCCGCGACTCACAGCCACGTTGGCGTCGATCATCTCCTGCGGAGTAAAGCCCGCCTGCGACAGGTGCGATACCAGCGCGTTGCGACCCGGCGCAAAGCCCAGGCAGTAGCGGCGGCAGACGTCGCCACCCATGCCGCGGCTGGCAAAGTACTCGCGCGGACGGCCGTCCTTACCGCGCATAAGCATCGTGTGGTAGAACTGGGCGGTCTCGGCGCACAAATCGTAGATGCGGGCACGCTTGGTACCGCGCTCGCGGCGATCTCCGGTGTCATGCAGCTCAATGCCCGCGCGATCGGCCAAATAACGGATTGACTCGGGAAAGCTCAGGTTCTCGCGCTTCATGATATAGGTGAAGACGTCGCCACCCTCGCCGCAACCAAAGCAGTGCCACACCTGCGTGGCGGGAATAATGTGGAAGGACGGCGTCTTTTCGCCATGAAAGGGACAGCAACCCCAAAACTCATGGCCGCGAGGCTTGAGCTCAACCGTTTCCTGCACGATGGCGACTAAGTCGGACGCAGCGCGTACCTGGTCTTTTTCCTCATCGCTAATCACGGATGCTCACCCCCTGCTCACCCAAGTTGTGACGAATGTCCTCGATATTACCCTCGACGGTCGCGATCAACTCATCCAGCGAATCGAACAGACGCGAGGGACGCAGCCAACGCGTAAACGCCAGCGAAACAGAAGAGCCGTAAAGGTCGCCCGAATAACCAATTAAATTAGCCTCGAGATGCGCAGATGCTGCATCGTCAGCATACGTTGGCGGCAGGCCGACGTTCACGGCAGAGGGCCACACGGTATCATCGACCAGCACCAGGCCCTCATACACGCCGTCCGCAGGCACCTGAATACCATCGGGAACTTGTAGGTTTGCCGTGGGAAAGCCCATGCCAGAACCCTCGTGACGGCCGCGAATAACACCGCCGCGCACCATATACGGACGGCCGAGTAACTCAGCAGCAAGCTCCACATGGCCCTGTCCCAGCTCATGGCGAATGCGGGTGGCGCAAATGGCCTCACCGCCCTCGCAAAGCAGGTCGTGACCATACACGTCAATGCCGTGCTCGGAACCCCAGGCGCGCATCTCGGCAACACCAGAAGCTCCGCCACGACCCAGCCTAAAGTCACTACCAACGCGAATCGAGCGAATGTCAACCACGCGCGACAGCAGCGCAAGAAAACCAACATGGTCGAGTGCCGCAACCTCAGGCGTAAAGGGAACGGCCACCACCGCATCGACCCCGGTTTGAGCCAGGGCATGCAGACGGTCGGCCGTCGTCATCAATTTTTGAGCGGGCGAAAAGCTCACCACAACGTCCGGATCAGGATCGAAGGTAACCACGACCGCCTTACAGCCATGGGCACGGGCATCGCGGACAAGCGCTTCGATGAGCTCCTGGTGTCCACGGTGCACGCCGTCGAACACGCCGATGGCAATCGATGCGGCACCCAAGTGCTCGCACTCATCAAACGTATCGGCAGTAACGATGCGAGCCTCGTCCGACTCGCCCGCGAAAAAGACACGCGCGAGCTCGCGAGCGGACAACATCATCGAACACCGCCGATTGCCTGCGGAAATACGTGCTCCATGACAAAGCGGCCACCCTCAATGCGGGCGAGCGCCTTGAGTCCCCCATCGAGCACCAACGCAAACGGCGCCTTCGAGACATCGAAATCGGCAAGCGCACGCTCAACGGGAATGCGTCGGCCGCAGAGCAGGTCGTCGGCAAGATTGCCCGGCAAGTCAACACGCGTGGCGCCCAGGGCCGCAATGGGATCCAGGGCAAAGCCAGCGGCGGACTCGGGAGAAAGCTCCTCCACCGCATGACAGGCGCCAATGGAAACAACACCGGAGGCCGTGCGGCGCAGCGCGGAAATGTGCGCGGCGCTCTCGCAGGCGCGGCCCAGGTCGCGAGCGAGCGCACGTATATAGGTGCCCTTGCTCACCGAGAACGCCACGGTCCACACACACGAATCGCCCTCGCCTCCTACGGCGATCAGGTCGGCGGCATAGACCTCGACGGGGCGCGGAGGTAGATCCACCGCATTGCCCTCACGAGCAGACTTGTAGGCGCGAACGCCATTGACCGAGATAGCCGAAAAAGCCGGCGGCACCTGCATCTGCGGGCCCAGCATGGCGGCCAAGCGCTCACGGGCATAGGCAGGATCGCGGAGCTCGTTGGCAACAGCCACCGTGCGGACCGCCTCGCCCTCCGCATCATCGGTATTCGTCTCGGCGCCAAACGAAATATCGGCGACGTAGCTTTTGGTATCGAGCGTGAGCATGCCCAGCAGACGGGTGGCCTGGCCCACGCCCACCACCATAACACCCGATGCCATGGGGTCGAGCGTGCCGGCATGGCCGACGCGCCGCTCATGGAGGGCGCGTCGGCATTGCGAGACCACATCGTGGGACGTGCAGCCCACCGGCTTATCGACAGCGAGCAGCATATTCAGTTGAGAAGGCATACGACGAGCCATGTACCATCCAAAAAGTTAAAGCTCGACGGTCACCGAAGCGGGATCCTCCCCAACCAGCTCGGCCAGCATGGGAAGTGCCACGGTGAGCGTCTCGAGAATCGTTCCGTTGTTGGAGAAACCGGCGGCAGCGGGATGTCCACCTCCGCCAAAGGCAGCAGCGATCTCGGACACGTTAAGGTCGCCCTTGGAGCGCAGGTTGCCGCGCACCTTGGTATCGCCCTCAATGCCCTTCAGGAACAGGCAGACCTCGACGCCCATCACCGAGCGCACCACGTCAACCAGGCCGTCGCACTCATCCGAGGTGACACCGCAAGCCTCAAGGTCACTCTGGTACGCGTAGCTATACGCCACGCGCCCGTGGGCCACCGTCTTGATGCGACCCATAACGATGGACTTGAGGTGCAAAAACTCAACGCGCATGCTCTGGTATACCTCGAGCGCAACGCGCGCCGGATCGGCACCGTGGGCAACCAGACGCGAGGCCGCATGGAACGCGGCGGCATCGGCGTTTTGGTACTGAAAACGGCCGGTATCGGTAACCAAGCCACACAGCAGGCAGGTCGCAACGCCATCACGTGCGACAATGCCGCAATTGTCCAAGAAACGGTCAATGATCATGGCGCAGGCTGCAGCTTCGACGCGCCTCAGGCTGAGCTCGGCAAACTCCTCGCGCGCCGGATGGTGGTCGAAACACACCACATGCTTGGAGCGACGAAGCACCTCGGCGGAATTATTGAGACGCTCGACGACCGGTACGTCCACCGAGATGAACAGGTCCGGATTGCCAGTGTACGCAGATGCCGGCACCAGGCGATCGGAGCCTTCCATAAAGCGGTAGATACGCGGAACCGGGTCATCGTCTGCCAGCAGCAGAGCAATGTCCTTGTTGGGGAAAAACTTCATGAGCGAAAGGCCCAGACCCAATACGGAGCCCAAGGCATCGCCATCGGGAGAAGTATGTCCCGAAATCGCAATGGAGGACGCACCCTCGATGAGCTCGAGGATGCGTCGCTGAATATCTGCAGACTCGCACGGGGCGAGGTCGGCGGAATTAGTCATCTAAAGCTGCCTCCTGGGCGGCATCCGCTATCGGATAGCCGTCCTCGTCCTTTTCGATCGCAAGCGTGGCAGGAACGTTTTCCAGCGCACGCGTGATGCGCTCGGCCTCATCGGTCGAGCGATCGATGCGAAAATCGAGCTCGGGCGTGACACGCCAATCGAGAGAGCGAGCCAACAGGCTGCGAATACGGCCCTTGGCGCTGGCGAGCGCCTCCATGACCTCGTCGTAGCGGCTCGCATCGCACGACACGTACACACGCGCGAACGAACGGTCCACCGCGACCTCGACCGCGGTCAAAGTAACCAGGTCGAGACGCGGATCGGAAACCTCAAAGAGCAGGATATAACCGAGCTTCTCGCGAAGCTGCTCGCCCAGACGGCGGGTTGCCTGCGTTTGCTTCATAGCGCTACCCCCTACTCGGTACGGGCAACCTGGTCGATGCGGTAACCCTCGATCTGGTCGCCGGGCTTGATGTCCTGGAAGTTCTCCAGGCCAATGCCGCCCTCGGAACCGCTCTTGAGGCTCTTGGCCTCGTCCTTGTAGTGGCGCATCGAGGCGATCTTGCCGTTGAAGACCACGATGCCGTCGCGCACCAGGCGCACGGAATCGGTCGCGGCGATCTCGCCCTCTTCGACGCGGACACCGGCGGCGATACCGACTTTGGGCACCTTGAAGGTGTCCAGGACGGTCGCGGTACCCGTGGCGACCTCGACCTCGGTGGGCTTGAGCATGCCGATACGGGCCGCGTCGAGCTCCTCGAGGCACTTGTAGATGACGTCGTAGCAACGGATCTCGACACCCTCGCGCTCGGCGGCGGAGCGGGCCTTACCGTCGGGACGGACGCCAAAGCCGATGATGATGGCGTTGGAGGCGTCGGCCAGGACGACGTCGGTCTCGTTGATGGCGCCAACGGCGGAGTGGATCGTGTTGATGCGAACCTCGGACTGATCCATCTTGTCGAGCGAGTCCTGAAGGGCCTCGATGGAACCCTGGACGTCGGCCTTGATGATCAGGTTGAGCTCCTTGACCTCGGCGTCGGCAATGGTCTCGAAGAGGTTCTCGAGCGTGACGTGCTTGACGCGGCTCTGCTCCTCGATACGGGCCTTGAGCGAACGCTCGTCGGCAAGGGCGCGAGCCTCGCGCTCATCCTCGAACACGCGGAACTCGTCGCCGGCGTTGGGCACGGACTGCAGGCCCAGGATCTCGACAGCGTCGGAGGGACCGGCCTCGGTGACGGCGCGACCCTTGGGGTCGAGCATGGCGCGGACGCGGCCGTAGGTGAGGCCAGCGACCAGCGTATCGCCCACGTGCAGGGTACCGCGGGTCACGAGCACGGTAGCGACCGAGCCGCGGCCCTTGTCGAGCTTGGCCTCGAGGACGTTGCCGGAGGCAAAGGTGTCCGGGTTAGCCTTGAGCTCGAGCACGTCTGCCTGGAGCAGCACGGTCTCCAGAAGGTCATCAATGCCGATCTTCTGCTTGGCCGAGATGTTGACGAACATGTTCTGTCCGCCCCACTCCTCGGGGATGACGCCGTACTCGGTGAGCTCCTGGCGCACGCGGTCGGGGTTGGCGCCCGGCTTATCGATCTTGTTGACGGCGACGACGATGGGAACGCCGGCGGCCTTGGCGTGGTTGATCGACTCGACCGTCTGGGGCATGACGCCGTCGTCGGCGGCCACGATCAGGATGACGATGTCGGTCACCTTGGCGCCACGGGCACGCATGGCCGTAAAGGTAGCGTGACCCGGGGTATCGATGAAGGTGATCTTGCGGTCGTTGATCATGACCTGCGAAGCGCCGATGGCCTGCGTAATGCCGCCCGCCTCGCCGGCAGCAACGCCAGTGTGACGGATGGCGTCGAGCAGCGACGTCTTGCCGTGGTCGACGTGACCCATGACGGTGACGACCGGGGCGCGCGGCTTAAGGTCGGCGGGATCGTCGTAGAACGAGAAGGTGTTCTCCTCCTCGGGGGTGATGATCTTGATCTGACGGCCCAGGTCGTCGGCAACAAGCTCGACGAGGTCGTCGGACATGGACTGCGTCATGGTGAGCGGCGTACCCAGCAGGAACAGGCGCTTGATAATGTCGTTGGCCGGAACGTCGAGCGCCTCGGCAAGCTCCTGGACGGTAACGCCCTGGGAGACCTTGATGGCGTCGAGGTCCTCGGGGTTCACGCCCTGGGCCAGCGCCTCCTCTATCTTGCGCTCCTCCTGAGCCTTGGCAGCCTCGCGTTCGCGCTTCTCCTTGCGCTTCTTGCGGCGACCGGTGGACTCGCGAGAGGCCTCCTCGACGGCAGCACGAGCCTCCTCGAGCACCTTCTCGCGGCTGTACTCCTCGGCCTCGCGAGCCATGCGGCTGTAGTGGTCCTCTTCGTTGTTGTGACCGCCCTTGCGTTTCTTGCCCTTGCCCTGCTTGTCGGGGTTGGGTAAGTCCATGCCAGCAGCGACGTTGTTGCTGGCGTTGGTGCGATGGCTGTGCGGACGGCTCTCGGAGGCGTTGCGCTCGGAGTTGTTGTCGGAGGCGTTGCGATCGTTACGACGGCCACCGCGGCGGTCGTTGTTGCCGCCACGACGGTTACCGCGCTCGGCGGCGCGCTCGGCCTTGGCCTTGTCCTCGGCGTCCTTCTTCTCCTTGAGCACGGTCTCCTGTGCGGCGATCTGGTCGAGCAGCGAACGGAAGCGCGAACCGGAGTCGGAAGCGGGAACGGCGCGGCGCTGGGCCTCGCGGGCAGCCTCCTCCTTCTCGCGAGCAAGGCGCTCCTGCTCGGCCTTCTTCTTGGCCTCGGCCTCGGCGCGGGCAGCCTCCTCGGCAGCCTGGGCTGCGGCAAACTGGCGACGCTCCTCCTCGCGGGCCTTCTCGGCGGCGATGCGCTCGCGCTCGGCCTCGGCGGCGCGAGCGGCCTCCTCAGCGGCAGCTGCCTGCTCCTCGGCCTGCTTGGCGGCCTCGACTTCCTGGGCTCGGGCCTCGATCACCGAGGCGAGCTGCTTGCGGACCATGGCGACATAAGCGTCCTCCAAGGTGGAGGAAGCGGACTTAGCGGGAATCTTCATATCGGCGAGATGACCCATCAGTTCCTTGGAGGTCATGCCGAACTCTTTGGCCAGGGTGGACACACGGACTTTTGCCATATGACTTCACCTACCCTTTCTGGCACCTTGGGTGCCTAGAGACTGAACGAGCGTGGGAGATGCGCCGGAACCTGTCCGGCGCGACCGCGCGCTAGATCAGGTCCTCCGCATCATCGAAGGCGTCGGTGTCGTGGACACCGCAGAAACGGGAGCCGGGACGGGCCTGGTTGCGGCACTGGATGCCGTCCTCGGACACGAACTCGCAGCGACGGACGTCGTCGTCCTCCTCGTCACCGATCAGGTCGGCGGCGGGCTCCTCGTGAACGGGAACGTTCTTGAGGATGTCGGCGGCAAGGGTCTCGGACTTGATATCGATGTGCCAGCCGGTCAGGCGCGCGGCGAGACGGGCGTTCTGACCCTCCTTGCCGATGGCGAGGGACAGCTGGTCGTCGGGCACGATGACGCCGGCGTAGGCCTTCTCCTCGTCGATGAGGACGCGGGTGACCTTAGCGGGTGACAGGGCGTTGGCGACGTAGACGGCAGGATCGGCATCCCACAGGATGACGTCGACGCGCTCGCCGCGGAGCTCGCCCACGACAGCGCGAACACGGCTGCCCTTGGGGCCGACGCAGGCGCCCACGGGATCCAGACGGTCGTCGAGCGAGTGGACGGCGACCTTGGAGCGCTGGCCGGGCTCGCGGGCGATCGACTTGATCTGGACGGTGCCCTCATAGATCTCGGGCACCTCCTGCTCAAACAGACGACGCATGAGCTCGGGGTGGGTACGGGAGATGACAATCGGCGGACGGCTGTGCTCGCCGCGAACCGGCTGCAGGTTGGAGTTAGGGTCGCGAACGTCGATGATCACGGCCTTGATGTGCTGGTTGTGCAGGTAGCGCTCGCCCATCGGACGCTCGTTGCGCTCGTTCTCGTAACGACGCTGATCGAAGTGCGGAAGCTCGGCCTCGACGCCCTCGCGGATCTTGACGATCGTGAAGTCGGGCGTGGACTGAAGCACGGTACCGCTGATGAGGTCACCGATGCGGCCGGAGAACTCCTCGTAGATCTGCTCGCGGGCGGAGTTACGCACGATGGCGTTGATCTCGGCCTTGGCGTGCTGGGCGGCGATGCGGCTCGTGTTCTTGGGGGTGACGTCGATCTCCTCGAACTCGGTGAAGTTGCCCTCCTCGTCCATGGAATCGTCGATCGGCTCCAGGCGGTAGACGTAGATCTTGCCGGTGGTACGGTCGATGGTCACCTTGGCGCCCCACTCAAGATGCAGGATCTCGGCATAGCTCTTGGCGAGCGACTGCTCCAGGCGGTCGATCAGGTAGAGCTGGTCGATGTGCTTCTCCTGGCAAAGCTCCATCAGGGCGGACATCATGTCGGATGCTGCCATCTTACTTTCCTTCCTTCGCGGGCTTGAAGTCGTAGGTGGGCTTCAACTTGCACTTTTTAACATCAGAGAAATCGAGGGTGACAGACTCGCCGTCCTCGAGCTCGAGAGTCACGTTCGTCTCGGTGGCGGCGGCAATCTTACCGGCGTACTTGCGACGGCCCTCGGTGGCGGTGGAGGTGAGCTCGCAGTTCTCGCCCACAAAGCGGGCAAAGTCACGCGGGCGGCGCAGCGGGCGCGCCATACCCGGGCTCGACACCTCAAGCGTATAGCTCGAAGAGATGGGGTCGAGCTCCTCAATCACATCGCCGACCCACTTGGTGTTGGCCGTGACGTCGTTGAGCGACAGGCTCTGACCCTCGGCACCCTCGATACGCACGCGCACGCAGGGGGCCTTGGTGGCACCCACGAGCTCGACGTCGACGATGTCGACATCGTGCTGGGGAGCGACGGCCTCGAGCGCGTCGATGATCGCCTGCTCGGTCTTGGTCTTGACCATTGCGGCACCTCCATCCATACAAAAAAGAAGCGGGGCCGAAACCCCACTTCTTTCAATTACAACTTCATTTGCAAGCAAACTATACCAATAGCTGCGGAAACGTGCAAGCACAGTACGAATCTGCAGGACAGCGTGCGCACAGCTTCTCCACAAGAAATAGATAATTGGGCGAGAACCACCACATGGCACTCCCCTAAAAGCCCCAAAACGGGCCATGCGTCCCAGCCCGTCAGGCAAATCGGGCCCCATGGGCATTCCGTAACTGAGTGTATATCGGCCAGACTAGTGCTAAGGGACATTCTGTAGCAAGAAAAACGACCCCTCATATTGCCCGCACGCCCTTCCAGAACCTCTACGGCAAGGAGGCACCCATGAAACGCCTAGGCACCCTCTGCATGACTGCGCTCGCCATCGCAACGTGCTCGTTGGCCCTCTTGGGCTGCGGCAACGCGAATGGCAAAACCGACACATGCGAACCGAACCCTGGCAGCACAAAAGCCATCGAGAAAACGACGCCATCGGAGAGCTTCGACAAAATAGACGAAGATATCGTCGATCCCCAGAGTCTGGGCCCCGAACCCCAAGAACAGTTCCCCATCGACCTTGAGGCAGACGAGAACGTCCATGTTACCTGCGTGGGCAAGGACACGGATGGCTACGGCGACGCCGCGCTCGTCTTTACGGTGACCAACAACACCGGTGTCGACATGATGTTTGGCGATGTGGACTCCCATGCCTACGTCAACGGCGTGGTCCGCGATGTGCGCATGCGCCAGCCAGTCGCCGCTGGAGAGGAAACGCGCGCCATGCTCACCTTTGTGGGCACCTTCGACGACCCGGACTTTGATGTGATCAACGACCTCAACGACATCTACCTCAACATTTGGATGTTCGAAGAGGCAACGGGCAACGTTTACTTTAGGGACCTGGTACACATCCCATAGAAGACGGTGCGACTCACTGGCTAAGCAGGGCACATAACGAAAAACGAGGGACGACCCAACCGGATCGCCCCTCGTCTTTTGTGCGTCAGTTAAGCGCGCAGTGCTTACTTGACCACCAGGTTGACCAGCTTACCGGGCACGCAGATGGCCTTGACGACTGTCTTGCCCTCGAGCCACTTGGTGACGGCGGCCTCGGCGGCAGCCTGCATATCCTCATTGGAGGCATCGCGGGCAACGTCGACGCGGCCGCGGACCTTGCCGAGCACCTGGACCACGATCTGCACCGTGTCCTCAACGGACTCGGCCAGGTCGAACTCGGGCCAGGCGGCGGTGTAGGCGTTGCCCTCGCAGCCGAGGGCCTCGTGCCACAGCTCGTCGGCCCAAAACGGGCAGATGGGGGCAAGGACGCTCACGATATCCTTAGCCACGCCGTAGCACAGCGCCTTGTCGCGGGCGGTACCCTCAGTGGCATTGAGGTAGGCGCTCGCCGCGTTGACGAGCTCCATGACGGCCGAGATGGCGGTGTTGAACTGGCCGCGATCGAAGTCCTCGGTGCACTTGGCGATGGTGCGGTGACGCTCGCGATAGAGCTTCATCGCAACCTCGTCGAGCGCGGACTTGTCAAAGGCCACGTTGGCGTCGCCGGACTGGACGAGCTGCCAAACGATACGCCAGGCGCGCTTGATGAAGCGGTTGGCGCCCTCAACGGCCTTGGGATCCCAGTCGAAGTCCTTCTCGGGCGGGGCGATAAACAAGATCGCCAGACGCATGGTGTCCGCGCCGTAGGGCTCGATAACCGAGCTCGGGGGCACGACATTGCCCTTGGACTTGGACATGGTGTCGCCGTTCTCGTCCTTGACCATGCCCTGGCACAGCAGATTAGTGAAGGGCTCGTCCACGCTCAGCAGGCCCAGGTCGCGCAGCGCCTTGGTAAAGAAGCGGCTGTAGAGCAGGTGCAGAATAGCGTGCTCGATGCCGCCGATGTAGTTATCGACGGGCATCCAACGGTCGGCGGCCTCACGGGAGAAGGGCAGCTCGGTGTTGTGCGGATCGGTATAGCGCAGGTAGTACCAGCTGGAGCAGGTAAAGGTGTCCATGGTATCGGTCTCGCGCTTGGCCGGGCGACCGCAGACCGGGCAGGTGGTCTCGTAGAACTCCTTGCACTCGGCGAGGGTTTCACCGGCGCCCAGGTCCAGGTTCTCGGGCAGCGTCACCGGCAGCTGATCCTCGGGCACGGGCACGATGCCGCAGTGCTCGCAGTGGATGGCCGGGATGGGGTTGCCCCAATAGCGCTGGCGGCTGATGAGCCAGTCGCGCAGACGGAACTCGACCTTGCGACGACCACAGCCCATGGCCTCGAGGTCGGCCACGATGGCAGCCTCGCCCTCGGAGTGCTTACCGCCGCGCATGCCGGTGTACTTGCCGGACTGGACGAGCGTGCCCTCGGCAGCGTGAGCGCAATCCCAGTCGACGGTCTCGGCATGGAAGGTATCGATGGTCTCGCCGCTGGCCTCGACGGCAGCGCGATCGCCATCGTCCAGGATGATCGGTACGATCGGCAGGTCGTACTTGCGGGCGAACTCAAAGTCGCGCTGGTCGCCACAGGGAACGGCCATGACGGCGCCGGTGCCGTAGTCGGCCACGACGTAGTCGGCAACCCACACAGGGACCTTCTCGCCGTTGACGGGGTTTACCACATAGCGGCCCGTGAAGGCACCGTGCTTCTCGAGTGTGCCCTGGGCACGCTCGACGGCAGAGATATGCTTGGAGTCCTCGACGATCTTGGTCACGGCCTCCTCGTACTCCGTGCCCTCGACGAGCTCGTGCAAGCCGGCGTACTCGGGAGCCAGGACAAAGAAGGAGACGCCAAAAAGGGTATCGGCACGCGTGGTGAAGACGGTGATCTTGCCCTCGTCGCCCTCGATGGGCTCGCCATCCCGGTCGCACAGGGTAAAGTCGACCTCTGCGCCCTCGGAGCGACCGATCCAGTTGGCCTGCATCTGCTTGACGCGCTCGGGCCAGCCGGGGAGCTTCTCCAGATCGTCGAGCAGCTCCTGAGAGTACTCGGTGATCTTGTAGTACCACTGCTCAAGGTCGCGCTTCTCGGGTTCGGTGCCGCAGCGCCAGCACTTGCCCTCGGTGACCTGCTCGTTGGCCAGAACGGTCTTGCAGGTTGGGCACCAGTTGACCGGGTTCTTCTTGCGGTAGACCAGGCCCTTTTCCCACATCTTCTCAAAGATCCACTGACCCCAACGGTAGTAGTCGGGGCTGCAGGTCTTGACCATGCGATCCAGATCGTAGGAGAAGCCCATGCGCTTCATCGTGGCGAGCGCCTGGTCCATGTTCTTATACGTCCAGGCGGCAGCCTGCGTGTTGTGCTTGATGGCGGCGTTCTCGGCGGGCAGGCCAAAGGCGTCAAAGCCGATGGGATGCAGCACGTCGTAGCCGCGCATGCGGGCCTGACGGGCCATGGCATCGCCGATAGTATAGTTGCGCGCGTGGCCCATGTGCAGGTCGCCCGACGGATACGGGAACATCTCGAGCACGTACTTCTTGGGCTTGCTGGCGTCGGTGTCGACGGCAAAGAGGTTGAAGTCCTCCCAGGCCTTCATCCACCTGGACTCAATGGCCTGCGCGTCGTAGACAGGAATCTCGTCCTTATGATCTGTGCAATCGCACATATCAGCTCCTTTAATCTTAGCTGGGGTCGGTCGGCTTAGCTTTGTTCGCTACTGCGGACAGTCCTGCGCAAGACGAAGAGCACATTAAGTGCTCTTCTTTGCGTGCGGAACTTGTAGCGAACAAAGCTAAGCCGACCGACCCTAAGGTTAACTTGACTGATGATAGCAAATACGACAAGCGAGATGCCTGCAACTTACAGGCATCTCGCTTTATCTAAATAACGTGGTTGTGAATCAACCTTTGTCTGAAACTCGTTCTAGCACGAACGGGTTTTCCAGGTGCCGCAGATTGCCGTGAAAGAGGAGCGACGCGTACTTTGGTACGCGAGCGACGGTTTGAACGGCAAGGTGCGGTGCTTGGGAAAGCCGCTTATCGATAGGAAACGCTCTGCTGGGAGTCCTTGACGACTACGTCGTGGGCGCCGCCTTCGACGATGGAGGTGGAGCTGACCAGCGTTAGGCGTGCCTTTTCCTGGAGCTCGGGGATCGAGAGGGCACCGCAGTTGCACATCGTGGACTTGACCTTATAGAGCGTGCCGCCCACGCCGTCCTTGAGGGAACCGGCGTAGGGAACGTAGGAGTCGACGCCCTCGACGAAGCTGAGCTTCGCGGCGCCGCCCAGGTCGTAACGCTGCCAGTTGCGGGCACGTGCAGAACCCTCGCCCCAGTACTCCTTCATGTACTGACCGTTCACGTTGACGCGCTCGGTCGGGCTCTCATCGAAGCGAGCGAAGTAGCGGCCCAGCATCATAAAGTCGGCACCCATGGCAAGGGCGAGCGTCATGTGGTAGTCGTAGACGATACCGCCGTCGGAGCACACGGGCACGTAGACGCCGGTCTCCTCGTAGTACTCGTCACGAGCGCGGCAGACGTCGATCAGCGCGGTGGCCTGGCCACGGCCAATACCCTTGGTCTCGCGGGTGATGCAGATGGAGCCACCGCCGATACCGACCTTGATGAAGTCGGCACCGCAGTCTGCCAGGAAGCGGAAGCCCTCGGCGTCGACGACGTTACCGGCACCGACCTTGACGTCCTCGCCGTAGTTGGCGCGAATCCACTCGATGGTGCGCTTCTGCCACTCGCTGAAGCCCTCGGAGGAGTCGATGCACAGGACATCGGCGCCGGCCTCGATGAGCAGCGGCACGCGCTCGGCATAGTCGCGGGTGTTGATACCGGCGCCGACCATGTAGCGCTTGTCGTTATCGAGCAGCTCGTTGGGGTTGGTCTTGTGGCTGTCGTAGTCCTTGCGGAAGACGATGCCCATGAGGTGATCGTTGTCGTCGACGATGGGCAGGGCGTTGAGCTTGTTGTCCCAGATGACGTCGTTGGCAACCTTGAGGCTGATGTTCTTGTCGCCCACGATGAGCTGCTCACGCGGAGTCATGAACTCGGAGACCTTCGTCTGGTGGTCATCGCGACTGGGGCGATAGTCACGGCTGGTGACGATGCCCAGGAGCTTACCCTTGGGAGTGCCGTCGTCGGTAACCGGCATGGTGGAGTGGCCGGTCTTCTCCTTGAGCTCAATGACCTGCTCCATGGTCATGTCGGGGGTCAGCGTGGAATCGGACTGAACGAAGCCGGCCTTGTGATCCTTGACGGCCTTGACCATAGCGGCCTCAGACTCGGCGCTCTGGGAACCGTAAATGAAGGACAGGCCACCCTCGGTAGCGAGCGCGACACCCATATCGACGCCCGAGACGGACTGCATGATGGCGGAAACCATGGGGATGTTCAGGGTGATTGCCGGCTTCTCACCGCGCTTAAAGCGGGTCAGCGGCGTCTTAAGAGAGACGTTGTTGGGGATGCACTGCGAGGACGAGTAACCAGGGACCAGCAGATACTCCGAAAACGTGTGGGACTCACCGGGAAAGAACGTAGCCATGTTTCTCCTTTTTCCATGCGACCGGTCGGCTGCAGGCCTCGTAGGACCCAGCCCAACCTTGGGCGCCCAATACTGGGGAAGTATCTTAACGCACTTTGACTGCTACAATGCATGATTTAAGAAGAGCACACGAGGGCTTGACGCAGGCTTTGCGTTTGCCCAGCAAACACTTTAGCGGAGAGACGTGGAGCGCATGGAGTACAAGACGACGGCAAAACTGGTCATTCAGTCGTGCGACAAAGATCTGCCGGGCGTGTTCGGCCACGGCTGCGTCTTGCTGCTGCAGGGTATCGCCCGCGAGCACTCGCTCAACCGCGCCGCCAAGAGCATGGGCATGGCGTATTCCAAGGCCTGGCGCATTGTGAACGAAGCCGAAGGGCAGCTGGGCTGCAAGCTCATCGAGCGCGACGGCGCCCGCGGGTCCACCCTGACCCCCGCCGGCGAGCGAGCCATAGCGGTCTACGAGGAGCTGCAGGCCGACATCAACCAAGTAATTGCCGCAAAGGCCAGCGACCTCATCGCCAGCATCACCAAAAAGTAGCTACTTACGGAGGGCGTTGTCCAGGGTGGCAGCCACGATCAAGGGGTCGTCGGTGCCGGCAAAGAGGCGGACGGTGCTCCCCTGCTTGTCACGTGGAGCCGAAAGGCGCGTCGTTGCGCCGCCGGCGAGCGATGTGCGAAACTCCCCGGGCAAAGCATCGAACAGCTCGGCCGCACTACGCTCGATAAGATCAAATTCAACTGCCGGGCCAAAGCCGTGCTCGAGGATTCCCGTTGCAACCGCATGGTCGGGATGCGAGCTCAGTCCGGGATAGCGTACGTTGCGCACCATCTCGTTAGCGGCCAGATACTCGGCCAGCGCACGGGCGCGATCGAAATGCGCCTGCATGCGGACATCGAGCGAGTCCAGCCCGCGCTCCAGCACGGCGACCTCGTCAGCAGTCAAATCAAGCTTGGCCAAGCCACAGCCCCCAAGCAGGGCATGCGCGCACTCGGCAGCAGCATCCACACGATGGCGCTTGAGCTGCGAGCGCGCCACCGAAGCGGCAACGAGCTTGCGCGGCGCCTTACCAGCACACACGCGGTCGAGCGCCTCGAGCGACAGCACGGCACCCAGCCGCAGCGGATCGCAGCCAAAAGCCGACGCCACGGTGTTGTCAACAACCAGCAGCGCATGGGCCTCACGCGCCGCCCGACCCAGCGCACGCAGATCGGGCACACGCAGACCAAACCCGCCGATGGAGTTAACGAACCACCACAGGTGCGGCCCCTCGGCATCAAACGAAGCATCAAAGCCCTCGGACGCAGCGGCAAACGCCTCGGCGGACGGCGAGCCCATCAGCGCGACATCGCAGCAATCAAAGCCGCTCGCAAACGCATCGACAAAGTCGTCCGCAAAGGCCACCAGGCGGTCACCGGGACGCACAATCCCCAGCTGCGACAGCCCTGCCGGCACATGCGGAGCAGCGACAAGACACGCCTCACGCGCGCCGGCCCTTGCAGCCCAGGCCTCTTCTAGCTGTTGCACGTCCACACGGCACCGTCCCTTCATAAGCAAAAACCCACGATGCGGGTGTTCCCCGCATCGTGGGCAACGGCTGCAGTATAGCGCCGATATGCGACGAATCGCCTAGATGATGAGCGTGTGATAGTTCACGCTCGCACCCGGAGCGTCAACGGTCACGCCATAGGCCTCGGGATAGATGCGCGTCGAGAACACGAGCGCGCCATCATTCACAAACACCTCGACCGACGAGACATCGCCAACAATGCGCACGTTGCGCACCTCGTCGACGGGCTCCCAGCGCACGGTACGACCACAGCCGGCAGAAGCGCAACCTTCATCGGTAAATCGCATCTCAAAGCGCGAGGGCAGTTCGCCCTCGGCGGGCATAAACTCCAGCTTCAGCTCGCCATCAACCATCGCGGTAAACGCGCCATCGACACCGTTGGCAACAACGTCAAAGCAGGTATCGCCGTCAACCTCCAACGAGCCCTCCCCCACGCGCACCGAGGCATAATGGTGCTCGATCTCGCGAGCCGGCTGCTGCAGCACCACGCCGTCGGCACCGGCTGTAAGCTCACGCGGCACCGTCATGCAGTGCTGCCATCCGCACGCCACGGTAGGCGCGTTGCCATAGGTCGGCTCATCGGGCATGCCCATCCAGCCGATTAGAATATGGCGACCGTCCTCGGCCGTGAACTCCTGCGGAGCATAGAAGTCAAAACCAGCGTCCCACAGGCGGAACTCGCCAAGCTCATAAGCGTCCTTGCCACCAGTGATGTCGCCCGATACAGGCATGTAGCCAGCAGCGTATACGTTGCCGCGGTCCCAACGACCGCCCTCGAGCCCCTGGGGAGAAAAGGAAAGGAACTTCGCCGGTACGGCGCCATCCGTCTCAAGCTCCAGATACCCCGGGCACTCCCACATAAAGCCAAAGCGCTCGGGCGTAGACACACGGCTCTCGAGCTGCCAGCTAAACATGTCAGCCGAGCCGTATACCAGGATCTCACCCACATCGCGCCCGGCACCCTCGCCGTGCATCTCACAAAAACGGCTATCGACATGCGGCCCGTCCACGCGACGACGCGCGCCCAGCACCATGTGATAACGCCCGTCCGCGTCACGCCACACCTTGGGATCACGCACATGGCAGGTCAAATCCTCGGGATAATCCTCGGAGGCCAGCACCACACGCTTTTGGCTGAACTCCCGACCGGCAAGGCCATCAACGCTCTCCACATAGACGGTATCAGCGCGGCGGCCGGTATTGACGTAGTCGTACGTCCCGTCCGAATCGGAAAGCTTAACGTTGCCCGTATAAAGCACGCGAATGCGACCGTCCTCGGCAAGCGCGGAGCCCGAATACACGCCATGGCAATCGAACGGCTCGTCGGGCAGCAATGGGGCGCCAACGTAGTCCCACGTCATAAGGTCGCGGCTCGTCGCATGACCCCAGGCCTTAACGCCACCCTCGACATCAAACGGCGCATATTGAAAATAAGCGTGGAACACGCCGCCTGCTTGGCAAAGACCGTTGGGGTCGTTGAGCCAACCCGCGGGCGGCATAATATGGAAGTGCTGACCATACGCGCCATGACCGCACTCAGAGGCGGCAGCGTCAACAGCGGCAACCAGCTTTGCAAGGTCTCGACCAAGTGCATTAGACATATCAAAGTCCTAACGGATCGAAAGTAACAAGGCGCCAGAGATCGGCACCGGATACGGGAAACGCCCGCGAGCATACAACCCGCGGGCACCCCTCAATCAAAAGCTCTTAGGCCTGCTCGGAAGCCTTGGGCTCGTCCTTGTACAGGACAAACGAGACGCCAAAGGAAACCAGCGCGGCGACCGCGAACATGATCGCGTACTGCACGGGCTGGGCCAGGCACAGCAGGATACCGAAAATGCCGGTAACGCCGGTGCCGGAAGCGGCAAGCGAGGTGAGCGCGCAGACCAGGGCACCGCAACCGCCGCCGATGCAGCCGGCGATGAAGGGCTTAAAGAAACGCAGGTTCACGCCGAAGATGGCAGGCTCGGTAATACCCATGAAGGCGGACAGAGACGAAGGAAGCGCCAGGCCCTTAATCTTGGCATCGCGGGTTTTAAAGGCAACGGCAAGCGCTGCGCCACCCTGGGCGATGTTTGCAGCGCTGGCGATGGGCAGCCAGTAGGTCACGCCGTACTGGGCGAGCTGGCCCAGATCGATAGCGGTGTACATCTGGTGGATACCGGTAACGACCGTGGGGGCATAGAACAGACCGACGATAAAGGAACCGATGCCGAAGGGCAGGGTCAGCAGAGCCTGGATCAGGCCGAGGATGGCGTTCTCGGCCCAGACAAAGATGGGGCCGACGGCAACGAGCGTCACGAGCACGGTCACGAACACGGAGACGAGCGGAGTCACAAAGAGGTCAAACATCTCGGGAACGATCTTGTGCAGACGCTTCTCGAGGAAGGCCAGAATGGCGCAGGCGATGACGATGGGGATCACGTGGCCCTGATAACCGACCCACTCAAAGCTGTAGACGCCGGGGATGACGGTAACCATGGTCTGAACGCCCTCGGAGGCAACCGTATAGGCGCTCTGCAGCGAGGAGTTGATGAACGCACCTCCGACGACGGCACCCAGGTACGGGTTGGCGCCAAAGGCCTTGGCGGCGGAGTAGCCGATCAGGATCTGCAGAATGCCAAAGGACGTGCCCGAGACCAGGTCGGCGATCTTATAAATAAAGTTATTAGTGTCGAGCGCGATAAAGCCGTTGGAGGCCATAAAGTTGAGGGCGCTCATAATGCCCAGCAGCAGGCCCGAAGCCACGATGGCGGGGATGATGGGGACAAAGACGTCGCCGAGCACCTTAATGGCACGCATAAAGATGTTCTGCTGCTGCGCCGCGGCCTCCTTGACCTCGGCCTTGGTGGCAGCCGCGACGCCACTGAGCGCGATGAACTCCTCGTAGACCTTGTTGACGGTGCCGGTGCCAAAAATAATCTGGAGCTGGCCCTGGGCCTCAAAGACGCCCTTGGCGCCGTCGATATTCTCGAGGGCCTCCTTGTCGACCTTGGCGTTATCGGCAATCACCAGGCGCAGACGCGTGGCGCAGTGTGCAGCCGAAACAACGTTGCCGGCGCCACCGATGTTGTCGAGCACCTCTTGGGCTGATTTGCGGTAGTCCATGACTTCCCTTTCCTCAAACGAGCGCACGTACACCCGGCCATCTTTGACACTTACACTGTAATCGATTTCAGTTTCATATGTCTGTAATCGTTTTCATAGTAGGGTGAACGGTAGGAAATAGCCGGCGAATGGTAGTTTTGTGACAAACATAAGGGCTCAGAGGCAGACAGACGTGCCCAAAATCTAGACATTCATAAGCTGATGGCCGAGTTTGAGCGTCTTTAGACCGCTCTCCCCCTCCACGCCATCGAGCGTGTTGAGCAACATATTGGTCGCCTCGACGCCACTGGTCAGGTAGCCATAATGCACGGTGGGAATGCCGCCCGTCAGCGCGCGCAAAAATGCGTTGTCACCGAAACCGCTCACGCGACGCACGCCCTCACCCATGCCACGCACCTCGTCAAGAGCGCGCAGGGCGCCGGCAGCCATAGTGTCGGTCGCGCACGCGATAAACGAAACATCGGGGGCATCGGCAAGCAGCTCGCGCGCAGCGCGATAGCCCGAGTCGAGCGTAAACGAGCCCAGGCGAATCAAGGCGGCATCGAGCGGGTTACCCGCGGCGTGCAAGCCGGCCTCAAAACCGCGACGGCGGTCATAACCGGCCGCGCGGTCCTCTTCAGTAACTCCGATGTAGGCGATCTTGCCGTCCACCCGACCCGCAAGCGCACGGCCGAGCTCAAAGGCAGCCTCGTAATCGTCGTGACAGACGCACGCCGCGCCCTCGACATGTTGGCCGATCAGCACAATGGGCACACGGCACGAGTCAATCGCACGACGGTGCTCGTCGGTGATCATGGTTGCCACCAGCACAATGCCGTCAACCGGATGGTTTTGGAATAAATCAAGGTATTCGAGTTCGCGATCGGCCGCGTTGTCGGTATTGGCAAGCAGCATCTGGTAGCCACGGCGACCGAGCACCTGGCCAATGCCGGCGGTAATGCGGCTCACGGATTCCGAGTTGATCTTAGGCACGATGACGCCGATGAGCTTGGTGGAGCCGGTACGCAGCGCGCGAGCCTGGCTGGACCGCACGTATCCGGTCAGCTCAATCGCCTGCTTAATGCGCTCGGCCTTGTCCGCCGAGATATACCCACCGTTGAGGTAGCGCGAGACGGCGGCGCTCGAAACGCCAGCCAACTCGGCCACATCTTTCATCTTTACCACGAGCACCCCTGTCATTGAAATCGCTTTCACCATGATACCCGTGACGGCGCTTCGGATAAATCAATATCACCCAGGTCGAGCAAACGTCAGCGAGCGGGCAGCTGCCGTGGCGAGGTGCCGCGAAAGAGGAGCGAAGCGTACTTCATGTACGCAAGCGACGGTTTGAGCGGCAGATCGCCCGGCAGATGCCCGCGCAGCGTCGAGCGGTCCGGCGTTCGTTAGAACGCCGGAACATAGTTAGCCGTGATATTCGCCGTTGTACTGGATGAGGGTCAGGTCCTCAACGCCATCGAGCGTGCGAATCGCGTCGGCATAGGGCATGTCCACGCCGTCCGAGAATACCTCCACGGCCATCTCGACTTTGTCGCCGTGCATCGTCTTGGACTTAACGGTGAACTTGGTACGCCCAAACGCGCGCACGATATCGTCGCCGGTGGTCTGGCCCGTGTAGTGAATGACCATCATGTACACGCGCGCCTTGTCCTGATGGCTCGCAAACCCGGCGATCATCACCACGATGACCACCGCCGTGAGCGCCACGAGCGCGTACATGCCGGCGCCTGCCGTAATGCCCGTGGTAATGGACCAAAACAAATACAGCAGGTCGAGCGGGTCCTTGACCGCCGTACGATAGCGGACGATAGACAGAGCACCGACCATACCGAGTGAGATGACCACGTTCGTCGAGATCGCGAGCGTGACCATGCAGGTGAGCACGCACATGCCCACAAGCGTCACGGCAAAGCTACGCGAATACACCACGCCGGTAAAAAAGCGCTTGTACACGTAATAGATCAGGATGCCCATGGCGAGCGCCACAAGCAGCGAAAGGCCAATCTTGGCAGGGTCGACCTGGCCAAACGCCTCCAAAACGGAGTTCTTAAAAAAGTCCCTGGTGCTCATGGTCTAAATATCCCCTCGGTTCTCAAAATCCGATTCCCAGTAATTAAATCCGCGCAGGTAGGCGGTCTTTTCGTAACACAGGCAGTACTTGGAGACCGCCGTAAGCTCGGCCGCGCCCGGCGGCACCAAATCGCGCACCAGCTGCGGGCAAAACTCCGTAAACTTGACCTCCATCACCAGCTTGCCGGGCTCCAGGACCGGCAGCACGGGCAGCGTCGCGTCAAAGATATCGAAGCTTCCCACCGCGGCACGCACGTTCATGTCAAACGTAACGCGCACGGTGCCCTCGTCCATCACCCACGGCTCACGCTCGTAGTCCACGATGGTCCGCGGGCGCATCATGTTGCAGATGCACTCGATGTAGAACTCGCGACAGAGCGGATAGGGGCTCCTCAGCAAAAAGCCGTAGTCGCCAGCCAGAATCTGCTCAAACTCGCCACGTGTGAGCGGCGCGTCCTCCTTATAGATCCAGCTACCGTACTTCTTTTTGCGCTCGAGCTTAATCACCTTGTCGCTGCCGTTATAGATGCGAACGTGATACTTTTTGCGCATGAGAATGCCGGCGTCTTTTTCCTCGTAGGCCGAGTTGCAGTAGTCGTCAAAATACAGGCTGCGAATGGTGTAACCGCCCGCCCGCGCATGCTTGTCCAGCTTAAACACCGGCGCCATGCGACAGGCAAGCGCAGCGTGCTCGCCCTCGTTAATGAGATATTTGAGCTCGTGGCGGTAACGTTCCTGTGTGGCACGCACAGGCGGGGCCGCCAAGCGCTCAAGCAGCGCGCTAGCCCTCCTCATACGTGTCCTCCACGACCTTACCGCCGTCTTGCACGTAAAAGCACTTCATGCCGTAGTTCTTGCCGTCGTCGGTCACATAGTAGTCAAACGCATCTTGCGTATAGCCGTCGGAGTTGGTGGCACGCACGCGCACAAAATACTGGCCGGCATCGGGCGCATCGCAGGTCACCTCGGGAAGCAGCACGTCCTCGGCCTTAAAGACCACATCGCTTATGGCATAGTCGCGCGCAAGCTCTACAGTGTAGCGAATGTCGCGCGCCTCAAAGTCGTAAGACGCATCCCAGTTAATGCGCAGCTTACCGTTATCGATCTGCGGCACGCCGATGTAGAACGGCATGGGCTTTTTAAAACTCTCGCGAAAGCTCTTGTAGTTCTCCTCGATCTCGGAGGGAATCGCCGCGGCGATCTGCTCGTATTGGTCCTTGGTGACAGGCAGATTGTCGATATCGGGCGAAGCAAAGACCAGAGATTCAGTCACCTCGCGGTAGTGCTTGATCATCTTGGCCAGGCGAGTCTCGGTCAAATACGAGCGCAAGTCCTTGACGGCACGGTCGAGTTCGCTGCGGAACGACTTGCTGCGCAACGCGCGGTTAAACAGCACGTTGCCCCAGTAGTTGCTTGCACCGCGCTCCCAGCTCGCGTAGTCCGAAAACCCGGTAAGAGAAAGCTCCAGCTTACGCAGCATGCCGTCGTTATCCCAATCCAAAAAGTACCAGGTATTTGAGTTGAGAGGGCTGTACAGATAGCAGTTACGGTTCTGCGTATCGCAGTTGCCCGTCAGGATCTGAAACGCCAGCCAATAGACCAGATTCTCGGTATCAAAGTAGGTATCGAGCACATCATCGATCTTTTGCGACTCATCGTTGAGCGCATCGAGCATCTCGATGAGCTTGGTGTGGTCCGAATCGCCCTTAATCTCGAGCATGCCCTCAAACGCCGTCTGGTTATAGTCGGGGTCATCCGCCAGCTTAATGGTGTCCTCGTAGCGATGGAAATCGAAGCTGTTCACCTTGTACAGGTGCCCGCTCTTATCCAGGCCATGTGCCTTAAGCGCCGTCTTGTTGAGCTGCTCCACCTGCGTAAACAGGCCGTAGTCCTCAAAGGTGTCGTTGGTCTTTTCGGTCTGGTCGCACACCCACAGATGCACAAACTGCGTGCGCAGGCCCATCATCTGGGGAATCCCACGGATAAGGTCGTAGGCCATCTTGTTGCGAAAACGCATACCCTCGCCCATGTGCTTGTTGAGCGCAATCGCGCGCTGTTGGCGCCAGGTACCCTTGCCCTTTTTGAGCTCCACCTTGTAATTCTTTTGCGAGTTAACACTCGATGTCTGACCGCGCACCTGCACGGTGGCATTGGGCGCTTCCTCGCCATAGCCAACCTCGCCGGCAACCGGGCCGTCTTCGTCGCCCGCCTGCAGCAGGCCCATAACCTGATAGCGCGTCACGCCCATGTCGGCGTAATCATAAACCGAGTACGAATTGATCTCGGCCCAGCTATGGTCGGTATTCTCGGAGCTATTGCCGCGCGAGACCGTCAGATACATGGTCACAATGCCCGAGTCGTCGTAGACCTCGTACAGCTCATCTTTATCGCGCAGGTGCTTAGTCCCGTCCGAGGCCTCGGCCTTTTTGATCTCGTCCTGCTTTTTGACTTTTTTGGTCGAGGAGTCTTCCTGCACCGAGCAGCCCGAAAGCAACAGCACACCGGCAGCCGCCTCAAACAGACGGCGGCGAGACATCATTCTATCGGTCATCAGGACCTCCCCAATGCTTTTGATACAAGCGAACCACCGCGCGCTCAAACGCGCCATGCGGCTCGCCCTGCTGACGGCGTTCCTCATAGCGCTGCTCGGCACGGTCGAGCAAGCGGCCCAGCTGTGTAAAGTGACCCGTTTTGTCGGTCGCCACAATGGGCTGCTGGCTCAGGATACGATACGGCAAGTTGGCGGTATAGGTATCGAGCCGCAGCAGCGCCACGATAAAAAACACCGCCGCACCCAACAAAAAGCCAAAGCCGTAAAACTGCTGCGACAAAAGCAACGACACCGCAGTCGCCAGCCCGGCCACACCGGCAAACAGGCCCGAAGCCAGCACGGCCCCCTTATAGTCGGTAAAGTACAGCAAGATGAGCATCACCGTATTGCCCACGGCATACAGGCCATAGCCCACGCACAGCGTGCGAAAATACCCGTGCATAAGGTTGTTAAAGCCCAACGGCAGGGCCGACAGCACCGTGGTCTCGAGCGAAATGACCGCCGCGGTCACAAACAGCTGCTTGAGCGCACAAAAGCGCAGTTCGCTGTTAAGCGTGGAGAGCATCTCCTCCTCGGCCACCACAATGTCGCCTACCACGCCGCCGTCATTGAACAGGCTGTAGTAGTCGCGGTAGCGCGGATAGAAGTTGACCTCGACCGAGACCACAAAGTTGACGGTCGTGACCAGGATCGTCAAAAACGCGATGAGCGCCGGCACATCGTAGTAGGGCGCACCATAAAACAAGCCCTTGACCTGCACGCCAATAGGACCGGCCCAAATAATCACCAGGTGCGCAAAGAGCCCCAGATTGGTTAACAGGCCCGTGAGCGCCAGCGGCATAAACTGATCGAGCCACTGCAAAAAGGGCCAGGGGCTGCGGTCGCTCTGAGGAAAATACCGGTACAGCAGTACCACGTCCCAGGCGAGCATGACGCCGTAGCCCAGAGCAATTGATGCCAACAGGCCCTCGACCGGCGGCAGTCCCAGCGCCAGCGCGGTCAGGGCGCACAGGCACGCCACGCCAATGGCAGCCGCAAAGCTGCACAGGATGCCGCGGTAATCCTTGATGGCCGTGAGGTAACTCATACCGTTCCAGTTGACGATCATAATGTTGAACAGCCACAGGCATAGCAGCCCCTGCAGCAACGTGGCGCCCGAGAACAGCAGAAAGACGCCGTAGAGCACCGTGCCCGCAACGAGCATGACAGCATTGGAGCCCCAAAACGAGGGCAGAATCTCGTCCTCGC